>VGES01000011.1 GCA_016869765.1 Alphaproteobacteria bacterium
GGGCTGCCCCGCCCGGCCCGCGCTGGCCGCCGCATCGGCCTCAGGCCCGCGGTGGCTGCCGCGGGCGCCCTGTGATAAGCAGCCCGGGAATGTCCGACCCGTTCGACTTCTCCGATTCGCCGCCGGCACCGCCAGCCCCACGCTCCGAAGGAATCTCGGCCCGCGCGATGGCCAGTGTCCGCCCGGCCGGTCCTTACCTGAAGTCCCTCAACGAGGCTCAGCGTCAGGCGGTCGAAACCACCGACGGGCCGGTCCTCGTGCTGGCCGGTGCCGGCACCGGCAAGACACGGGTGTTGGTGACGCGGATCGCCCATATCTTGCAACTTCATCTGGCCCGTCCCTGGGAGATTCTGGCGGTCACCTTCACCAACAAGGCCGCTCGCGAAATGTCCGATCGCGTCGCCCAGTTGGTCGGTGGTGCGGTCGAGGGGATGTGGCTCGGCACCTTCCATTCGATCGGCGTGCGCATCCTGCGACGGCACGCCGAGCTGGTCGGACTGAAGTCGAATTTCACGATCATCGACACCGACGACCAGATTCGGCTCATGAAGCAGGTGATGGACGCGGCCAGCATCGACGAGAAGCGTTGGCCGGCCCGGGTCCTCGCCGCCATCATCGACCGCTGGAAGGATCGCGGCATCGATTGGAAACAGGCGACACGGGAGGACGCGGGTGAGTTCGCCCATGGTCGCGCCGCCGCGCTCTACCGGGACTATCAGGACCGCCTGCACACGCAGAATGCCGCCGACTTCGGTGATCTCCTGCTGCACTGTCTGACGCTGTTTCGCGATCAGCCCGAGGTGCTCGGCGAATATCACCTCAAGTTCAAGTACATCCTGGTCGACGAATACCAGGACACCAACGTCGCCCAATACCTATGGCTGCGCCTATTGGCCCAGGGCCAGCGCAACATCTGCTGCGTCGGTGATGACGACCAGTCGATCTACGGCTGGCGCGGCGCCGAGGTCGGCAACATCCTGCGGTTCGAGAGCGACTTCGCCGGCGCCAAGGTCATTCGCCTCGAGCGCAACTATCGCTCGACGCCCCACATCCTCGCCTGCGCCTCGCGCCTGATCGCCCACAACGCAGGCCGCCTCGGCAAGACGCTGTGGACCGAGGAAACGACGGGCGAGAAGGTGCGCATTCGCGGCTATTGGGACGGCGTCGAAGAGGCCCGCGCCATCGCCGAGGAGATCGAGGACCTGCAGCGCAACGGTCACCGGCTGAGCGAGATCGCGGTGCTGGTGCGGGCAGGCTTCCAGACCCGCGAGTTCGAGGACCGATTCCTCACCGTCGGGCTGCCCTATCGCGTGATCGGCGGCCCCCGCTTCTACGAGCGGCGCGAGATTCGCGACGCCATCGCTTACCTGCGCGTGATCGCGCAACCGGACGACGGCATCGCCTTCGAGCGCATCGTCAACGTGCCGAAGCGCGGCTTGGGCGACTCGGTCCTGCAATCGTTGCACCGCCAGTCGCGCTCCGGAGGCGTGTCCTTGCTGCGGGCAGCCCAGGATCTGATCTCGACCGACGACCTGCGGCCGCAGGCGCGCAAGTCGCTTGGCGACCTGCTCGAGGCGTTCACGCGCTGGCGGGCGATGGCCGAGCGCACGCCGCTTCCCGAATTGCTGGAGACCGTACTCGACGAGTCCGGCTACAGCGAGATGTGGCAACGCGACAAATCGATCGAAGCCCCGGGGCGGCTCGACAACCTGCGTGAATTGGTCCAGACGCTCGACGAATACGAGAACCTGGGGGCGTTCCTCGACCATGTCAGTTTGGTGATGGACCGTGAGAACACCGCTGACGGCGACATGATCAACGTCATGACGCTGCACGCCGCCAAGGGCCTCGAGTTCGACACCATCTTCCTGCCGGGCTGGGAGGAAGGGGTGTTTCCCAATCAGCGCTCGCTCGACGAAGGCGGGACCAGTGCGCTCGAGGAGGAGCGCCGGCTGGCCCATGTCGGCCTGACCCGGGCCCGCAAATCGGCTCGCGTGTCCTTCGCCATGAGCCGGCGCACGTTCTCGGACTGGCAGAACAATCTGCCGTCGCGGTTCATCGACGAATTGCCGCCCGAACATGTCGAGGTTGTCGCCGGCACGACCGGGGTCAACACATTCTCGGAGGAGACCTCGGCCTTCGAGACGACCACGGCCGAGCGACCGTGGGACAGCCCGGGGCGCCGGCGAATGCGGCGAAACCGCGGGTTCAACCGCGACGGGGTCGTGCTCGAGGCCAAGGCAGAAACGGTGTGGAGCGAAGTGCCCGAAGGGAAATTCGGCACGGGCGACCGGGTCTTTCACGAGAAGTTCGGTTACGGCCGCATCGAATCGATCGAGGGCAACCGGCTCCTCATCCAGTTCGAAAAGGCCGGCGCCAAGAAGGTGATCGATTCCTTCGTCCGCCCGGCTTAGGCAATGGCTCCCCAACTTTGGTCTGTGGTGCTGCGGGTCCCGATGCCCGACCGCGCCGCGGCTGAGCTCATGCTCGATACCGAAACCTCAGGACAGGTTCTGGCGCTGTCGTCGTTCGCTGAGCCACCCGCGCGCTCGATCCGCTGGGTGATCGAAGCTCTCCTCGAGGAGCCCCCGTCGGCAGAGATGCAGGAGCGCATCCGCCGCTGGTGCCGCGACCACGGGGCCGAGGAAGCGGCGTGCGTCGCGCTGACGTCGGAGGATTGGGTCGTTCGCTCCCAGGCCCTCAATCCAGCGGTTCATGTCGGTCGCTACGCCATCCACGGGTCGCATCTCGCCAGGCCATCGGCGCGGGTCGCGCTCACCATCGATGCCAGCAACGCGTTCGGCACCGGCAATCATGGCAGCACCCGGGGATGCCTCACGGCCCTCGATCGCCTCGCGCGAAACGCGCGCCCGCGCCGTGTGCTCGACCTCGGCTGCGGCACCGGCATCCTTGCCATGGCCGCCGCGCGAACGTGGCCCGGCACCGTCGTGGCAAGCGATATCGACCGGGTGGCGGTGGCCATCGCCGCAACGAATGCGCGACGCAACGGCTTGGGACGGCGCATTCGGTTTATCGCCGGGGCGGGTTTCCGACCACCGGCGTTGAGAGGCTCTGCTCCCTACGATCTCGTGCTCGCCAATATCTTGGCGCGACCGCTGATTCGCCTTGCGCCCGCGATCCGGCGCCATCTCGCACGGGGTGGCCGCTTGGTACTTTCCGGGCTGCTCCCCGAGCACACGACATGGGTGGAAACGGCATTTCGCCGCCAGGGTCTTGTCGTCGTCGAGCGACGAACGATCGCGGAGTGGCGCACGCTCCTGTTGCGCCGCCCCTGAGTCGAGGCGACCGACCCCAGAAAAACGAAATGCGCCGGTCTTGCGACCGGCGCATCCGTGTGTCGCCGCCAGGGGGAGGGGTTGGCGGTCGACAGCGCCCGCCGGGCGTCGCCTAGGCGACGCGGGCGGGAGAGTTCTCGTTCGCCGCGCGCGTGTTGAACGCCTTGGCGTCGTAGGCGCGCTGGACATCCATCCGCGACACCCCAATATCCCGGAGCGTGCGGTCATCGAGGGCCAGCAACTGCTCGCGCTCGATGGAGCGGCGAATCGTGCGGACGACGGCCCGACCGGCCCAGATCAGGGCCTTTGGAACGGCCGCCAGGAGGTTCGCGAGAACCTGAGCGCGGTGCCGTTCGGCCGCCTGCCGCAGCGCGGACAGCTCGTCTTGGCGATCGTTAATCGTATTCATCGGTCCACCCTTAATATAGCAGCATTGTTGGCCTTTATATTGCGCTGCACACTCTTATTTTCAATATATATCGCGAGAAAATAGTGCAATGCAGCAATGCAGGTGGTGCATGGCTCCATTGGTCGGCCAAGGCATAATGGCCGACATGGACGCCCACCCCACCCCACCGACCACCCGCCTCGATGACCTTCGCGCCGAACTCGCGCGGCGCAAGCTGGCCGGCTTCCTGGTGCCCTTGCAGGACGAGCATCAAGGGGAATGGGTGCCGCCGAGTGCCCAGCGCCTGTCCTGGCTCACCGGGTTCTCGGGTTCGGCCGGTCTCGCGATCGTGCTGGCCGATCGCGCCGCCATCTTCGTCGACGGTCGCTACACCTTGCAGGTGCGCCATCAGGTCGATGTCCGTCGCTTCGAGCCGCGCCACGTCAGCGAGCAACCCCCGGGCGATTGGATCGCCGAGCACCTGAACGGCGGCGCCCTCGGCTATGACCCGTGGCTCCACACGATCACCGACGTCGAGCGCTTTCGCGCGGCGTGCGCGCGGGCCGGTGGGACATTCGTTGCCTGCGCCGACAACCCGCTCGATGCCGTGTGGCGCGACCGACCCGCACCGCCGACCGCACCGGCAGCAATTCACGACGTCGCGTTCGCCGGCGAAGAGGCGGCGAGCAAAGCCGAGCGTCTCGCGGCGCAGCTGAAACGCGAGGGCCAGCAGGCCGCTGTCTTGACGGCGCCCGATTCGATCGCCTGGCTGCTCAACATCCGCGGCGGCGATCTCGAGTACACCCCTGTGGTGTTGGCCTTTGCCGTGCTGCACGCCGACGCCCGGGTCGAGTTGTTCGTCGATACGGCCAAATTGGCCACAGTTGTGCGGGCGCACCTCGGGAACCGGGTGGCAATCGCCGACAAGGGGGTGCTCGGCGAAGCACTCGATCGCCTTGGCGCGGCCAAACGTCGTGTGTTGGTGGACGCGGCGACGGCGCCCGCCTGGGTCAGCGATCGGTTGACCGCCGCGGGCGCAGACATCGTCCGCGGCAACGATCCGTGCGCTCTGCCCAAGGCCTGCAAGAATCCGGTTGAACTCGAGGGCATCCGCGCGGCCCACCGTCGCGACGGCGCCGCCCTCAGTACCTTTCTGGCGTGGCTCGATCGCCGGGCCAGTTCTGGCGAGATCGACGAAATCTCCGCCGCCGATCGGCTCGAGGCAATTCGTCGCGCGGGCGATCGCTTCCAGCGCTTGAGTTTTCCGACGATCGCCGGGGCCGGCGCCAACGGGGCCATTGTCCACTACCGCTCGACCCCGGCCACGAATCGCCGCCCTCGGCCGGGCGAACTGTTCCTCATCGACTCGGGCGCGCAGTACCTCGATGGCACAACGGACGTAACGCGAACCATCGCCGTCGGCGAGCCGACCGCCGAGCAGCGCGATCGTTTCACACGGGTGCTCAAGGGCCACATCGCGCTCGCCACGGTGCGCTTCCCGCAGGGCACGACCGGCTCGCAGGTGGACGCCTTGGCCCGTTTAGCCTTGTGGGATGCGGGGCTCGACTACGACCACGGCACCGGTCACGGGGTCGGCGCCTACCTCGGGGTCCACGAAGGACCCCACCGCATCTCCAAGCTGCCCAACCGCGAAGCCCTACGGCCGGGCATGGTCGTGTCAAACGAACCCGGCTACTACAAGGAGGGCGCCTTCGGGATTCGAATCGAAAATTTGGTAGCGGTGCGGGAGGCCGAGGCTCCCGCCGGCGCCGAACGCAAGATGCTCGAGTTCGAGACCCTCACCCTTGCGCCGATCGATCGGCGGGCGATCGATCGTAGGCTCCTGAACACTTCGGAAATCGCCTGGCTCGACGCCTACCACGCGCGCGTGCGGATCGTCCTGACTCCGCTGGTCGATCGCGATACCGCCGGTTGGCTCGCCGAAGTCACGGCCCCGCTCGCGAACTAGCGCGTCACTGGGCGACCAGGGCGCGCCATTCGTCTTCCGACAGCACTTTGATTCCGAGCGCTTCGGCGTTCTTGAGCTTGGAGCCCGCACCGGGACCGGCGACGAGGTAGTCGGTCTTTTTTGACACCGAGCCGGCGACCTTCGCGCCGAGCGCCTCGGCTTGGGACTTGGCCTCGTTGCGGCTCATGGTGACCAAGGTCCCGGTGAAGACCACGGTCTTGCCAGCGACCACGCTGTCGCCTTTGGGTGCGGCCAGCGGCTCGATCGTATCGAGGGCCTTCACCAGATGATCGACCATGCTGCGATGCTGCCGATCGTTGAAATAGCTGATGAGTTCCTCGGCCAGGGTCTCACCCACGCCTTCGACCGAGAGCAGTTCGTGGCGCGCCTCGGATTCTGGCTCGCGGGACGCCGCCATCGCCGCCAGCAAGGCCCCGACCGAGCCATACGTGCGCGCGAGCAGACGGGCCGTCGCCTCGCCGACGTGGCGGACCCCGAGGGCAAAGAGGAAGCGGTCGAGTCCGATCTTCCGCCGTGCCGCGATCGCGGCGAACAATTTCCGTGCCGACTGATCACCCCAGCCGTCGCGCTCGGCCAATCTGGGCACCGCATTGTCGTCCCGATCTCGGCCGTCGCGCCGCTCGAGGCGAAACAGGTCGGCCGGTTCGCGAATCAGATTCCATTGCCAGAACGCCTGGATCTGCTTTTCCCCGAGCCCTTCGATATCGAACGCGTTGCGCGAGACGAAGTGGCGCAATCGTTCCACCGCCTGGGCGGCACACGTGAGCCCACCGGTACAGCGACGCACCTTCTCCTGCTCGCCGCTCGGCAGCACGTCGCGTACCGCCGGCGAACGGCAGATCGGACATACGTGAGGAAATCGGTAGCGCTCTGCACTCGGCGGGCGACGCTCGAGTACGACGCTCACGACCTGGGGAATGACGTCGCCAGCCCGCTGCACCACCACCGTGTCACCGATCCGGACGTCCTTGCGCACGATCTCTTCTTCGTTGTGCAGGGTCGCGTTGGTGACGACGACGCCACCGACGTTGACCGGGTCGAGGCGGGCGACCGGGGTCAGCGCACCGGTTCGCCCGACCTGGATGTCGATGCCCACCAGCACGGTCTGAGCCTGTTCGGCGGGAAACTTATGGGCGATGGCCCAGCGCGGGCTACGGGTCACGAACCCCAAGCGGTCCTGCAGATCGAGGCGGTTCACCTTGTAGACGACGCCATCGATGTCAAAGGGGAACGTGCTACGCCGCTCCCCGATCCTGCGATAGTAGGCGAGCATGGCCTCGACGCCGGCACACGTCTCCGATGGCTCGTTCAAGGTGAAGCCAAACGCTTCCAACCGCGCGCGCGCGTCCGCAATGGTCGCTCCCAGGGGCGCGGCCACCTCACCCCAGGCATAGCCGAAGAACCGGAGCGGTCGGGTCGCGGTGATCGACGCATCGAGCTGGCGCAGTGAGCCCGCAGCGGTGTTGCGCGGGTTGGCATAAACTTGGCGGTCGGCGCGACGCTGCTCCTCGTTGAACGCGAGGAAGTCGTCCCGCCGCATGTACACCTCGCCGCGAACCTCCAGGACGTCCGGCACGCCGCGACCCTTCAGCCGTTTGGGGACATCGGCGATCGTACGCACGTTCGCTGTCACGTCTTCGCCGACGGCGCCATCCCCCCGGGTCGCCGCCAACACCAATTCGCCGCTCTCGTAGCGCAACGACGCCGACAGGCCGTCGACCTTGGGTTCGGCCATGAAATCGATCGCCGCGTCGTCGGGAAGTTTGAGGAACCTGCGAATTCGGGCGACGAACTCGACGATGTCTTCATCGGCAAAGGCATTGTCGAGCGAGAGCATCGGCCGGGTATGGGTGACCTTGGCGAAGCCCGACGTTGGAGCGGCCCCGACGCGGCGTGTCGGACTGTCACTCCGAACAAGGTCGGGAAAACGGGCCTCGATCGCCGCGTGGCGCTGCCGGAGTGCGTCATACTCGGCATCGCTGACGGTGGGGGCGTCCTCCTGGTGGTAGCGCCGGTCGTGTTCGGCGATCTCAATGGCCAGCCGTTCGAGTTCACCTGCCGCCTGATCCCGATCGAGTTTCTCGACCGGCACCGGTTTGGCCTTGCGCTTCGCGCTCATGCGGCGGCGTCACCGTGCGATCGATGCAGTAGCCGATCCGCCGCCGCCCGTGCTTCGGCGGTCACTTCGGCACCCGCCAGCATGCGGGCGATCTCCTCGCGCCGCTGGTCGGGCGTGAGTGGTTCGACCTTGGTCGTCGTGACGCGCCCCCCTGCCGTGCCCTTGCTGATCCGCCAGTGATGGGCGCCGCGGGCTGCAACCTGCGGCGAGTGGGTGACGACGAGGACCTGGACACCTTCGGCGAGGCGGGCGAGTCGTTCACCCACGGCGGCGGCCACGGCGCCCCCGACGCCGGCGTCGGCTTCGTCGAAGACCAGCGTCGGCACGCCGCCTCGGCCGGCCAAAGCCACTTGCAGTGCCAGCATGAAGCGGCTGAGTTCGCCACCGGATGCGATCTTGGCCAGCGGGCCGAAGGGCTGGCCACGATTGGTGATGGCCTCGAAAACGACGCGCTCGCGACCGTCCGTCGACCAATCCGGCTCGGTCAAAGGCGTGAGCACTGTCCGAAACTTGGCCTGCGGCAGATGCAGCGGGGCGAACTCGCGGGCGACGGCGCGATCGAGCGCCGCGGCGGCCTTGCCCCGCGCGTCACTGAGGCGTTCCGCCACTTCCTCGTAGGACTGACGGGCAGCCGCCACCTCGCGCTGCCGCGCCGCCAGCCGGACGCTGCCGTCCTCGAGCGAGCCCAACGCGGCGCTGAGATCGGCCCATTTCCCAGGCAGGTCCGCCACGGCGCAGCGGTGCTTACGGGCCAGGGCGCGCAGGGCAAACAGCCGCTCCTCGAGCCGTTCCAGACGGTTCGGATCGAGATCGATGCGCTGCGAGGCGGCCTCGATGGCCGCCACCGCCTCGGCCGTTTCCACCGTGGCCCGCTCGAGCGCCTGCAGCGCGGGGGCGAGCACGCCGGCGGCCTGCACTGCCACGCGGCCGAGCTGCCGTTCGGCCAGTCGCAGCCGACTTTCGACCCCGGTGCCTTCTTGCAAGGCCGCCAGGGCTTCGCGCACAGCCTGCGCCACTTTCTCGCCATGACGCAGCAGATCGCGCTCCTTGGCCAAACGATCTTCCTCGTCTGGTTTCGGGTCGAGGGCCGCGAATTCGCTCACGGCATGACGCAGGAACTCCTCTTCGGTGGCGGCCCCGGCGAGGGCAGCCTGCTCTTCCGCCAGGCGGGTTCGAGCGAGTTGCCACGCCGCATGGCTTCGGCGCGTCTCGTGGAGGAGTTGATCGCAGCCACCGAAGGAGTCGACCAGTCGTCGGTGATTGGCCGGAGCCAACAGACGATGGCTTTCGCTTTGAACCTGGATCTCGGCCAAGATTTCGCCGACCTGGCGCAGGAGTCCGATACTCACCGGTTGATCGTTGATGAACGCGCGGCCGCGGCCATCCGCCCCGATGGTCCGCCGAAGGATGATGGTGTCCCCTCGCTCGATCGCGTGTTCTTCGAGCAGGACCTCGAGGTCCCGATCCTCGCCCGGCTCGAAAACCGCGGTGACCGAACCTTGCTCGCGTCCCTGGCGCAGCAACGTGGCGTCGCCCCGTTCTCCCAACGCGAGGCCGAGGGCATCCAACAGGATCGACTTGCCGGCACCGGTTTCACCGGTGAGCACACAGAGTCCCGGCTTCAGGACGAGGTCGAGGCGGTCAATAAGGACAATGTCGCGGATGGAGAGCGAAAGGAGCATCTCCTAAAAGACACTCCGCCACACCCTGGTCACCAGTCCAGGACGCTCCGCCGGTTGGTCGCGGCGCACTTCGCCGGGGCGCAGCAGCGTGTAGGAATCGAGGTACCACTCGCTCCCCGGATAGTTGAACCCGAGGACGGCCCCGACCTGCTCGGCCTCCTTGCTCAGGCCGAGGGCGAGGTAGGACTCGATCAAGCGGTGCAGCGCCTCAGGAACGTGGCTGGTCGTCTGGAAGCGATCGACCACCGCCTTGAAGCGGTTGATCGCCGCGAGGTACTGCTTGCGCTTCAAATAGTACCGGCCGACGGCCATCTCCTTGCCGGCCAGATGATCCTCGGTCAGGTCGATCTTCAGGCGCGCGTCGCGCGCGTACTCACTCTGCGGGAAGCGGCGAACGACCTCGTTCAGCGATTGCAGCGCGCGTTCGGTCAGATTCTGGTCGCGCTCGACGTCGACGATCTGCTCGTAGTAGGAGGCCGCCACCAAATAGTAGGCGTAGGCGATCTCTTCCATGCCCGGGTGAAGCTGGATGAAACGCTGGGCGGCCAGGATCGAGTCGTCGTAGCGATTGGCCTGATAATGGACGAACGCCGCCATCAATTGTGCCCGTGTCGCCCACACCGAGTACGGATGCTGGCGCTCGACCTCGTCGAAGGCCTTCGCCGCCTGCTCGAGCCGGTTGGCCTGCAGGTGGTCCATGGCGGTGTTGTAGAGTTCCTCGACCGGCCGTTCGACGTACTGCTCGCGATCGGTGCCACAGGCGACCGCCCCGAGAAGCAGAATCACCGCGGCCGCGCGAATCAACATTCCCCAAATAGGAATCTTTGCCATGTATTCGTTCCAGCAACCCCCGGGCGTGACCATCACGCCTGCACCGCCGCCGGTTGATCTGCTATTATAACTTTGAGACACGATGCGCCCAAGACTAGCGAGGGGGTCCCGGATGCATCGCGGGAGCTGTTTTTTTGTGGGACCTTCTGACATGGGCGAACTCGGAAAACGAGTGGATAGCCATGTCGGCCGACAGATCCGCAAACGCCGCAACCTGCTGGGACTGACTCAGGAAGAGCTCGCCGAGGCCCTCGGCATTTCCTACCAGCAGATTCAAAAGTACGAGACGTCGGCAAACCGGATCAGCGCTGGACGACTCTACGAGATCGCCCAGAAGCTCGGTACGACGATTGGCTATTTCTTCGAAGAGCTGGACGAAACGCGGCACATCGGCACCCTCGAGCACGGGGGCAAGGCGCGGACCGCGGTGGATTTGGTGAGGAACTTCGACCGGATCAAGGACTCCGACCTGCGCACGACGTTGTCGGCGCTGGTGCGTGAGATCGCGGATCGGGTCGGAGGTACTGGCTAGGCCGTCGCTAACGCAGGGGTCGGGGCCCACTCGGCCTCGTCCCCTTCGACGCTCCCCGCGTCGGCCGTTTCCAAACGCCAAGCACTAGGATCGGCAAACAACGCCCGTAACAGGGCATTGTTGGTCGCGTGTCCCGAGCATGCGCCTTCGAATCGGCCGACCAGGCGCGCCCCGGCCAACGCCAAGTCGCCGACCGTATCGAGGGCCTTATGGCGCACGAACTCGTCGCGGAAGCGCAGGCCGTCCGCGTTGAGCACCCGCTCGCCGTCGACGACCACCGCGTTGTCGAGCGAACCGCCGCGCGCCAGCCCCTGCTGGCGCAACCATTCGACCTCTGCCGCGAACCCGTAGGTCCGCGCGCGGGACAGCTCGTTCTTGAAAGCCCCCTCCCGCAGGGTGAGGGACACGGTCTGCCGTCCGATGAGGCTGTTGTCGTATTGGATCATCTGCCGGATGGACAGCCCTTCGCCGGGCGCCAGGCTCACCCGGGCATCGCCGTCGCGATGTTCCTTTCGCTTCAGAACCCGGAGGTGGCGGCGCGATGCATCCTGCGCGACGACCCCGGCGCATTCGACCAGAAACACGAACGGTGCCGCGCTGCCATCCATGATCGGTACTTCGGGCCCGTCGAGTTCGATCAGTGCATTGTCGATGCCGCAGCCATACAGCGCGGCCATCAGGTGCTCGATCGTCGCGACCTTGGTGCCGGCGTCGTTGCCGATCGTCGTGCAAAGTCGGGTATCGATCACCGTGTTCCAGCGTGCAGCGATACGCGCCTTGTGGCGCGACAGATCGCGACGCAGGAACTGAATTCCGGTATCGGTCGCCGCCGGATGCAGGGTCATCGTCACCGTCGCCCCACTATGCAGGCCGACGCCCGAGCACGAGATGCGGTGGCGCAGTGTTTGCTGTCGAGTCGCGGCGATCGTCACGTCCATCGGTCCTTTTCGCGGCACGCCCCTGCCCGAGCGACGCCAAAAACTTCTTTTGATTCCAACGCTTTCGCCCTCGTCCCGCGGCTAACTTGTGGGCCAATTGCTGCGCCGCACAAGTCACTCTTTGTTACAGTTTGCTACGCGCGCGGGAAACCGGCGTGCCCCGGAGGGAGGGCACGCCGGCTTCGCTTGCTCAGTTGGCCTGACGGCGCAGGAAGGCCGGGATCTCGAGGAGGTCCTCCTCGGCCCGGGGCGCCGACCGGTCAGCCGAAGGGGCCGGTTCCGCCCGCTTGACCTCGGCTTCGACCTTTGCCGCCTCAGCCTTGGCCGCGAGCCGCGGTTCGGCGCGAGGCACCGCCGCCGGAGGGGTTTCGCCCTCAGGCTTGCGGCGGGAAACACCCGTCATGCGCTCGAACAGGCTCGGCCCACGGTTGCGTCGCTTCGGAGCTTCGACCGGCCCAGCATTGGCGAGAGCCGCCTCGGCAAACGGCTCCGGCGACTTGAGGGCCGGCTTGGGCTCCACCGCTCTTGGCGGCACGAACGGTTGTTCGGCACGGGGCGGCGTCCGGAACAACGGCCGAGCCACGGGCGCCGCCGTAGCGGCCGGCGGGGTCGTCGGAACCGCGGGGGCGACCGCCACCGGGACGTCGGGCGCCACCGCAGGCGCTTCGTCCTCTGGAACCGCGAAGCGTACCACCGCGACCGGTGCGCTTACCGGTAGCGGAGCGTCAGCCACCGACGCCGGGGCTGGCGCACCGGCAACGACGGGCGGCGCGATCGGGGCCGCGGGCGCGGCGACTGCGATGACGGGTTCAACCGCCGGTTTCGGCGCCTCGACCACCGTCGTACGCGGAGCTTCGGCCACGAGCGGGCGCGGCACCTCGAGCGGGCGTGCCGGTCTGGCAGGCTCGGCCTGCCGCAGCGCGCGGGGCAACACGATCGGGTCGGGGACCGCGGTCGGCCGGGGATTGGACGCCCGCTGCGCATCGATCCCGGTGGCGACGACCGACACGCGGACGCGACCGGTCATCGTATCGTCGAAGATCGAACCGAAGATGATGTTGGCGTCGGGATCGACCTCGTCGCGGATGCGATTGGCCGCTTCGTCGACCTCGTAGAGGGTCAAGTCGGGCCCGCCCGTGATGTTGATCAGGACGCCGCGAGCTCCCTTCATCGACACGTCGTCGAGCAGCGGGTTGGAGATCGCCGCCTCAGCTGCCTCGAGCGCACGCTTG
This sequence comes from Alphaproteobacteria bacterium, assembly GCA_016869765.1. GTDB lineage: Bacteria > Pseudomonadota > Alphaproteobacteria > SHVP01 > SHVP01 > SHVP01. The sequence continues at coordinate 13,009 of VGES01000011.1, forward strand.
TCGCCTTCGGCTTCCCCGGTCCCCATCATCGCCTTGCCCATCTCCATCATCACGGTGCGGACGTCGGCGAAGTCGAGGTTGATCAACCCCGGCATCACCATGAGGTCGGTGACACCGCGAACCCCCGAATAGAGCACGTCGTCCGCCATCTTGAAGGCGTCGGCAAACGTGGTCTTTTCGTTGGCCACCCGGAACAGGTTCTGATTCGGAATGATGATCAGCGTGTCGACATACTTTTCGAGTTCGGTGATTCCCGCCTCGGCAAGCTGCATGCGATGCGAGCCCTCGAAGTGGAAGGGCTTGGTCACCACACCGATCGTCAGGATGCCGGCGTCACGTGCCGCCTGCGCGATCACGGGTGCAGCGCCGGTGCCGGTGCCACCGCCCATTCCAGCGGTGATGAACACCATGTGACAGCCGCTCAGCGCATCCATGAGTTCGGGCAGCGACTCCTCCGCGGCCCGACGCCCAGTGGCCGGGTTCGATCCTGCCCCGAGCCCATGGGTGATGTTGACGCCGAGCTGGATTCGGCGATCGGACAACGCCTGGCCGAGCGCCTGGGCGTCCGTGTTGGCGACGAGAAACTCAACGCCCTCCAGTTGGGCGCTGATCATGTTGTTGACAGCGTTTCCGCCGGCGCCCCCAACCCCGACCACAGCGATGCGGGGTTTGAGCTCCGTTGTTCGCGGAACGCTCAGGTTGATGGTCATTCTGATTACCCTCCGGTGACTCTGACCTTCACGTCTTTCCCTCCTGGATCCCTACCCTTGCCTCGACGGCGCTTGTTGCGCCTCTTGTTGCCGACCGCCGTTCATCGCGGTCAGAAATTCGCCTTGAGCCAGCGGCCAATGCGGCCGAGACGGCCACCTGCCGAGTCCATTTCGAGGTCGCGCACGGGCGCAAGCGGTTCCTTGATCGCCAGGCGCAGCAGGCCCGCACAGGCCGAAAACGCGGGCCCCGCGGTAGCCTCGGCGAGCCCGGAAATCCGGATCGGCCGCCCTAGCCGCACCTGCTTGTCGAGAAGCCGCGCCGCCACTTCCCGAATGCCCTGCAACTGGCTTCCGCCGCCGGTGATCACGACACGGCGCCCGGCGATGCGATCCATGCCGGCGCTTTCCAGCCGCCCTTTGACGTGCTCGAAAGTCTCCTCGACGCGCGGACGGATGATCCCCATCAGGGCCGAGCGCGGCACTTGCTGAACCACCTCGTTGTCGGTCTCGCCGATCACCGGCACATCGATGGTCTCGCGTTCGTCCGTCGGACTGGCGAGGGCGCTGCCGAACAGCGTCTTCAGACGCTCCGCCTGGGCCATCGGCGTCGCCAGTCCGCGAGCGATGTCGTTGGTGATGTGCGCACCACCGAGCGCCACGGCGTCGGCGAAGATCATCTCGCCGTCGCGGAACACGGCAATCGTCGTGGTGCCACCACCGAGATCGATCACCGTCACGCCGAGCCGAAGCTCGTCTTCGACGAGGGTGGCCAAACCCGAGGCATACGGCGCCACCGAGATGCTCGCGACCTTGAGATGGCCACGCTCGATGCAAAGCGTCAGATTGCGCAACGGCCCCGAGGCGACGGTGACGATGTTGATGTTGACGCCCAGGCGGGCGCCGAACATGCCGCGCGGGTCGCGTACTCCGCTGGCTCCGTCGACCGAAAACCCGATCGGGAGCGAATGGATGACCTCGCGGTCGCCCGGGTCGTCAGCCGGCCGCGCCTGATCGAGCACGCGGCGCAAGTCGGAGTCCGAGATCGCGTGACCGGCGATTGCAACCTCGACCCCAACGGTGTGGGCCGACGGTTTGCCGCCGGCGATCGCGACGTGAACTTCTTTGACCGTTTCTCCGGCCATACGTTCGGCGGCATCGACCGCCGCCCGGATCGACTCCTCGGTCGCCTCCATGTCGACGACCGTCCCGGCGCGGACACCACGTGACAATTGATGACCGATCCCGATCACGCGCATCGTCTGGTCGGCATCGGCGCGGGCGATGAAGCAGCAGACCTTCGTGCTACCGATATCGAGCGCGGCGAGTAGCTGACTACGTCCGGCGGCCATGGTGTCTCCTTGCCAGTTCCGTCATGTGCTCTCCCCGGGGTCCCTCAGCACGGGGCCGGCATCGGGCGCGAGCCGGAGCAGCAGCCGGTCGGCGAACCGCATGTCGATGGCAGCCACCGCGCGGTCGAGCACGTTGTAGGTTCGTTGCCAGTCGGCGAGGCGCCGAATGGCGCCGGCGTGGTCCTCCTCCGGCAACAACACCTCGATGCCGTTGTCGAAACGGAGATTCCATCGCCGCTCGCCGATCCGGATTGCGGCCACCACCCGGGCCTGCAGCATCGGTTCGCTCGCCAACGCGTCGATCATCGCGGCCGCGGCGCGCGGCGCACCGGATCCGACCACGACAGGCAGGTTTGCCCAACGCTCGAGCCGCGCCGTCGCCATCACTTCGCCCTCGCGGTCGATCAAGGCCTGAACGCCGCGATGCTGCCAGATCGCAAACGGCGTGCGTTCGACGATATGAATACTGAGAGTCGCGGGAAGGCGACGTGCAATCCGTGCTTCGCGGACCCAGTCCAACGCCTGCAATCGCCGGCGCGCCTCGGCGAGATCGACGCTGAAGATCGGCGCATCACGCGGCACCGCGAGGGCCGCCAGCGCGGCACCAGGATCGGTTTCGACTCGACCAGAGACGCGGACCTCCTGCACCGTGAGGCCGAGCGCGATCGAATAACTTTCGATCTGACCGAGCGCCCAGGCCCGTCCCTGCTCCGGCCAATCGGTGAACCAGTAGGCTGCGGTCGCGCCACTGCCGAAACCGAGCAAGGCCACGATGGCCGCCCCGCGACGGAGGGCCCGCCGGTAGCGCCGAATGCCGTCCCACCACGAGCGGCGCGCCCGACCCGTTCGTTTGAATTTCACCGCGGGCATGACGCGTCCTCGATCATCCAGTCGACCAAATCGCCGAAACCGATACCGGCATGGGCGGCGATTTCGGGCACGAGCGACAATGGCGTCATGCCGGGTTGGGTATTGACCTCCAGGGCGTAGAACGCCGTATTCGGGCCGGTGTCGTCGTAGCGCAGATCGGCGCGCGATACGCCGCGGCAGCCGAGCGCGCGGTGCGCATCGAGCGCGATGGCAAGCGCCGCGTCGTAGTCGCCACGCGGCAGCGGCGCCGGCATGACGTGATCGGCGAACCCGGGCGTGTACTTGGCCTGGTAATCGTAGAAGCGTCCGCGCGGCTTGATTTCGATTGCCCCGAGCGCACGATCGCCCATGACCGCGACATGAATCTCTCGCCCCGGGATGTAGCGCTCGACGAGCACGTCCTCGCCGTATTCCCAGGTCTCGTTGGCGATGGTCCGGTTTTCACCTTCGAAAACGATGGTGACCCCGATGCTCGAACCTTCGTTGAGCGGTTTGACGACATAGGGCGGGGTCATGACGTGCCGGCGAGCGACCTCTTGGCGGGCGTAAACCGCTCCCTCGGGGACCTGGATGCCGGCACGGGCGAACACCGCCTTGGCCGCGGGTTTGTTCATCGCCAACGCCGAGGCGAGCAATCCCGAATGCGTATAAGGAATCCCGAGCACCTCGAGGACGCCTTGAATCGTTCCATCTTCGCCGAAGCGGCCGTGCAAGGCGTTGAACGCTACGTCGGGCTGAAGGGCCGCGAGTACGGTGGCAATGCTGCGATCGACATCGATGATCGTGACGCGGAAAGCGCGTTCGCGCAGCGCCTTGGCGACGGCCGCGCCGCTGACCAGTGAGACCTCGCGCTCCGCCGACCATCCCCCCATCAGAACGGCAACGTGTTTGGTCATGCACGCCGCCCCAACCGTTCGATCTCCCACTGCAGCATCACGCCACAGGAATCGAAAACCCGCCGCCGGACTTCTTCGCCAAGGGCTTCGAGATCGGCGGCGCTGGCGCTGCCCGTGTTTTCGAGAAAATTGCAGTGCATCGGCGAAACGTGCGCACCACCGATGGTCAGGTCGCGGCAACCCGCTCGGTCGATCAACTCCCAGGCCTTGGGACTACCGTCGGGGCCGCCCGGATTCTTGAAGGTGCTGCCGCCGGTGCGCGTGCGCACGGGCTGGCTGGCCTCACGACGGCGATGAACGTCGTCGATCCGCGCGGCGATGGAGGCAGCATCGCCCGGCTCACCGCGGAGATGGGCCGCGACAACGATCCAATCGCGCGGCAGCCGTGCCTGACGATAGGACAGGCCGAGCGCCTCGCGATCGAGCTCGTGCACCTGCCCGCGATCATTGAGGCAACGCGCACTGACCAACACGTCCTTGATCTCGCGGCCATACGCCCCGGCGTTCATGCGCACGGCGCCACCGATCGTCCCTGGCACGCCCGACAGGAACTCGAGGCCGGCAATACCGGAGCGTGCCGCCACGGCGGCAACGTTGGCATCGAGCGCACCGGCGCCCGCACGCACATCCACGCCGTCAGACGTGACGCCGACAAACGCCCGGCCCAAACGAACGACGACGCCATCGATGCCACCATCGCGCACGAGGACGTTCGAACCGACCCCCAACACCGTGACCGGGACGTCGTGGGGGCGATCGCGCAGGAAGGCCGCGAGATCGGCTTCGTCCTCCGGCCGGAACATGACCTCGGCCACGCCGCCCACCTGGAACCACGTGACTTTGGCGAGGGCGTACCCTTCGCTGAGCCGTCCCCGGACAGGCGGCAGGCGATCGATGAGACGGGAGGCCTTCGGCGCCGCGCTCATGACGCGACCTCACGAAGACGAGTCGTCGGCAGCAATCCTTCGAGTTCCCCCGGCAACTTGTGCGCCCAGCCGGTGATGCTGCCGGCGCCAAGGCAAATTACGAGATCCCCCGAACGGGCGATCTCGGCCACTTGGCGTGCCAGATCGTCGGGCTTGTCGAGTGGGATGACGTGCCGATGACCATGACGGCGCAACCCATCGACCAACGCATCCCGGTGGATACCCTCGATCGGACTTTCGCCGGCCGGATAGATGTCGGCGACGATCACGGTGTGGGCGTTGCTGAAACAGGTGCAGAATTCCTCGAACAGATCGCGGACCCGCGTGTAGCGATGGGGTTGCACCACGGCGATCAGCCGGCCGCGCCCGACCTGTCGTGCCGCACTCAGGACCGCCGCGATCTCGACCGGGTGGTGGCCATAGTCATCGATGATCGTGACGCCACCCACGACTCCGGTCTTGGTGAAGCGCCGGCGCACGCCACGGAACTCCGACAACGCCTTTACGGCAACGGCGTCTGCGATCCCCATCTCGTTGGCGATGGCATAGACCGCCAGGGAGTTCTGCACGTTGTGCAGGCCGAGCATCGTGAGGCGCGCGTCGACGATACGGCGTCCTTCCTCGTGATGGCGATCGGCGATTACGACGTCGAAAATCGACCCGTCAGCCGACATGCGCACGTTCTCGGCACGCACGTCGGCAATCGGGTTCATTCCGTAGGTGATCAGGCGTCGATCCGAGATCCGCCCGCATAGGGCGTGAACCTCGGGATGATCGACGCACATCGCGGCGAAGCCGTAGAACGGAATGTTCTCGACGAAGGTTTGAAACGCCTTCTTCTCCGCCTCGAAGTTGCCGTAGAAGTCGAGATGTTCGGGGTCGATGTTGGTCACGACCGTGATCGTCGCCGGCAGCTTGACGAAGGTGCCGTCCGACTCGTCGGCCTCGACCACCATCCATTCACCGGCGCCCAGCCGGGCGTTGGTGTTGTAGGCGTTGATGATGCCGCCGTTGATCACGGTCGGATCGAAGTCCGCTGTGTCCAGGAGCGCGGCGATCATCGAGGTCGTCGTGGTCTTGCCGTGGGTTCCGCCGACCGCGATCGACCATTTGAAACGCATCAATTCGGCCAACATCTCGGCTCGACGGACGATCGGCAGGAACAGGGCGCGCGCGGTGATCAGCTCGGGGTTGTCGCTCTTGACCGCCGATGACACGACGATGACGCGAGCCTCACCCACGTTCTCGGCGCGGTGCCCGAGCAGCACCTTGATGCCAAGGCCGCGCAGTCGCTGCACGTTGGCCCCTTCGGCGATATCGCTGCCCTGGACCTGATAGCCGAGGCTGTGCATGACCTCGGCAATTCCGCTCATGCCAATGCCGCCGATTCCGACGAAATGGATGAGCCCGATATCGAGCGGGAGTCCTCTCATGCCGCCTTCTCCTGCGGCGCGGCGGCGATGGCCTCGACGAGGTCGGCCAAACGGTGCGCCGCATCGGCAATGCCCGCCGCTCGCGCAGCGGCGGCCATCGAAACGAGCATGGCCGGGTTTGCCAGGATTGCCGTGAGACGCTCGGCCAACTGCTCGGGCGTGAACGCATCCTGACGGAGAATCCACGCGGCTCCGGCATCCGCCAGACTTCGCGCATTGGCGGCTTGATGGTCGTCGGTCGCATGGGGATAGGGAACGAACAACGCCGGGCGGCCGACGACGGCGATTTCGGCCACGGTCGAGGCCCCCGATCGTGAGATGACGACGTGGGCCGCGGCCATGTGCTCGACAACATCGGGAAAGAACGTCGCCAAGTCGGCCGTGGCGGCGGTATCGCGGTAGACCGCGCGCGCCTGTTCCATGTCCTCGGCCCGGCTCTGCTGCACGATGTGCAATCGACGCTGCGCCTCCATCGCCAAGCGCCGGACGGCCTCGGGAACGACCTGAGAAAACACGCGTGCGCCTTGGCTGCCGCCCAACACCAGTACGCGTAGGGGTTGGCGATCGCCCGGGGCAACAAAAGCGCGCTCGCGCGCGGTCGCGAAGGCGCCACGCACGGGATTGCCGGTGACGCGCCGCAGCGCCGCCGCTCGGACGGGAAGCAAAGCGGTCTTGGCGTGCGACAGGGCGATCGCGGAGACCCGCGCCGCCAACAGGCGGTTGACCCGTCCCAGGACGGCGTTCTGTTCGTGGATCGCAGCGGGGATCCCAAGGCGCGCGGCGGCTAACATGGTTGGCAGGGAGGGATAGCCGCCAAAACCGACTACTGCATGGGGCAGCAATCGGGGGAGGAGGGCACGCGCCTGCAGGATCCCCGCTACGATTTCGTAGAGCCCGCGAATCTTTCCCGGCCACCCGCGACCGGCAAACGTGCCGGCACGAACGACGTGGTGACTTACGCGAGCGAACGCGCCGCCGAGATCGACGCCGCGACGATCCGTCACGAGCGCCAATCGATGGCCACGCGTCAAAAGCTGATCGGCCAAGGCTTGCGCCGGGAACAAATGTCCCCCGGTTCCGCCAGCGGCCAGAATGATATTTCGCCCGGCGCTCATGCCGAGGCTCCATCACGGGCGAGCGGGGCAAGCGGACGATGGACGGGCGGGCGGTAGCCGCCGGCCCGTTGGCGCGTCAGCGCCAACACGATCCCCATGCCGAAGGCGAGCGCCAGCATGCTCGACCCGCCATAACTGATGAACGGCAGCGTCATGCCTTTGGCCGGCAACAGGCTCATGTTGACGCCCATGTTGATGACGGCCTGGAGCCCGAGTTGCGACAAGATGCCGGCAGCGGCCAGCAGGTTGAACATCTCGCTCTCGCGGAACAGCCGTGCAAACCCGCGCAGCAGCAGGACAGCGAACAACACGATCAGCCCGAGCGAGGGCAACAGGCCGAATTCCTCACCGGCGACGGCGAAGATGAAGTCGGCGTGGGCGTCGGGCAGCACGGTCTTGAGCACGCCTTCGCCGGGCCCGGTGCCGAACAGGCCGCCGTGGCTGAAGGCGTTGATCGACGTATCGACCTGGAACGTGTCCCCGCGGGACGGATCGAGGAAACGGTCGATGCGGCTGGCGACGTGCGGGAACAAGGCATAGGCGCCCACCGCTGCCGATGCTCCGGCAAGGGCCAGGCCGGCCACGAGAATGAGCGGCAGGCCGGCGAGGAACATCTGCGTGAAAGTCACCGCCGCGATCACCATCGCCATGCCGACGTCAGGCTGGATGACGACCAGTCCGATCACGACAGCGGCGACCATCGCCACGATCGTGAAGCTCGGGAAGTTCTCGTGCTGGGCGCGCTGCGCCAGCAACCAAGCGCACACCACGGCCAGGAGCGGTTTGGCGAACTCGGAGGGTTGCAGCAACAGGCCGCCCAGCGACAGCCAGCGCCGAGCGCCTTTGACGTCGTGGCCGAAGAACAGGGTGGCCACCAGCATCAGCATTGTCACGAGCAGACCGATCACCGCCAGCCGCCGGATCAGGATCGGCGGAAGCAAGGACGTCACAAAGACGACGGCCAGCCCCGGAACGAGAAAGATGAGCTGCCGGCGCACGAAGTGGAACGAGTCGAGTCCGAGGCGATCGGCGACCGCGGGGCTCGCGGCCATCACCAGAATGGCGCCGGCGGCGATCAACAGGAGCAGCACGACGAGCAACCAGCGATCGACGGTCCACCACCAGTCGCCGAAGGCGCTGCGATCGGTACGGCCGACGCCGATCATGACCCCACCCGCGTTGGCACGGCGCCAGGGAACGCGAGCGCCAAACGGCGAAACGCCTCGCCTCGCGCCTCGAAATCGCGGAATTGGTCGAACGAGGCGCATGCTGGCGACAGCAACACCACCCCGCCACCCTCGGCGAGGGCAAGACGGCCGGCGTCGGCTACGGCACAATCGAGCGTCGCCGAGCGCGTCGTCGGAACGCGCGGAGACAGCGTGGTCGCGAAAGAATCGGCGGCTTCGCCAATCAGAAATGTGTGACGGATCCGTCCAAACAACGGGCGAAGCGACTCGATGCCGCCCTCCTTCGCCCGACCACCGGCGATCCAGTAAATCCTGTCGAACGCCGCCAAAGCTTTGCTCGCGGCGTCCGCGTTGGTGGCTTTGCTGTCGTTGACGAACGTGACGGGGCCAACCTGCGCCACCTCTTCGAGGCGATGGGCCAGCCCCGGGAATGTCGGCAGCACCTTGGCGATCTCGGGGCCACGGAGCCCGAGCGCCCGGACGGCCGCAAACGCGGCCGCGGCATTTTGCCAGTTGTGGCTGCCGCGCAGCGCGCGAGCCTGCCGGAGATCGAGGGTCGTCTCGTCCGGTTCGGTCGCGTCGACGAGAACGCCTTCGACGACCGAAACACCAGCCGGAACACGATGACCTACGGAGATCGGGATGATCGTGCGATTGGGGTCGCGCGCGAGTTGGTCGTAGAGCGAGCGACAATGCGGATCGTCGACGCCGATAACCGCCGCTTGCCCGCGATGTTGGTTGGTTAGCAGGCGCGCCTTGACCGCGACATAGCCCGCCATCGAGCCATGGCGATCGAGATGATCGGGGCTGATATTGATCAGCACCGCGACGTCGCACGAGAGCGAAGGGGCGAGATCGATCTGGTAAGACGAGACCTCGAGCACATAGAAGCCGTCGGCCTCGAGTGGCGCCAGGTCGAGCACGGGCCGACCGATATTTCCCCCGAGCTCAACCACCCGCCCGCAACCCTCGAGGATATGGGCGACGAGCGCCGTGGTTGTCGATTTGCCGTTGGTGCCGGTGACCCCGACCGTCCGCGCGCGTGGTCGCGACCGAACGAACAACTCGATATCTCCGATCACCTCCTTATTGGCAGCCCGCGCGCGCGCAACGATCGGATGCGGTGCCGGGTGGGTGAGTGGAACGCCGGGGCTGAGAACCAATGCGTCGACTCGGTTGAAGTCGAAGGAGTGGAGATTGCCGATCTCCACTCCAGCCCCGGCGTATTCCTGCAGCCGATCGGCGCGATCGTCCCAGGCCACGACTCGGGCGCGACCTGCAACAAGCGCACGCACCGTCGCCCCGCCGCTACGGGCAAGCCCGAACACGGCGACGGTACGATCAGCGAAGGTGTGAACCGGAATCATCGTAGCTTCAATGTCGAGAGGCCGATCAGGGCCAGGATGACGGCGATGATCCAGAAACGAATGACGATGGTCGGCTCCTTCCAACCCTTCTGTTCGTAATGGTGATGAAGCGGCGCCATGCGAAAGACGCGGCGGCCGGTCAACCTGAACGACAGGACTTGGACGACGACCGAAACGGTCTCGAGGACGAACAAGCCACCGATCACGAGCAGTACGAGTTCGTGCTTGGTGATGACGCTGACCGCGCCGAGCGCCCCACCCATCGACAGGCTGCCGGTGTCGCCCATGAACACCATCGCGGGCGGAGCGTTGAACCAAAGGAAACCGAGGCCGGCGCCGACCAACGCGCCGCAGAACACGGCCAATTCGCCAGCCCCCGAGACGTAGTTGATCTGGAGGTAGTTGGCGAAGATGGCGTTGCCCGCGAGGTAGGCGATGAGCGCGTAGGATGACGCGGCGATGAGCACCGGGACCGTCGCCAGCCCATCGAGCCCATCGGTCAGATTGACGGCGTTCGAGGCGCCGACCATCACGACCACGGCGAAGGGGATGAAGAACCAACCGAGCTGGATCAGCACGTCCTTGAAGAACGGCACGGCCAGCGCGAGCGACAGCGGCCCGCGCATTTCGCTGACGATCCAGAGCGTCGCGACGACAGCGATCAGGATTTCGACCGACAGCTTGATCTTGCCGGGCACACCCTTGTGGCTGGCCCGTGTGACCTTGAGGTAGTCGTCGAGGAAGCCGACAAAACCAAAGCCGAGTGTGACGATGAGTGCCGCCCAGACATAGGCGTTGCGCAGGTCGGCCCACAGCAAGGTGGCAATGCCGAACGACAGGAGGATGAGGATCCCACCCATCGTCGGCGTGCCCCTCTTCTCGACCAAGTGGCGCGCCGGCCCATCGGCCCGGATCGGCTGACCATTCGCCTGTTTGCTGCGCAACCAGCGGATCAGCGCCGGACCCAATAGAAAACTCAACGCCATGGCGGTGATGACAGCGCCGCCGGTTCGAAACGTAAGGAAGCGAAACAAACCCAATCCGACGATGTCGCCACCCAATGGGGCCAGGAGATTGAACAACACGCCTAGCCTCCGTTTGCCCGCCGCGGTGCCGGCTGACCCAGCATCCGCAACGCCTCGACGATGGGCCCCATGCGGCTGCCGTAGGACCCTTTGATCATGACCACGTCACCCGGTCGCACGGCTTGTGCGACTTGCGCGATAAGCTCTGCGGCGTTCCCGGTGTAGCCGCCGAGCCGTGCCTGCGGTAATGCCTGTGCCAGAGCCCGCATGTTGGTACCGGCACAGAACACAAGGTCGACTTTGGCCGCCGCGATCGGCTTCGCCAGATCGCGGTGAAACGTCGCGGCGTCGTCACCCATTTCGAGCATGTCACCGAGGACGGCGATGCGACGCGCACCTCGAACGATCGGACTCTCGCCCAAGGTGGCGATGGCCGCCTGCATCGAGGCAGGATTGGCGTTGTAGCTTTCGTCGATGACGGTGAACGAACCCGCTGGAAGATTCACGGTGTGCCGGTTGCCACGGCCGGTCGGCGGCGACAGCACGCCAAGGGCGAGGCCTGCGAGGCCGAGGTCGCCGCCCAACGCCTTGACCGCAGCTAGCACGGCCAGGCTGTTGCGCACCCAATGCCGCCCGGGGATCCCGACCTTGTAGGTCATCGGCTGACCGTCGATGTCGGCCGAGATGCAGGTGCAATCCGGGTGGAAAACCGCCTTGATGAGGCGCGCGTCCGCACGCTCGGTTTCGCCAAAACTCACGATGCGAGCAGCGCCACACGCGTTGGCCCGCTCCGACAGGAGATCGAAGTACATGTTGTCGCGGTTGAGGACGGCGATGCCGCCGGATTCGAGGCCTGCGAAAATCTCGGCCTTCGCCAGCGCGATCTCACGCGCCGAGGAGAAGAACTCGAGATGTACGGCCTCGACCGTCGTGACGATTGCGACGTGCGGACGAACCAGCCGGGACAACGGCGTGATCTCACCCGCATGATTCATGCCGATCTCGAACGCGGCAAAAGCAGACTCGCGGGGCATGCGCGCCAAACTGAGCGGCACGCCCCAGTGATTGTTGAAGCTGCCGATGCTGCTGTGCGTCGGCTTGTGACGGCCCAACGCCGCGGCCAGCGCTTCCTTGGTGCTGGTCTTGCCGACGCTGCCGGTCACCGCGACCACGCGTGCGGAGGAGCGCCGGCGCGATTCTCGGCCGAGCGAGGCCAGCGCTGCCAGCGTATCCGGGACCGCGACCTGGGGCGCGAGGTCAGTGCGTCCCGGCTCCACGATTGCCGCCACGGCGCCCCTGGCGAAGGCGTCGGCGGTGAAGCGATGACCATCGTGGTTGGGACCCCGGATCGCGACGAACAGATCGCCGGCTCGCGTCGTACGACTGTCGATCGATACGCCTGCAGCGGCCCAATCCCGGTCGCCTTTGGACGCACCGCCGGTCGCCGTCAGGACCTCGGCGCATTGCCACAACGCGGTCATGCGTCACCACGTGGGCGGCGTCGGCACAGCGCCGACGCGACGACCTTGACGTCATCGAACGGTCGTACCTCGGTGCCGACGATCTGTCCGCTCTCGTGTCCCTTACCGGCGACGACCAGCACGTCACCCGCCTCGAGCAGAGCAACGGCGCGTTCGATCGCATCGCGGCGGTCGCCGATTTCTTGAGCGCCTGGACAACCGCTCAGGATCTCGCTCCGGATCGCTGCAGGGTGTTCGGTCCGTGGATTGTCGTCGGTGACCAGCACGATGTCGGCGAACGCCCCGGCGATGCGCCCCATCTCCCTGCGCTTGCCGCGATCGCGATCGCCGCCACAGCCAAAGACCACTAGCAATCGACCTTTGGCGTGCGACCGCAATGCGCGCAATACCGCCGCCAAGGCATCGGGGGTGTGGGCATAGTCGACGAAGACCCGCGCGCGATTGGGCAGTTCGCCCGCCAACTGGAGGCGACCCGGAACGCCGCGCACATGACCCAGGGCCTCCAGAACCTTGGGCCACGGCGTACCGGTCGCATGCGTGAGCAAGCCGGCCGCAACGGCATTCGCCACTTGGAACGACCCGAAGAGCGGCAACAGGACGCGCTCGGTCCGGCCGCCGTACGTCAATCGGAACGTCTGTCCGCGCGTATCGCTCGCAAACTCGCCGATCCGGATATCAGCATCGTCTGCGGTTCCGTAGGTGAGCACGGCGATCCCACGGCTCTCACAGGCGGCACGCAATGCCGGCAGCCAGGATGAATCCGCGTTGAGCACCGCCGTCCCATCACGGCGCAACACCTCCGAGAACAGGCGCAGCTTGGCCGCGAAGTAGTCACGCTCGGTGGCGTGGTAGTCCATGTGGTCGCGACCGAGATTCGTGAAGGCCGCGGCCCGGATCTCGACTCCGTCGAGCCGGTATTGCGCCAAGCCGTGGCTCGAGGCCTCGATCGCGACGTGATCACAATCGGCATCGACGAGACGCCGCAGCGATTCATGAAGGCTGATCGGATCAGGCGTCGTCAGGGACCCCGACAATTGGCCCTCCGGCCCCTCGATCCCGAGAGTTCCGATGCTGCCAGCGCGTTTTCCGCACGCGGTCCAGATTTGCGCTGCGAATCGCGCGGTCGAGGTCTTGCCGTTGGTACCGGTAACGGCGACGGTCGTTCGCGGCTGTTGGCCGAAGAAGCGCGCGGCCATGAGCGCGAGACGGCGACGCGGATTGCTGTCGGTGATGACATAGGCTCCCGAATCCGTCGCAACGGCGCCGGGTTCGGCGAGCACCGCGACCGCCCCCTGGGCGATCGCCGAATCGACGAAACTGGCGCCGTTGGCACGCGCGCCGGGAAGCGCCGCGAACAGAAAACCAGGCCCGACCAGCCGCGAGTCGCTCGCCAAACCACGGATCTCGATCGCCGTGGCGTGGTGGTTCGTGCCGATGAGGTCGGAAAGCCGCATCAGTTCCGCCCCCGCCGAGCCGAAACCGTCATCGAGCGCTGGACCTCGTCCGATTTCTCGTTGACCGGATCGACGGCCAGTACCGGAGCGATGCGCGCGATCACGCGACCCGTTACCGGGGCGGCGGTCCAGCCACCGGTCGCGAAGTTGTGGGTTTCCTTGATGCCCTTCGGTTCATCGAGGATGGCGATGACGACGTAGCGCGGATCGGTCATCGGGAAGGACGACACGAACGAGGATAGCAATGCATTTCGCTTGTAGACGCCGTTCACCGCTTTCTCGGCAGTGCCCGTCTTGCCCCCGACCAACCAGCCATTCGCGGCGCCGCGGCTACCGGTTCCCTTTTCGACCACGAGGCGCATGAGGCGACGGAGCTTCTCCGAGGTCTCCGACGACAGAACCCGCTCGGCCGGCGGGTCTACGGCAGGATTGCGCTTGCGCAACGTCGGGGAGACCATGAGACCGCCGTTGACCAGCGGTGAAAACGCGGCCGCGATCTGAACCGGACTCACGGCGATGCCGTGGCCGAAGCCCACCGTCATCGTGTTGATGTCACGCCAAGGCTGCGGCCACATCGGCTGACCGACCTCGGGCACCTCGAGCGGGGCCTTGGACAGAAACCCGAGGCGACGTAGGAAGTCGCGCTGCCGAGTTCCGCCCACCTCGAGCGCCATCTTGGCGGCCCCGATGTTGGACGAATACATGAAGATTTCGGGCACGCTCAGCCAGCGGTTCTTGGCGTGGTCGTCCTTGATGGTGTAGCGCGAGACCTTGATCGGCTCGGAGGCGTCGAACACCCGATCGAGGTCGGCGGTGCGGTACTCGAGCGCCGCAGCGACGGTGAACGCCTTGAACGTCGAGCCCATTTCGTAGACGCCGAGGGTCGCGCGGTTGAACAATTGGTCCGCCGTCGCCTCGTTTATCTGATTGGGATCGAAGTCGGGCAGCGACACCACGGCCAACAACTCGCCGGATTGAACGTCCATGACGACCCCGGCCGCGCCGATTGCACGATGCAGCACCATCGCGGCCTGCAGCTCTTCCCACAACGCGTGCTGGACGCGGACGTCGATCGAGAGCTGTACCGGCTTGCCAGCTCCTTCCATCAACGTTTCGTCGAAGCCCTTTTCGATGCCGGACAAGCCGTGATTGTCGACGCCGGTGTACCCCAGCACGTGCGCCGCCAGGCGCCCCTGAGGGTAGATACGGCGCGGCTCGTCCATGAACCCGACGCCGGGAAGTCCGAGGCGATTGACGGCATCCTGCTCGCGGGGCGTGAGGTTTCGCTTGATCCAGACGAAACCGCGGTCCGACGCGAGTTTCGTCTGCAAATCCGCCAGATCGATCTCGGGCAATACGCGGGCGATCGCCGCGGCCGAGGCATGCGGGTCGAGGACCTTCCGCGGATGGGCATAGAGCGAGGCCGTCTTCAGATTGGTCGCGAGCAGGAGTCCGTTGCGATCGACGATGTCGCCGCGCGCCAGCGGCGCCACCCGCACAGCCGGCGCGACGGCGATCGGTTCGCCCGCCCGCAACAGGGTCAGGTCGACCAACCGTGCTCCGAGTACGACGAAGCACAGGCCGAACGCCGCGGCGACCGCAATCAGGCGGACGCGGCCGGTGTCGAGGGCCTGTTTTGCGATGCCATCGATCCGAATGCGTTCGCGTGGCCCGGCAAGGCGATCGTAGGTATGGCTCGTGGCCGCGCTCACGGCGTGCCCCCGCGTTCGGCTGGCCGTTTCGGAATCTGCTCGATCGAGCGGATCTGCTGCGGCGTGATGACGGCAAGCGTCAGGTGCCGGTCGGCAAGCGAACGCAAGCGGTCGGGACGGTTTAAGAACGACCACTCGGCCCGGAGTACGCGAAGCGACTCCTCCTCGGCCGCGATGTCGGTTCGAACCTTGCCCAGCTGTTCCTCGAGCTGCGTCACCTCGTACTTGAGCTGAAAAAGACCGAACGACATCACCGCGAGAATCACGACTCCGATGATGACGAGCGGCCTCAGCATGGTTCACCGCTCGGCCAAGGTGGCGCCCCCGTTCGCACCGCTGCGCGCAACCGCGCCGAACGTGCTCGCGGGTTCTCAGCGGTCTCCGCCGCAGTGGGCTTGATCGCGCCCTTCGTCAGAAGATCGAACGTCGGCGCCGGCGCGTCCGTCGCGTCGGGCACGTGGCGGTTGGGGCGCGCGGCGCGCCCCGAACGGGTCGTGAGAAACTGCTTCACCTCGCGATCTTCGAGGGAATGAAAGCTGACGACGGCCAATCGACCGCCCGGCCGCAGCAGCCGCTCGGCCGCCCACAACCCGCGTTGCAATTCTCCACCCGGCCCGACCTCGCGATTGAGATGAATGCGAATCGCCTGGAACGTCCGGGTCGCGGGATGAATGGTCTCGCGACCCTGCCCAGCGCGGCGTACGGCGGCACTGACGATCGATGCCAGTTGCAGCGTGCGCGTGATCGGTGCTTCGGCACGGGCGCGTACGATCGCCCGTGCGATGCCGCGCGCCGCTCGCTCTTCGCCGAAGCGATAGATGATGTCGGCGAGTTCGGCCTCGGTCGCCTGATTGACGACGTCGGCCGCGGTCGGCCCCGAGCGACTCATGCGCATGTCGAGAGGACCGTCGACTTGGAACGAAAATCCGCGCGCCGGGTTGTCGAGTTGAAACGACGACACGCCGAGGTCGAACGTCACTCCGTCCACGGCCTCGATGTCGTACGCAGCGAGAAGCGCAACCATGTCGGAGAAGTCGCCTTGGATGAGGCCGAACCGCGAACCGTAGCGGCGGCGCATCGCCTCGCCGCGCGCGATCGCCTCGGGATCGCGATCGATGCCCCACACCGCGCAATCCGCCGCGTCGAGCAGGGCGCGGGAATACCCACCGACCCCGAAGGTGCCGTCGACGTAGGTCTTGGCGGCGGCCGGCGCCAGGAATGCGCAGACCTCGGCCGCGAGGACCGGGCGATGAATCAGGTTGCAGGCGGGATCGGTCACGAACGTGGCTCCTCACGCCGCTGCAGGAACGCCCCGCGCTCGCGGCGCGCGCGCTCCGTCGCTTCGCGTTCGTACGCTCGATAGGCCTCGGGTTCCCAGATCTGGAAGGTGCGACCTTGGCCGACGAATGCCGCCGTTTCGCCCAGTTTCGCGTGCGCGATCAGTGCTTCCGGCAGCACGATGCGCCCTTCGCTGTCGAAGGGCAGCTGATGCGAGCGACCGAAAATCGCCTTGGCGAAGTCGTCGTGCGCTTCGGAGAACGGGTTGAGTTGGTCGGTTCCTTCGGCGAGGCGCTCGAAGCGGTCGATGCCGCTGCCTTCGACCGCCGGGACGGTCAGCGAGGGCAGCGCGACGACGCCGGAAAAAGTCTGCCCGACGAGCGCCGTGCGAAACGACGCTGGCACCGAAACGCGGCCTTTCTTGTCGACCTTGTTCACGAAGGTAGACAGGAAGAGCGCCACCACAACCTCCCAATGCCCAGGCCCAAACGCCCCTGCCGACGCCGACGCGATTCCCCTCGCTCGGCCAGCGCCTTATGGGACAGTGTGGGATATCATGACACTTTATGGGCGTCAATGGAAAGTCTAGGTTTTTCACTGGTTTGCGGGGTGTTCCTGGGGCCGGGTCTGCACCCTCGTCGCGGAAAAGGAACCGACCGGCGATTGGCGTGTGACTGGGCATTCGCTTAGCGGCCGACTGCGGCGCAAATATGTTCCCTGTCCGTTCAAATTGCGGCCAAAACCAATGCCCAGAAAAACAGCCGATGTTCCTGTTTTGTCCATTCTGCCATGCGCGGTTGCACACGCGCGATGTCAGCGATGCGGGGTCGCAGGGCACGCATGCGAACGCAAGAAAAGCCAGATGGCCTATAAGCCGGGTTCTGTGCCGGCGGCAGAACCGCCGGTGATGACCATTCCTCTAGGGCGCCCGTTGCCGAGCGCCTCCAGCGACCGACCCGGACGACAGGCTAGAAAGCGAGCCCTGCCACCTTGCGGCGGCGCGCCGTCCCTACTTGGTCTTGCTCCCGGTGGGGTTTGCCTTGCCACCGCCGTTACCGGCGGCGCGGTGCGCTCTTACCGCACCATTTCACCCTTACCGCGGCGAACCGCGGCGGTTTGTTTTCTGTTGCACTGTCCCTGGGGTCGCCCCCGCCGGGCGTTACCCGGCACCGTGCTTTCGTGGAGCCCGGACTTTCCTCCCTCCGACCTCGCGGTCGAACGGCAGTCATCCGGCCATCTGGCAACGCTAACTTAGGCTCGTGGCGCTAAGCGTCAAGGAACCGTCGCAGCCAGGCCTCGAGGCAGATCAGAGTCTCGGTGTCACAGCGACCGTCGATGCGACTCGGCCGGAAATGGCGTTGGAACGCCGTGACCACGGCACGTGTCTGCGATCCGTAGTGGCCGTCGACCTCGATGCCGTAACCGCCTTGTTGTAACTGGGCCTGGACGAAGGCGACGGCATCGTGATCACCCTCGTCCAGCGGTCGTTGATCGGTGGTCGTCTCGGAACGGTCGGGCCATAGGCCGATGCCGCGCACGGCCAGACGTTGCCAGTCGAATAGTTCGCCGGGGTCGATCTTGCGCTCCGGCGCCACGTCGGAATGGCCGAGCACACGGGCCGCAGAGATGTCGTGCCGCTTCATAACATCGAGAGCCAGACGCTCGAGCGCCCGCATCTGTGGCTCGGCGAAGGCGCGATAGCCGAACTCGTGCCCAGGGTTGGCGAGTTCGATCCCGATCGAGCAACTGTTGATGTCGGTTTCGCCGTGCCAACTCGCGACCCCGGCATGCCACGCCCGCCGAGACTCCTCGATCAGAGCCACCACCCTGCCCTCCTCGTCGATCACGTAGTGGGCGCTGACCTTGGATCGTGGATCGCACAGTCGCTCGATCGCCGCCGAAGCCGACCGCATGCCGGTGTAGTGCAACACGATCATGTCTATCGCCAATCGACGCTCGTCGGAGTTGGGCGACGGTCGGCGGATCATCGTGACGGGACCACCGTGGCGCGTCCGCGTTGGGCCGTGCGCATGATCAGGATCAGTACGCCGCCGCACGTCATCAGCCCGCCGAGGACGATCTGCAACGACGGCTGGTCTCCGTAGATCGCGATGCCGGCCACGACCCCCAGCACCGGGGTCGCCAGCATCATCGGTGTCACCGTGCTGACCGGATAGCGTGACAGGAGATGCGCATAGCCGGCTTGGCCGACGATTGCCGCCCCGACCCCCCCCCACAGCAGCCCGAGCGCCGGCCACAACGGCAGTTCCGCCAGCTTCATCGCTTGTCCGCTTTCGAGCATCCAGGACAGCAGGGCATGGAACGGCAGGCAAACGATACCGGTCCACGCCTGCATCTGTAGAGCCCCGATGCCCACGGCCCGGCGCATCAAGAGCGTGGCCAGCGCCATCGGGACGGCGCTGAGCACGAGGGCGCCCAACGCCCAAAGTCGCTCGAACACCACCGGATCGAAGCCGAGCACGACGATACCGGCAAAGGCGGTGGCAAGCGCCGTGCTACGACGCCAACCGATCCGTTCGCCCATGAAGGCAACGGCCAATACCGTGGCCATCGGGATGTAGAGCTGCGAGGTGATGGCGATCGAGGAGACGTCACCGGACAGCTCGATTCCGAGAAACTGCAGACCGAAGTGGACCCCGCCGACCAAGAACCCGACGGTGGCCGCGGCCGGGATCCGTCTGGCCGGCAGACGCACGAACGGCGCGAGCACGACAATGACCAGGGCGAAGCGCAACGCCAACGACAGATAGGGCCCGAAGTAGTCGACGGCGACCTTGGAGGCGAGGAAGTTGATCCCCCACGCCGTCGTCACCATCGCCGCCAGCAACAAATGGATCGGGGCCACAGCGCGTCACTTCAAGCCGCGCTCGCGCGCGACCCGGTCATAGGCGTCGTTGATCGTGGCGAGCTTGCGGTTGGCGACATCGACGAACTCGCTCGGCACCCCTTCGGCCATCAGGCGGTCGGGATGGTGTTCGCGGATCAGGCGCCGATAGGTCGCCTTGACATCGTCGTCGCTCGCCCCCCGAGCGACGCCGAGAATGCGGTACGGATCGGCGGCATCGGGCCCGACGTGGCCCTCGCGGATGCGGGCAAATTCCTCGTCGGTGAAGCCGAAGACTCGTGCGACCTGGGCAAGGTAGTCGATTTCGGCCTCATGGACCCGGTTGTCGGCCTTGGCGATATGAAACAGGCCGTCGAGCAGGTCCTCGAGAACCTCACGCTGTCCGGCAAACAGCTCGGCCAATTGCCGCGCATAGGCTTCGAAACCGCGCACGTCCCGACGCGCGAGATCGAACACCCGTGCGACGTTCTTCATCTCGTCGGGTGGGACGTGGAACACCTCCTTGAAGGCGCGCACCTCCTCGGCCGTCACCACGCCGTCGGCTTTGGCCATCTTGGCGCCGAGCGCAATGACCCCGATGGTGAACGCGATCTGCTTGGTACCGTCCTGGGCTTCGTCGGCCGCCTGGTCGCGACGCTGATCGAACACGTGACCGGCGACCCCGCCCAGCAAAGCGCCGAGCGGCCCGGCCAACGCAAACCCGGCGACGCCGCCGACGATCTTGCCCCAAATGCTCACGACACCCACACCACGACGAACCGGCGCACCCTAGCACGACAGCCGCAATTTCCTGTGCTACGAGACGGGTGGAGCCGCTTACCACCATGGATGCCGACACCACAACCGCGAACGGTCGCTGGCAGTTCTGGATCGACCGTGGCGGCACGTTCACCGACGTCGTCGGACTTCGGCCAGACGGCCGCCTGATCACTCACAAGCTGCTATCCGAGAATCCCGAGCGATACCAGGACGCGGCCATCCAGGGCATCCGCGACCTCCTGGGCCTCGTGGCGGACGCGCCTCTGCCACCCGAACGCATCGCCGCCGTAAAGATGGGAACCACGGTGGCGACCAATGCGTTGCTCGAGCGCAAGGGCGAACCCACGGTGCTGGTGACGACTCGCGGGTTGGGCGACGTTCTGCGCATCGGCTACCAGAACCGGCCGCGCCTGTTCGCTCGCCACATCGTCCTGCCCGAGCAGCTCTATCGCGGCGTCATCGAGGCCGACGAGCGGCTGACGGCGCAAGGCGACGTCCTTCGCGCCCTCGACGAGCGATCTTTGCGCACCGATCTCGCGAGAGTCCATGCCCAAGGTCTACGCGCGGTCGCGATCGTATTCATGCACGGCTATCGCTATCCCCAACACGAGGTGCGGGCGGCCGCGATCGCCCGCGAGATCGGCTTCACCCAGGTCTCGGTCTCGCACCGGGTCAGCCCGTTGATGAAGATCGTCGGGCGCGGCGACACCACGATGATCGACGCCTATCTCTCACCCGTGTTGCGCCGCTACGTCGAACGGTTGGAAGGCCAGCTCACGGGCACGCGGGTCTATTTCATGCAGTCGAACGGCGGCCTCGCAGCGGCACGAAAATTTGCCGGCAAGGACGCCATCCTGTCGGGTCCGGCTGGCGGCATCGTTGGGGCCGTACGGACCAGCGCCCGCGCCGGGTTCTCCCAAGTCATCGGCTTCGACATGGGGGGAACCTCGACGGATGTCGCTCACTTCGACGGCCAGTTCGAACGCGTGTTCGAAACCGAGGTTGCCGGCGTACGACTCCGCGCACCGATGCTGGCCATCCATACCGTGGCGGCCGGCGGAGGCTCGGTCCTGCATTTCGACGGCGCCCGCTTCCGGGTCGGCCCCGACTCGGCGGGGGCCAACCCCGGGCCGGCGTGTTATCGCCGCGGCGGCCCGCTGACCGTGACCGATGCGAACGTGTGCGTCGGGGCGATCCGCCCCGACCGTTTTCCAGCCGTATTCGGACCGGACGGGCGCCAGCCCCTGGATGCCGAGGTGGTGCGCCGCGGGTTTGCCGACCTGGCGCTGACGATCGCGCGGGCAACAGGGCGGACGACCACGGCTGAGGCCGTCGCCACCGGTTTTATTGCGATCGCCGTCGACAACATGGCAAACGCCATCAAGAAGGTCTCCGTCCAACGCGGCCACGACGTCACGGGCTACACGCTGTGCTGTTTCGGGGGCGCCGGCGGCCAACACGCATGTCGGGTGGCCGACGCCCTCGGTATGTCGCGCGTGTTCGTTCACCGCCAGGCCAGCGTGCTCTCGGCGCTCGGAATCGGCCTCGCGGATCAGGTTGCGGTCCGCGAACGCGCCGTCGAATCGCCGCTCGACGAAGCCGCACTGGCAACGCTCGCCGAGGGGTTTTCGACCCTTGCCGCGAACGCCCGCGAGCAACTCGCCGACCGAGGTCTGGCAGGCGACGTCGTCGTCCGCGAGACATTGCTCCTCCGCTATCACGGGTCGGACTCTGCGTTGGCGATCGAATACGGCCCCTTCTCCGAAGTCGTGGCCGGCTTTACGGCGGCGCATCGCCGGCAGTTCGGCTTCGTCGACGAAAACCGGGGACTGGTCATCGAAGCCATCCAAGTGGAGGCCGTGGCACGCGCCCCCGAAGTCGACATGGCGACGGCCGACGAGCCCGCGCCCATCAGACCGACGACGCGCGGGCCGCTTTACGCCGGTGGGCGCTGGCAGGAGGCTCCCATCGAGGACTGGTCGTCCTTGCAGCCTCGTCATGCGTTGGAAGGGCCGGCGCTCGTCGTCGAACGGCACACCACGGTCGTCGTCGAAGACGGTTGGCAGGCTGAGCGCACCGAACGCGACGAACTCATACTCACCCGCCATCGGCCGCGCCCGGCGCGAACGGCCCTTGGAACCGATGTCGACCCCGTCACGCTCGAGATCTTCAACAACCTGTTCATGTCGGTTGCCGAAGAAATGGGCGTCGTGCTCCAGAACACCGCGAGTTCGGTCAACATCAAGGAGCGCCTCGACTTCTCCTGTGCCATCTTCGACCACGACGGCAACCTGGTGGCCAACGCGCCGCATTTGCCGGTCCACCTCGGCTCGATGGGGGAGAGCGTTCGTTCCGTTATCCGGCAGCATCGCCCAACGATGCGACCAGGGGACGTGTTCGTCCTGAACGCCCCCTACAACGGCGGCACACACCTGCCCGACGTCACCGTCATCACGCCGGTCTTCGATACGGCGGGACGGGAACCGTTGTTCTTCACCGGCAACCGTGGGCACCACGCGGATGTCGGCGGCCGGACCCCGGGCTCGATGCCGCCCAATTCCCGCACCATCGTCGAAGAGGGCGTACTCCTCGACAACGTGCTGATCGTCCGGGACGGCCGCTTTCGCGAGGCCGAGATACGGTCGTTGCTCGCCGCCGGGCTGTACCCGGCCCGCAATCCCGATCAGAACATCGCCGATCTCAGAGCCCAGGTCGCCGCCAACGAAAACGGCGCCCGGGCGCTGCATCGCATGATCGCGCAATACGGCTGGGACACGGTGCGCGCCTACATGGCCCACGTCCAAGCCAACGCCGAGGAGCACGTTCGACAGGTCATCGACGCGCTACATGACGGCTCCTTCACCTACCCACTCGATGACGGTGCCGCTATCAGCGTCCGGGTGTCGATCGATCGCTCGGCGCGACAGGCCACGATCGATTTCAGCGGCACGACCAGCCAACACCCGGGGTGCTTCAACGCCCCCAAGGCCGTGACCACCGCAGCCGTTCTGTACGTATTCCGCACCCTCGTGGACGACGACATCCCGCTCAACGAAGGCTGCCTCAAACCGTTGACGTTGGTCATCCCCGAGGGGTCGATGCTGGCCCCGCACGCGCCCGCAGCCGTCGTCGCCGGCAACGTCGAGACCTCCCAGAACATCACGGACGCGCTCTACGGGGCCCTGGGCGTGATGGCCGGCGCACAAGGCACGATGAACAACTTCACGTTCGGCAGCGACCGCTGGCAGTATTACGAGACCATCGCGGGCGGCTCCGGTGCCGGCCCCGACTTCGATGGCGTGGCGGCGGTGCAGGTGCACATGACGAACACCCGGATCACCGATCCGGAGGTCCTCGAGTGGCGTTTCCCGGTCCTGGTGGACCGCCACGCCATCCTGCCCGGGACAGGCGGCGGTGGCCGCCAGCGTGGCGGCGATGCCGTCGAACGCCGCATCCGCTTCCGCGCACCGATGACCGCGGCTATTCTCGCCAGCCATCGTCGGGTTCCGCCATTCGGTCAGGCCGGAGGCGAACCCGGCCGGTGCGGGCGCAACTGGGTCGAACGAGCCGACGGACAGCGCGAGGTCGGCGAGAGCGGCTGCTGGGAGGTTGCCGTCGAACCGGGAGATGTTTTTGTCGTGGTAACGCCGTCAGGCGGAGGCTTTGGGGCGCCTGCGTCGAAGGGGTCGAAGCGGTGAGTGATTCACAGAACCGGGGAACGTTCTGGCGACGATCGCGCCAGGAGGCGCCTTCCGAGGTGCCGGCCATCGATCCTCGTTTTCATCCGCTGCCCGGGTGGCGGTGGGGCGTGTTTCTCAACGCCGAAGGCATGAAGCTGCGCTACGGCTGGGCCGACCCGACGGTGCCGTTGCGGGCCACCGTTGTGACGTTGCCGGGGTTCGGCGGGTTCGCCGAGCAGTGGTTCGAGCTGTTCCGCGATTTGCTGGACCGCGGGCTTGCCGTGCGCCATCTCGATTGGCGAGGTCAAGGCGGCTCACAACGCTATCTCAAGAATACCCACAAGATGCATTCGGCGGGCTACGACAAGGACGTGGCCGACTTGCAGCGCTTCCTCAACCGCGCGATGCGCCGGGACTCGACCAAACCCATGTTCCTGCTCGCCCATTCGATGGGCGCGCATCTGGCACTTCGCTACCTGCACGATCACCCCGGACGATTCGCGGGCGCCTTCTTCACCGCACCGATGCTGCATCTCCGGCGCCTCGGGGCTACGTCATTGCGCGTCGTACAGCTGATGAACGTGCTCGGGTTCGGCGAACGATACGTGCCCGGGCATCGCGATTGGGTGTTCCGCCCCGAATACTCCGTCGACATGAGCAACCTGTCGCACGATCCGGTGCGCTACCGCATCGCTCAGCTCTACTACCGCGAAAATCCCGGGCTGCGGATCGGCGGGGCAACGTGGCGTTGGTTGCGCGAGACGCTGCGCTCGACTCGCGTGGTCAATGGCGAGGCCTACCTGCGTTCGATCACCACTCCAGTCCTCCTGGCGACCGGTGGCAAGGACGACCATATCGACAACATCGCTGTCGCTCGCGCCGCCCGTCTACTGCCCAACGCTCGGCTGCTGCCGTTCCCGGAGGCCAAGCACGACCTCTGGCTCGAGACCGACGCCGTACGCACAGCGCTTCTCGACAATCTGGAGGCGTTTCTCCACGAGCAGACGCCGGTCGAGTAGGCCTCAACGCGAGGGGCGCGCGTCGGCCAAGACAGCGCGAATTGACGTCGCCCAAGCCCCGGCAATGACCCGCGCGATCAAGCGACCCGCCGCGGCCTCACCGATCACCGGCGAGGCATAACGACGGAATTTTTCGACGACCTGATCGCGTGACATCGGTCGGGTGGGATCCCCGAGCACTTCGGTCACCGTCTCGACCTGATCGCCACGATCGTCCGTCATGTGCAAGCGGGCCCCGCGCGATGCGGCGGCCGTCCACACCGGCTCGGTCTCGACCTCGACCATGGCTTCGAGTGCCTTGGTGCGAGGGTCGGCAAGCGCCGCGGCCGTGTAGGCCTCGGGCGCCAGATCGCCATGGACCAAGGTGTGGGCCAAGCCGTAGGTGAGGCTGAATTGCGCCTGGATGGGGTGCTTGGGCGCCCGGTTGCCGCAGTAGCGCCGACTCTCCTCGTAAACTTCGAGTCGCAGCGCGCGGATCTTTCTGTAGTCTCCCCCAGAATCACGCCAACGCTGCGCTGCCGCAGCGCCGTAGTGAACGTGACGCACGGCGGCAAACGGTTTGAGATAACCCTGGGTCACGAGCCACGTCCCGGGAGCGCAAAGCACCTTTGCCTTCGGATCCCCTCCCAACGCCAACCGGTCGACCACGTCGAGGCCATCCTCGGGGGCCGAGACCCCTGCCGCGGCGGCTTGCGCCAACGCGATGCCCTGGGCCGCGGCGTGAGCGACATACGTGTTCCGGGCCGTCGCTCCGGCGGCCACCGGGCGGTACAGGCTGAACGGCATCTGACACGCTGCGATGCCGATGGCTCGCGCCAGCGCCGCCGGATGCACGCCCCGGTCATCGATCACGCTCGCCGCAGTCGTCGCCGCGAACAGACCCCACGTCCCGTCGACGTGCATGCCAGCTTTGATCCGCATGACCTCGCCCAGTCGGCCGCCGACCTCGTAACCCGCGATCGTCGCCCGGGCCACGTCCCCGAGGGTCGCGTCGTTGGACGCCCCGAGCGCGAGGGCGGGTGGAAAGGCGTGCAGGCCGGGGCGGCCATGGGCCCGGATCAGTCCTTCGCACGCCTCGTCCCAACAGGCGGCCAACGCGGTCACGAACGCGGCGGCCTGCGGCGCCAGCATCGGCCCCCCGGGGACCGCGACAACTCCGGGTTCGGTTTTCTCGAATGCCCGATGCAACGCCTGAAGCTCTGGCTTTGCGCCACCGGCAATCGCGCAACCGAGCGTATCGAGCAGGAGCAGGCGACTCCGCTCGGCGACCAACGAATCGGCCAGCGGATCGCCCGCGGCCAGCCACGTCAGGACGCCGGCAATCTGGTTGCTCAGGGTCATTGCTGGACGCTATCGCACCTGGGGGCCTGAGGAACAGCTTGCACCCCAACGCGGCGCCGACCAAATTTGCGCCATGCGTGGGTGGCGATTGCTGATCGGGGCGGCGATGATCATGGTCGCCATGATCATCGGGATGGGAAAGGTGTTGGCGCAACAAGTGCCGCTCGAACCACGCTTCAGCGAACCCGAAGGCTGGCGTTGGGGCGAATTCCGCAATGCGGACGGCGCCCGCATCCGTTACGGCTGGATCATCCCGGCCGACCCGATCGCCACGGTCGTGCTGGTGACGGGCTTCGGCGAGTTCGGCGAAAAGTATTTCGAGTCGGTGCGCGACCTGACGGCCCGCCGCCTGGCCGTGTGGCAAATGGACTGGCGCGGCCAAGGCGGTTCGGAACGATATCTCGCCAACCGCCAAAAACCGTTCGCGGCGGGCTACCATCACGACGTGGCCGATCTGCATCAGTTCTCGACCACAGTGGTGCGTCGACCGCCGGGCGGGACCATCGTGCTGCTCGCGCATTCCATGGGCGGTCACATTGGGTTGCGTTATCTGCACGACTTCCCCACGACCTTCGACTTCGCGGTGATGTCGGCACCGATGATCGCGATCAAGGAACGCGGTGGGATACCTCTCTGGCTGGGGCGTGCGATGGCGATGATCGCGCGCCGCCTCGGGTTTGCCGAGGCTTACGTTCCGGGAAGCGGCGACTGGGCGTTCAAAGCCGACTTCAAGGTCGAGGACAGCAACGTCTCGCAAGATCCGGTGCGCTACCGGGTGGCGCAGGACTACCAAGCGCGCAAACCCGATCTCCAGTTGGGCGGCGCAACGTTCGGCTGGCTCGACAACGCCTTTCGTTCGATCACGCTGCTGAACGAGGAAAGTTATCTGCGCGCGATTCGCACGCCGTTGCTGATGGGAACCCCACAAAACGAGCAGGTCGTCCAGACCGCCGCTCAGGATCGTGCTTGTTCGCTGATGGGACGTTGCGAGCAGGTTCGCATCGAGGGGGCCAAGCACGAGATCTGGATGGAACGGGACGAGTATCGTCGTCAATGGCTGGCGGCCATCGATCGCTTCGTCGCGGCCCGCCTACAGCGGCGGTAGCCGAACGTGCGGGCACGCCCAGCCACACACCAATCCGGCGCGCCGAGGGACAAGCCGGAACAATTCGCCGCCCTCGGGCCATCGTCGAGACGGCTACAGTGACACAATGCGGCCCGGACCGATTTCAGGGCCGGTGCCTTCAGCCACCGGACCCCCATCCGATTGGCCGGAGTCCGCCGCCTCGAGATCACCAAGGGGCGACATATCGGCATAGGAACGAGCTTCTCCACTTGGGCAAGAAACCCAGCCGGGAGGAGTTCGCTGAGTCAAGCGCCTTGGTTGATTCTACTAACGCAGATTGCTATATGACCGCATGTGGGCAGTTTCCTACACCACCGACGCCATCAAAGTCCTCAGCCGACTGGACCCTATGACGGCCAAGCGCATCCGTGCGAAGATCTTGGCACTCGCGGCCGATCCGCTCTCTGCCAACAACAACGTTACCAAGCTGGTCGGCGTTGATGGCTACCGGCTACGCGTCGGTGACTGGCGCGTGGTCTACACGTTAAGGCGGCGCGTTCTCACGGTCATCGTGATCCGCATTGGTCATCGGAGCGACATATACAGATGAAACACCAAGTCATCAGCCGGGACGGCAAACCGGCCTTTGTCGTGATCCCGATCGAAGAGTGGCGACAAATCTCGGCGACGCTCGAAGATCGGAGTGACACTGCTGCCGTGCGAGCGTTTCTCGGGAGCACCCAGGCAACGTTTCCGGACGCTGTGGTGAAAGCCATCCTCGACGGCGCACACCCGATCAGGGCGTTTCGGGAGTACCGGGGGATAACCCAAGCAGAACTCGCATCTCAAATCGGAAGCAGCGCCGCCTACATCTCGCAACTCGAACGTGGCGTCCGGCATGCGGGATACAGGTTGCGGAAAAAGCTCGGTTCCGCGTTGAAGATCGAGGCGGGTTTGCTCGAAGCCGACCGCAGTTGAGGCCGATCGCAATCGCCCTGAAGCTGCAAACGACCGACCGACGCATCACCTTAGGTTCCGCTGCGCGGCAACGTTGGGCATTTCACGTCACGGTCACCACTCCGTGGGACGGAAGCCTCGCCAGCAACCCGAGCGGACGAAACACTCCCACACGTGTCTCCCCCTGCTGTGGGACAGCGGCCATCCTGGCCCTCTGACCCAGCGGCCGGCCGGTTCGGGTGGAATCCGGGTGAAATGCAGGCCACCTACACGGCCTGCGCTCTTAGCACCTCGCATTTGGCGGCCATGATCAGGTCGTTGCGCGTCAAGCCGCCCGCGTCGTGGGTCGTGAACGCAACGCGCACATAGCCCCATCCCAACGCCAGGTCGGGATGGTGATTCTCGGACTCGGCAATCGCGCCGAGTTCGTTCACGAACGCCAACGCCTCGGTGAAGTTCTTGAAGCGGTAGTCGCGTTCGATGCGTTGATGATCGGTACTGAGCACCCAGGCCGGCAACGCCGAGATCAGCGATCGTATCTCGGCTTCGCCCAGCCGGACCATCCCGCGCCGGCTCGCGACACAGTGCTCGTCGGCCAGCGCCACTACAGGCCCTCGACGGCGATGGCGCGCGAGTTCGAGGCGCGGAGGCGCTGGGCGAGCAGCGGACGATATTCGGGCGAATCGTAGAAGCGCTTTAGCGCCGCCATGTCGGCGAATTCGATCACCACGAAACGATGGGGTTTCCAGTCGCCTTCGAGCGTTTCGTGCCGACCGCCGCGAACGAGAAACCGGCCGCCGTACTTGGCGAGAACCGCTCCGGTCTGGGACCGGTAGGCGTCATAGGTCACCTGATCGGTGACCTCGACATCGACCATCAGGTAGGCAGCCATGTCATTCTCCTTGCCAAAGACCGTGGCGGCGGTGCCAGGCCTCGATGGACTCTTTTGGATACACGCCGAAACGTTTCTGCCGCCCGTGTCGTGGCACGGCGAGCCAGCGCGGCTTGTAGTCGAGCATGATGTGTACCGTTTCTGGCGGCGTGGGCAACGGCGTGTCGACCGCCGAGGCAAACGGGTGGACGAGTTCTGGCCAACGGGGATCGTAGACCCATAGGGCACTGCCGCAACACCCACAGAAGTGGCGGCGCGCCGGACTCAATCCCCGGGCCCGGCGACCGCCATGCTCCGTCTTGCGCCGAGCCACCCGATAGACCTTGAGATACCGACGGCCACGCACTTCCAGCGTGGCCGAGTCGCCCGACAGGTTGATACCGTACCCGCCCGACCCCGCGGTTTTGCGGCAGATGCCGCAATAGCAGCGCATGAACGGGTGGGGGGCGTGGGATTCGACGCTGAAGCGAACACGTCCGCAATGGCAACTGCCGGTGAGTTTCATCGGGGTACCTCTTCCAATCCGTATCTGGCGTGCGGCCAACCGATGACGGCACCGCGGGCCCATGATAGGTAAGGAACAGGCGCCGCCAAGAGCGCCGGAGGACGGCATGCCCAGCATTCTGATCACCGGGGCCAACGGCGGCCTCGGCGTCGAACTCACCCGGCAGTACAGCGCCGACGGTTGGCGGGTGCTGGCCGCTGTGCGCGACCCGGCAAGAGCGTCCGATCTCGACCCGATCGTGCGCGCCTCGGGAGGCGGGGTCACGTTGCATCGGCTCGACGTCAACGATCGTGCGCAGATCACGGCGCTGGCCAAGGACCTTGCCAGCGAATCGATCGACGTGCTGCTCAACAACGCCGGCCTGATGGAGAGCTGGGACTACACCTTCGGCAGGATCGACTACGCGCTATGGGAGCGAATTCTCCGCACGAACCTGATCGCGCCCGTCAACGTCGCGAACGCGTTTCTCGCTCATGTGGCGCGCAGCGAACGCAAGCTCGTGGTGACCCTGAGTTCCGGTCTCGGCAGCATGACCGACAACACGTGGGGCAAGCGTCTGTCGCCAGGCAGGCTCTATATGTACCGAAGTTCCAAGGCCGCGATGAACATGGCGACCAAGTGCCTGAGTTTCGACCTCAAGCCCCGCGGCGTCGCCGCCGTCGTGATCACACCGGGCCATGTCCGAACACGCATGGGCGGACCGGGCGCGCCGCTCGCCGCCGAGGAAAGCATCACCAACGTCCGTAAGGTAATCGCCGGCCTTACCCTCAAGGACAGCGGCAAGTTCTTCTTCTACACCGGCAGCGAATATCCCTGGTAACACCGGAGCACCTCATGCCCACCATCTTCATCACTGGCGCCAACCGCGGTATCGGGCTCGAAGCGGCTCGGCAATTCGCGGCTTCGGGATGGAGCGTTCACGCCTGCTGCCGAAATCCGGGCAAGGCCGATGCCCTCAAGGCGATCAAGGGCGTCACCGTGCATGCCCTCGACGTCGGCGACTTCAAGGCGATCGATGGGCTCGCGGCCAAGCTTCGCGGCACTCCAGTCGATGTGTTGCTCAACAACGCCGGCATGAACGCGAGAGTCGAACTCGGCACCATCGACTACGAACGTTGGGCCGAGTTGTTCCGCGTCAACACCATGGCGCCGCTCAAGTTGTGCGAAGCCTTCGCCGAGCACATCGCCGCGTCCGGCCGCAAGCTGATCGTCAACATTTCGAGCATCATGGGCTCGATCACCCATTCCAACGGCAAGTGGTACCCCTATCGTTCGTCCAAGGCGGCGCTCAATATGGTGAGCAAGTGCCTGTCCGGCGATTGGGCATCGCGCGGTATCACCGTGATCAGCGTCCATCCCGGCTGGGTGCGCACCGACATGGGAGGACCCAACGCGTCCGTCTCGGTCGAGGACAGCGTCAAGGGCATCAAGAAGCTGATCGAAGGCGCCGGCCCGGCCGCCAACGGCCGCTTCTACCAGTACGACGGCGCCGAACTGCCGTGGTGAGCGAGCCATGCCCCGCATCCTGATCACCGGCGCCAACCGCGGTCTCGGGCTCGGTGTCGCCAGAATTCTCGCCCGGCGCGGTTGGCAGGTTCATGCCACCTGCCGAAATCCGGCGAAGGCCGAGGCCCTCGCCGCCCTCGCCAAGGACACCGGTCGTGTCACCGTCCATGCTCTGGAAGTTACGGATTTTCCGGGGATCGAGCGGCTGGGCCGGGAACTCGCCGATGCGGCCATCGACGTGCTGCTCAACAACGCCGGCATAATGAACGCCTCGCAGCGCACGTTCGATCGTGGTTCGAATGCGCATGGTCTCGGGCAATTCGACGATGACGAATGGATGCAGGTGCTGCGAGTCAACACCATGGCGCCGCTGAAGATGGCAGAGGTGTTCGTCGAGCACGTCGCACGCAGCGATCGTAAGGTCATGGCGACCATTTCCTCGATCATGGGCTCGATCGGCGAACTCAACGCCGGACGCTGGTACCCCTATCGCACATCGAAGACCGCCGTGAACATGGTGATGCGCAACCTCGCCGCCGACTTGAAGCCGCGTGGCATCGCCGCGATCGCGATTCATCCCGGATGGGTGCGCACCGAAATGGGTGGACCCAGCGCCGCCGTCTCGATCGAAGACAGCACGTCGGGTTTGGCCGAGGTGATCGAGCGCGCCTCGTTTGCCGACTCGGGCAAGTTCCTCACGTGGCAAGGCAAGGAGATGGCCTGGTAGGAAGACAACGGATCGCCGACCTTGGGGCGGTCGGCTAGAGTCGTTGGTGGTGCAGCGACGGAGGAACCCATGGCACGACCGCACATCGAATTCATTCAGGCGCAGGCGTTGCCCTGGAGCAATGGGCTCTACGGCAGCGGTCGCGCTGACGTCGAGTCGAAGATCCTCAGCCTTGATTCGACGACCAAAGCCTCGACCGGCATCGTGCGTTATCCGGCCGGCTGGTCACGCCCGACGGCCGAGCACCTCACGGTCGACGAAGAATTCCTGGTGCTGGACGGCGTGATCGAGATCAACGGCCAGCGCTACCACGAGTACTGCTACGCCAATCTGCCCGCTGGTTACGTGCGGCGTACGGCGTCGAGCACGCCGGGCGCGGTGCTGCTCAGCATGTTTTCGGGCGAACCCAGGGTCGTGGCCGGTGACCGGGGTCCAACGGTCGATCGCCGCAAACTGGTGGCGTTCATCGATGCCTATGCGCAGCCGTGGGGCGGCGCCGAGGACGTCGGAAACCCGGGCCTCAAGGAACTCGGGGTCCGGGCCAAGTGGCTGCGCCGTGATCCGGACACCGGCGAGGAAACCTACATGCTCGCGATGCTGCCGTGGACCGAGGAGCGCACCGAGACCCATCCCGTGGTTCAGGAGATGTTTCTCTTGTCCGGCGAGCTGGCTGGCGGCTCGGTCGGCATGATGCAGCCGGGCGGGTACTTCTGGCGGCCGGAGGACAAGATTCACGGCCCCTTCACGTCGCGCACCGGCAACCTCGTGTTCATGCGCGCCATGGGCGGCAGGCTGGCCACCACGTTCCACGGGCGCAAGGCCGCGACCCATTCGCCCGCGTTCAACCCGATCCTGCCGCCGGAACTGAGGTCCTACGCCAAGGCGCCGGCGCCGACGATCAGTCGCTACTGACGCTTCTGGTAGGGAAAGTACTTGCGCCAGTGTCGCGCGATTTCGTCGCGCCGACAGACCCACACCTGTTCGTGCCCGCGCGCGTATTCGATGAAACGCTTGAGGGCGGCGAGCCGCCCCGGGCGTCCGACCACGCGCGGATGGAGGCCGACCGACATCATCTTGGGTGCGGTTGCCCCTTCTTCGTAGAGCACATCGAAGGTGTCCTTCATCGTGTTGAAGAACTGGTCCCCGGCGGTAAAACCGCCGGCGATCGTGAAGCGCATGTCGTTGACCTCGAGCGAGTAGGGGATCACCAGGACGGGATGGCCGGCCTCTTCGACCCAATAGGGGAGATCGTCGGCATAGGAGTCCGAGTCGTAGAGGAAGCCGCCCTCCTCCGCTGCTAGGCGCCGCGAATTCAAACTGCCACGACCGGCGAACCAACCGTAGGGGCGATCGCCTGTGGTCTTGCGAATCGCCTCGATCGCCAGCGTCATGTGGCGCTTCTCTTCCGCCTCGCTGAAATCGCTGTAGTCGATCCAGCGATAGCCGTGGGTGGCGATTTCATGACCGCCGTCGGCCATCGCCTTGGCGGCAACGGGATTGAGTTCCATCGCCTGGCCAACGGCATAGACCGTGCACTTGACGTCGAAGCGGTCGAACAGCCGCAGGATGCGCCAGATCCCGGCGCGCGATCCGTAGTCGTAGGTCGATTCGGTGAGGAGGTTGCGCACCCCCTCGCGGGCCGCGAACGTCGCATGGCCGGGGACCTCGGTCATCAGCCCCTCGGAGTGTTTGTCGCCGTTGAGGATCGAGTGCTCCGCACCCTCTTCGTAGTTGATGACGAAGTTGATCGCGATTCGAGCCTCGCCCGGCCAATGCGGGTTGGGCGGGTTCGGTCCATAACCGATGAAGTCGCGTGCGTACGGGGTCTTGGCCCTCATTGGTCCCTCCGATCGTGATGTTGTATACAACGCAATCAACGCATACCATGGCCAAACCCTCCATTGGATTCGGGGAATGGGCATGCCACCAACCGTCACTCTATCGTTCCGCGTCGCGGAAGAGGATGCCAAGCGGCTCGACCAGTTGGCGCAGGCCACCGATCGCCCGCGGTCCTGGCACCTCGAAAAGGCCCTGAGCGCCTACATCGCGGAACAGGCCTGGCAAGTGGCCCAGATTCATCGCGGGATCGCGGACCTCGACGCGGGTCGCTCGGTACCGCACGACAGAGTCTCCGCTTGGCTCCGAACATGGGGCACCAAAGCTGAGGGCCAGCCACCCGATGAAGATTAGGTGGTCGAAGCGCGCGATCGAGGACCTAACAGCGATCCGCCGTTACATCGCCGCGGACAACCCACGGGCGGCCCAGCAGGTCGCCAGGGCCATTGCGGTCGGTGCCGAGAATTTGTCGGCGCACCCCCAGATTGGCCGCCCAAGCCACGTGCCCAACGTCCGCGAACTCATCGTACCAGGACTGCCGTATCTCATCGCCTACCGCGTGCGCGAGGACACCATCGAGATTATTGCGATCCTGCATGGCGCTCGCGATCGGACGAACGTCAGCCTGTAACCCCCCTACCGCTCGTAGGCCAAGTTGGCGGCGAGCCACTTCTCGACCTGCGTGACGTGGACGCGCCGCCGGCGGGCGTAATCCTCCACTTGATCGCGACCGATGCGCCCGACGCCGAAGTACCGCGCCTCGGGATGGGCCAGGTAGAACCCCGACACCGAGGACGCCGGCCACATCGCGAAACTCTCGGTCAGGCTCACGCCCGCGCGGGCCGAGGCTTCGAGCAACTCGAACAGGGCCGTTTTCTCGGAATGGTCCGGGCAGGCCGGGTAGCCCGGCGCGGGCCGTATGCCGCGGTAGCGCTCCGCGATCAACGCCCCATTGTCGAGGTTTTCGTCGCTGGCATAGCCCCAAAACTCCGTGCGCACGCGTTCGTGCATCCGCTCGGCGAACGCCTCGGCCAAGCGGTCGGCCAACGCCTTGAGCAAGATGTCGCTGTAGTCATCGTGCCGGGCTTTGAACTCGGCCAACTTGCGTTCGATGCCGATCCCCGTCGTGACGACGAAACCCCCGAGATAATCGGCAAGGCCCATCGTCTTTGGCGCGACGAAGTCGGCGAGACACAGGTTCGCCCTCGCATCGGTGCGTTGAGTCTGCTGACGCAGGAAGTGGAACGTATGTT
Organism: Alphaproteobacteria bacterium; assembly: GCA_016869765.1. Lineage (GTDB taxonomy): Bacteria > Pseudomonadota > Alphaproteobacteria > SHVP01 > SHVP01 > SHVP01. The sequence goes on from VGES01000011.1 coordinate 48,219, forward strand.
GCGACGCCGAACGCTGCTCGTCGAGGTAGAGCTCCACGTCGTCACCGACCGCGTTCGCCGGGAAGAACCCGATCACGGCCTTGGCCGTCAGCCACTGCTCCTCGATCAGCGTCGCCAGCATCTTCTGGGCATCGGCGTAGAGGCTGCCGGCCGCTTCGCCGACCACGTTGTCGCGCAAGATGTCGGGATATCGCCCCGACAACTCCCAGGTGCGAAAGAACGGCGTCCAATCGATCCGCGGCACGAGATCCGCGAGGTCATAGTTTTCGAACGTCCGCAACCCGAGGAACGACGGCCGTGGCGGCCGATAACCCGCCCAATCCGGTTTGAAAGCGTTGCGCCGTGCTTCGGCGAGCGGGCTCAGGCGCGGAGCCGCCTCCCGCTCGGCGTGGCGCCGGCGAGTCTCGACGTAGTCGCTTGCCACCCCCGCCACGAACGCCGAACGTTGCGTTTCGCTCAAGAGGCTGTTGGCCACGGTCACCGAACGCGATGCGTCGAGCACGTGCACGGTCGGTCCGCCGGCGTAGGACGGCGCGATCTTGACCGCGGTATGGGCCTTGGACGTGGTGGCACCGCCGATCAACAACGGAACGGTGAAACCGCCGCGCGTCATCTCCTTGGCGACCGTCACCATCTCGTCGAGGGATGGCGTGATCAGGCCCGACAAGCCGACGACATCGACCTTCTCGCGAACGGCTGTCTCCAGAATCTTCTGGTAGGGCACCATTACCCCGAGGTCGATGACCTCGAAATTGTTGCACTGCAGAACGACGCCGACGATGTTCTTGCCGATATCGTGTACGTCGCCCTTGACCGTGGCGAGCAAGACGCGCCCCTTGGCCTGCGCGCCCGAGTTTTTTTCTGCTTCGATGTAGGGCAGCAGGTGCGCCACCGCCTGCTTCATCACCCGGGCGCTCTTGACCACCTGCGGTAGAAACATCTGACCCGAACCGAACAGATCGCCGACCACGTTCATCCCGGTCATCAGCGGTCCCTCGATCACTTCGATCGGCCGGCGCGCCTGAAGTCGTGCCTCCTCGGTATCGGCGACGATGTTGTCGGTGATGCCCTTGACCAGCGCGTGGGTGATGCGTTCCTGCAGCGGGGCCGCCCGCCACGCGAGATCCTCCTTCTTCTCGCTCTTCTGCCCCTTCACCCGGTCGGCGATCTCGAGCAAGCGTTCGGTCGCGTCGGCGCGGCGGTTCAGGATGACATCCTCGACACGTTCGCGCAGATCGGGCTCGATTTCGGCATAGACGGCAAGTTGCCCGGCATTGACGATGCCCATGTCCATGCCGGCGGCAATCGCGTGGTAGAGAAACACCGAGTGCATGGCCTCGCGAACCGGATTGTTGCCGCGGAAAGAAAACGAGACGTTGCTCACCCCGCCGGAAATGAGGGCGTGCGGCAGCGTGCGCTTGATTTCGGCAACGGCTGCGACGTAGTCGCGCGAGAAGTTGCGGTGCTCCTCGATCCCCGTCGCAACGGGGAAGATATTGGGGTCGAAAATGATGTCCTCAGGCGGAAAACCGGCACGTTCGGTGAGCAGGCGGTAACACCTGGTGCAGATCTCGACCATGCGCGCCTGGTTCTCGGCCTGGCCCTTCTCGTCGAAGGCCATGACGACGACGGCCGCGCCGTAACGGCGAATCTTGGTGGCCTGTTCGAGGAATGGCCCCTCGCCCTCCTTCAGGCTGATCGAATTGACGATGCCTTTGCCTTGGACGCATTTGAGTCCGGCCTCGATCACCGCCCATTTCGAGGAATCGATCATCACCGGCACACGCGCGATGTCGGGCTCCGAGGCGATCAAGTTGAGAAACCGCGGCATCGCCTTCTCCGCGTCCAGCATGGCATCGTCCATGTTGACGTCGATGACCTGGGCACCGGCGTTGACCTGCTGGCGAGCGACATCGAGCGCTTCGGTGTAGCGCTCTTCGCGAACGAGCTGCGCAAAGCGGGCGGAGCCCGAGACGTTGGTGCGCTCGCCGACGTTGACGAACCCGGTCACCTTGTCGAGCGTCAGCGGCTCGAGACCGCTCAAGCGGCACGCCGGAGCGAGCTTGGGCAGGGTCCGGGGTTGGAGCGGCGCCACCGCCTCGGCAATCGCCTGGATGTGGGCCGGGGTGGTGCCGCAACAGCCGCCGACGATGTTGACCAGCCCCGCCGAGGCGAAGCTCGCGATCTCGGCCGCCATCTGCTCGGGCGTGTCGTCGTACTGGCCAAAGGCATTGGGCAGGCCGGCGTTGGGATGGACCGACGTCCACGTCGCCGCGACCTGCGAGAGTTCCTGCAGGTAGGGCCGCAGGGCCGCCGCACCCAAAGCGCAGTTGAGGCCGATCGAGATCGGCCGCGCGTGCGCCACCGAGTTCCAGAACGCCGCCGTCGTCTGCCCCGAGAGCGTGCGCCCGGAGGCGTCCGTGATGGTGCCCGAGATCATGATCGGTCGATGCTCGCCACCCTCCTCGAAGTACCGATAGACGGCGTAAATCGCAGCCTTGGCGTTGAGCGTGTCGAAAATAGTTTCGATCAGGAGGAAGTCGGCCCCGCCGTCGACCAGCCCTCTGGCCGCCTCGACATACGCCTCGACCAATTGATCGAAGGTGACATTGCGAAAGGCGGGGTCGTTGACATCGGGCGAGATCGACGCCGTGCGACTGGTCGGCCCCAGCACGCCGGCGACAAAACGCGGCCGCGTCGGGTCTCGGGCGGTATGCTCGTCGGCCACCGCGCGAGCCAGTCGTGCCCCCTCGCGATTGAGCTCATAGACCACGTGTTCGAGACCATAGTCGGCTTGCGAAATCGAGGTCGAGTTGAACGTGTTGGTCTCGAGGATGTCGGCTCCCGCCCGCAGATAGGCGTCGTGAATCTCCCGGATGACCTGAGGCCGGGTCAGCGTCAGCAGATCGTTGTTGCCCTTGAGGTCGCGCGGGTGGTTGCCAAACCGGGCGCCGCGATAGTCGGCCTCCGTCAAACTGTAGGTTTGGATCATCGTGCCCATCGCGCCGTCGAGCACCAGGATGCGTTCCTCGATCGAGCGTTCGAAGGCGGCGAGGCGCGGAATCGCGTTCATGAGTTGGCCTTCTGCACGATCGGCCGCAGCCCCAGGATGTGGGAGATCGCGTAGGTCAGGTCCGCCCGATTGAGCGTGTAGAAGTGGAACTCACCGATGCCTGCAGCCTGCAGCCGCCGGCACTGTTCGGCGGCAATCGTGGCCCCGACGAGCTTGCGCGTCTCCGCGTCCTGTTCGAGCCCCTCGAACAGGCGCGACAGCCATCCCGGCACGCGAGCGCCGATCGCTTCGCAGAAACCACGCGCGGCGGCGAAATTGGTGACCGGCATGATGCCGGGCACAATCGGAATGGTGATGCCAGCGGCACGAACGCGATCGAGCCAGCGCAAATAGTTGTCGATATCGAAAAAGAGTTGTGTGATCAGCCGATTGGCGCCGGCGTCGACCTTACGCTTGAGGAAATCGATGGCGGCGGCCGGGCTCGGTGCATCGGCATGGACCTCGGGGTAGGCCGCAGCGCTGATCTCGAAGGCCGCGATACGACGCAGGCCGGCGATCAACTCGACAGAGTTCTGGTAGCTGTCGGGATGGGGCGTGAAATTCTTGACGTCCTTGGGCGGATCGCCGCGCAGCGCCACGATGTGACGCACGCCGGCTTGCCAGTATTCGTGGGCGATGGCATCGACCTCGCTACGGCTGGCGCCAACGCAGGTTAGGTGCGCCGCGGGCACAAGCGAGGTCTCTTCGAGGATGCGCACGACCGTGGTGTGGGTTCGCTCGCGCGTCGTCCCGCCGGCCCCGTAGGTCACGGAGACGAAGCGCGGCGCGAGGGGTTCCAGCCGGCGGATCGCCTCCCAGAGCTGATCCGCCATCTTCTCGGTCTTGGGCGGGAAGAATTCGAAGGACACCGCCGGTGCCGCCGCCGTGTTGGCATCGGTGATCAGGCCCAATGGATGCAATCCGGTCATGGGCGCCGCCCTCGCGTGGCCGACGGTTTGACGGCGGTCCAAATCGTTACGGTCAACGGATTTCCCTCGAGGTGAATGGGGCGCTCAGGCTTGAGACCCGCGGCCGCACACCACTCCGCCACCTCGGGGTCGGCGAAGCCAAGCCGACGGTGTGCGTGTTCCTCGCGCAGGCTTTCGATGTCGTGGGGTGCGAAATCGACGACGATCAGCTGCCCACCCGGGCGCAAGACCCGCGCCCCGTCGCTGATCGCCGCGGCCGGCTCCTCCGCGAAGTGCAGAACCTGATGGTAGGTCACGAGGTCGATCGAGGCCTCCGCCAGCGGCAGGCTGTACATGTCGGCCAGACGCACCTGGCAGTTGTCGAGGCCGAGTCGTTCGATATTGGCCCGCGCCAACGCGAGCATTTCGCGGGAGAGATCGATCCCGGTGGCGTTCGCGACGCGCGGCCCGAACAGCTCGAGCATACGCCCGGTGCCGGTGCCGACATCGAGCATGTCGTGGGCCGGGCGCTTGGCCACGAGGTCCTCAAGCACGCGCTCGACGTCGACCTCCGGCACATAGAGCGATCGGATCTCGTTCCACCGCACGGCATTCTTTCGGAAGTACGCATTCGCTGCTTCGGCGCGCTGACGCTTGATGGCCGCCAACCGCATCAGGTCGCCCTCGACCACGTCGTCGCCGGCGGGGACCAGGTCCGCAAGCGTGCGAGCGAGTGGCGCATTCAGCCCGGTGCGCGCGATTCGGTAGAGCACCCACGATCCTTCGCGCAGCCGCTCGAGGAGGCCCGATTCACACAGCAGTTTCAGATGCCGAGAGACGCGCGGCTGGCTCTGGCCCAGAATGTGGGTCAGGTCGCTGACCGTGAGTTCCGACCGTGCCGTCAGGGCAAGGAGGCGCATGCGCGTGGGCTCGCCAGCCGCTTTCAAGGCGGCCAGCAAGGGCTCCATCGCGCTCGGCTTGGCGTCCCCAACCATGAGAAAGATATAAGTATATCTTTATATTTCAGTCAATATGGGCGCTGCGCCAAGACCTGCGTACTTTCCCGTATACGTTTGTTAAGGCTGAACAAGTAGCTTGGCACGACGGGGCGAGCGGTCGCACCCCTCTCGCGACCGGAGGGGAAACTATGCTAAGTCAACGGCTGCATCCGTCGGGGGAAGCGGTTTGCAGGCGGCACGCGAGGCGAACCAAGCGAGGATTGCCGGGGCGTGCCGTGGAGCGACGTTGGGCCGAAGTCAGGGTAGGCGGACAGTTAGTCAAATGAAGCGGTGGGTTCACGAGCTGCGGTCGCTGACCGCGGGTCTGGCGGGGTTGCTCGTCGTTGCGGGCTGCGCGTCGCCCACCTCGACGAAGAACGAAATCCCCGACCCATTGGAGGGTCTCAACCGCTACGTCTTCAACTTGAACGTATTGTTCGATGACGTGCTGTTGCGTCCAACCGCACAAGCCTACCGCGAGGTCGTGCCCGAGTTCGGCCAGCGCGGCATTCGCAACTTCCTCGACAATTTGGAAAGCCCGGTAACGCTCGCCAACGATGTCTTTCAGGGCGAATTGACCCGCGCTGGAAACACGACCGCGCGATTCCTGATCAACACCACGGTGGGGATCGGCGGCGTGTTCGATGTGGCTACGGACGTCGGCTTCGAACGTCACGAGGAAGATTTCGGCCAAACGCTGGGACGCTATGGCGTCGACCATGGCTTCTACCTGGTGCTGCCGTTGTTCGGACCCTCGAGTGGACGCGACGCGGTCGGTCGCGTCGGTGACTATTTCCTCGACCCATTGAACTACTACGCGCGCAACACCGATCGGCGCTGGATTTCGCTCGTCCGCACCGGCGTGAACGCGGTTGATCTGCGGGCACGCAACCTCGATACGCTCGATGACATCGAGCGGACCTCGACCGACCTCTACGCCACGATTCGCAGCATCTACCGGCAGCGTCGTGCCTCCGAAGTGGCGAACGGGGCCGCCCCGAAGCTGCCCGACGAATAGTCCCGAGCATCGGATGTCCGCTGGCTTGACGCGTTTCCTCGTCCTGGCTGTGGTCGTGTTGGCCGCAGCCGTCCTGAATTCCCCGACCCGTGCGGCGACACCGTCCGAGTTCATCGCCAAGCTCGGTGATGACGCCGTTCAGATGCTCGGGAGCAAAGAACTGTCGGATCAACAGAAGGTCGATCAGTTCCGGACCCTGCTCACCAAGGGGTTCGATGTCGCACTCATCGGCCGGCTGGTGCTCGGCCGAAACTGGCGTACGGCGAGCGATCAGGAGCGCAACGAATACACCAAATTGTTCGAGCAGTTCATCGTCGACTCCTACGCCTCGCGCCTCGGGCGCTACGGCGGTGAGAGCCTCAAGGTCAAGGGTGCGCGCGCCGACGATGCCGATTTCATCGTCGCGTCCGACCTGATCCAGCCCAACGGTCCGCCGGTGAAAATCGAGTGGCGCCTTCGCGGCAAGGACCCCGACTACAGAGTGGTCGACATCATCGTCGAGGGCGTCAGCATGGTGATCACCCAGCGCGACGAGTTCGCGGCCGTCGTGCAGCGCTGCGGTGGCAGGCTCGACTGCCTGTTCGATCGGCTACGCGACAAGAATTTCGCGGCCGCCTCGGGCAAGAAATAACGGGCGACGCGTTCGCTCAGCCGTTCGGGAACGACTTGAACTTGATGCGGTGCGGCTGATCGGCCGCTTCGCCGTAGCGCCGCTTGTAGTCGGCCGCATAGTCCTGGTAGTTGCCCTCGAACCATTCGACGTGAGAGTCGCCTTCGAAGGCCAGAATATGGGTCGCGATACGGTCGAGGAACCAGCGATCGTGGCTGATGATGACGGCGCAGCCCGCGAAACTCTCGAGCGCCTCTTCGAGCGCCCGCAGAGTGTCGACATCGAGGTCGTTGGTTGGCTCGTCGAGCAGGAGCAGGTTGACGCCCGATTTGAGGATCTTGGCGAGGTGCACGCGATTGCGCTCGCCCCCCGACAGTTGCCCGACCTTCTTCTGCTGATCGGCGCCGCGGAAGTTGAAAGCTCCGACGTAGGCCCGTGACGGCAACTTGCGCTTGCCGAGATCGATCTCTTCGTCCCCGCCAGAAATCTCCTCCCAAACCGTCTTGCTCGGCGCGAGCGACTCCCGGCTCTGGTCGACATAGCCGAGGACGACGGTGTCGCCCACCCGAAGCGTGCCCGCATCGGGTTTCTCCTGCCCCGCAATCATGCGGAACAACGTTGTCTTGCCGGCGCCGTTGGGGCCGATGACGCCGACGATGCCGCCAGGCGGCAATCGGAAGCTGAGATCGTCGATCAGCAGGTGGTTGCCATAACCCTTGCGCAGTCCCTGCGCGTCGATCACGACGTCGCCGAGGCGCGGTGCGGGCGGGATCAGGATCTGAGCGGTGCCCAGGAGGCGCTCGACCTGTTTGGACAACAGCTCCTCGTAGGCACGGATGCGGGCCTTGCCTTTGGCCTGACGCGCCTTGGGCGTCTGGCGAATCCAGTCGAGTTCGTGCTTGAGGGTACGTTGCCGCGCTTCCTCCTGCCGCCCCTCCTGCTCCAGGCGCTTTTCTTTCTGCTCGAGCCAGGACGAATAGTTGCCCTTCCAGGGCACGCCCTCACCGCGATCGAGTTCGAGAATCCAACCCGCAACGTTGTCCAGGAAGTAGCGATCGTGGGTGACGGCGACGACCGTGCCTGGGTATTCATGCAGGAAGCGCTCGAGCCAGGCCACCGACTCGGCGTCGAGATGGTTGGTCGGCTCGTCGAGCAACAGCATGTCGGGGCGCTCCAGCAACAATCGTGCGAGCGCGACGCGCCGGCGTTCGCCGCCCGAGAGCGTCTTCACGTCGGTCTCGCCCGCCGGGCAGCGCAGCGCGTCCATCGCCCCCTCGGCCGTGCGCTCGATCTCCCAACCGTTGGCCCCCTCGATCTTTTCCTGCAGTTCGGCGTGCTCGGCCAGGAGCGCATTCATTTCGTCGTCCGACAACGGCTCGCCGAGTTTGGTGCTGACATCCTCGAAGCGCTTGAGCAGCTTCTGAACATCGGCCACGCCGTCGAGCACGTTGCCGAGCACCGTCTTGGCGGGATCGAGCACCGGTTCTTGCGGCAGGAAGCCGACCCGAATGCCCTGCGCCGGCCATGCTTCGCCGACGAACTCCTTGTCCAGGCCGGCCATGATGCGAAGCAACGTCGACTTGCCGGCACCGTTCAGGCCGAGCACACCGATCTTTGCGCCGGGCAGAAAGGACAGCCAAATGTCCTTCAGCACCTGTCGCCCGCCGGGGTAGGTCTTGGACAGACCCTGCATCGTGTAAACGTATTGGACCGAGTTCATGGCTGCCGCCTTTGTCGTACGGCGCGGCTTGTAAACCAGGGGCCTGACGGACTCAACCACGAAGCGCGCCCGGGGTTGTCGTCGCCAACGAAAGCGGGCACATTCGGTCCCGTATGACGCTCAACGATCGGCCAGCCCCGGGGCCCAACGCCCAGCAAATCGACTTTTGGAACGGCGAAGAGGGCGAGAAATGGGCGGCCTCCAACCAACGCCTCGACCTGATGCTCGAACCCGTGGGCCGGCATCTCTTGGCTCGGGCGGCCCCGCGACCGGGCGAATCCGTGCTCGACATCGGTTGCGGCGGTGGCGCGACGTTGCTCGAACTCGCCCGCCACGTCGGGGACTCGGGCCGCGTGACCGGGATCGACATCTCCGGGCCCCTGCTGGCGATTGCGCGCGAGCGGGCGCAACGGGCCGCGGCTCCGGTGGATATCGTGTTGGCCGACGCCGAGACCCACCCGCTGCCCTCGGAACAGTTCGACCTCGCGCTCTCTCGTTTCGGAGTCATGTTCTTCGCAAATCCGGCCGCGGCCTTCGCCAACCTGCGGCGCGGGTTGCGCCCGGGCGGACGCTTGACGTTCGTGTGCTGGCAGCCGATGGCGCGCAATCCCTGGATGACCGTGCCGCGGGAGGTCGTCATGCGTTATGTCACGCCACCGCCCCGCCCGGACCCTTTGGCCCCCGGCCCCTTTGCTTTCGCCGATCCGATGCGCGTGCGGAACATTCTCGCGGACGCCGCGTTCGGCGCCTTCCAGATCGAAGCCTTCGATACGGCGCTTACCGTGGGTGGCGGCACCCTCACGGGGGCGATCATGGCCACCGTCCGCGACGGTCCGATGGCCAACCTGATCGCACCGCTGCCGGCCGAGCGCCAGGCACAGCTGGAAGCGGATCTCCGCGACGCCTACCAGCCCTTCGTCCGCGACGACGGGACGATCGCGCTACCCGCCGCCTGTTGGGTCGTCACCGCGACCAGGGCCTAGGCTTCGAGGTAGGCATTGATTTCCGCGGCCATAGCCGCGGCCTTGTCCGCCGACGTCGCGTAGGAGTCGTAGCGACCGGTCTTCTTGAGGGTGGCATGCGGTACGAACGGCACGGTGTTCTTGTCGGCGAGCGTCGGCAGGCCGAGCTTGGCCAGGTCTCCGCACCGGGCGCGCCAATCCTGCGAGAACGACGCGCGCACGACCAGGTGCTGGGTTCGCGCCGCCTTGAGCACTTCGAGCGTCTTGTCGTGGAGTTCGTCCGCGCTGGGTAAGCCCACGGTGCGCGCGTGGGCGGCATCGCGTTCGAACCATGGCCAATAGAGCGAGGTGTCGCGGATGAACGTCCAGGTCTTCTGGAACTGCGTGCCGTGACCGTCGAACGCGATCAACGGCGTGTACCAATCACGCATCTTCTCGACCGGCGGCTCGTCGTAGGGTTGGTCCCACTTCACCTTGTCCTTGGGCCAAGGAAAGATGAACAACCCATCGAGAATGTGTTTGCGGATGCGCTTGGGCGCGGCGATCGCCATCTCGATCGACGTATGGGCCCCGACCCGGTTGCCGTAGAGATCGAACCGTTCGAACCCGAGTGCGGTTGCCGTGCGCAGCAGCATGTCGGCGAACTGCGGTAAGGTCGGGTTGGCCGGCCGCGGTGTCACCGAGTCGCCCGTACCCGGCAGGTCGATGGCATACACCGGCCGCTTGTCCTCGATCTTCTCGATCAAGGGCACGATCCCGAGCGAAGTGCCCGGCGCCACATTGAGGACGATCAGCGGCGGCGCCTTGCGGTCCTTGCCACCGTAGCGAAAGTGCATCTGGCCCTCGTCGATGTCGACGAAGCCGCGTCGGATCGCCATGACTTCTCCCTCGCGGTCGCGTTCAGTTCGCGAACGTGATCTCGTGATAGTTGATGTACTGATTCTCGTTGCGGAAGCCGACCACGTTGGGTTGCGTGGCGTGGATGTTATTGAACTCGACGAGGAACAGGTTGATCGCCTCCTCATGTTGCAATTCGATCAACTGGTGAATCAACGAGCGCCGTTTCTCGACGTCGAACTCGACCAGAATCTGATCGAGGAGCGCCTGTTGCTTGGGATCGCATATGTAGGGCTTGGTCCCCTTGCCACACGACTGACTCGAGAACGCCGAGGTCGCGTCCATCGACGGACCCGCCGCCCACAGGTTGTGCCACACGCCGGAATCCCAGTTCACCGGCAAGAACTTGGCGCGCCAGTCCGGGAACGGGATGGCCCGCACGTTCGAGGTGACGCCGATCTTGCGGAGGTCGGTCGTGATCTGCTGGAAGATCTCGCCGTCCGCCGGGAACGCCCCGGGCACGGCATCGAAATCGAACGCCAAGTTGGGATGCCCCGCACCGGCGAGGAGTTTCTTCGCACGCTCCGGATCGTAGGCGTACGGCTTGACGTTGGGATGATAACCGAAGGCGACCGATGCGACGCCCTGGCCCGTCGCGCTGCCACCAACCCCGCTCAACAGGTTCTTCACCATGTTCTCTTTGTCGACGCCGTGGTTGAGCGCTTGGCGCACGCGCTTGTCCAGGAACGGCTTGATGTCGACGCCATCCTTGGCGTTGATCTGGGTGAACCCGAGGGTTAGCACCTGATGCCCTGGCTTGACGTCGATCTTGGCGTTGGCTTGGCGCAGCGCGGCGAGGTTGTCGGGCGCAGCGCCAAGGATAATGTCGAGTTGGCCCGAGACGAACGCCTGCATGCGGGGCGCGCGCTCGGGCATATCGAAGACCTCAAGATTGCGAATCCGGGGGCGCCGCCAGCTGTCCTCGAACGCGGTCAGCTTCGCCGAGGCATTGTCGACGAAACTCACCTGACGGTAGGGCCCGGTGCCGACGGGGCGATCTGTGAAGCCCGCGACATCCGTCCAGGCTTTGGGTTCGATGATGAGCACAATCGCCGCATCGTTGGGCAGAATCGGGTTCGGACGCGCGGTCGTCAGTTCCACGACGTTGCCACCTTTGGCCTCGACCTTGGTGATGCCGCCGACACGGCTCGAAACCGAGGCGCCCCTGGACTTGCCCTCGTCGGTCTGCAGCCAGGCGAACGTCGCCTGGATCGCCTGCGGCGTCAGCGCCTCGCCGTTGTGAAACTTGGTAGAGCGCAGCGTGAATTCCCAGGTCGTCGGGCTAGTGTTACGCCAACTGGTGGCGAGTGCCGGCACGGTCTGGCCCTTCTCGTTCACGAACGTCATGGCATCGAAGATCGCGTGCCAGGTGAACATCACGGGCGTCGCGAACCCGGTGAACGGGTTGCCTCGCCCCGGAGGCAGGTCCCACGTTCCAACCCGCAGCGTCCGATCCTGCATCGGCTGGGCGCTCAACGGCGCAGATGCCACCGACCAACCGACGACGGCCAAAGCCGCCGCCTGAACCAGGCGCCCCGCATGCTTGTTCATGGATTCCTCCCCAGGCGTCGACGAAGGCCGACGCCTGAAAAACCCTAGCGGTCGGCCCCTAGGCCGGTCAACGCCGCTACTCGAAAACCACGCCCGGCAGGCTGCGGAGCTTGTCCTCGCTTTTGCTGCGCTGGTCGTAGGGAACCCCCGAGACCCGCCCGGCCCAGGACTTTTCGCCGGCGGCTTCGACCTTCGGGATGATCTCGGCGACGCGGTCGCGCGGCACGACGACGACGCCATCGTCGTCGCCCAGGACGAGGTCGCCGGGATAGACGATGACGCCACCGCAAATGACCGGGCTATTGAGCCAGCCCGGCTTTTCGGCACCACGGTTGCGGTTGACGGTGCCGCGGCAGAAGATCGGTAGGCCCTCGCGTTCGCGCAGCATCTGGCCGGTCAACACGACGCCGTCGACGACCACGCCGACGCAGCCGTTCTCCTTGGCGCCGCCCGCCATGCTGGCACCGAAGTTCGAACAGTCGGTGCGACCACCGGCGTCGATTACGAGCACATCGCCCGGCTTGCAGTACTTGGTCGCGACCCGGCTCATGAGCGAGTCGTCGGCGTATTCCGGTCGAACCGTGAAGGCCGGCCCGCAGATTTTCCAATCCTGCCGCAGCGGCTTGATGGCGCCGGCAACGCACTGCCGCGGGCCTACCTCGATCCCGGCGAGGCAAACGTGGACCTTTGCGGCACGATCGACCCAGGATTTCTCTGGACGCACGAAGTCCGTGACAACGCGATACATGGTCCCTCCGCAAAAGAAAGGGGCAACCGCGCGGTTGCCCCTTTTGTGACGAACGCTCGAGGCACTCAGTTCGTGAACGACATCTCGTGGTAGTTGATGAACTGATTGACGTTCTTGAATCCCGCGACGTTCTTCTGAGTCGCGTGCAGGTTGGCGAACTGGACCAGGAACAGGTTGATCGCCTCGTCGTGCTGCAACTGGATCAGGTCGTGCAGAACCTTTAGGCGTTTCGCCTCGTCGAACTCGCTGCTCGCCTGGTCATAAAGCGCCTGCTGCTTGGGATCGCAGATGTAGGGCTTGCCGCCTTTGAGGCAGGACTGATTGAGGATCGCCGCTGTCGCATCCATGGCCGGCGCTGCCCCCCACAGGTTGTGCCACATCGGGCCGTCCCACTGCACCTGGAAGAACTTCGGCAGCCATTGCGGGAACTGAACGACGCGGACCTCGGCATTGACGCCGATCCGCTTCAGTTCGGCCGCGGTCTGCTGGAAGATTTCTCCATCCGCCGGGAAAGCCCCAGGGACGGCCTCCACGATCACCGTACCCGGGATGCCGTTGCCGTATCCCGCTTCGGTCATCAGGCGCTTGGCCCGATCCGGATCATAGGCATAGGGCTTCACGTTGGGATTGTGTCCAAAGGCCAGCGTCGAGACGCCCTGTCCCATGGCGATACCGCCGATGCCGCCAAGAAGCCCATCGACCATCGACTGCTTGTTGACCGCATGGTTGATCGCCTGGCGCACGCGCTTGTCGGCGAACGGCTTTAGATCGACCCCCTCCTTGGCATTCGTGAATGTAAACGCCCAGGTGAGCACCTGCTGACCGGGCTGAATGTCGAGATTGGCTCCCATCGCCCGGATCGCCGGCACGTTGTCGGGCGTCAGCCCGAGGACGACATCCATCTGGTTCGACTGGAAGGCCGCCAACCGGGTCGGCCGTTCCGGCATCGCGCTTACTTCAAGATTGCGGATCCTGGGTCGCCGCCAGCTGTCCTCAGCCGCGGTGAACTTGACGAGACCGGCCTGCCAATCGACGATCTTGTAGGACCCCGTGCCCACCGGTTTCTGGGTGAACGCCGCCAAGTCCTTCCACGCCTTCGGCTCGGGGATGAACACGGCCGCGATGTCGTTGGGCGCAATGGGATTGGGCTTCACGGTCTCGACCACGACGGTGGTCGCGTCGACCTTCTTGATGTCTGCGATCCAGGTGATGCGGCTCGAGACCGAGGGTCCCTTGGCCTTGCCCTCGTCGGATTTCAGCCAAGCAATGGCTTCAGCTAGGGACTCCGGCCCATTGACCTCGCCGTTGTGGAACTTTGTGTTGGGTCGCAGCTTGAACTCCCACGTCGTCGGCGACGTGTTGCGCCAACTTGCCGCGAGCGCGGGCTGGGCCTTGCCTTTCTCATCGATGAATGTGAGCGCATCGAACAGCGGGTGCCAGTAGAACACGCTCGGCGTACCCGTCCCAGTGTAGGGATTGCCGCGCCCGGGCGCCTCGCCCCACTGCGCCACGCGCAGCGTGCGCTCTTGCAGTGCCTGCGCCGACGCCGGGGCCTGGCTCAAGAGCCCGACGGATAAGGCGGCCGCGCTGGCAGCCGCCAACCACATGGTGCGTTTCATTTCGTCCTCCCTGCTTGTGGGTAGCGTCGCCCAGTCCCGGGCAACGCCAACCTTGGGTTGAAGCGTAGCATGACAGCGCCCGGCCGCAGAAGCGCGCCCGATTGACGGAGCGACACCCGCCGTCGCACAGTGCCTCGGCCTTGTGGAGCCGGCCGGCCATTGAGGGGGGTTCGATGCGCTTCCTCGCGGTACTCGCATTGATGATGGTTTGCGCCGGCGGCGCTTGGGCACAATCGCGCACCACCATCATCGAATATGATGACAAGGGCCGGCCCACCGGTGCCAACACCCGTCAGGGCGGCAGCAACGCGACGGCCCCTGCCCGCGGGCCTGCGACCAACCGCAACCAGCCCCGCGCGATCGACAACGAGTTGATCGTCACCAATGCACCGGCCGACTTCGAAAACAGCGTCGGGGGGCTCGGTTTTCGCATCGTCGAGAAGATCGGCCTGCGCGCGCTCGACATGACGGTCTACCGGTTGCGCATCCCACCACAATCCAACGCCGACGATGCGAAAGCGGCCCTCGGCCGGCGCTACCCGGGCATCGTCGCCGACGTCAATCACCTCTACGATCCCTCGCAGGCCAACGAATCCCTGCGCAGCGGCAGTTTGGCCCGTGACATGGCGGGCTGGGAGCAGGTGCCGGAGACCTGTGGCAAAGGTCTCAAGCTCGGATCGATCGACGGGTTCGTCGACGAGAAGCATCCCGCCTTCACCAACCGAACGGTGCGCTTTCGCAACTTCCATCGCGAGAATTTGCCGCCCGGCGCCGCCAGCCATGGCACAGCGGTGGCGGCCCTCCTGGTCGGCCATCCGGCGAACCGCGGATTCGGGGGATTGTTGCCGGGGGCGACGCTCTACGCCGCCAACATGTTCGAGCAGGATGGCGGGCAGGATTCGGGAAATGCGGTGGGATTTCTCAAGGCCCTCGACTGGATGGCCGAAGAAAAGGTCCACGTCGTCAACATGAGCATCGCCGGACCCGATAACACGGTGGTCAAGCTCGCCGTCGAGAAGGCCAAACGCAACGGCCTCGTCATGGTGGCCGCCGCGGGCAACTGGGGCACCGCCGATCGACCGGCGTTTCCCGGCGCCTACCCGGCCGTCATCGCCGTAACCGCAATCGACGACAAGAAACTCGTCTATCAGGACGCCAACCGCGGCGACTACGTGGCGTTCGCGGCCCCGGGCGTGAAGGTGTGGACGGCGATCCCCGGCGGCGGCAAGTTCCAGAGCGGCACGTCGTTTGCCGCGCCGTTCGTCACCGCCCAGATCGCGCTCGATATCGCCAAGGGGGCCGAGCGCGATGCCAACGCGATCAAGGCCCGCTACGGCGCAAACGCGCTCGACCTCGGGAAGCCGGGCAAGGACGAGGTGTTCGGCTTCGGCATCATCCGCACGCCGCCCAAGTGCCAGTAGGCCCTAACGCTTCATGAAGCCTTTGGGATCGACCAGCTTGAACGTCTGGCCGTAGCGCTTCGACACATCGACCAGTTGCGTTAGACGCCCGCCCTTGCCTTTGAGCAGGGCGGTGAGGTCGGCCGTCGTGTTTGCGTCGGTCAGGAAAGCGAAGTTCGCGCCCTCTTTCTGGGCCGGGAAGCGTCCGGTGTGCCAGGTGCCCTTCCACATCATGATGCCGGTGCTGCCGTCCTGGTAGAGCGCCTTCATGTCCTCGGGCCGGGGGATCGCCTCCGGATCATCCGGATCCGTCGGACGTGCGAACACGGTGACCGCGGCGTGATTGCTGAGCGGCACGAACGATTGCGTCACCAGGTAGTGACGCTCCATGTGCGTGAACTCGAGCGTCGGCTT
This sequence comes from Alphaproteobacteria bacterium, assembly GCA_016869765.1. Taxonomy (GTDB): domain Bacteria; phylum Pseudomonadota; class Alphaproteobacteria; order SHVP01; family SHVP01; genus SHVP01. The sequence goes on from VGES01000011.1 coordinate 64,116, forward strand.
GTATTGAAACTTGGCGAACTCCAGTTCGAACTTGCCTTCGCACTCGAAGTCGACCGTCCAGGTCTTGGCGTTGGGGCTGTCGAAATGCGGGCGTTCGTTGCGTTCGGCGATCACCTGTCCGAAGGGGGCAAACGACTCGGCGGTCAGCAGTTCGATCGGTAGTTCGAAAATCTTGGCCATGGGTTCCTCCCGTCGTGTCGTATGCTAGCGAGAAACCGAGGGCCGCGCTGCTATTTGCGAGCGCCGAAGAACCACGCCTTGCCGCGCGTCGAACCCGATGTGCCGGTGTAGTGGCTCTCGACCCAGACATCGATGTAGTCCGATTCCGAGAAGCCGGCGGCGAGAAGCATCGCCTTCTGATCGAGATCGTGCATCTTGCTGATGAACGGTTCGGCGTTGAAGTGCGTATCCCAGTCGTGCACCGCCGCGTCGAACAGCGGCAATCTGTCCCAGGGTGGTCCGTCGCCATGCAGCGTGATGCCCCCCGGCGCGAGCAGGCGGAAGCATTCGTTGAAGATGTTCTGCATCGCCCCGGTCGCGGTCTCGTGCAGCGTCGCATGGCTCACGATGACGTCGAAATAGCCGTCGGGGAACGACGTGTGTTCGGCGTCTTGCTGCGAGAAGTGAACGACCATACCGCGCGCCTCGGCCCGCGCATGGGCGTAGCGCAGCATCGGCGCCGCGACGTCGATGGCATGAATCTCGGCGTCGGGGAACGCTTCGCAATAGGGCAGGGTCGAGTGCCCGACGGCGCAACCGAGGTCGAGAATGCGCTTGGGTTCGCGCGACAGCGCGCCCTTCAGATAGCGGATCGCCGTACGCCCGAACTCCTCCGTGTAGGGGCCGAGGCTGCCCACCGCGCGCACGAACGCGCCCTGGTCGTAGACCGCGCCGGCGAAGAGATCGCCCGACCCGAGTTCGCCCTGGTAGTTGCCCGGCATGCCATGGATATCGACGGCCGTCACGTAACGCGGCATCGCGACGCTGGGATCGAGCCGAAGCGTGCCCCGGGCGCGGCGAGCGAGCCGATCGGCGGCGGCCGCCAACGCGGGGAGCTGTCGCTCCGTCGCGTCGCCGAAGGTATCCCACATCATCTCCTGAGCGAGCAGGCGAAGCGCACTTGATACCTGGCCGAAGCCGTCGCGCAGCAACGCGCGGCGCACTTCGTGACGATCCTTGGGCGGACGCCCGCGCTCGCGCTCGAACGTTGGACGGACGCGGGACTCGTAGACCGTCCGTGCGTCGATCCGCGTTTCGCGAATCGCCTCCTGTCGCAAGGCGAACACGAAGTCGCTGCGCGCTCCCGCATCGTGATCGAGAACGGGTAGTACAGCATGGCGTCCAGGCCTAAGCATCGGGGTCTCCGCTATTTGCGAGCGCCGAAGAACCACAAATTGTTGCGCAACGTCGCCGAAGTTCCTTTGAACGCAGCCGGCACGTATACGTCGATGTATTTCGACGCCGCGAACCCCGCTTCCAACATCAGCGCCTTCGGGTCGAGGTCGTGGACCTTGCTGATGAACGGCTCGGCATTGAAGTGCGTGTCCCAGTCGTGAACTGCGGCATCGAAGTCCGCGATGCGGTTCCACGGCGGGCCATCGAAATGCAACACGATCCCGCCCCTGGCGAGCAGGCGGTGCGCTTCGCGCAGGATGTTGCGCAGCGCCCGGTCCGAGGTTTCGTGGATCATCGCCAGGCCGACAATGAGGTCGAAGTGACCGTCCGGAAAATCGGTCCGTTCGGCGTTCTGTTGCGAGAAATGAATCTTGTGGCCGAGGGCGACCGCACGGGCGTGGCCGTACCGGATCATCGGCGCCCCGGTGTCGATCGCATAAACCTCGGCCTTGGGATAGGCCTCGCAGAACGGCACGGTCGAGTGCCCGACCGAACACCCGACATCGAGGATGCGTCGCGGGGAGAACTCGGGAAACGCCTGTTTGAGGTATGCGATGCAGGTGTGCCCGAAGCTATCGTTGTGCGTGCCCGCCGAACCCATCGAGCGCAGGAACACCCCGCGGTCATAGAGCGCGCCCGCGAACACGTCGTCCGACGTGAGTTCGCTGTCGTAGTTGCCCGGCATGCCGTGAATGTCGACCGCGCCGACATAGCGCGGCACCTCGAGCGTCGGATCGATCCGCACGCTCCCCGACCGCCGGCCGTTCAGTTGCCGCGCACGATCGACCAAGGTGCCGAGTTGGCGCTCGACCGAAGAACCGACGGCGTCCCACATGATCTCCTGCGCCAGCAGGCGCACCGCGCTCGACACCTGGCCGAAGGGATCACGCAACATGGCCTTGCGAATCTCGTGTCGGTCCTTCGGTTTGCGCCCATGAGTTTTACGAAACTGCGGCCCGACCCGCCCCTCGAACACGGTTCGCCCGCCTTCTCGGGCCTCGCGGACCGCTTCGACGCGCAAGGCCATGGCGAAGGCCTGGCGGGCCTCCTCGTCATGATTGGCGACCGGTAGCATCGCGTGCTGGGACTGCCGCATGGGTTCCTCTTCACCGATCGCGCAATTATAGCGGGCATTCGGCCCGGCGTGAGCCATGCACGACCGCATTTGCCGGGCCGGGCATAAGCCCTAGACTGTCCGACCTGGGCCCAACCAGGGAGGCGCCCCATGCTCAATCACCAGCATTTCCACCCGATGATGCCGTCGGCCAATCACGACGAACTGGCGCGACAGCTGTTTGTCCTGCGACTTCGCGAGTACGTCGCGGGCGATCTGCAACCCGCCAACAAGATGGTCTTCGAGCGCCAGGTCGAGCCCGCCTTCGAGCGCCAGCACGGGCGCAAGCCGGCCCGCCGCGCCGAAGTTCGCGCGGCGATGGAGCGTCATCCGTTCCATCAGGCGTGGAGCGCGCTCAACGTGACGACGCAGGAGATGATCTGGGAATCGGTGCAGACCTCGATCGATCGCCAGATCGACGACCTCAACGAACGAGCGGCCTCGGTCAAGGCCAGGCGGGGGACATTGCGCCTCGATCGCACGGTCGAAGCCCCCCGCTATCTAACGGCCGTCGATATCCATCGCATGCCGGGCAACTACCACACCGAATACGAGCCCGGGGACGTCTATCAAGCGGCCCTGTTCGACCGCGGCGCCTTCATCTACGGCCGCGGCGGCCAGGGACCGTTCCACGCCAAGCGCGGCGAAGATGTCGTGAGGTACCTGCGCAAGGTTCATCCCAACCTGAAGCCCAAACGCATCCTCGACATGGGCTGCACAGTGGGTGCCTCGACGATCCCGGTGGCCCGCGCGTTCCCCAACGCTGAGGTTCACGCGATCGACATCTCGGCCCCGTGCGTGCGATACGGCCATGCCCGCGCCGAGTTCCTCGGGGTCCCGATTCACTTTTCCCAGCAGGACTGCGAGAAAACGGACTTCGCCGATGGCTCCTTCGACGTGGTTTTTTCGTGCATTCTGCTGCACGAGACCTCGGGCAAGGCCCTGCGCAACTACCTGCGCGAAAGTCACCGCCTGCTGAAGCCCGGCGGCGTCGCGCTGCACATGGACTTCTCCCGTTATGCCGGAAAGTCCCCCTACGATCAGTTCATGGGCGACTGGAGCACGCACCACAACCACGAGCCGTTCATCGCCGGACTGGGCGATACCGACGTGGCAGCGGTCGCCCGTCAGGTCGGCTTCTCGTCGAACAAGGTGTCGCTCGAGTCGATGTCGCGCTACACCGAACCCGGCAACCACCTTTTCGTGCTCGACGCTCGGAGGTAGTTCCGCGTCAGCGCCACTCGATGCCCTCGATCGCCTTCAGTTTCTCGATGTAGCCACGCTGATCGTAGGGTTTGGATCGGCCGGCGGGCGGGTAGGGTTGCGCCCGCCCCTGTCCGGCCGCCGTGAGCAATTTGTCCGCTTCGCGTAGCGGCAGCACCACAATTCCATCTTCGTCCGCCAGGATCAGATCGCCAGGATTAACGATCGCGCCGCCGCACACGATCGGCACGTTGATCGAGCCCGGGCCGTGGCCGCCGCCGATCGACTGGGCGACGGAGCCGCGCGCGAACACCGGCACGCCCTCGTGATCGATCAGTAGCTCGGTGGTCAACACCGCGCCGTCGACGATGATGCCCGCGATGCCATGGGTCTTGGCACCCCAGGTCATGGTGGCGCCCCAGGCCGCGACCTCGGTGCGACCGCCGGCATCGATGACCAGCACGTCTCCAGGCTCGGCCATCAGCGTCGCGACTTGGCTCAACAGGGTATCGAACGGATTCTCGGCCGACACCGTCACCGCCGGGCCGGCGAAGCGCCAATCGCGTTTGAGCGGACGCAGCCCAGGGTCCATGACATTGCGCCGCCCCGCCTCGCCTCCGGCGATGCAGGCCCAGGTCTGGCGCGCCTTCTCGATCAGCGCCTTCGACGGCCGTTCGATCCTCGAGTTGATGACGTGCATGGCCCCTCCCTATGGTGTTTGATGTCTCACAGTTTGGAATCCGCCATGCCGTTTGTCGCCGTCGAACATCACGGGTCGGTCACAGTCTTGACCCTCGATCGCCCGCCGGTGAACGCCATCGCCCTTGCAATTTGCGAGCAACTGTTCACCACCCTGGAGAAAATCGTCGCGAAACCGCCGGCTGGTGGCCTCGTCGTGATCGGCCGCGGCCGGGCCTTCTCCGCCGGAGCCGATCTGAAGGAGGTTCCCACCTATGACGCGGCGCAGCGGTCGCGGCTCGACGAGACGTTCAGCCGGGCGATCCGAGCGCTCCTGGCCCTGCCCACTCCGGTCGTGGCCGCCCTCAACGGCCACGCCATCGGCGGCGGCCTGGTACTCGCCCTGGCGGGCGACCACCGTATCGCGGCAGAACGGCCGGCCGAATTCGGGTTCCCCGAGGCGGCCGTCGGCATCGCCTTCCCGCCGGTGCCCATGGCGATCATCCGTGGCGCGATGAACCCAGTCGCGCTCAATCGCCTGGCCCTGGATGCCACCGCGCGATGGCCGCTCGACCGGGCCCGGCAGGAGGGGCTCATCGACGTGGTGGTGCCCGCCGATCGCCTCCTGGAGGCGGCGATCGGTGAAGCAAAGCGACTCTCGGCAGCCCCAGGCTATGCGCTGGTCAAGCAGCAGTTGCGCGCCACCACCTTGGCCGAGGTCGACCGGTTGCTCGCTAACCGGTGAGGTCGTTGTTGCCCACCGAAATGATGACGAGCGTGTCCTCGATCGCCTCTTCGCGATGCTTCTGCAACGGCGGCGTGATCGCGACGTCCCCAGGACCAAGCACGCGGTCGTCGACCTTCCAACTGCCGGAGACAACCGTCAGCTGTTCCCAGCCCGGGTGGCCGTGGGGCTCGAAGACCACGCCCTTTTTCACACGATAGGCGACCGTGTAGGCATTCGCACCACCGCGCCAAATCTCGAACTTCTCCGAACCCGGATTGCTCGTCGGCTGGAACTTGTACTCGGCAAGTGTTCCGTACTGCATAGTCCCTCGCACGTCGTTGGTGCACCGGCCGTCGGTTATAGCCGAACCGGCATGCGGGCGCCCACCCTCACCCGACGCCATCCGATCTTGGAGTCCGCCCTGCCCTGGCCGCCGGGTTACGACGTATTCGGTCATGGCGCCGTGCATCCAAGGCTGGGTGCAGCGGCCAAGGCCGTATCTGTACTTCCACGACCTGCGCTGCGTAGGCAGCGCGGGTCGTCATTTTCGAGGATTGCGGGCGGCATGCAACGCCGCCCTTTCTTTTCAGACCACGCCGAGGCGGAAACAGGCGGCGGCGCTGTCGGCCCCGATCGGGTCAAGTCCCGGCGAACGCTGCAAACAATCGGCAATCGCGATCGGGCATCGGCTGGCAAACACGCAGCCCTTCGGCAGGTTGAGCGGACTCGGGATCTCCCCTTCGAGACGCACGCGGTCGCCGCGACGGCCGCTCACCGGCAACCGCGCAGACAGGAGCGCCCGCGTGTAGGGATGCGCGGGTCGTTCGAACACCCGCTGCGAGGGGCCCATCTCGACGATGCGCCCGAGGTAGAGCACCAGCACGCGGTGACTGATGAAACGCACAGTTTCGAGATCATGCGAGATGAACAGCATCGCCGCCCCGGTTTCTCGCTGCAGCTCGGCCAGGAGATCGAGGATGTCCGCGCGCACCGACAAGTCGAGCGAACTCGTGGGTTCGTCGAGGATGATGAGCCGCGGCTTCGTCGCGATCGCGCGCGCAATACACACCCGCTGCAATTGCCCGCCCGAGAGTTCGTGGGGAAAGCGATCGAGCGCTTCGCGACTGAGCCGCACGCGATCGGCCAGGGCCTCGACGCGCTGGCGCCGCGCGCCACCGTCGAGTCCGCTATGCAACTTGAGCGGCTCCTCGATGAGCCGGCCGATCCGCATCCGCGGGTTCAGGGCCCCCCACGGATTCTGAAACACGATCTGAATCTTGTCGCGCAAAGTCCGGCACTGCGCCGTCGACCATCTTGCGATGTCCTCGCCGGCAAACACCACGGCGCCCTCCGAGGGGGTCAACAGGCGGGCGATGGCGCGGCCGATGGTCGACTTGCCGGAACCGCTTTCTCCCACGAGGCCCACCGTTTCTCCGACCCCGAGCGAAAACGAGACACCATTGACGGCGAAGATCGTGTCACCGGACAGCGGCGCGCGGAAACGCTTCGTCAGGTTGTCAACCGTAAGCAACGCGGTCTCGGCCATGGCCGGGCGACGATAACCAATGCCACCCGACTCGGCCAGCTTGACCGGGGTCCAGCCCGCGGCGAGAGTCGGGCCGGGGAACCGGCCGTACCTTCGCGGGGAAGGGCGCCACCCCACCATCGGGAGGAAGGCATGATCCGACAACGCTCGATCCGTCAATTGGCCATTGCGGCCCTTTTGGGGGCCACCGCCATCAGCTCGCCCATTGCGAGCGCCCAGGCACAACAGAACACGTTGGTGATCGCCGGGATCACGACGCCGAAAGGATTCGACGGTGACGTGTTTCTGCCGGGCACGTTGGAATCGGTCGTCAACATCAACGAGGGACTGACCGAATATGGACGCACCAAGGACAGCCAGGGGCGCGACGTGCTCGATGCCGCAAACGTCTCGCCCCATCTCGCCGAAAGCTGGACCGTCTCGCCGGACGGCAAGACCTATACCTTCAAGCTGCGCAGCGCCAAGAGCCCGTTCGGCAACGAACTGATCGCCGACGACCTCATCTTCGGCATGCGCAAATCGGAAGAACAGAAACGAACCGGCCTTTTCCTCAAGACCGTGGCGCTCATCGATACCATCGAAAAGGTGAGCGACAAGGAAATCCGCTACAACCTGAAATCGCCCAATCGCTCCTTCCTCCGCGTGCTGCAACTCTACACACCCGGTATCTACGACAGCCGAAAGGCTCGCGAGTTTGCCACCGCCGACGACCCGTTCGCCACGAAGTGGCTGGGCCAGAACACGGCGGCCTATGGCGCTTATCACCTGCAGGAGAACCGCCAGGGCGAAGGCGCCATCTTCGTCGCCAACCCGAACTACTTCGGGCCCAAGCCGTTCTACAACCGCGTGGTGTTCCGCGAGGTGCCCTCGCCGGCCAATCGCGCCGCCCTGGTCCGAAACGGCGACGCCCAGTGGGCCGAGCAGGTACCGATGCAATCGATTCCGGACCTGATGCGCGACCGCAACGTCCAGGTCCAGCAAGTCATCGGGACCGGTACGGCACACGCCCTGCTGAACGCCAAGTACAAGCCGTTCGACGACGTGCGGGTGCGACGCGCCATCATCCAGGCGACGGACTTCGAGGCGATCAACAAGACTGTGTTCCTCGGTCTCGGAACCCGCTCGCGGTCATTCCTGCCTTCGATCCTGCCCGGCCACATTGAAGCCTATCGCTACGAGACCAACTACGACGCCGCGAAGAAGCTGCTCACCGAGGCCGGTTATCCGAATGGCGTCGATGTTACGCTCGAGTACGCGGACAACTACTGGTGGGAGGAGCAGTTCTCCATCCAGGTGAAGGAGTCGGCGGCGAAGGCAGGCATTCGCGTCACGCCCAAGCGCATCCCGTCGACCGAGATGAACACCCGTCGCGGCCCCGGACAGCGGACGATCCCGTTCTTCACGTACCAAACGACTCCGTTCGTCCTCGATCCCGGCTACGCGTTCTATCTCTCGGCCCATACAGCGGGCTCCAACAACACCGCCGCCTACTTCAAGAAGGAGATGGACGACCTGATCGATCAGATCGTGGTGGAAAAAGACGACGCCAAGTGGAAGTCGTTGTTGGCCGATGCCCAACGGATGCATGCCGAGGATGCGATCTACCTCGACACCTACTACCCCGGCGTCTACGCGGTGATGGCGCCGTGCATGCGCGGCTGGCTGTGGCGTCCGGTCCCGTACGCCTACTGGCGCGATCTGCGTTGCGAGCGTCGCTGAAGCCGAGCTTGTGTAATCAGGGCCAGACGTGACCGTCCTTCAGTTTGTCGCTCGGCGTCTGGCCCTGACGATCCCGCTCCTGCTCGGGATCATCTTCATCACGTTCATGCTTATCCGCATCGGTGGTCAGGATGCGGTCGGGATGCTGACCAGTCCGCTGGCCTCCAAGCAGGAGGTCGACGCCATCCGCGCCAGCCTCGGCCTCGACCGCCCGCTTCTCGAGCAGTTCGCCATCTACATCGGCAACGTCCTTCAGGGCGACCTCGGCAATTCGTGGCAGTCGAAACAGCCGGTGCTTGGCGAAATCCTCCGGCGCCTCCCGGCCTCGATCGAACTCCTGTTCCTTTCGATCATTCTCGGGGCCGCGATCGGTATTCCGATCGGGCTGCGCGCCGCGATGCGGCCGAACGGCCTGTTCGATCAGGTCAGCCGGTTCGTCTCGCTGATCGGCTTTTCGGTTCCGACCTATTGGATGGCGCTGATGGCGCTGTTCGTGTTCTATCTCGGGCTGCGTTGGACGCCGCCGCCGATGGGGCGGATCAGCATCGCGGCTTTCCCACCGAAACCGGTCACCGGCAGCTATTTTCTCGACAGCCTGTTTGCCGGCGATTGGTCGGCGGCCTCCTCCGCTGGCCACTATCTCATCCTTCCCGTCGCCGTGTTCTCGCTTATCGTCGCCGCGCCGATCATCAAGCAGACCCGAGCGATCGCCATCGAGATACTCAACAGCGACTACGTGCGCCTGGCGCGCCTCTACGGGTTTCGGCCGCAGACCATCCGCCGCCTGACGCTGCGCAACGCCTTCACCCCGATCGCCACCTACATCGGCTCCGAGCTCGCGACCCTGTTGGCCGCGGTGTCCTTGGTCGAGCTCGTGTTTTCGTGGGGCGGCCTCGGCCAATGGGGCCTGAATGCCATCCTGTTCGGCGATTTCGCGGCCGTGCAGGGCTACGTGCTCACGCTCGCGATCTTTGCCACGACGATCTACCTGCTCGTCGACGTCGCGGTTCTGGTTCTCGAACCACGGAGCGCGATCAGCAAATGACCACGGCTTTCGTCCAGACCCGTCAGCCGCGCGGCCTGGTCCTCGCGTGGGCGATGCTCGTGGGCCTCACCCGACGCAGCCCGACGTTCGTGCTCGGCACGGCAATCGTCCTGGTGTTTGCCGCGCTGGCCGCCCTCGCCCCGTGGTTGACCGACTACCGCCCGACCCAGACCTTCCCGGACCATGTGTTGTCGGGACCGAGCGCGCAGTTCTGGTTCGGCACCGACGGCAATGGTATGGACGTGTTCTCGCGCGTCATCCACGGCAGCCAATACGCCTTCGGCATCGCCATTCCGGCGCTTCTCCTGATGATGGTGATTGGCGTGCCCGCGGGGCTCATCGCCGGCTATCGCGGCGGGGCGATCGACGATCTATTGTTGCGCACCTTCGATGTGCTGCGCGCGTTCCCGACGATCGTGCTCGCGCTCGCCGTCGTCGCCGCCACCGGCCAGTCGATCGTAATCGTCGTCCTGGTCATCGGTTTTCTCGAAGCCCCGATCTTCGCCCGCATCGTGCGCTCCGAAGTCCTTGCGCTGCGTTCGAGCGAACTCGTGGAAGCCGCCGTGGCCGTCGGCAACTCGACATGGCGCGTGATGCTCGTGCATGTGTTGCCGAACTCGATCCGCGGCGCCACGGCGCAAATGGCGATTCGCATGGCCTGGGCGATCCGCGTGTCCACGACACTCGCGTTCATCGGCGTCGGCATACAAGCGCCGGCACCGGAGTGGGGCGTGATGATCCGCCAGGGTGCCGAGTACATCAATTCGGGCGAGTGGTGGATTGCCACCTTCCCCGGCGTCGCGCTCGTCGGCCTCGTGCTCGGCCTCAACCTGTTTGGCGACGGCGCCCAGGATCTGCTCGATCCCAAGCATAGCGACAGCCGATGAGCCTGCTCGAGGTCGAAAACCTCCATACGCATTTCGTCAAGCGCGACCTACGCAACCAGGTACGGGTCGCACGGGCGCTGAACGGCGTGTCCTTCCGCGTCGATCGCGGCGAGATCGTCGGGTTGGTCGGCGAAAGCGGGGCCGGAAAGTCACTCACCGCCTCGTCGATCATGGGGCTCCTCGGCAAGAGCGCTCGCATCGTTCAAGGCTCGATTCGCTTCCAGGATCAGGAATTGGTCGGCATGACGGCTGAGCAACTCGATGCGGTGCGCGGCTCCGAGATCACGATGATCGTGCAGTCGCCGATCACCTCGCTCGATCCGCTCAGCCGAGTGGGTGATCAGTTGATTCGGGTGCAGCGCGAGCATCACGCGGTCGCGCGCGAAGAGGCCCGTCGCCGGGCGATCGAGATGCTGATGACGGTCAAGATTCCCGACCCAGAACGGCGCATGCGTGCCTGGCCCCATGAACTATCGGGCGGCATGGCGCAGCGCATCCTCATCGCCATGGCCCTGATAAACGCGCCCAAGCTGTTGATCGCCGATGAGCCCACGACCGGGCTCGACGTCACCGTTCAGGCCCAGGTGCTCGACCTGCTGAACGACCTCGTACGCTCGCGCGACATGGCGGCAATCATCATCACGCACGATCTCGGCATCGTGGCCAACTACTGCACGCGCGTCGCCGTGATGTTCTCGGGCGCGATCGTCGAAACCGGTCCGACCCGGGAGGTGTTCGCCCGACCACGGCACCCCTACACCCAGGCCCTTCTCGATTCCGTTCCCGAGCGGGCGAAACGCCGCGGCGGCGGCCAATTGAGCGGCGCACCGCCCAATCTCTATGCCCTGCCCACGGGCTGTCTCTACAACTACCGCTGTTCGAAGGCGACGGAGACCTGTCGCGGGGTGCCGCCGCTCATCGATGTCGGGCCCGACCACCGGGCACTCTGCCACCACGCCAGCGCTTAAACTCAGGAGAACACGCATGGCTTTTGCCAAACCCCACGCCATGATGGTCGATGAGACCCATGACGAGCACGCGCGCATGGGCTTCGTCTCGTCCTACAAGTCGTATCTGACCAACGACGTTTCGGGCGGCAGCCGTCTCGTCTACGACGCATTGGTGCGGCCGGTCGCGCGACGCCAGCGCGGCGGCGAACCCGATCGCCACGAAATTCGCCGGCTCATGGCGGATCAGCCGTTCTTCCAGATGGTGAGTTCGCTCCGGCGGACCTCTCAGGAGATGATCTGGGATTCGACCGGGGAATGCGTCGAGCGCCAGATCGGTGACCTGATCACGCGGGCGCGCACCATCGAGGCTCGCCCTGCCAAGGGATCCTTGCGCCTCGATCCGGTCCTGAAGGCGCCGCGCTATCTCACCGCCGTCGATATTCACTGCATGCCGGGCAACTACCACAGCGAGATCGCGGCCGACGACGTGTTCGCTGGGGCGCTCTACGACCGGGGCGTTCATCTCTACCGAATGAAACAGCGGACGACGCTGAACGACGGCAATGGCCGATTTCTCGCCGGGTTCGTCAAGGAACGCTTCCCGGCCCTGAAACCCGAGCGCGTCCTCGATATGGGGTGCGGCATCGGCAACGCCACGCTGGCCTATGCCGAGGCGTGGCCCGCCGCGCGGATCGACGCCATCGACGTCGGCGCGGCGATGCTGCGTTACGGCCATGCTCGCGCCGAGGCCATTGGACGCGCGGTGCATTTCTCGCAGCAAAATGCCGAACACACCGACCTTCCGGGCGGCCAATACGACCTCGTCGTTTCGTTCCTCTTGATGCACGAGACCTCCCACCGCGCGATCCACAACATCTTCCGCGAGAGCCACCGCCTGCTCGCACCTGGTGGCGTCATGATTCACGTCGACTCGCGCCAGTACGAACACTTGTCGCCTTGGGATCAGTTCGAACCCGACTGGGACACGCACTACAACCACGAGCCGTTCATGGGCACGCTCCACGACATGGACTTGGTTGCCGCGGCTGCCGACGCGGGATTTGCCCGCGCGGACATCTTCGAGGAACATCCACGACATCCGGGCATGGCGCCAGTGATCGTCGGGCGATACCACTCCAACGACGGCAACGTGAACGGGGATCTACTCGCGTTCACGGCCGTGCGCCGACGACGTTGAGCGATCTTCTCGGCATTCGTGATCGGGTCATCCTGGTCACCGGCGCATCGAGCGGGCTCGGCCGTCACTTCGCCGAAATGCTGGCCCGGCGTGGGGCCAAGGTCGTCGCGGTGGCACGACGCACCGAACGCCTCGACGAACTCGCGCACACGCTTGCCGGGACTTCGTTCCTCGCCCTCTCGGCCGATGTCACCGATGCCGCCGCGATGACGCGTGTGCTCGACCAGGCGGAAGCGGCGGTGGGAACGATCGAGGTGCTCGTCAACAACGCCGGCATCACGCTTCCGGGCCCGGTGGCCGAACTGCCGCGGGAGGATTGGCGCCGGGTTATCGACACCAACCTCAACGCCGCTTGGATGATCGCCCAGGAGGTGGCCCGGCGCCTGATTGCGGCGAAGAAACCAGGCTCGATCGTCAATATCGCTTCGATCGCGGGCATACGTACGATGGGCCTGGTGTCGCCCTATGTCGCGTCCAAGGCCGGCTTGATCGCCTTGACCAAGAACATGGCGGTCGAATTGGCGCCGCACGGGATTCGTGTCAATGCCATCGCGCCAGGCCTGTTCGACAGCGAACTCGGCAACAACTACGCCAGACGCAACCCGGAGCGTCGCGCCAAGATGCGCGAGCGCATTCCGATGGGCCGGGTCGGTCGCCATGACGAACTCGATGCGCCGTTGCTGCTGCTCGCCTCGGATGCCGGAAGCTACATGACCGGGTCCGTCGTGGTCGTCGACGGCGGTTTCTCGGAGATCGGCTTGACGGCCTGACTTGCGGGCGCCGCCCACCCCGGGCAAAACTCCGCCCGTGAACGATCGCCTTTCGTCAACCATCGAAGACCTGATTCAGCGCATCGAGGCCCTGGCGCCGACTCTGGCGGCGCGCGCGTCGGAGACCGAGCAGCGGCGCGCGCCACTCCCCGAGACCGTGGCCGCATTCCGCGCGGCCGGGTTGTTGCGTGTGTTCGTGCCGCGACGCTATGGCGGTTTGGCACTTGGATGGCGCGCGCCCTACGTCCTCGGTCGCGCGATTGCGCGGCACTGTCCGTCATCGACCTGGCTCGTCAGCATCGTCGGCCCCCACGCGGCCTACACGGGGCGATTTCCCGTGGCAGCCCAGGATGAGGTCTGGGCCGAGGGGCCAGATATCGTCATCGCGGCGGCGACGGTGAGCCGCGGCGGCCGCCTCACCCGCGATCGTGATGGCGTTCGCGTCGCGGGACACTTCGGGTTCGCAAGCGCGGTGGACCATGCCTCTTGGGCCCTCATCATCGGAGCAACCGAGTCTGGCGAGGCGATTTCCTGCCTGTTGCCGCGGCGCGACTTTTCGATCGAGGATGACTGGTACGCCGCCGGCCTGCGGGGAACCGGAACCAAGACCATCGTTGCCGACGCCTGGGTGCCGGCCCACCGCATCGTATCGTCTAGAATCCTGATCGGACCCCGGCCACCGGGGAGCGTGCAGAACCCCGAGCCCATGTACGCGCGGGAATACACGCCGTTCGTGGCCGGGGTCCTCTTGGGGCCGATGCTGGGAGCGACCGAGGCGGGGATCGACGCCTACGTGACCACGACACGGGCGCGCGTCGGCGCCCTGTTCGGCAACCGGCCAGCCGAAATGACGACGGTGCAAGAACGCCTGGCCGAATCCACCGCCGAGTTCCGTGCCGCCGAGTTGCTGGCCGACGCCGTGATGAATCACCTGCTCGCCCGTGAGGCGGACGGCGGATCGATCAGCCCGGAGCGGCAACTCGAGTTCGGGCGCGACCGATCGTTCGCGATGAAACTCTGCACCGGCGCCATGCAGCGCCTGACCCAGCAGATGGGGGCCCTCGGCCTCTTCGACGACAACCCGGTACAGCGTTTCGCGCGTGACGTGGCCGCGATGGCCACGCATTTCGGGGTCGGCTGGGACCGCAACATGGTCGCATTTGGCCGAGCTTTGCTGAATCCCGGCGACGTCCAGGAACACCCGTTCTGGAAAACTTAGGGACCCGATGACGAGGGGTCAGCCGCGATCTTCGCGGTAGCGTCGCTCCTCGGCACCCCAGGTCTCTGGGACGCTCTGGCGGCAGAGAGGGCTCTTCAGGCCTCGTCGATGGACTGCTGAAGTTCGGCGCTTGGGTTACGTTCTTGTCGCGCCACCGCAAGCAGCGCCACAAGACGCGGTTGATCGCCGCGCTGGCGACGCATGGCCTCCAAGACTTCGATCGCCTCGGCCCGCCGACCGCTGCGCAACAGCGTGTGCAACCATATGGTCGTGAACACCGAGCGCTCCACGTCGCTGCCGCCCACGGCAAAGAAGCGCGTGGCGACCGGCTCGCCGTGGAGCCAATGCCAACTCTGTTCAGCATCGCCTGTCAGGAAGGCACGGATGGCGCGGGCCATGGGCACAACGGTTCCCTGCCACTTGCCACGCATCGACTCGTGCACTTGCGCGGCATGCGCCTCCAGGCTCGTCAGGAACCGAGCGGCGTCGCGACCACCACGTTCCAGCGCGTAGAGAAGGTGCAGATCGGTGAGGGGATCGACGTGGACGTAGCGGTCCTTCTCGATTCGCGCCGCGAGAACTCGCCAACGATCGCCGAGATCGATTCCGTCGAGTTCGGCCCGCACCATCAGCACCGCGCCATAGAGCTGAGCCGGCGCCAGGTCGGCATACCGTGCGAAACAGCCGCGATCGATGATCTCGCACACCGCCTCCGACTCGCCGAGGCCGAGATGGAACAGCCCGAGATGCATCCACATGTGCGGATAGAACGACTCGTTGAGGTCATCCCAGGTGTCGATGAAGGGACGCAGCCAGGCAACCCCTTCGCGATCACGCCCCTCCGCCTCCATGACGTGGGCCACAGTGTGCTGACCGAGGATGGACGTGCGATCGAGCGCCACCGCCTCGCGACCGTGGGCTTCGGCCTCGGCAAACAGCTTCGCCTCTTCTTCCATGAAGGACAAAAGCCCGACCATCGCCGCCCGATCCTGGGCGGCCGGAACCACCTTGCGGACCAGCGCCAGTGCCCCGTCGGGATCCTTGCGGGTGTAGAACTTGTGCATGCAGCACAGCCGGACGGCATAGAGGTCGCGCGGGTAGTGCTCGGCGATGGTTTCGAGCTCCGCGATCATCGTGTCGACCTCGCCACGCTGCCAGGCTGCGATCGCCGCGAGGAACCGTTGCTCGCGGTCGCTGGCGGTCGCCTGAGCAGCTCGCCCCCGCTCCAGGTACCCCGCCGCTCGATCTCGCTCGCCGCGGTGCAGCAGGACGATAGCCGCAATGGCCTGGGCCACGACGCATGCCGCATCGCGGTCCGCTGCCGCCAGCACAGCCTCGCGTTGCGCCGCGTCGCGGTACTGCCTCGCTTGCCGCGCCATCAACGCGTCGATAGCTGCCACCGTCGCGGGGTCGCCCGCGGTCATTGGCAACCCCTGGCTGTCTCGGTATCGCGCCACCATCCTCAAGCAACGCTAGGCCGCAGGGCTCACCAGGGCAAGGACTAGACTCGCCCACAGCCCCTGCCGCATTGTCAGGCTCCCGGTACCAACGCCGTTGACCAGTATGACCGATCATCCTGCCGCCGACGCCAACGCCGCGATGGCCGGCATCCGCGTCCTCGACTGCGCGACATTCATCGCCGCGCCCTACTGCGCGACCGTGATGGGCGAGTTCGGTGCCGATGTCATCAAGATCGAACTTCCAGGCGGCGGCGACCCGCTGCGCAAGTTCGGCACGCCCACGGAGTGCGGCGACTCGCTCCTGTGGCTGTCGGAGAGCCGCAACAAGCGGTCCGTCGCGATCGACCTGCGCCAGCCCGAGGGCGCCGCGCTGTTCAAGCGACTGGTGGAGAAGGCGGATGTCGTTTGCGAGAACTTCCAACCCGGCACGCTCGAACGCTGGGGGTTGGGCTGGGACGTGCTCTCGGCGGTAAACCCCCGCCTCGTGCTTTTGCGGATCTCGGCCTATGGCCAGAGTGGCCCGTACCGGGACCGGCCCGGGTTCGGCCGTATTGCCAACGCCTTCGGCGGCATCTCCTACCTCGCCGGCTTTCCGGACCGCCCCCCGGTAACGCCGGGATCGGCCACGCTCGCCGACTATCTTTCGGGGCTCTATGGCGCCCTCGGGGTATTGCTCGCTTTGCGCGCCCGCGAGAGGACCAGTCGCGGCCAAGTTGTCGACATTGGTCTCTACGAGTCGATCTTTCGCATCCTCGACGAACTGCTGCCGGTCTACGACCGGACCGGCAAGGTGCGCGAGCGCGCAGGCCCGGGCACCGTCAATGCCGTGCCTCATAGCCACTACCCGACCAAGGACGGGCGTTGGGTGGCAATCGCGTGCACGAACGACAAGATCTTCGCCAGACTCGCCACGGTCATGGGCCGGCCGGACGTTGCCGGCCAGGGGCGACTCGGCACGTTCCGCGAGCGCGACGCCGAACGGGAAGCGGTCGATGCCATGGTAGGAGCTTGGACCTCGAGCTTGCCGCGCGCCGAAGTCCTTCGCCTTTGCGATGAGGGTCAGGTGCCCTGCGGTCCGGTGTTTGCGATCGACGAAATCACCGAGGATCCGCATTACCGAGCCCGCGGCAATGCGGCCCGAGTCGACGATCCCCGGGTCGGGCCCTTGCGGGTACCCGCCGTAATGCCGCGTCTGACCGAGACGCCGGGCGCCATCCGCTGGCTCGGCCCGCCGCTCGGCTCCGACGTCGAGCAAGTTTTCGGTGATCTTCTTGGCCTGTCGCCGCAACAGCTCGAGACCCTCAAGGCCCAGAAGGTGATCTGAACCATGACGCCACGGTATCAGCAGATCGCCGAACGTCTGATCGCCGACATTCAGTCGGGCCGCTCACCGATCGGCGGGATGTTGCCCACCGAAAAAGAGCTCTGCCGCCGTTTTCGCGTGAGTCGCTTCACAGTGCGCGAGGCGATGCGGGTGTTGAGCGACCGCGGCATGCTCACACGGCATGCCGGCCTCGGCACGATCGTCAAATCCAAGGCCTCGCGCGGCGCCTACGTCCAGTCCCTCGATTCGCTCGACGAATTGCTGCGCTATCCGCCCGAAACCCGGCTCCGCGTCCGTTCGATGATATCGGTGCGGGCGAACGCCGAATTGGCGCGGCTGTTGCGTTGCCGACGTGGTCAGCGTTGGATGAGAATCAGCGGGGTCCGCAGCGTCACGCGCGAGAAGCGGCCGATCTGCTGGACCGACGTCTACGTCGTCCCGGAGTACGCCGCGGTCGCCCGGATCATCGGAGCACGCCCGGCCCCCGTCTACCGCTTGGTCGAGGAACGCTTCGGCGAGGCCGTGGCCTCGGTCCGCATCGACATGTTCGCGAGCCGCGTCACACCGGACGTCGCCCCGATCCTGAGCGTTGCCCCCGGATCGGCCGCGATGACCATCGTCCGCCGCTATACGGGCCTCAGGAACCGCACGTTCGAGATCTCGGTCAGCGTCCATCCCGAGGGCCGCTTCACCTATTCGATTGACCTGATGCGGGAGTGGCAGACCGCCCGCTAGTGTTAAGCTCTCTCGGCGTCACGCAGGGGAATGACAATGAATTCGGTGGCCGAGCAGCTCGAACCCGGCTCGCAGCCGTCGGCGAAGCCGACGATTTCGACACAATTGGCGCGGTTCGTTCGTAACCTCACCTACGCGCAAATCCCGCCCGAGGTGATCGAGCGCGCCAAGCTGTGCGTCCTGGATTGCCTCGGCATCGGCCTCGCGTCGTCGACATTCGAGTTCGGCCAAAAAACGATTGCCGCGATCCATGCCATCGCCGGCGACGGCCCCTCGCCCATCATCGGCCGGGCCATGCGCCTGCCCCTGCGCGACGCGGTTCTGGTCAACGGCACGCTGATCCACGGCCTCGACTTCGATGACACCCACGCAGACTCGGTCGTCCACGCCTCGGCAAGCGCGGTACCGGTGATGCTGGCGTTGGCCCTCGACCGTTCGGCGAGCGGGCGCGACGCCTTGCTTGCCTATCTGGTCGCGATCGAGGCGGATGCGCGCATCGGCATGGGCGCCAATGGCGGATTTCACAAGCAGGGTTATCACCCGACCGGCCTCGTCGGGGCGTTCGGATGCGCCCTGGCGGCCGGGCGGTTGCTGGGCCTCGACGAACGCGCGCTGGTCGATGCTCAGGGGATCACGCTATCGATGGCGCCGGGCAACCTCGAGTTCCTCGAAGACGGCGCGTGGACAAAACGAATGCACCCCGGCTGGGCCGGGGTGTGCGGCATCACCGCCGCCGCGATGGCGCGCGGTGGTTACGTGGGGCCCTCGCGGGCCTACGAGGGTCGCTATGGCCTCTATCGCACCCACACCGCACCGGACATCCGCCCGGACCCGGGAAAGGCCACGGCCGACCTCGGGCGCAAGTGGGAGCTGATGCGGGTCA
>VGES01000012.1 GCA_016869765.1 Alphaproteobacteria bacterium
TGAGGAGCGTCCCTCAACGACTCGCTATGTTCACGACAACCGCGGTTTGACACGTGGTCGACCCAATCTACAATAAGTTTTACTGCGCCCAATCAAAATCAATCATCTCGCGGATATGTGTCGTGAAGCGCGACTCAATTCTCCCTGCCAACGGCAACACCGGCGACATCTTCGTCGCACAGCGCGGCGACGCCACTGCAGTCATCGACCTGACGGATCGTGCCGGGCCGCGCGAAGTGACCTATGCGCAACTGAACGCAGGCTGTCGTGCCGTTGCTCGCGGCCTACGGCGGATCGGCCTTGGACAGGGTGACCGAGTCGCGCTGATGTCGGGCAATCGAACATCTTATTATGAGTCTTTTTTTGGAGCCTTGAGGGCCGGTTGTGTGCCGATGCAGATCAATATTCGGCTGACGGCACCTGTATTGAAGGCGGTGATCGAGGAAGCAGAGCCAGCTCTGATTTTCACGGATGCGGCGCGGCGTGGAAGTTGTCCCGAAGGGGCGAGGATCGTTCTTCTGGATGATGACGAAGGCTTGAGGCAGTTCGTCGATCCGGGGCCATTCGATTCGGTGGTTCCCGATCCCAATGACGTGGCTTTCATGCCCTATACGTCCGGTACGACCGGAACGCCCAAGGGTATCCAACTGACGCACCGCAATTCGATGTGGGCGCTGTCTCAGATGGTGGCCGTTCTAGGCGATACCGCCACCGAGGAGCGCATGATCATCGCCCACCCGCTCTATCACAAAAACGCCATGCTCGGTTCGAAGTCGATGTTCTTGGGCGGCGGCAGTGTCGTGATGCTCGATCGTTTCAATGAAGAGGCCTATTTGGCAGCCGTCGAACGCTACCGAGTGACGAAGTTGCACACGGTGCCGACGATGATGGCGCGGATCGTCGCCCAAGAGGACTTGATGGCGCGCTATGATCTCTCATCGGTGCGCGACGTCCACATGGGGTCGGGGCCAATCTCCGAGAAACTCTTCGACACGGTCAAAAGCAAGTTTTCGCGCTCGCGGTTGCGCATCAGTTACGGTTTGACCGAAGCCGGTCCAATGCAATTCGGGGCTCACCCCGGCGGGGTTCCCACTCCCCGCATGTCGGTGGGGTATCGATTGCCGGAATGCGAACTGAGGTTTGCCAGCGGCTCGGAATCGGAAGGGGTCTTGCAGATTCGGAACCCGGGCGTGATGACCGGCTATTTTCGTCGGGACGATGAAACCAAGAAACGCCTCATGCCCGAGGGCTGGATCGATTCGGGGGACATTCTCCGCCGCGACAAAGATGGCTTCTATTATTTCGTCGGCCGAGTCGACGACATGTTCGTCGTCGGCGGCTCGAATCTTTATCCCGCCGCCGTTGAAGAAGTTATTCTTCGTCATCCGAACGTCGCGGAGGCGGCTGTTGTGGCCATTGACGACGACGTGCGCGGACAGGTTCCGCATGCATTTGTCGTCGCGCGGCAGGGGCAGGCGCTCACGGAGAAAGAAGTCAAAGACTTCGTCATCGCCAACGCGCCACCGTATTGGCACCCGCGCCGGGTCTATTTTCTCGACGCCTTGCCGCTTCACGGCACCAGCAAGGTCGACGTTCGCGAGTTGAGGCGGCGGGCGAAGGAAGCCATTGCGGGATCGAAATAGTCACGGCAGTCCGATGACTTTGATCACGCGGTTCGTGTCGCCCGCCGTTCGCTACGCATCGCGAGATAGTTGCCGCCGAAGATGATCGCGGCCCCGAGTAGCACCCAGAGGTCGATCGCTTCGGCGTAGACCGCCCAGGCAATCACGGCGATCAACGGCACGCGCAGGAAGTCCATCGGCACCACCACCGTGGCATCGGCCCGCTGGAAGGCGCGCGTCAGGCAGAAGTGCCCGACGACGGCGGAGGCCCCGATCACGAGGCCCCAGAACACTTCGTACCAGCCGACCGGCTTCCAGAACACGAGGGCGGGGATGGCGCTCATCGGCATCTGGATGAAATTCATGTAGAACACCACGACCAGCGGCGAATCGATGGCCGACAGCTTCTTAGCGCCGATATGGCTGCCGGCAATGCCGATCGCCCCCAGCAGGCAAGCGATGACGGCCGGCGTGATCGCTTCGACGCCCGGCCGCAGGATCACGAGCACACCGACGAAGCCGAGGACGATGGCGGCGATGCGCCTCGTCGTCAGTCGCTCGCCGAGCCACCACACCGCCATCAGGGCGACGAACATCGGTGCGGTGAACTCGATCGCGAACACGAGGGTCAGCGGCAGGACGCTGATGCCGTAGAACCAGCCGATGCTGCCCACGAAGCTCGACACGTTGCGCAGCAACTGGACCTTGAGGTTGCCGGTCCGTGCCCCGGCCAGGCCACGGCGAAGCACGATGGGCGCCGTGATCGCGAAGCCGAACACGTAGCGGAAGAACATGATCTGGAAGACACCGATCGTGTAGGACAGTTCGCGCGAGGCCACGCCAAGGAGCGTGAACAGCATCAGCGCCCCCACCATCCAGGCCGCGGCCGCCGGCACCGACGGGTGGGGCGCGGGGAACGCCCTCATGAGCGGTCCCGGTCGGAGCCGGGCGCCGCTCGTTCGCGCCGGATCATGAAGTAATTGCCCGCAAAGATGAAAAACGCGCCCAGCATGACCCAGGCATCGATCGCCTCCTCATACGCCGCCCAGGCGATGACCGCGATCAGCGGGACGCGGAGAAAATCCATCGGAACGACCACGGTCGCATCGGCGCGCTGAAAGGCGCGGTTCAGAAACAAGTGTCCGAGCGTGGCAGCGAGCGCGAGCACGACGGCCCAACCCCAGGCATACCCGGTGATGGGCTGCCAGGTCAGGATGGCCGGGATGGCGCCCATCGGAACCTGCAGCAGCGCCATGTAGAACACCACCAGGATCGGGCGATCGACGCCCGCCAGCTTCTTGGCGCCGACGTGGCTGCCGGCGAAGCCGATGGCGCCCACGACCGAGGCGAGCATGGCCCAGCTCACGGCCTCGAAGCCCGGCCGCAGGATGACGAGAATCCCGGCGAGGCCCAGAGCGAGTGCGACGATGCGGGCGGCGGTGAGGCGCTCGCCCAGCCACCACACCGCGAGGATGGCGACCCAGACGGGGGCCGTGAACTCGACCGCCAACACGAACGCGAGCGGCAGCACGCCGATCGCGTAGAACCAGCCGAGGCCGCCGATGTAGCTCGACAGATTGCGGAGAATCTGGACCTTGAGATTGCCCGTGCGGACGCCGCTCCAACCATTCCGCAATACGAAGGGCGCCAGCATCAAGAGGCTCAGCCCGTAGCGGATGAACACGATCTGGAAGGTGCCCATCGAGTGCGACATCTCCCGCGACGCCACCGCCATCAGCGTGAAGAACACGAGCGCACCCGCCATCCAGGCGGCGGCGATCACGACCGACGGGGCCGGCCTATCCGGCATCGGCGCGCCGCTCGGCCGCACGATGCTCGCTGCGGATGTTGTTGTAGTTGCCGGCGAAGATGATCGCCGCGCCGATCAGGACGAAGGGGTCGATCGCCTCGGCGTAGACCAGGAAGCTGCACACCGCGACCAGCGGCAGCCGCAGGAAGTCGATCGGAACGACGACGGTGGCATCGGCCAGTTTTAGCGCCTGGGCGAAACACAGGTGGGCGAGCGTGTTGCAGACTGCAACGAGCAGCATCCACGCCCAGCCGACCCACGACAGCGGCGCCCAGTCGAACAGGGCCGGAATGCCGGCCATCGGGAGCTGCAGCAGCGACATGTAGAAGAGGACGGCCAACGGCGTGTCGGTCGCCGTCAGCTTCTTGACGCAGGCGTGGGCCGCGCCGAAACCGATGGCGCTCGCGAGCACGATGAGGACGGCGGGGGAGATCTCGCTGACGCCCGGCCGGACGATGACGAGGATGCCGACGAAGCCGAGGCCGATGGCGGCCGCCCGGGCGAGCGTGAACCGTTCGCCGAGGACCAGGACGGCGATGAGCCCGAGCCAGACCGGCGAGGTGAACTCGAGGGCAAAGACCTGTGCCAGCGGCAGCACGGCGACGCCGTAATACCAGCACCAACTTCCCGAGAAGTGCAGGACGTTGCGAAATAGCTGCAATCGGAAGTTCCCGGTCCGCACCGAACCGAGCCCGGCGTGCGCGATGAATGGCACCAGCAGCACAAGGCCCAGGACGCAACGCAGGAACACGATCTGCGAGGTGCCGATCTCGTACGTGAGTTCGCGCGTCCCGAAGGCGAGCAGCGTCAGCGAGCTGAGGGCGCCCGCCATCCATAGGACGGCGCGCATAATGGCGGCAGGACTAGCGGGGGTCATGACCAACGGGCAGGACCAGCACCTTAGCGGTGGGGCGGGCGCCGAGCTACGTCGTCGCCGGCATGGCCGAAAGGCTCGTTATGCAGCCCCGTTGACGCCGCGGAGGTTCGCGCCAATAGTCGAAGAGGACGTGGCCGGACGGCGGTCCGGCGCTGGGCCGGGTTCCCCCGGGTTGGCCATGGAAACCATGGGTATGACCCCGGATTGCGGCCCAGAAATTTTGGTTAAGTATCTGATTATTATATATAGTTTGGCTTTGTTTCGGCGCGGGTGACCGCCCCGACATCGAGCTCCAAGCGAGGTAGAGCCTATGCAGCAGGACCCCGTCGTTATCGTCGGATTGGCGCGGACGCCGATTGGATCGTTTCAAGGCGAGTTCAAAGACCTGGCGGCCCCCGAACTCGGGGGCATCGCCATCCGCGGCGCGCTGGATCGCGCCGGCCTGGCCGCCGATCAGGTGGAAGATGTCGTTATGGGCTGCGTCCTGCCGGCGGGGATGGGGCAGGCGCCCGCACGTCAGGCGGCGGTCAAGGCGGGCATTCCCGTCTCGGCGGGGGCTACGACGGTCAACAAGATGTGCGGGTCCGGCATGCGGGCCGCGATGATCGCCCACGATCAATTGGTGGCCGGTTCGTCGAACGTGATGGTGGCCGGCGGCATCGAGAGCATGACCAACGCGCCCTACGTCCTCACCAAGGCGCGGAACGGCTATCGCCTCGGCAACGGCCAGCTCTTCGATCACATGTATCTCGACGGGCTGCAGGATAGTTTCGATGTGCCCGGCAAGCTGATGGGCGAGTTCGCCGAGGACACCGCCGAGGCCTACCAGTTCACCCGCGAACAGCAGGACGCCTTCGCCGTCGCCTCGCTCAACCGCGCCAGGACGGCCAACGAGGACGGCGCGTTTGCGGCCGAGATCACGCCGGTGGTCGTCACCTCGCGGCAGGGCGAGCGGACGGTCACGCGGGATGAGCAACCCTTCACCGCCAAACCGGAAAAGATCCCGCAGTTGAAGCCGGTGTTCCGCAAGAACGGCACCGTGACACCGGCCAACGCCTCGTCGATCTCCGACGGCGCGGCAGCGCTCGTGATGATGCGACGCTCCGAAGCCGAACGCCGGAAGCTTCGCCCGCTGGCCCGGATCGTCGCCCACGCGACGCACAGTCAGCAGGCGTCATGGTTCACGACCGCGCCGATCGGTTCGATCCGCAAGGTGCTCGAACGGGCCGGGTGGAAGACGGGGGATGTCGATCTGTTCGAGGTCAACGAGGCGTTCGCCGTCGTGACGATGGCGGCCATGAAAGATCTCGGCATCGCGCACGAGATCATGAACGTCCACGGCGGCGCGTGCGCACTCGGGCACCCGGTCGGTGCCTCCGGGGCGCGGATCATGGTGACGCTCTACCATGCGTTGGCGAAACGCGGCCTCAAACGCGGGGTCGCCTCGCTCTGCATCGGTGGGGGCGAGGCCACGGCCGTGGCGATCGAGCGACTCGCTTGAGTTCGCGACGGCTGATTTCCTCGGGCAGCAGCTTCGAGCGTGACTACGGCTATTCGCGGGGGCTCGTCCAGGACGGCTGGATCTTCCTCGCCGGCTGCACGGGATTCGACTACGCCCGCGGCACGATCGCGGACGATCCGGCGGAGCAAGCCCGCCAGGTCGTTCGCAACATCGAGGCGGCCTTGGGCCAAGCCGGGGCGGGGTTGGCGGATATCGTCAAGGTGACGACCTACCTCGCGGATCGCGCGATCGTTCCGATCGTCCTGCCAATCTGGGGCGCGGCGATGCGCGACATTCGACCGCCGAACACGGCGGTCATCGCTCAGATGATCGACCCGCGCATGCTGGTCGAAATCGATGTGACCGCGCGCCAACGGAAAGAGTGAGACGTGCCGCAGCCGATCGTGTTCTATTCCGCCTTCGGCTCGCCGTTCTCCTACGTCGCGGCCCAGATGATCGAGGACGTAGCGGCCAAGCATGGCCGGCCCGTCCTGTGGCGCCCGGTCCGCTTGTCCGTCGTCTTGAAGCGCCACTACCCGAACGGCATCGCGATTCCGCCCGACAAGCTCACGTACTGGCACCGCGACATCGCGCGCGTGTGCGCGCTCCGCGGCCTGCCGTTCCAGCGCCCCCCGGTCATCCCGCCCGAGTGCGCCGAGGCCTACCACGTGTGTTACGCCTTCGGCCGCCACGACCCGACGATGGTCCGTCAGGTCGCGCTCGCGCTGTTCCAGGCGATCTGGGGGCAGGGCCAGGCGTTGACCACGGTCGAGGCGATCGCCTCGGCCTTGGCGCGTTTTCAGCTTTCGCGCGCCCAAGTGCTGCAAGCGGCCAGCGACCTCTATGGGCAGGCCGAGCACGAAGCGGCGATCCAAGCGGCCCACGACTCCGGCATGATCGGGTCGCCCTGGATGGTTGTCGACGGCGAGCCGTTCTGGGGCCACGATCGCCTGGATTATCTCGACCGATGGCTGGCCGGGAACACCGAGGTCGTTAGGGGGCGAGGATGAAGACTTCCGAGAACAACTGCCGAGGTCCGATGCGCCCGCCGATCGAGTTCTACTTCGACTTTGCCTCGCCCTACGCGTACCTCGCCAGTCATCGCATCGATACGATCGCGGCCAAGCACGGGCGGCCTGTCGCCTGGCGGCCGTTCATGCTCGGAATCGTGTTCAAGACGACGGGCGCGCAACCGCTCGTCACCTATCCGCTCAAGGGCCCCTATGCGGCGCGCGACCTCGCCCGCAGCGCGCGGCTCTCCGGCGTGCCGTTCGTGTTTCCCCCGGGGTTCCCGCACGCGACGCTGGCCGCGGCACGCGGGTTCTATTGGCTGGAAGGGAAGGACGAGGTCCTCGCCCGTCGCTTCGCCAAGGCGGTGTTCAACGCCTACTTCGGTGAGGGGCGCGACGTCAGCGGCGCCGAGGCCGTCGCGGCGATCGCGGCGGCGCTGGGCGTCGATCGAACGGCCTTCGAAGCCGGGATCCAATCGCCGGCAATCAAGGAGCGCCTCAAGAGCGAAACCGAGGGCGCCTTGGCCAAGGGAATCTTCGGATCGCCGTTCTTCCTCGTCGATGGCGAACCGTTCTGGGGCGCCGATCGCCTGGATCAGGTCGAGCGCTGGCTGGCGAACGGCGGCTGGTGACATGTCGGTGCTGACGACGGCCGTCGATCCGCAAGCCGCCGAGTTCACGGCAAACCGTCGTCACATGGCGGCGCTGGTCGCCGACCTGCGGGCCCGGACGGCGCGGATCGCCGAAGGCGGCGGTGCCAAGGCACGCGACCGCCACCTCAAGCGCGGCAAGTTGCTCGCCCGCGATCGCGTGAAATTGCTCGTCGACCCGGGAACAGCGTTTCTCGAAATCGGCACATTCGCGGCCGACGGGGTCTATGACGACGACGTGCCGGCGGCGGGGCTGGTCGCGGGCATCGGCCAGGTGATGGGTCGCGACTGCGTCATCATTGCCAACGACGCCACGGTCAAGGGGGGAACCTACTATCCGCTCACCGTCAAGAAGCACCTGCGAGCGCAGGAGATCGCGCAGGAGAACCGGCTGCCGTGCCTCTACCTGGTCGATTCGGGTGGCGCGTTCCTGCCGAAGCAGGACGAGGTGTTTCCCGACCGCGATCACTTCGGGCGAATTTTCTACAACCAGGCGACGATGTCGGCTGCGGGCATTCCGCAGATCGCCGCGGTCATGGGATCGTGCACCGCCGGCGGCGCCTACGTGCCGGCGATGTCGGACGAGAGCATCATCGTCAAAGGCACGGGCACCATCTTTCTCGGCGGTCCGCCGCTGGTGAAGGCCGCGACCGGCGAGATCGTCACGGCCGAGGAGCTCGGCGGCGCCGATGTCCACGCCCGGCAGTCGGGGGTCGTCGACCACTTGGCCGAGGATGATCGCCACGCGCTCGCGATCCTCCGGCGTATCGTCGGCAACCTCGGTCCCGGACCGGCCGCGGCGATCGCACGACGGGAGGCGCGCGAGCCATTGCATGAGCCCGCCGACGTCTACGGCCTGATGCCGAGCGACCTGCGCCGTCCGGTGGACGCCCGCGAGATCATCGCCCGGCTCGTCGATGGCAGCGAGTTCGACGAATTCAAGGCGCTGTACGGTCCGTCGCTCGTCACCGGATTCGCCCACGTCTACGGCTACCCCGTAGGCCTCGTCGCCAACAACGGCATCCTGTTCTCGGAGTCGGCGTTGAAGGGCGCGCACTTCGTCGAATTGTGCTGCCAGCGCAAAATTCCGCTCGTGTTCCTGCAGAACATCACCGGCTTCATGGTCGGGCGACGTTATGAAGCGGGCGGCATCGCGCGCGACGGAGCCAAGTTGGTCACCGCGGTCTCGTGTGCCCAAGTGCCGAAGGTCACGATCATCATCGGCGGCTCGTTCGGCGCCGGAAACTACGCCATGGCCGGGCGGGCCTACGGGCCGCGCTTCCTGTGGATGTGGCCCAACGCCCGGATCTCGGTGATGGGGGGCGAGCAGGCGGCCGGTGTGCTGAGCGAGGTAGGCGATGACAAGGACGCCGCGGCCCGCGAGGCGCTCGAGGAGCGCATCCGCGCGCAGTACGAAACACAGGGCAACCCGTATTATGCTGGCGCGCGGTTGTGGACCGATGGCGTGATCGATCCGGCCGAGACGCGCAAGGTTCTCGCGTTGTCCCTGGCGGCTGCCCTCAACCGGCCGATCGACGACACCCATTTTGGCGTTTTCAGGATGTAGGTCATGGAAGATCGCAGCGTTCTGCTTCAGGTCGACGATCGTGGGGCAGCGACCGTCACGCTCAATCGCCCCCAGATTCACAATGCGTTCGACGAAACCATGGTCGGCGCGCTGACCGACGTCTTCCAGGAGGTGAGCGAGAGCAACGACATCCGCGTGATGGTGCTGCAGGCGCGCGGGGAGTCCTTCTGTGCCGGTGCCGACCTCAAGTATATGCAGCGCCTGGCCACCGCGACCGAAGTGGAGAACCAGCGCGACGCCGAGCGCTTCGCCAAGATGATGCGGACGCTCTACGAGATTCCCCACCCGACTGTGGCGCTCGTCCAGGGAGCGACCTATGGCGGTGGTGTCGGGCTGACCGCGGCCTGCGATATCGCGGTCGCCGTCAAATACGCGATCTTCGCTTTGACCGAAACCAAGCTCGGGCTCATTCCCGCGGTCATCGGTCCATACATCGTCGAGGCGATCGGGGCGCGGCAGGCTCGTCGCTATTTCTTGACCGCGGAGCGGTTCTCCGGGTTCGACGCGCAACGGATCGGACTGGTGCACGAGGTGGTGTCGACCGACACCGCCCTGCAAGCGCAGGGCGAGCACATCATCGATCAGGTGCTGAAGACCGCACCCGACGCTTCGGCCGAATCGAAGCGCCTGGTGCGCGACATCACCGGACGCCCGATCGACCCCGAACTCCTCGCGGCGATGGCCAAGCGCATCGCGCGGGCTCGGGCGTTGCCCGAGGGCCGTGAAGGGATGGCCGCGTTCCTCGAACATCGCAAGCCCAAGTGGGTTCCCTGAGCCCGAGGCGCCGATGTTCCAATCGGTGCTGGTGGCCAATCGGGGCGAGATCGCCTGTCGGATTTTTCGCACGGCCAAGCGCCTCGGGCTCCACACGATCGCCGTCCATTCGGAGGCAGATGCGCGCGCTCGCCACGTACGCGAGGCGGACGCGGCGATCGCCATCGGACCGCCTCAGGCCCGCGACAGTTACCTGCGCATCGATCGCCTGATTGCAGCCGCCCGCGAGAGCGGGGCGGAGGCGATTCATCCTGGTTACGGTTTTCTCTCGGAGAACGCCGAATTCGCCGAAGCCTGTGCCGCCGCGGGAATCATCTTCGTCGGCCCGCCCGCCTCGGCGATCCGGGCCATGGGCTCGAAGGCCGGCGCCCGTGACTTGATGGCCCGGGCCGGTGTGCCGGTCGTGCCTGGTTACGAGGGCGCGGCCCAGGATGACGAAGCGCTGGCCGCGGCCGCCGAGGCCATCGGTTACCCGATCTTGCTCAAGCCAGCGCTGGGTGGTGGCGGCAAGGGGATGCGACGGGTCGAGGGCGCCGCCGCGCTCGCGGACGCCCTCGCCGCGGCGCGTCGCGAAGCGGCATCGTCGTTCGGCGACCAGCGTCTCGTGATCGAGCGATACCTCGATCGGCCGCGCCACATTGAAGTCCAGGTTCTCGCCGATGCCAGGGGCCACGCGGTTCATCTCTGGGAACGCGATTGCTCGATCCAACGGCGGCACCAGAAAGTGATCGAAGAAGCGCCGGCGGCGACGCTGTCAGAGGCGCTGCGCGCCCGAATGACGGCGGCGGCCATCGCGGCGGCACGTGCCGTCGGTTACGTGAACGCGGGCACCGTCGAGTTCCTGGTCGATCGTGGCGGCGGTTTCTACTTCATGGAGATGAATACGCGTCTCCAGGTCGAACACCCGGTGACCGAGATGGTGCTCGGGATCGATCTCGTGGAATGGCAGCTGCGAATTGCCGCAGGAGAATTTCTCACGCTGAGGCAAGAGACATTCGTTCCCCGCGGCCACGCGATCGAGGCGCGGGTGTACGCCGAAGCACCCGAGCGGAATTTCCTGCCCTCGACCGGCCGACTGCAGCACTTTCGGCCACCGGCGCCCAGCCAACACGTCCGATGGGACTCGGGCTTCGAGCAGGGCGATGTGGTGACGCCATTCTATGATCCGATGCTGGGCAAACTCATCGCGCACGGCGAGACTCGCGATCGCGCCCGAGGAGCGATGCAGCGGGCCCTGGCCGAGTTCCGTATCGCAGGAGTGGCCACGAACCTTGCCTTCTTGCTTGCCATGACCGCGGACGATCGGTTTGCCGCCGGGGACATCGATGTCCAGGCGCTCGACCGCGACCTCGAGTCGTTCTTGCCCGGGCAGCGGCCAGCGACCCCGCGAATGCTCGCCTTCGCCGCCGCGGCGGTGGTCCTGGAGCGACAGACGAATGGTCCATCGCGTTCGCCGTGGCGCGAGATCGGGCCGTGGCAGCTCAATCTCGGTGGAGGCGAAGAGCTTGTGTTCGCTACCGGCGCGGGGCCGTGGACGGTCATCGTCTCGGCCGGCGCACCCATGACCATCCGAGTCGACGGTGCCACCTTCCGTCTGACGAGCTTGGTCTTGCGAGATGGCGTGCTACGCGGGGAGATCGACGGCGTCAGGTTCGAGGTCTTGGTCCAGCGTACCAACGAGACCATCACGCTCGTCGAAGGCGGCGAGGTTGTCGCCCTGAGCGCCATCGATCCGCTCGGTGGCGCGCGCCTTGCTTCGGATCTTTCGGGGCCGGTCACGGCGCCGGTTCCCGGCAAGGTTACCCGGGTCATCGCCGCTGAGGGGCAGTCGGTCGGTCGTGGCGCGGCGCTCCTCGTCATCGAGGCGATGAAGATGGAGCACACGATCGTGGCGCCGCGTGGGGGAGTCGTAAAACGCCTCCCGCACACCGTCGGCGACTTCGTCGTCGACGGTGCGGTCCTCGTCGAATTCGAGTGACGCTCAGTACCTGGTCAGCAGCGGCCCGTAGCCTTCGATCCGGTCGTGAACCTTGTTCTGGCGCAGCGCGTGCCAGTAGCAGGCCGTGTTGATCGCAAAGACCGGTTTCTTGAGCCACTCCCAGGCCTCGCCGGCCAACTTGCCGAAGGGCAGGCCGGTGCCGACCTGAACGATGGCGTCCGGTTTCGCTGCGTTGACCTTGAGGACCGCGTCGCGCAAAGCACTCGCCGAGGTATGGCAGATCAGCGTTGGCAGGTTGACGTTGAAGCTGAAGAGGTCAGCGACCTCGTAGCCGGCCTGGGTAAAGAAGCGCCGAACGCGCTCGTCACCTTCGGGCCTGTGCGGCGTGATGAGGGATATCCGCCTGATCTTGCCGACCCGTTCGAGGGCGGCGAGGATCGCATTGTTGCCCATCGAAATCTTCGTGCGGAACTTGGCTTCGAGGCGACGCAACATCTCCATGCTGCCATCGAGGCCGTCCCAGAACGCTTCCAGGGACAGGCCGTTGACGACGTAGTCGGGTTGGCACGTCATCACCCGTTCCATGGCCGAATCGATGCCGGCGCGCATGCGTTCGATGTGGGCGATGAAATCGGCCGGTGTCGACAGCTTGGCGTCGGGAATGAAGATCCGGCCGACGTGATTGGTCACGCCCGGCGGCTGCATGTCGGCAAACTCGGGTTGGACAACCGTGTTGGTGGAAGGCACCACCACGCCGAGCTTCAGTCGATGACCCAGGGAGTCGACCATCTCTTCACCTCGCTACTACTGAATCTCCTGAGCGCGCCGCACGCTGTCGAACATCGCCGTGCGCATCAGGAATTTCCGGGCGCGCGCCGGGTCCGCCGCACTTTGCCGCCAATCCTCGTAGGCCTTGGCCCGCATCGCTGGATCGCGCTCCTCGAGGTCACGCTTGTTTTGGGCGGTCTGCGCCAGCAGGTATTCCTGAGCGACGATGCGCCGTTGGCGGTCATAAACATCAAACAGCGCGTCGCCCCCTTCTCCGCGCCACACCTTGCCGATCTTCTCGGCGGCGTTGAGGGCATCGTGGATGCCGAAGTTGAGTCCCATGCCGCCGAGCGGGTTGTTGATGTGAGCGGCATCGCCGGCGAGGAAAACCCGACCCAGCCGGAAGCGATCAGCGATGCGCTGATGGACCGTGTAGAGATTCTTGTGCACGATCTCGTAACGCTCGCCCGGTCGCGCGTAGAAGCTCTGCAGCAACTTCTGGCAGGGCTCTTCGCGGAATACCTCGCTCTCGGGGGCATCGCCGGCGACCGGGAACACGACCCGCCAGTGACCCGGCGGACCGCCGGCCGGAACGCGGAACGTCGAACACCACATCTCGGGGTCGGCGCAGTAGCAGGTGCCGGCGAAACCGTGTGGTTCGAAGTTGTAGGTCGTGGTCAGAACAAGAAACCGTTCCTGGAAGGTCAGTCCCTCGAACCCGACTCCGAGGCCGTGGCGAACGACGCTACGACCGCCGTCGGCACCGATGACGTAATCACCGCGAAACACCTTGGTGGCGCCGTTGGCCTCGGCAGTGATCTCGGCGCTTGCCGCATCCTGGCGGACGTCGGCCACGCGCCAACCCTGGTGGATCTCGCTCAGAGGATGCTGGCGCACGCGTTCCAGGAGCAGGCGAGCGTATTTCCACTGTTCGCAATGCAATCGGTAGGTGTACTTGGTCAGATCGGCGAGCACGCCGAGATCGAACTCGGCGATCAGCCCCTTGCGCCGATCCCGGTACTGCCACTTCCGAATCTCCAGGCCCATGGCATGGAGGTCGTCGGCGATGCCGATGCTCTCCAGCATCTTCATGGTGGGGGGATGGAAGGTGGAGGCTCGGGGATCGGTCGGCAGCTCGGTCGAAGCTTCGACGACCGTAACGGGAATGTCCTGTCGCAACAGGGCGAGAGCGGCCGTCAAGCCGACCGGCCCGGCGCCGACCACGACAACGCGGCCCTTTTTCTGGGAAGCCACAAACTACTCCTCGATGACGACCGGGAGTGTATCGGGATCGGTCGCGCATCGGAAGGCGCCGCCCGGTCGCATCGCGGTGGCGCTCCTGTGCTATAGATCAAACGTGCCCATGCACCTGCTCAAACTCGCGGTTGGGGTATCCGACCTCGATACGCTCAAGGCCCTCCAGTCCGACCGTCGTCGCACCCAGCCCGACGGCAAGCTTCGGCATTTCACCCGCCACCCGCCGCGCCGTGCCGACGAGGTTTTGGACGGTGGATCGATCTATTGGGTCATCCGGGGATTCGTCGCCGCCCGTCAACGCATTCTCGCGATCGAGGAGGCCGATGGCCGCCGTGCCGACAAGCGGTGTGCCCTGGTGCTCGACCCCAAGGTTGTTGCGACCGAGTTGCAGCCGCGTCGGCCGCATCAGGGATGGCGTTACCTCGAGCCGGCGAAGGCGCCGAAGGATATCGTCGGTCGACGGAGCAAGAGCCGGCTCCCCGAACACCTCGCGGCCCAACTCCGGGAACTGGGTCTCCTCTGAGGCCTAGAAGCGATAGCCTACCGAGAGCCCAGCAAAGTATTGCAGGTCCTGTTGGGAAATCGGACTGTCGGCTGCATCGCCGAGCAGGCCAGCGCCGCGGGTCGTGAAGGCGAGGTACGCGCGCTCGGTGACGCTGAAGTTCATGTTCAGGTAAAGGCCAAGGTCGGGAAAGCCGCCGCCCTGAGACGTGAACCGAGGACGTTTTGCCGCCGCGACCGTGACGTCGAAGTACTTCTGCATGTACTCTTCGCTCACGTAGTGGGTGAAGGCCCCAACAATGATGCGCAGACGTTCGTTTGCCTGCCCGCCGTAGGCCGCATCGAGGTTCAGGATGAAGGCGTTGTGGCCTTCGTTCTGCAGACCCTTTCGCAAATCCGACTTGAGCCGGAAGTTCCCCAGGAGCAGGTCGCCGAAGATTCCGAACTCGACGCTTCCATCGACGTTCGGAAGTCCCCGAAGAAACGGTGTCTTGCTCGAGTCGCGGCCGAAATCATACGTGAGGCGTGGCCCCGCTTTGAAACTCGGGGACCGGATGAAGTTCAAGCCGAGGCCGCGCTGGGTGCTGAAGAAGTAGGCCCCGCGCCATTCGACGTCGATCGCCGGCAACAAGGTGATCTCGTAATCCTCGCTCCCGATGAACTCGGGGGCGAAACCTGCCCCGGCACCGACGACCCCACTCCAATCGCCATCCAGGTCGACCGTGACACGAATGTCGGTAACGCCTGAAAGCTGGCCCTCGAGTCCGTTGACGCCAATATCGGCGGCCAGGGCAGGGGCGCTCGCTATAGCGACGGCGGCTGCAATCCAAAAACGTTTCATGATCACCTCTAGGCACATACGTTAGCGTTGTTAGGCTCCTTGGGCGAGCCGCTCCGCAACCCGATCGGCGATGGCGATGGATGCGGTCAAACCAGGAGATTCGATCCCGAAGAGATTGATCAGGCCGAGGACGCCATGAACGGTTGCATCCTGGATGACGAAATCGGCATTTGGGGCGCCGGGAGCACTGATCTTCGGGCGAATTCCGGCATAGTCGGGAACCAGCTGACCGTGCGCGAGTGCAGGAAAATAGCGCCGAATCGACCGATAGAATTTTTCGCCCCGCCCTGGTTGGACACCATAATCGATGGTCTCAATCCACTCGACATCGGGTCCAAAGCGAGCCTGTCCGCCGAGGTCGAGCGTCAAATGAACGCCGAGGCCGCCGGGCTCGGGCACAGGGTAGACCAGTCGGGAGAATGGAGCCGTGCCGACCAAGCGGAAATAGTTGCCCTTGGCCAGGAATCGCTTGGGGACGAACGCCAATGGCATCGCATCGATCGCCGTTGCGACGTCTTGGGCCCCCAATCCGGCGGCGTTCACAAGGTGATGAGCACTGATCTCATAGCGTTGACCATCGCGACCCACGGTCGAGACGACAAAGCGATCGTCGCGCACCGCGGCGCGCTCGAACCGGGTTTCTCGCGCCACCTGGGCGCCGTGGTCCTCGGCTTCCCCGAGAAACGCCGTCATGAGGGCGTGACTATCGACGATGCCGGTGGAAGGCGAATGAAGAGCCGCGACGCACGCGAGATTCGGTTCGAGGGCAATGGCCTCGGCCGCGGAAAGCCACCGGAGATCGCTCACACCATTGCGGTTGGCGGCGACCAGGAGTTGTTCGAGCGTTGGTATCTCGGCCCGGTCGCTGGCCACGATCAGCTTGCCGCACCGGCGATGGGGGACGTGGTGCGTTTCGCAGTATTCGTAGAGCATCGACCGGCCGGCAACGCAGAGGGTCGCCTTGAGCGAGCCACTGGGGTAATAGATTCCGGCGTGGATGACCTCGCTGTTACGCGAACTGATCTCGCTCCCGATCCGAGGGGCCCGCTCGAGCACGAGGACATCATGGCCGCGCTTCGCCCAGGTCCTCGCGATCGCGAGCCCGATCACGCCGGCGCCGATGACCACGGTATCGACGACCTCGGTCACGAGATCGCTCCGGTCGGCGGTATCAGGATTTCCCCGGTCATGGCGACCGCGACCATGGCGAAGCGGCCGCCGGCGCGCAACCCCAGCGACGGCAACGGAATCTGGCGGGCCGTGGGTAGGGCGAGCGAAGGCCACTATATAAGGGAGAACGGCGGGGTGCCCTATTGAGCCGCGATCCGAAGGTACCGATACAGGCCCAAGCACGAGCGGTGGCGGCGTTCCTGGAGAAGGTCCGCCAAGCCCCTGTCGCTGTGGCCGGCGGGGGTCGGCTGTTGTTTGCCTTGGACGCAACGGCAAGCCGACAAGCGACCTGGGATCAAGCGGTTCAGATTCAGGCCGAGATGTTTCACGAAGCGGCGGCGTTGGGCGGACTTCAGGTTCAGCTCGCCTACTACCGCGGGATGGGCGAATTCGTCGCCGGATCCTGGCACCCCAAGGCCGACGGTGTCGTCGCCGCGATGACGGCCGTGCGCTGCCTCGGAGGACAGACCCAGATCCTGAAGGTGATCAAACATGCGATCGCGGAGACGCAGCGCCAGCGGATTGCAGCGGTCGTGTTCGTGGGCGACGCGATGGAGGAGGCGATCGATGACCTCTGTGCCGCGGCCGGCCAGCTTGGACTGCTCGGGGTCCCGATGTTTCTGTTCCACGAGGGACATGACCCGCTCGCCGAAGGAGCGTTTCAACAGTTGGCGCGTCTCAGCGGAGGGGCGTGCTGCCACTTCGATGCGAGCAGCGCCCATCAACTCCGCGATCTTCTGCGCGCGGTGGCGGCGTATGCCGCCGGCGGACGCCGGGCGCTGGAGAATCAGGCGCGTCGGGGAGGGGCCGCTGTCCAAAACCTCCTCACGCAACTGAAATAGGCGCGCCATGGTGTGGGTCGCGGCCGCCGCGGTCGGACTCGTCGCGCTCTACGCGGGCGCGAG
The DNA here is from genome assembly GCA_016869765.1 of Alphaproteobacteria bacterium. Classification (GTDB taxonomy): domain Bacteria; phylum Pseudomonadota; class Alphaproteobacteria; order SHVP01; family SHVP01; genus SHVP01. The sequence continues at coordinate 17,214 of VGES01000012.1, forward strand.
ATGGTTCGCGTCAGCCGACCCGAAAACCCTGGTCCGTGCCCTGCGCTGGGTAGGTATCGGCGCCGCGGCGGTCGTCGTCGCGTTCTTGGCGATTCGCGGGGGTTGGGGCGCGATCCTGCCCTTGATGGTCGTCCTCCCGGCCCTGTGGCGGCGTTGGGGTCGCGGGCTGTTGACCGGGCGGCGGGGGAGCAACGCGGGAACCGCCGAGCCGACGGAAGGTCAACGTTCCGGGGTCCAGACCGACTCCCTCGAGATGACGCTCGATCACGACAGTGGGGCGATGGATGGCGTCATTCGCCGTGGGCGTTACAAGGGCGACCGGCTGAGTGGCCTCAATTTCGCCGAATTGCTGGTGTTTCTAGACGACTGCCGGGCTTCGGATCCCGAGTCCGTTCCACTGGTCGAGACCTTCCTCGACCGGGCCCATGGGACGGATTGGCGCGAGCGATCGGAGGCTCAGCAGCGGCCACAGGGGCCGTCGTCCGGGCCGATGACCAGGGAGGAAGCGCTTGAGATCCTTGGGCTCGAACCGGGCGCCGGGCCGGAGGACATCCGGGCCGCTCACCGCCGCCTCATGCGAAAACTCCACCCGGATTCGGGAGGTTCCACCTACCTTGCCGCGCGGATCAACCAAGCCAAGGACGTCCTGCTCGGGTCTTAGCGGTGCTTGCACCCGTTGGGGCCCCGTGGCATTACTCAGCCGCCCGCGCAAGGGCCCATCTTCTCACCACCCCCTCTGAAGATCATGCCCATTCGTGTCCGCAAGGCGGTTTTTCCCGTCGGTGGTCTCGGTACGCGGTTCCTTCCGGCCACCAAGGCGATGCCGAAGGAAATGCTCCCGCTCGTCGACAAGCCGCTTATTCACCACGCCGTGGAAGAAGCCCGGGCGGCGGGAATCGAGGAGTTCATCTTTGTCACGGGTCGCGGCAAGTCGACGATCGAGGATCATTTCGATCAGTCCTATGAGCTCGAAGAACAGCTTTCAGCCAAGGGCAAGCAAGACATGCTCGAGGCCCTGCGCGCCTGGCTACCGACGCCGGGGAAAGTGGCGTACACCCGGCAACAGGAACCCTTGGGCCTTGGGCACGCCGTCTGGTGCGCCCGTCACCTCATCGGGAACGAACCGTTCGCTGTGTTGCTGGCCGACGACGTCTTTCTCGGCCCATCACCGTGCCTGAAACAGATGACCGACGTCTTCGAGGGCCAGAGCATGGTGGCCGTCGAGACGATCGACGACGAGTCGATCTCGAGCTACGGGGTGCTCAAGGTCGCAAAGCAAGTACGCCCCAGCCTCGTCCAGGTCTCGGGCCTGGTCGAAAAACCGCGTCGCGAAGAGGCGCCGTCGAATCTCGCGGTCGTCGGGCGCTATATCCTGACGCCCAAGGTCTTCGAGTTTCTCGACCGCAAGCAGCAGGGCGCCGGTGGGGAAATCCAGTTGACCGATGCCCTGTCCTGGCTCGCAGGGCTGGAGCCGTTCTATGGCGTCAAGATCGCCGGCGAGCGCTTCGACTGCGGCAGCAAGAGCGGTTACCTGCGGGCCAACATCGCGTTTGCCCTGGAGCGAGCCGATCTGCGCGATGATCTGATCGAGTATCTGTCGAACCTTTCAATCGAACGAAAACGCCGGGTAGCCGCGGGGGGCGCGGGCCGATGAGGGTAGTGTTTGTCGGGGCCGGCTATGTCGGCCTCGTCTCGGGGACCTGTTTCGCCGAGATCGGCGCTGCGGTGACCTGTGTCGACAAGGATCAACGCAAAATCGAAGCGCTCTTGGCCGGGCGCATCCCGATCTACGAGCCGGGCCTCGAACAACTCGTAAAGCGCAACGTTGCCAACGGCCGACTCCGATTCGGGACGGATCTCGCCGCCGCCGTGAAGGGGGCCGAGATCGTGTTCATCGCGGTCGGTACGCCGAGTCGCGACGATGGGTCGGCCGACTTGGGCTACGTGTTGGCCGCCGCTGAGGAGATCGGTCGCGCCATGGACGGCCCGTTGATCGTCGTCACCAAGTCGACCGTCCCGGTGGGGACGGGACGAAAGGTCGAGGCGATCCTGACCGCGGCCAAACCACGCCACACGTTCTATGTCGGCTCGGCGCCCGAGTTCCTGCGCGAAGGGAGTGCCGTGGCCGACTTCATGAATCCCGACCGGATCGTGGTCGGCAGCGACCATCCCGAGGCAATCGCCACGCTCCGACAGTTGCATGCGCCGCTGCTCAAGGGTGATCAGCAGTTCGTCGCCGCCAGCCTCGAGACGGCGGAACTCACCAAGTACGCAGCGAACGCGTTCCTGGCGACCAAGATCGGCTTCATCAACGAGATCGCCGACCTCTGTGAAAAGGCCGGTGCCGATGTCGAGGCCGTCGCCCGTGGCATGGGCCTCGACCGCCGGATTGGGCGCTGGGGGCTGAGCGCGGGCCCGGGGTTCGGCGGTTCCTGTTTTCCCAAGGACACCCGGGCGCTCGCCTACACCGGCCGGGAATGGCAGAGCCCGTTTCATATCGTCGAAACCGTCATCGAGATGAATGAGCGACGCAAGCAGTCGCTCGCCGACAAGGTCATTCGCGCCGTTGGCCCCAATGCGAGGGACGCGACCGTTGCGGTGCTCGGCGTGACGTTCAAGGCCAACACCGATGACGTACGCGAAAGCGTCAGCGTCGATCTGATCCCTCAGCTCCAGGCCGCTGGCATCAAGATCCGGGCCTACGACCCCGAAGGAATGGCTCACGCGCAATCGATGTTGCCGGACGTCGAATGGTGCAGTGACACCTATGAGGCGCTGCATGGCGCCGACGCGGCCGTGATTCTTACCGAGTGGTCGCACTTTGGGCCCGAGGGCCTCGACCTAGCTCGCGCCAAGGCCGCTCTGAAGCGTCCAATTGTCGTCGACCTGCGCAACCTGCACGACCCGGAGCGCATGGCCCGCGCGGGCTTCCGTTACGACTCGGTCGGGCGCCGCACCGTTTCTCCGGCCTAATTCGACCGGCCGTGCATCGTTTTCATCCGAGTATTCTGCGCGCCTACGACATTCGGGGCGTGGTGGGCGAGACCCTTGGCGAGGCCGATGCGCGGGCCGTGGGCCAGGCGTTCGGTACCCTGGTGGTCGAACGTGGTGGCCGTAGCGTCTGCGTCGGCTACGACGGGCGATTGTCCTCGCCGGCGCTCGAGGCGGCCCTGGTCGAAGGGTTACGGTCGACCGGCCTTCGGATTCGTCGTGTCGGCTTGGGGCCGACGCCGATGCTCTATTTCAGCGTCCATCATCTCGACGCTGATGGTGGCATCATGGTGACGGGTTCTCACAACCCGCCCACCCACAACGGCTTCAAGATGGTCCTCGGCCGAGGCCCGTTCTTCGGCGAAGACATCCTGGCGATGGCGCGGCGTTTCGAAGCTGGACACGTCGCGCACGGCACGGGCTCGGACGATCGCGTCGCGGTCGCCGATGAGTACGTCGCTCGGCTGCTCGCGGGGCTCGATCCGGCCTCGGTGTCGGCGGCCTGGGACGCCGGCAATGGTGCGGCGGGGGCCGTGCTCGAACGCGTAACCCGTGGGCTGCCCGGAAAGCACGTCCTGCTCAACGAGCGTGTCGACGGCACGTTTCCCGCCCACCACCCCGATCCGACCGTCGAGGCGAACCTCAGCCAATTGCGTGCCGCGGTCGCTGCCCAACGTTGTGACCTCGGCGTCGCGTTCGACGGCGATGGCGATCGTGTCGGAATCATCGATGGACGGGGACGCGTCGTTTGGGGTGACCAATTGTTGGCCCTTCTCGCCCGCGAGGTGCTCGCCCACCAGCCGGGCGCGACGATCATCGGCGACGTGAAGTGCAGCACCGTGTTCTTCGACGAGATTCGGCGTCTCGGTGGCCAACCGATCCTGTGGATGGCGGGCCATTCGTTGGTCAAGAGCAAGATGAAAGAGACCCATGCACCGCTCGCCGGCGAAATGAGCGCCCATATCTTTTTCGCCGATCGCTACTACGGCTATGACGACGCGCTCTACGCCGCGTTGCGCACGCTCCAGCTGCTCAAGTTCACGGGCAAGAGCATGGCCCAACTGCTCGATGAGCTGCCGGTCATGGTGAACACGCCAGAGTTCCGCTTCGACTGCCCCGAGGACCGCAAATTCGCCGTCGTGGACGAGGTGCGCGAGCGCCTGATGGCCGCCAAGGCCGACGTGTTGGCCATCGATGGGGTCCGCGTCACGACGCCGGACGGTTGGTGGCTACTGCGAGCCTCGAACACCCAGGCGGCCTTGACGGCCCGTTGCGAAGCTCGCGATCAACGCAGACTGGCCACGCTCAAGGGCCAACTCCTCGCTCAGCTCGCCGCGAGCGGGGTCGACGCTCCGATCTAATTCGCTACTTGCGCGCAGTGTAGAAGAACCAGTTGGCCCGCGTCTTCGCGTCGGGTTTTTCGACGTTGTAGACGCGCCCGCCGTCGCCGGCTTCCATCGTTTCGGCGACCCGGTCGCGTTTGAAGCCGGCGTCGACGGCGATCTGCGTGAGGTCGAGATCGTGCAGCGTGCCCCAGAACGGCTCGTTGTTGCCGAAGGTATCCCAGTCCCGCATGAACTGATCGAATGGCTCCATGCCGTGGTATTGCGGCTGTTCGACGTGGATCATCACGCCGCCCGGCTTCAGGACGCGATGAATCTCGCGCACGATGTTGTGGAGACTGCTCGTCGAAAGTTCGTGCATGACGGCGCCCGACGTGACGAAGTCGAAGGTGTTGTCGGCGAACCTCAACCGCTCGGCGTCCTGTTGAGCGAACTTCACGGACTTTCCCCAAGACTCCGCTCGGGCGAAGGCATAGCGCAGGCACGGGGCCGACACGTCGATCGCGTGAACTTCGGCGGCGGGGAACGCATCGCATAACGGTAGCGTCGAGTGGCCGACGGCACAGCCGATGTCGAGAATCTTGCCGCGCCGGAACCGTGGGTGGCTGCGCTTGATGTAGGCGGCGATCGTTCGTCCGATCCCGTCGACATGGGGGCCAAGGAATCCCTGCGTGATCGAATAGACGCCGCGATCGTAGATCGCCCCGGCGTAGACGTCGTTCGAGCCAACCTCTCCAGTGTAGCCGCCCGGCATGCAGTGGATATCGACCGCGGTGATGTAACGCGGCATCGCGATGGTCGGGTCGAGGGTCAGCGAACTCTTGGTCGTCGGGCGCGCGAGGTAGTTCGACGCTCGCTGCTGCAGCGCTGGGAAACCCCGATTGAGGCCGGTTTGTGCCGCCGTCCACATCAGCTCCTGCGTCGTGCGGCGCAACGCACTCCACATCTGGTGATAGGGGTCGCGTCGCATGGCGCCACGGACTTCCTGGCGGTTCGACGGACGACGCCCACGTTCGCGTTGGAACGAGGGCAGCACGCGCGTGCGATAGACCTCTTTGTTCCCCGGCATCAGGTTGGCGAACACCTGAAAGTGCATCGCTTGGGCGAAGTTTTCGTGGGCGATTTCGTCGTGGTTCGCCGCCAGCGAAACGCCGTGGGCGGCGAGGCGATTGAAACTGTTGGGACCGAGCATGGCGTCACCTCCGGGAAGGGCGACGCCCAGTATAGCGGATCACGCCGGGATCAGCCGCGGGCGTTCTCCAGGTTGATCGCCATGCATCCGATGCGCTGGCGCTCCAACGAACGACAGGCGGCCTGGGCATTGCTCTCGCTCAGGCCGTTCAGACGGGCGCGGTAGAGCACCTTGCCACGATTCTTGACCGTGTCGACCGATGGTTCGGCGCCATTGACGTGGTTGGAGGCGATCTTCGTCACCTTGCCGATCTGAGCGTGGGCGAGGTCGGCGGCATTGTAGGCCCCGACCTGAATGGCCCAGCGGCTTTCGTTCTTCTGGGGTGCCTTTCGGGTCTGGCGCGGCGCGGGGATGGTCGTGCTGGCCGCCTCGCGGCGCGGCGTCGGATTGGCGGCGGGGGTAGGGCCCGAGGCCACTTGGTAGCGCACCGGCGTCGCTTTGCGATCGAAGCGGGTCGGCACGTAGGTGATGTTGGTTCGCATGGCCGAACGGGTGCGCGCGATCTCGAAGGCTTCGTCGAACAGGGATTCGACGTGGCGGTCGCGGGCGAGCGCGCTGTCACCACCGAACATCACGCCGACGAGGCGCCGGCCGGATCGCTCGACCGAGGTCACGACGTTGAAGCCCGAGGCTTGGATGAAGCCCGTTTTCATGCCGTCGGTGCCCGCAAGAGAGTCGAGAAGGCGGTTGTGGGTGGTGAACACCTGGCCGCGGAACGTGAAGGTTCGGGCTGAGAAATAGGGATAGTACTTCGGGTGATCACGCAGCAGCGCCATGCCGAGCCGCACCATGTCACGCGCGGTCGTGGTCTGCGCCGGATCCGGCAGTCCGCTAGCGTTGCGGAAATAGGTCTGGCGCATCCCCAAGCTGCGGGCGCGGTCGGTCATGAGGTCGGCGAAATCCCGTTCATCGCGCCCGATGGCCTCCGCCAAGACCACGGCGGCATCGTTTGCCGATTTGGTGATCACGCCGTAGATCGCGTCCTCGACGGTGATGGTCGATCCCGCCCTGAGGTCGAGCTTGGATGGCGCCTGGTTGGCGGCCTCCCGCGACACGGGGAGCGACTGCTGGAGTCGCAGTTGACCGTTCTGCAATGCTTCGAACACGAGGTACAGCGTCATGAGCTTGGCGAGCGAAGCAGGATGGCGGACTTCGTCCGCGTCCTCGCTGATCAGGTCTCGACCGGTCGCCGCGTCGACCACCAATGCCGAATAGCGGGCCTCTGCCGACATCGGCGCCAGCGCCCCGAACGCAAGAAACAACGCGAGTACCCAGTACCGGACGCGGTCTACCGACATCGCCGAACTACCCCTGTCGCGTGCTCGTCGCCACAAATAAGGCACAAATGTTAATGTTCGGTCGAATCGCTGTCTACCCATCGATTTCAAGAGCATGCGCCGGGTCCCTTAAAGGACAGGTTAGGCTCGACCCCGCGCTTCGGGCTTCTGCCGAGCCGTTTTTGCTGCACTGCAAAAAAGTCCTTGACGACCAGCACAGGCGGCCCTATTGAGCCGATATTGCAGTGCAGCAAATGGTTGCTGCGGCGCGAAACGAGCCCTTGAGGAGCCCGGAATGACCAAGAAGGTCCACGAGTCGGTTGGTGCGGACAAGTTCTCGTCCGAAGCGTTTGATGCCGCCGTGAAGGCTGGCAAGGACGGCGTGGAGATGTTCGTCCGCGAAGGAACGGATGCCGTGAACAAGGGCTTCCAGAAGGTCGCCTCGCTCGCCCAGGGGGCGAACGAGACGATGGCCAAGCGCTACGACGAGTTCGCCTCGTTCGGTCGCACGGGCATCGAGGCCAGCACCACGGCCGCGGACGCGTTCGTCAAACACGTCGAGGCGGTCAACGCCCAGGTCGCCGACTTCTCGCATAAGAACCTCGCCGACACGATGAGCGCGGCGCAGTCGATCCTGTCGGCCAAGACGCCCCAGGAAGCGGCCCAGCTTCAGATCGAGTTCGTGCAGGCCGGCATCAGCCGATGGATCGACCAGAGCACCAAGTTCTCGGAGTTGTCGATCAAAGCCGCGAACGAGACCTTTGCCCCGCTCAATGGACAGATCGCCAAGTTCGTCGAGCGTTTCGCCCGACCGATCGTCTAATCGAATCACCAGGGCGACCGCCCGACAGTAACGGGCGATCGCCCCTCCCCGGAAACCCGGTCCCCCAGGGCCGGGTTTCTCCTTTTTCGCGGCCGGCGTTGGCGCCTATCATCCGGCGCCCATGATCGTCCCGGCGGTTCACTCGGTGTTGGAGGCGGCGGCGCTCGCGGCCGAACTCGAACGTCGGTATGAGCTCGGGCGACCGCTCGGCTGCCAATTGCTATACCGCGGCATGAACGACGTCTTTGCGGTCTGGACGCCGGAGGCGCGTTACGCCGTGCGCACCTGGCGGGCCGGCTGGCGATCGATCGACGATGTCGCTTACGAGATGGCGTTCCTTCGGTTTCTCGATGGTGCCGGGGTGCACGTGGCACCGGGCATCCCGGCCCGCGACGGCTCGCTGTTCTTCGTGGCCGAGGCACCCGAGGGGCTGCGACCCGTGGCGGTTTTCCGGTGGGCGGGGGGGCAGAAACTCGGAGCCGCTCCGAACGCAGAGGACGCTCGCCGCGTCGGCCGGGCGTTCGCCCTCATGCACCGCGCGGCGACCGCCTTTCAGTCACCGCATCGGCGCCGGACCAATCCGCCCCAGGCGCTGCGAGAAAATGTTCCGACGTTCCTGCGTATGGTCGAGGAGCGGCCGCAAGACGGTCCGTTCTATCGCGAGGCGACCGAGAGGATCGCAACGGCGCTCGAGCGGATCGACCCAGCGGAGGTTCCCTTCGGGCCCAATCATGGCGACTTTCACTGCAACAACGTGCATATCGACGGCGGCGGGCTGACGCTGCTCGATTTCGACAACAGCGGCGAGGACTTTTTCGCCCAGGACGTCGCCTGCTATCTCTGGGCCAATCACTACATCGGCCTTCCCGATTGGCTGTCGACGGCATTTGTGGCGGGATACGAGAGCATCCGGCCGCTCACGCCGCGAGAACACGAATTGATGCCGCTGTTCGTGCTCGCCAAGGAGTTCCGCCTGATCAGCACCTTTTCCCGGCATGTCAACGCCATCGGGCGCGGTTTCATGCGTCGCGACTTCGCATGGTTCGCAGACTCGATCCGTCGGCGCATGGGGGAAGCGGGGCTGCTCTACTAGCCCGCGATCTCGATCAGGTCGGTCTTGTTCGAGGTCAGGAACTCAGGACCGTCGCGTCGCACGACGATCGTGTCCTCCAGGTGGAGCGACCCCCAGCCGAACTCGATGTAGGGCATGTCGACGTTGAGCACGCAGCCCACCTCGATCGTGAAGTCCTGATAGAAGCCGCGATCCTGTGGGTGATCGAAGTGCTCGAGCCCCAGCGCGTGCGGGGCTGCGGCGCGGGCCGGGCCCGTCGGGTAGCCGTGCGCGCGCATCGTGTCACGGATGAGGATCGCGAGTTCGCTCGCACGCATGCCGGGTCGGACACGTGCATGCCCCTCGGCCCAGCCCGCCCGAACCGCGTCGAAGACGCGTCGGACATCGGCAGGCGCTTCGCCCACGAATGCCGTCCGACCGATATCGCCGTGATAGCGCCGGTACTGTCCGAGGCCGTCGTAGAACACGAGTTCGCCGCGCCGGATCGGATAGTCGGTCTCCTGCAGGCGCACGCGCGCCTGTTCGCCGGCACCACGAATGAGATAGATCGGCCTCCCACCCTCGCGGATGAGGGCGATCGCGTAGGCTTGGACAACCTCCTCCCAAAGGACCCCCTCATGGGTGGCCGCGATGGCCGCCCCGAGTGCCCGTTCATTGCGCTGTGCGGCCTCGCGCAAACGATCGATCTCGGCCGGCGTCTTGATCAGGCGGATCTCCCGCATGACGTCCCGAGCATCGCGCAACGTCAGGCCGGCCAAGTTGCCCTTGAGCCGTAGCGCGAGCCGCATGTCATCGAACCCTACGATCCGGGAGGTGAGGCCGAGCTTCTCCATGACAGCGCGCAAGATGTCTTCGGGGGTCGGCGCACGGATCGTTGGTGTCGTGTCGTAAAGCGCCAGGGCCTCGCGCTCGAATGGTCCGAGCCGGGCGTCCTCCCGCATGTTGGGTCGGAACTTCGTGGCCACGGCTTCGCCGGTGCCCTGCTCGTGCAGGACGTAGGTCTCGACCGCTGGCATCCAGGTCGGATTGGTAATGAGGGAGGGGAGATCGAGGCTCGAGCAGACGAGGGTAGGGGGCCGCTGGCGGTCGCGCGGCAGGATCGCGAAGGCCGTCCACGACCAGTTCCACATCAAGTTGCAATCGAAGTTCGACAGATAGAGGACATTCCGGGGGTCGCTGACGCAGAGCGCGTCGAGCCCCAAACGGTCCATCACTAGGTAGGCGCGTTCGCGGTGGCACAGGATGCGGGCTTCATCGCTCAGGACGTTCACCATGGACTCCTCCCCAAGTCGATCCAGTGCTCGCGTTCTGCAACGGGGTTTGCCGCCGTAAACCACGATTCTGGCGGTTTTCCGTGCGAGCCATGAGGGTGCCAGACCCCTGTCTCGCGGGGCCCCGGCTCGATTAATATCTCGGTAGGATACCTATATGACCTTGAGCCGATGAGCGAGCGCGATCGCAACCGAAATCCGGACGGAGGACCGGCGACTGGCGTGGTCACGAAGACCGCGCCCAAGACCAAGAAGCCACCGATGTACAAGGTACTGCTGCTCAACGACGACTACACGCCGATGGAGTTCGTGGTCTACGTGTTGGAACGGTTTTTCCACAAGAGCCGGCAGGAAGCGACGCGGATCATGTTGCATGTCCATCGCAAGGGCATCGGCATTTGCGGCGTCTTCACCTACGAGGTGGCCGAGACCAAAGTGAACCAGGTTGTCGACTTCGCACGACAGCACCAGCATCCCCTTCAGTGCACAATGGAAAAAGACTAGTGCCCGGATTTTCCCCCACCCTCGAGAAATCGCTGCGCCGAGCCCTGGCCCACGCCAACGAGCGCAAACACGAATACGCGACGCTCGAACATCTGCTGCTGGCCCTGACCGAAGACCCCGACGCGACGGCGGTGATGAAGGCCTGCAACGTCGACATCGAGGACCTGCGCCAGACGGTCGTCGAATACGTCGATGAGGAACTCGCGAACCTGGTGCTCGACGACGGCGGCGACGCCAAACCGACGGCAGGCTTTCAGCGCGTGATTCAACGCGCGTTGATCCATGTTCAATCCTCAGGTCGCGAGGAGGTGACGGGCGCCAACGTCCTGGTCGCCATCTTCTCGGAACGGGAATCGCACGCCGCTTACTTCCTGCAGCAACAGGACATGACGCGCCTGGATGCGGTCTCCTACATCTCCCACGGCATCGCCAAGGCGCCGGGCAAAACCGAGCAGCGCACGGTCGATGGCGCCGATGCCGAAGCGTCGAGCAAGAAGGTCAACAAGAAGGGGACCGAGGCGCTCGAAACCTACTGCATCAACCTCAACGAGAAGGCGAAGCAGGGGAAGATCGACCCGCTGATCGGCCGATCGCTCGAGATCGAGCGCACGATCCAGATCCTGTGTCGTCGACAGAAGAACAACCCGTTGTTCGTTGGCGATCCGGGGGTCGGCAAGACGGCGATCGCCGAAGGTTTGGCCCGTCGCATCGTCAACAAAGAGGTCCCCGAGATTCTCCAGGGCGCGACGATCTTCTCGCTCGATATGGGCGCCCTGCTCGCAGGAACCCGCTATCGCGGCGACTTCGAGGAGCGCCTCAAGGCGGTGGTCAGCGAACTCGAGAACTTCAAGGGCGCGATCCTGTTCATCGACGAGATTCACACCGTGATCGGCGCCGGGGCAACATCGGGCGGCGCCATGGATGCGTCGAACCTCTTGAAACCGTCGCTGCAGAGCGGTGCGATCCGCTGCATTGGCTCGACGACCTACAAGGAGTTTCGGTCCTACTTCGAGAAGGATCGGGCCCTGCTGCGCCGATTCCAGAAGATCGATGTCAACGAACCGACGATCGAAGACACGGTGAAGATCCTCAAGGGCCTGAAGCCCTACTACGAGGAGTTCCACAAGATCCACTACACCGACGATGCGCTCCGCACGGCGGTCGAACTCTCGGCGCGCTACATCAACGACCGCAAGCTGCCCGACAAGGCGATCGACGTAATCGACGAGGTCGGGGCAGCCCAGATGCTGCTGCCGTTGTCGCGGCGCAAGAAGACGGTGGGAACCAAGGATATCGAGGCGATCGTCGCCAAAATCGCGCGCATCCCACCAAAGACCGTGTCGAAGTCCGATCTCTCGAACCTCAAGACCCTCGATGCAGACTTGAAGGCCGTGGTCTTCGGGCAGGATCGTGCCATTGATGCTTTGGCCAATGCGATGAAAATGGCGCGTGCCGGCCTGCGCGAACCGGAGAAGCCGATCGGCTGCTTCTTGTTCTCGGGCCCCACCGGGGTCGGCAAGACCGAAGTCGCCCGCCAACTTGCCAAGATCATGGGCGTCGAGCTGATCCGCTTCGACATGTCCGAATACATGGAGCGCCACACGGTGTCGCGTCTGATCGGCGCGCCCCCGGGCTACGTCGGGTTCGACCAGGGCGGGTTGCTCACCGACTCGGTCGATCAACATCCACACTGTGTGCTGCTGCTGGACGAAATCGAGAAGGCGCATCCCGACCTGTTCAACGTCCTGCTGCAGATCATGGACCATGGCCGGCTGACCGATCACAACGGCAAGCATGTCGATTTCCGCAACGTCGTCCTTATCATGACGACCAACGCGGGCGCCCAGGAGATGACCCGTCAGTCGATCGGGTTCGAGCGCGGTCTCAAGCAAGGCGAGGACGAGGAGGCCATCAAGCGGATGTTCACGCCCGAGTTCCGCAACCGTCTCGACTCGGTCATCGCCTTCGACGGATTGAGCCCGGACATCGTCGGCCACGTCGTCGAGAAGTTCGTCAAGCAGTTGGCCGAACAGCTCGGTGATCGTCAGGTCGATATCCAGCTCACGACCGAAGCCCGCCAATGGATCTCGGAGCGCGGCTTCGACAAGCTCTATGGCGCGCGGCCCCTGGCACGCTTCATCCAGGAGCACGTCAAGAAGCCGCTGGCCGATGAACTCCTGTTTGGGCGTCTCGCCAAGGGCGGGACCGTGAAGGTCAGCGTTGACGCCGAGGCCGCCAAGTTGACCCTGACCGTAGTCGACAAGGCGCCACCCAAGAAGGGGCGCAAGAAGCCCAAAGGGCGACGCCGGGACACGCCCCCAGATTCCTCGGGGCCCTCAGGCAAGGTTCCGGAACTGGTTCACTGAGCTTGCTAGGTATCGGCCGACGATTCGTCGTGCCGTCGGCGGTGGGTCACCAGGAGGGCGCCCAATAGGATGGCCGCGAACGGGGCCATGGCCGCAACCGCTTGGACCGACGTGACGGCGTTGGTGACGGTCTCGGCGGTGATCCCCGCGCCGAGGCCCGCCTGATTGGCGATGATGCCTGCACCGGCCGCGCCAAACGCGATTCCCAGCGAGCGGATGGTTTGGATCGAGGACGCGGTGACCGTTTCTTCGCCTTTGCGCGCGAGCGACATCGTCCAATTCATCAGGTGCGAAATGCACAACCCGACGCCAAGTCCGGTGAGGCAGGTGCACGCGACCAGGTAGGGCCACGACCAGAGTCCAACCCCGATGCCGATCCCGATGACGCCGAACATCGCCAGCACCGGTCCGCCGACGAGGGCCAGACGTTGTTGCGGCAGGCTCAGACCGGACGTGATGGTCGAGCCGAGCGACCAGAAGACAGCGAGGATCGAGGACAAGTAGCCCGAGGGAATCGCCGGGAAGTGATAGACGACCTGATAGACGAGCGGCATGAAGATGCCGGCGGCGACCGGCGCCATGCCGACCAACATGAAGGCCCAGTACGCGGTTCCGACGGGTCCGCTCAGAGAAAATGGCGCCGTGGGAAACACCCGGCTCTTGGTCTGGCGACCGTCGATCCGCACGGTCATCCATACGATGGCGAGGCCAATCGCCAGGACGACGAGTTTCGGGCCGAGGCCATGCAATCCATCCGTGGTGGCCGAGGCCCCGATCGCGACGCCGAGCGCATCGAACGCCTGATCGACGTTGCTCGTTCCACCCACGGTGAGAACCCCGAGGCCAAGGAGGGCGACCCGGCCGATCGGGAAACGGCGAGCCCGTTGCTCGGGCGTTGGTGGACGCTCCGGCAGCTTGAGCCAAGCGACGCCGGTAAAGAACACAATCAGCGGGACGGCGAACAGGAAGGCGCCCCGCCACCAGCCGAACTCGGCGAAGATACCCCCGATCAGGGGGCCGACGAACGCCGAGGTCGCCCACATGAACGACGTGATGGCGATCATTCGCGGCCGCAACGACACCGGGAACAACTCCTGAATCAGGGCGACGTTCTGCGAGACGATCAGACCCGCACCGAAGCCCTGGATGAAGCGACCGAGGAGCAGCATGCCGATCGAATCGGCGGCGGCGGCGACCAGGGTGCCTCCCAACATGATGACGCCTGCCGCCGCATAGCCACGTCGGCTGCCGAGCCGAATTTTGATCGGTCCGCCGCTCGCTGCGCCGATAATCGAGGCCGTCATGTAGAGCATGACGCCCCAGGAATAGTAGGCGGCGCCGCCGATTTCGCGCACGACGGTCGGCATGACGGTCCCGAGAAGGAACGCGTCCATGGCGTGGAGCAATATCCCGAGCGCAAGCGCGATCGTGTAAACGCCGCGTCCCTGACGGAACAGATCGGCCCAAGCGGTCGGCGCGCTGTCGGCGGTGGTCAACAGGATGTCCTGGAAGGGCGGCGCGAAGCCTCGCCGCTGCATTATGACGCTCGGCCAACGCCGGCGCCAGCCGGCTACTCCTGCTCCTCGGGAATGGCACTGCCGCGGCGGAACGGAGCGTAGGCGCCGAGTTCATCGATTTCCTCGTCGACCGCGGCGCGTTCGCGCTTCAAGTACTGATCGACGGCGCGACGAAAGCCGGCGTCACGAATCCAATGGGCGGAGTAGGTGTGGACCGGCAGGTAGCCGCGCGCCAGCTTGTGGGGGCCTTGGGCCCCGGCTTCAACCCGCGCCAGCCGATGAGCGATCGCGAACTCGATCGCCTGGTAGTAGCAGAGCTCGAAATGGAGAAATCGGTGCTCCTCGAGGCATCCCCAATAGCGTCCGTATAGCGTATCGCGGCCGAGAAAATTGATGGCACCGGCGACGTACTCCAACCCGCGCCGCGCCATTACGAGGACGATGTCCTCCCCCATGGTCTCGCCGATGATCGCGTAGAAGCGACGATTGAGGTACGGACGGCCCCATTTGCGCGACCCGGTGTCCATATAGAAGGCAAAAAACACGTCCCAATGGTGCTTGGTGATCTCCGGGCCGCGGAGAACTTCGATGGTGATGCCGTTTTCCACCGCGGCGCGGCGCTCCTTGCGGATCGTCTTTTTCTTGCGCGAGGCCAGCGCGTTCAGGAAGTCGTCGAAAGTCGTGTAGTTGCGGTTGTACCAATGGAACTGCTCGCCGGTGCGTTGCAGGAACCCGGTCCCACCCAGCGCCTGCCACACGTCCTCCTCGACGAAGTTGAGGTGGAGCGAGGACAACTCGTTCTGACGCGCCGTCTCGACGGCCCCGGCCACCAAGAGCGAGCGGATTTCGTCCTCGGGCTCCCCCGGCTTCACCATCAGGCGCGGCCCGGTCGCGGGTGTGAACGGGACGGCGATCAGCGCCTTCGGGTAGTAGCTTCCTCCTGCCTGTTCGTAGGCCTGGGCCCACGAATGATCGAAGATGTACTCCCCTTGGGAATGCCCCTTGAGATACATCGGGGCGCAGCCCACGAGGTTTCCGGCAGCATCGACGACGCCGATGTGGCATGGCTGCCAACCGGTGCGGGCGGAAGCGCAGCCCGACTCCTCGAGCGCCGCGAGAAACCGGTGTCGGACGAAGGGATGATCGCGACCGGCGCAGGCATCCCACGCCGCGGCCTCGACGTCGACGATCCGGCGGAAGAGCTTGACCTGATTCCCCGGATCGTCGGCGTCGCCCATCGTCAACGGATTTCGAAAACGGCTTCGACTTCGACCAGCGCGCCGCGCGGCAGCGACGGGGCCCCGACCGCGGCCCGGGCGTGCTTGCCAGCTTCGCCGAACACCTCGACGAACAGGTCGGATGCGCCATTGACGACGGCGGGATGGCCGGTGAACTCGGGGATCGCCTGGACCCAACCGGTGACCTTCACGCAGCGCACCACCCGATCGAGATCGCCGCTGCAGGCCTTGCGCAGTTGGGCGAGCAGGTTGAGGGCGCACTGCCGGGCCCCGATCTGGGCTTGCTCGGCGCTGCGGGTATCGCCGACCCGGCCGATGAACATGACGTCATCCCCCGGGAGCTGTCCGGCCAGGAACACGAGATTGCCGGTCTGAACGTAGGGGGAGTAGTTCCCCTTTGGGGTCGGCGGATCGGGCAGCGTGATCCTGAGTTCCGCGAGTCGTTTGTCGATCCGTCCAACCACTGCTGTCCCCCTTTTGGTTTCCAGGTGTTTCGGGTGATCATACCGAGGGCGAGGGTCGGGACAAGCGCCTGGCAGCGCATGGCGTCTGTCAGGGTGTCGGGCCGAGACGCCCCAGGGAACGGGATGGAACGCAAAGAGCTCGAATCGATCTCCCATTGGCTCATCGAGCAGAGCCTTCAGGGAAGCGCCGACGCGGATGTCTTTCGCGGCTTCTGCGAGCGATTGGTCGCGGCCGGGATCGGCTTGTGGCGTGCCAACATCTCGCATCGCACCTTGCATCCCCTCTACGCCGGGCACGCGCACACCTGGTGGCGCGACGACGCCCTCGAATCCTCCAATTGGGAACGCACGATGGCCGATGCCCCCGATGGCGATTTCAAGCTGAGTCCCTACTATTCCTTGGTCTCGGGCAGCGCCGATCGTGTGCGTTTCCGCCTCAGTGGGGCGAACGAACCGTTCCCGTACCCCCTCCTGAACCGGTTTCGCGAACGTGGTGCGACCGACTACCTGGGCGTAATGACGCGCTTCCAGGAGAGCGACAATCTGAACACGGAAAGCGGCATGGTCTCGTCGTGGACCGTCGACAATCCGAATGGACTCAGCGACGAGCAGGCGCTCGCCCTCGAACGATTGGTGCCGCTTCTCGGACTACACATCAAGAGCGCCGGCAACCACCGCATCGCGCGTTCGTTGATGGACACCTACCTCGGAAAAGACGCGGGCCGGCGGGTGATGTCCGGGCAGATCGACCGTGGCTCGGCCCACACGCTTCGTGCCGTCCTCTGGTACTGCGACTTGCAGGGTTTCACCCGTATCTCCGAGGCAGTGCCGCAGGCCGAAGTATTGAGCCTCCTGAACGAATATTTCGACGTGGTCGTCAGCGCGATCGATCGGCGCGGCGGTCAGGTCCTGAAGTTCATGGGCGACGGCTTGCTCGCCATCTTCCCGCTCGATGAGCGCGTGACCGAACCGGTTTGCCGCATCGCGTTGGATACGGCCGACGACGTCACAGCCCAGATCGCAGCGCTCAACCACGCCCGCTCCGCGGCGAACAAGCCGGTGACTGACTTCTATATCGCGCTTCATCTCGGCGACGTGCTCTACGGCAACATCGGTTCGCGGGACCGCCTCGACTTCACGGTCGTCGGAACGGCGGTCAACGAAGTGAGTCGGATCGAGGCGATGTGCCGACCGCTCGAGCAAAGCATTCTGGTATCGGCCGCGTTTTCCGAAGCGTCGCAGGCCTGTCACAGTGGGCGGTTGGTTTCGCTCGGCCGCTATGCGCTGCGTGGCGTGCGTCGCCCGCAGGAACTGTTTACGTTGGTGTCGCGAGAAGGCTAAGAAGCGAGGGCCTTGATGCGGGACAGCGACCGCAGCTTATGGCGGCGCGCCTTGTCCGCATACATCGAGGCGTCGGCCCGTCGAATGAGCGCACGGGCTTCACACCCAGCGACGAAGGGCGCGATGCCCATGCTCGCCGAGAGTGAGATCAGGTGCCCCTCGAACGTGAAGTGCGAGTTGTTGAGGAGCGTCTGGATCGTCCGCGCTCGCTTTTCGCCCTCGCTATGGCTGGTCTGGACCATGAGGATCGCGAACTCGTCACCGCCGAGCCGCGCCACGACGTCGGTCTGGCGAACGCTGTTCTTGAGGAATTCGGCGACATAACGAAGGGTGGCATCCCCCGCGTCATGGCCAATCTCGTCGTTGATCGACTTGAAGTCGTCGAGGTCGAGGTAGGCCAGCACGCCGCGCTCGTCGAAACGCTGCGCGGTGGCGACGACGCGCCGCACATGGTCCTCGAAGCCCCGGCGGTTGACCAACCCGGTCACACAGTCGGTCAGCGCCATCGAGCGCAACTGTTCGATGATCCGGTCTTTCTCTTGAATCTGCTGTTCGGTCTCGGCCACCCGATTGAGCGCACGCACCAGGAGGCGCAGGAGGCGCGATGTCCCGGCCTTCACCTCCTCGCCGAGGTGCGTCGCGATGTCGCGCACGAGACTGCTCTCTCCGGCCAACGGGCCTGCCTTTGCCAACGCCAGGATGGTGGATGGTGACATGGACTCCCCTCGATCAACTCTTTTGAAAACTCGACCTAGCCATCCTCCCTCCGCAAACGACGTGCCAGGATTCTTCAAAGCTTTCCATGGTGTTAATGAGTCCAACGGCCGGCAACTCTTGCCCACCGGGCAATTCTTGCCTGGGGCGTCCTGCTGGCCGTTTTCGGGGTATGATCATGACGTCCCACCGATTGCACCGACTCGAACGCCCATGCGCCGTCTCGGCCTTTTCGCCCTCGTCTTCGCCGTCACCACGGGCTCCGCGACTCACGCGGTCACCTTGCAACCCCACATCGGCGTCTACGATTTGAGTCTGTTGGCCGCGCGTTCGGACGGCGGGGTCCGCGAGGTGAGTGGTCGGTTGGCGATCGAGATCACGGATTCCTGCGATGGCTTCGCTCAGACACAGCGGATGCTGCTGAGGATGGTCAACACCGACGGCCGTGAGGTCGTGTCCGACTCCAACCATGTGACCTGGGAGTCGCGTGACGGCAAGGTGATCCGCTTCGACATGAAGAGCACGGTCGACGGCAAGATCGACGAAGAGTATGTCGGAAGGGCCGAGATGGGGGCTGAAGGGCAGACAGGACGCCTCACGTTTGCCAAGCCCGACACTCCGGACATCACGCTAATTCCGGGCACGGTCTTTCCGACGCAACACTTCATCGACCTGATCGACGCCGGTCGCACCGGGGTCGGCATCGTCAATCGCCGTGTCTACGACGGCTCGGGGCCGAGCGGGATATACGACACCGTGGCGTTTCTCGGAGTCGCTCGCGACCCGAGCCGGGACGGTGAGGCCGGCGCCAGGCTGGCGGCCGAAAAGGCTTGGCGCGCACGGGTGGCCTATTTCGCTGTCGGTCCGTCGCGCAACAACGAGAAGACCGATCCCGGCGGACTTCCGGAGTACGAGGTTGGCTTTCGGCTGCACGAGAACGGAGTCGCGACCGACATCGTCCTCGACTATGGGACGTTCTCGGTTCGCGGTTCGTTGCGCCGGCTCGAGTACCTGCCAAAGAACTGCTAGCCCGGCCACAGCCGAGCTGCGCCACGCACGCCACTCGAATCGCCGTGACGGGCCCTTGCTATCGGGGTTGTCACGATGTCCGAAAACACATATCGGCCCCAACGGCGCGGGACCTCGTCGTAGATCGCCGCGATATGCGACAAGCCGCCGCCGACCACGACGATGTGGGGATCGAAGAGATTGAGGACGCTCGCGAGTGCCTTGGCGAGACGTTCGACGTATCGGTCGAGCGTCGCCGTGGCGTTTCGCTCGCCAGCGGCGGCCCGCGACGCGATTTCGACGGCGGACAGGATCTCCCCCGTATGCTCGCGGTGATCGGCGGCCAGGCCTGGTCCCGATAGAAAGGTCTCGTTGCAGCCGTACTTGCCGCAGTAGCAAAGCCGGCCCGGTCGTTCGTCGGCCTCCGGCCAAGGCAGGGGATTGTGGCCCCACTCGCCCGCAATCGCATTGCCGCCGACGACGGGTCGGCGGTCCACGACCAGGCCGCTGCCACAACCGGTGCCGAGAATGATGCCGAGAACCGACGGGTAGTCGCGGGCGGCACCGTCGACGGCCTCCGAGAGGGCGAAGCAGTTGGCATCATTGGCGAGACGAACCGCGCGGCCGGTCGCTGCCGTCAAATCGTGATCGAGCCGATGACCGATCAGGCAGGTGGAGTTGGCGTTTTTGATTAGCCCAGTGGCAGGCGAGATCGTGCCGGGAATCCCGACCCCGAACGACGACTCGCATTCGACGTCGGTGGCTATCGTGGCGACCAACGCGGCGATCGCCCGCACCGTGCCGTCATAGTCGCCTTGTGGCGTCGGGACCCGCCGCCGGGCCAGTTCTCGGCCGTCATCGGCGAGCGCGACGGCCTCGATCTTCGTGCCGCCGAGGTCGACCCCGATTCGGGCGCGCGCCATGGCCGGAATGGACGTCAGAGTCCGAGCGCCGACAGGTCGAGGCGATCACGCGCCAGCGGCGGGCACCAATAGTAGCTGCCGCCCGTCGGACGCGAGAACCGAAACAGGGCATCGACGATTCCATCGTCCAGTCCGCACATGCGGCGCAGGATTCGTTCGAATCGGTCGAGCGTGTTGCCGTAGGCGATGAACTCCAGGCCGTGCTCGGCGCCGTTCTCCCAGGGCATCGAGCGACGGACAAGGAACGTCGGTGGATCGAATAGTTCCTGCGCCGTTCGTTTGACATGGGCGGTGTCGGGAGCCTCCGCGATCTCCTCGTTGTCGGACAGTCGGCGTCCGATCATGGCGTCGCGCTCGCCTTGGGGGTGACGGGCGAACTGCCCGAGGTCGTGGCGCCAGCGCTGCACGGCAACGAAACTCGAACCCGCGTGCGCTTGGCCCCCCGGGACGATCGCCAGAGCGGCGCTGTCTTCGGGAGTCGGATTGGCCGTGCCGTCGACGTAGCCGGAAAGGTCCCGGCCCCCGGCATAGGTGAACGTGTCCACGGCATCCCCGAAGACGAACGCTGGACCCATCGTCGCCTGAATCGACTTGGTGCGATCAAAGGCGGTGGTGCGGTCGTCCCCGCGGACCAATATCCACAGGGCGCCCTGCGTGGACGGCACGCTGACGCCCGGTCCAGCCATCGCTGGGAATGGGCGCAGGCCGGCGACGGATCGCCCGACAGCTTGGACCACCGGCTCGCCCAATCCGACGACACCCCAAGCCGGGTCGAACCGCGTGGCGAGTTGCCTCAGGTCATGCCGCGGATCTGCTTCCAGGGCCAAATGAAATGTGAGGGACCGACCGAATGCCGGCGGCGGAGCGAGGATCGTGGGTTGGGGAGACGAAACCATGGGCCGGACGTTGTTGCGCCAGCCGTGGAGATTGCCACGGTCGGTTCGCGGCCGCGACTCTTCGCTGCACAAAAAAAGAGGTGCCGCGGCTTGGCCGCGGCACCTGGATTCCAATCGCCTATCTCTGGGCGAAGAAGACGTGCTGCATCGGGCCGATGACCTCGCGCTTCGCCGGATCACGGAGGCTAGGGATGTCGAGTTCACCCGACTTCTTGGGTGAGAAGCCCGCGTTGACGCAGAGCTGCACGTGGTCGAGGTCGATTAGCCGGCCGATGAACGGCTCAGCGTTGTAGTGGGTCGACCAATCGACGTTGAACTCGCCGTACACGCCGCCTTGGAACGCCTTCGCGGCGATGTCCTGGTGCACCATCACACCACCCGGCGCGAGCAGGCGGTGGCACTCCTCGAGGATCCGCGGCATCGCCTTGTTCGAGGTCTCGTGGAACATGATGTGCGAGACAATCAGGTCGAAATGGCCATCTGGGAAGTTGGTCTTTTCGGCGTTCTGTTGGCTGAAGTGCACCCTCTTTCCCATCGACTCGGCGCGGGCGTGGGCATAGCGGATGCAGGGGGCCCCGACGTCGATCGCATGAACCTCGGCCTGGGGGAAAGCGTCCACGTAGGGCAGCGTCGAGTGTCCGATCGTGCAGCCCATGTCCAGAATCCGCTTGGGTTTCAGGCTGGGCCACTTCCCCTTGACGAATTTGATGATCGAGCGGCCGGGGGCATCGTTCAGGCCGCCGGCACTGTGCATGAAGAACATCCAGATGACGTCGTCATAAAGCGCGCCAGCGTAGACGTCATCTTTGCACAGGTCGGTGTGGTAACCGCCCGGCTGGATGTGGATGTCTGTCGCCGTGTGGTAACGCGGGATCTCAAGCCGAGGGTTGAGCATGATCGAGCCCAACTTCTTGTTGCTCTTGCGGTATTGGTTCGCCTTCTCGATCAGCCCGGGAAGCCGTTTTTCGATCTTTTCCCCGAAGGTGTCCCACATCAGTTCCTGGGTCACACGGCGGATCGAGCTGTACATCTGCCAATACGGATTGCGTTCCATGACCGGTGCAATGTCGTGGCGGTTTTTCGGCGAGCCCCCCTTCGACCTCTTGATCTGCGGCAGCACCTCGGCCTCATAGACCGACTTGGCCCCCGGGATCAGATCCTTGTAGAGGAAGTAGCGCAGGCTGTAGGTGAACTCCTGACGCGCACCCTCGTCCATCGAAGGTGGCACGATCATGTCGTGTCTGGTTTGAACGTCCATCTTGGTCTCCCTGAGGCGGTTGGCACGAACGCGGCTGACCACGCGACGCGACACGGGCGCGTCCGACCCTGAGGCAAGTATACGACAGCCGGCCGCCCTCGCCAGACGTCTGTCTCAACGGCGGCCGTAGGGCTATTCGGCCGCGTCGGCCGTGTTACGCCGCCATTGCAGGAGTCGTTCTCCGAGCAGGCGTCCGAACGTGAGGGCTGGCGTGACGCTCATACCGCCGCAGAACGAGTTCCCGGTCAGCACGCCGCCCCCGATCACTTCGCCGGCGGCGAAGAGGTTGCCGATCGGCCGACCTGCGCGGTCGACGACACGGAGCTGGGTATCGACGGCGAGCCCCGCGTAGGTCTTGACCGAGGTGCCGTGGTTCTGCACGGCGTAGAACGGCGGCTTGGCGATCGGCAGCGGGTGGTGCCTGCGGCCGAGGGGATCCTGGCCCGTCCGGACCCCGTCATTGAACGCCCGGACGGTTCGTTCGAGGGCTTCGGGAGCGACTCCGGACTTCGCGGCCAACGCATGGATCGAGTCGGCTGTGAAGAAGTTCGGATGCGTGCCGAAGCTCGCCGTGAACTTCTCGCGAGACCATATCTGGGAGAGGGGCGGGGCCTGCTCGTGGATCGCCTGGTCGTAGACGATCCAGAACTGCATGTTGGTTTGCTCGAGCAGGGCCCGTTCGCGGGCGTCCACCGAATCGGTGTCTTCGCAGACGAAGCGTTCGCCCTCCATGTTGACGTAGATTTCCCATGGCTGGCGGTACTGTGGCGTTGTCAGGCACACCCCCCCTTGTAGTAGCCCGGCCGATCGGGATCGCGCACGCCGCCGAAGGTCGGGAGGAACATCTCGCCACCCCGCACGTAGCCACCAGCACCAACCCCGAGCACGATGCCTTCGCCCTGCGAGTGATCGTAGCCGAGGGCGTAGAGCGGATGGCCATGGTTGAGCATGGGATACAGGTGCGTATTGGCCGTGTAACCGCCGGTCGCGAGGACGTAGTTCGAGGCGGTCACGTCGCGATGGACCCCGTCCGGGCCCTTGATCACGGCACCAACGACGTTGCGCTCACGATCTTGCCGCAGGCCCACGAGTTTGGTCCTCAAGCGCAGATCGACTGCCCCGGACGCGATCGACTGCTGTAGCCACGGAGAAAGCGTCTTGAGGATCGAAACCCCGAGTTCCGGTCCCCAGTACGTACGCGGCACCGAATAGGGTTCGTGGCCGTAGGTGATGACCGGCATATCCGGCAACAGCTCGAGCCCGATGTCGAGCAACCAGTGGATCGTATCGGCGGCGTGCGCCACAGCCAACCGCGCGATCGCCGGATCCGCCGTGTTCTTCGAGATCCGCATGATGTCCTGGAAATGGTCCTCGGCGGAATCGTTGATCCCACGTTGCCGTTGCAGGCGTGTTCCGCCGGCGCTCATGTTCCCGCCCGAGATGAAAAGCGTTCCGCCAATGCGCTCGGCGCCGTCGACCAACAGGACCTTCGCGCCGCGTCGGGCCGCGAAGCCGGCGGCCGCGATCCCGGCGGTCCCCGCACCGGCAATGAAGACGTCGAAGGTTTGCGTCACGAATCCCTCCCTCGTTGTTGTGTGCTCGATGATGCCAAGCCCGGCCGTTCTGTCACCATCGGCGCTGGCGCAGTTCGTGCTCGACCAGCGGCAAGGCCGCCGCCCAGGAGTCGACCTGATGGTGGGCGTCCTCGCTGCGGCCCATCAGCCGCTCGAGACGCGGATCCTCGATGAATTGAAACCGCCGCACGTGTCCGGCCGCAACGGCGACCGACGCATGATGCTGGGGCATGTCGTCGATGAAGACGACTGGTGCGCGAACGCCGCCGGCGAGGTGGCGCACGGTCGGGCCTTTGCCTCCCTGGTTTGCGACCACCGGGTATGCCATTCCGTGGCGCGTGAGACCGCGTCGGCGAGCGTCGCGCACGGTGACCGGCAGGTTGGTGAGGATGATGATCTGGCAGTGGTCCGCGAGCTGTTGCAGGGAATCGGATGCCCCCGGGACGGCGTCGAGGTGCTCGAGCTGCTGGTGGAAGAAGTCGTCGCGGATCGCTCGAACTTCCGCTGGGGTTACGACGACGTCGTCGTCGTGCCGGCGAATGGTCGAGCGGAAGTCGTACTCCTTCCAATCGTAGTAGAGGCCGCGTCGCGCCAGGAAATGCTCGAGCGACGCCATGAATCGGACCAACACCTCGTCGGCGTCGCAAATCAGGAGCGGGCGCTCCGGATCGATCGAAACCTCGGCCAATTGCGGCAGGACATCGGGGTGAATCAGGCTCGACATTGGCCGAAGCCTAGAACCATGGCCCAAAAACACAAAGGCCGCCTTGCGGCGGCCCGGTTCGTCGAAGGGCGCGATGCTATTTGATGCGCGCTTCCTTGAACGCGACGTGTTTGCGGGCGATCGGGTCGTACTTGCGGACCGTCATCTTCTCGGTCTGGGTCCGGGGGTTCTTCTTGGTCACGTAGTAGTAGCCGGTGTCGGCGGTCGACACCAATTTGATCTTGACGACGGTCGGTTTGGCCATGGCCTGGCTCCCGGGGCGCAGAGGCCGCGGAACATAGCCCCCGGGCCGCTCCTGTCAAGCCCGGCCGTTCTCAGCGGCTGAAAGCCTGGCGGAGGACCCCACCGATCGCGGCGAGGCCGTCTTGGGCCCCATCCAGTGCCGCCGACATTCCCGTGAAGTTATGGATCATGCCGGGGAACTCGCGCCAGTCGACCGGCACCCCACTGGATCGCAGCCGGGCGGCATAGGCCTCCGCCTGCGGCTTAAGTCCATCCATTTCGCCGATCAGGATCAGGTGCGGGGGCAGCCGCGAGAGGTCGGGCGCCAGCAGCGGCGAAGCGCGCGGGTCCTGGGCGTCCTTGGCATCGCGCACGAAGCTCTGGCGCATCCAGTCCGAAAGTTGTGTCCGGCCCTCGGGGTTGGGATCGGGCGGTCGTATCTCGACCAACGGGCCTTGCATCACCACTTGGCGGATCTCGGGGCCACCGTGATCGCGCGCGAGCTGGGCGAGCACCGATGCCATGGTGCCGCCGCAGCTGTCGCCGCCAACAGCGAGTCGGCGGGGATCGCCGCCCAGGCTCACCGCGCTCGCCGCCAGCCATCGCAGGGCTGCCCAGCAATCGTCGATCGCAGCCGGGAACGGGAACTCCGGTGCCAGGCGATAGTCGACGGAGACAACGAGGCATTGCCCGAGGTTGCAGATATGACGGCATGGCACGTCGGCGACATCGACGCTGTAGACCATGTATCCGCCGGAATGCATGTAGAAGTAGACCGGCAGCGGCCCCGATGGCGTCTGGCTTGGCCAATAGAGCCTGAGGTGCAGGAGCGAACCGGGGCCGGCGATCGCGCGATCCTCGGTACGTCCGACCGGCGGTGGCGGGCCGGCGAGGACCTTTTGGCGGGCGTCCATGAGAGCGCGCACCGCTGGGGCTCCCATCTTGACCACGTCGAGATGGCGAATCGGGTCGGCATCGACGACGGCCTGGGCTTGGGGATGAAACGGCATCGCTACCCCGAGGAACCTTCGAACAGGCCGCGCAGAACGCGCCCGTTGCCGAGATCGTAACTCACCATACGTTTGCCGTGACGACGGGAAAACACGGGCGTTCCGCGGTCATCACCCGCCCCCTCAATCGCGCGCGAGGCTTCGTGGAGAACCAGGGCCGTGATGGGGGCGATCGGCAAGTTGTAGGCGCGGCTCAATGGATACCAGTTGAGCTCCAACAGTTCGCCATTGCTCACCAGCGTGCCGTGGAGGTGGGACGCGCTGGCGATGAAGAACCGCGCGTGAAAACGCCTGGGCTGGCTGGGTGGCGTGATGGCGCGCGCGAGGAACCCTAGCGTGTCGAGACGGGGAAGCCGGGCAGCGGCCATGAGGGAGGTCCACGACGCAGGCTCGGCGTGCGAAGGATTGCCGCCGGTGCCGAGAAACAATCCGGTCTCTTCGAAGGTTTCGCGAATCGCCGCTATGCCGAGGGCGCGTCCGCGGGCCACCGGGCAGTGTCCGGCCAGCACGGCTGCGACTTCGGGGCGGAGTTCGGAGGCGGCGGCGGTGCGGGCATCACCCCGATCCACGGCCCCGCCCGGGAACACGAACACGTCCGGCATGAACGACTGCCGCTGTGGACGACGCCCCATCAGGACAGCGGGCTCGCCACCGATGTCGCGGTTGATCAAAACGAGGCTGGCGGCATCGCGCGGGCGAACGGCCGGTTTCTTGACGATCGTTTCCATCGGTTCGCGCAGTGTAGGCGGCGGAACGACCAATTCAACGGCGTCGTCGTCGGGCCTTGGCGATGATCGCCGGTTCGCTCAGCAGCTCGAACCGAAGACGCCCCGACAGAGGGTCGACCTCGCGCAGCGCTACCTCGACCCTGTCGCCCAGCCGCCACGCGGCCCCAGTGCGTTCGCCCACGAGGGCATGACGTTTGTCGTCATGGCGAAAGTACTCGTCGCCGAGGTCGCGCACTGGTACGAGACCGTCGGCTCCGGTGTCTTCGAGCGTCACGAACAGGCCGAAGCGCGTGACGCCGGAAACGTGACCGCGAAACTTCCCGCCCATCTTCTGGGCCAGATAGTGCGCCGTGAAGCGGTCCACGGCATCGCGTTCCGCCGCCATGGCTCGTCGCTCGGTGGCGGAAATGGTTTCGCCGATAGCGCGGAACCGCTTGGCCTCGTCCCGTCCGAGGCCATCGCTTCCCAGCCCGCACGCGCTGATGACGGCGCGATGGACCAGCACATCGGCGTAACGACGGATCGGTGAGGTGAAGTGCGCATAACGGGGCAGCGCCAACCCGAAATGACCGAGATTTTCGGGGCTGTACTCCGCTTGCGCCTGGCTGCGCAGCACCACCTCGTTGACGAGACGTTGGTGCGGCTGGTCCTTGGCGCGTCGCAGGATGCGGTTGAACATGGCCGGGGTCAGCACCTGGCCGCGCGCCAAACGCAGATCGAGGGTTTCCAGGAAATCCCGCAACGACTCGAGTTTCTCGCGCGAGGGCTCGGCATGAACACGATACATGCACGGTAGTCGGGCGTGCTCTATGGTCTCCGCGGCGCAGACGTTGGCGAGGATCATGTAGTCCTCGATCAAGCGGTTGCTCGCGTAGAACGGGCGCGGCTCGATGCCGAGCACCTCGCCCTGCGGCCCGATTCGGACCCGACGCTCAGGCACCTCGAGTTCGAGGGGATCGCGCTCGGCCCGGGCCTGGGTCAGCGCGGCGTGGGCGTCGTAGAGCGGACGGATCACCGATTCGAGCAGGGGGCCGGCCGCGTCATCGGGCCGTCCGTCGATGGCCGTCTGGACCTGGGCGTAGGTGAGGCGCGCGGCCGAGCGCATGAGCCCCCGCACGAACCCATGGCGACGTTTTCGACCGCGGGCGTCGAGCCAGACGCGAACCGCCATGCAGGCACGATCCTCCTTGGGTCGGAGCGAGCACACGCCGTTCGACAGCGCTTCGGGCAACATCGGAACGACGCGGTCGGGAAAATAGGCGGAGTTCCCGCGGCGGAGCGCCTCGCGATCGAGCGCACTGCCGGGCAACACGTAACGCGCGACGTCGGCGATTGCGATGACGACCTGCCAGCCGCCAGGATTGGCCGGGTCGTCATCGTGGCCCGCCCACACGGCGTCGTCGTGATCGCGTGCTTCGTCGGGATCGATGGTGACGAGGGGCAGCGGGCGTAGATCGACTCCATCGCCGAGGCTCGGGACCCGAGCGTCCGCGGCCTCGGCCAGCGCGGAGGGGCCGAACTCGGTCGGCAAGTCATGGTCGTGAATCGCGATCAAGCTCAGGGACCGCGGGTCATCCGATCGTCCGAGGCGTTCGATCACGCGCCCCTGGCGCAGGCCGGCGCGGCTCGCGGCGCGGACCTCGGCAAACACGAGTTCGCCGGGCTGGGCGCCGGCCGAGTCGGCGCCACTCACCGCGAGATCCTGTTTGCGACGGTCGCTGCTGCGGATGCGTCCCTGGCCGGCCACCAGCGCATACTCGCCGATGACCCGGTCGGGGCCGGCGCCCAGTACGCGCATCACGCGGGCGAGGTAGCTGCCGTCGTCGCGCCTTTCCAGGCGCGCCAGGGCGCGATCGCCAATACCGAGCGCGGGCGCGCGGTGGCGCGGCAACGGCGCGAGCAGGATCTTCGGCGGCTCGGCATCCTCCGACCACGAGGCCGGCCTGCCCCAGAGTTCGCCGTCGACGTCGAGGTCGATCACCTCGATCACGGCCACGGCGGGGAGGCGACGGGGGTCCGCCAAGCGGCGCCCACGTCGCCGGTCGAGCCGACCTTCGACCACCAGCTCCTTGAGCAGATCCTTGAGCAGGACACGGCCACTCCCCTTGATCCCGAACGCGCGTGCGATGTCGCGCTTGCTCGCCCGATCGGGATTTTTCTCGAGGAACTCGAGAACCTGTTCGCGCGAGGGAAACGGGGCGGCGTGGCCTTTGGCCATCCGAGGAGTCTACTCTGCGGCGGCGTTCTTCTTGCCGCTTTTGCGAGGCGTCTTCTTCTTGAGTGCCGGCGAAGTCCCCGTGCTTTTTCCGCGGCGGGTGCTGCGGCCGCGACGTTGGCCACCCGTCTTGCGTGCCCGTTCGGCGAGCAACGTGACGGCGGCGTCCATCGATAGGGCCTCGGGTTCGATTCCCGCGGGCAGGGTGGCGTTGACGCCGTCGTGGCTCACGTAGGCGCCGTAGCGACCTTCGTGGATGTTGACGGCTTTGCCGTCCGTCGGGTGGGCACCGAGCGCCCGCAGAACGGCCGGTCCCCGACGCTGTTGTTTGGGTTCGGCGAGCAACGCGACCGCACGATTGAGACCAACGGTGAGGACGTCTTCGTCGGCGCCGAGCGAGCGATAGTCGCTGTCATGCCGCACGTAAGGGCCGAAGCGACCGATGCCGGCCGAGATCTTCTTGCCGGTCTCCGGATGTTTTCCGATCTCGCGCGGCAGGGAGAGGAACTGCAGCGCCCGATCCAGGGCGAGCTCGCTTGGGCTGACGCCCTTCGGAATCGACACCCGTTTCGGTTTTTCTTCCCCCGCCGCGGCGTCGCGCTGAATGTAGTGCCCGTAGGGTCCTTTGCGCACGGCGACCGTGGCGCCCGTGGCCGGGTCCTTGCCCAGTTCCCGCGGCCCGGCGTCGTTGCCCTCGCCATTGCCGCCGTCGGCCAGCCGCCGGGTGTACTTGCATTCCGGGTAATTCGAACAACCGACGAACGCGCCGAAGCGACCGACCTTGAGGCTCAACCGTCCGGCAGCGCAGGATGGACACTGTCGCGGGTCTTTCCCCGGACCGCTCGACTTGAACACGTGGTCGGAAAGAAGTTCGTTGAGCGCCTCGAGAACGTCGCGCACGCGCAGGTTCTGCGTCCCGTCGACGGCGCCCGTGAAGTCCCGCCAGAAGTCGCGAAGGAGCGCCTTCCAATCGAGGTCGCCGGCCGAAACTTTGTCGAGCCGTTCTTCGAGGTCGGCTGTGAAGTCGTACTGGACGTAGCGCTCGAAAAAACTGACGAGAAACGCGGTGACCAATTGGCCGCGGTCCTCGGCGAAGAATCGTCCCTTGTCCAATCGGACGTACTTGCGATCCTGGAGGACCGAGAGGATCGAGGCGTAGGTCGACGGGCGTCCGATGCCGAGTTCTTCGAGCTTCTTGACCAGCGTCGCTTCGGTGTAGCGGGGTGGCGGCTCGGTGAAATGCTGCTCCGGCGTGACCGTCCGACGATCGAGGGCGTCGCCCTGGTTCACCTTGGGCAAGGCGCGCGTGTCGTCATCCTCGGCGTCGGGGGCGCGCTTGTCTTCGACGTCATCGCGCCCCTCCTGATAGAGCCGCAGGAAGCCGTCGAATAGGACGACTTGGCCGGTGGCGCGGAATTGCGATCGTCCGTCGTTGGCGGCGATGTCGATCGCCGCCCGCTCGACCCGCGCACTCGCCATCTGGCTGGCGATCGCTCGCTTCCAGATGAGTTCGTAGAGTTTGGCCTGTTCGTCGTCGAGGAAGCGGGCTGCCTGCTCCGGCAGCCGGGAGAGGTCGGTGGGACGAATCGCCTCGTGCGCCTCCTGGGCGTTCTTGGCCTTGGTCTGGTAGGCGCGCGGCTTCTCCGGGACATAGGCGTCGCCGTAGGCGCGGCCGATGACGGAGCGACAGCCCGCGATCGCTTCGTTCGCCATCTGCACGCCGTCCGTCCGCATGTAGGTAATAAGTCCAGTGGTTTCGCCGCCGATCGTCACGCCTTCATAGAGCCGTTGGGCGATCTGCATCGTCCGCCGCGCCGAGAAGCGCAACTTGCGCGAAGCCTCCTGTTGCAGCGTCGAGGTCGTGAAGGGCGGCGGCGGATTGCGAAACGACTGTTTCGCCCCGACCGCAGCGACCGCGAAGCTCTGGGCGCCGGCGATCGCCGCCAGGGCGGCATCGGCCACGACCTTCGACCCGAGGCCCAGCTTGTCGAGCTTGTTGCCGTCCAGTCCGACGAGGCGCGCCGTGAAGGTCGTCCCTCGGGTCGTCGCGAACTCGGCATCGATCGACCAGTATTCCTGCGGTACGAAACGATCGATCTCGAGGTCTCGTTCGCACACCAGGCGCAGCGCAACCGATTGGACGCGGCCCGCGGAGCGCGCGCCGGGAAGTTTCCGCCACAGCACCGGCGACAGCGTGAAGCCCACGAGATAGTCGAGCGCGCGGCGGGCCTGCTGGGCGTTGACCAGCGCCATGTCGATGTCGCGCGGATGGCGCATTGCTTCGACGACCGCGCTCTTGGTGATCTCGTTGAACACGACGCGCTTGACGTCGAGGTCCTTGCACGCGCCCATTTCGTTCAGCGCGCTCAGCACGTGCCAGGAGATCGCTTCCCCCTCGCGGTCTGGGTCGGTCGCCAGGATCAGGTGCTTGGCCCCACGGCACGCCTTGGCGATGTCCTTGAGCTTGCCCACCGAATCGGGGTCCACCTCGTAGGACATGGCGAAGTCGGCCTCGGGCTGCACGGACCCGTTCTTGGCCGGCAGATCCCGGACGTGGCCGTAGCTCGCCAGCACGACATAATCCTCGCCGAGATACTTGTTGATGGTCTTGGCCTTGGCAGGGGATTCGACGACGACGACGTTGTTCATCGTGCGTTACCTGTGGGCGTCGAGCGTACCCAAGAACCGGC
Source organism: Alphaproteobacteria bacterium (assembly GCA_016869765.1). GTDB lineage: Bacteria > Pseudomonadota > Alphaproteobacteria > SHVP01 > SHVP01 > SHVP01. The sequence goes on from VGES01000012.1 coordinate 48,575, forward strand.
AAAACGTGCGCGGGGTCCCGTCATAGGGGCGAAGCACATACGGCAAAACGCGAGACGGCGTCAAATCGAGGCCGTTCCGGCGCAAGATGAAGTGATGCCGCGACGCGAGGAGCGCTAGTGCTGGTGGGCGTCCTTTTGTGACACCCCGAGGACTCGTTGAATCCGGTTGCCGGCCACGCGCTCGATCTGTCCGGTGAGTTCGAGTTCCGCCAGCGCGATCAAGACGTCGGGTGCGGGACGTTGGCATTGGCGCACCAACTCGTCGATATCGACGGCGGTCGGACCAAGCAAAGGGAGAATCGGATCGTCGTTCGGCGTGATCCTTGGTGCCCGAGCCATCGGTGCCGGGCGCCGCGCCGTCGGTTTGGAGAGGGCGTGCCCTTCGATCATCGGGAGAAGCACCGGCACCACATCGTCGGGCCCCTCGCACAGGATCGCGCCATCCCGCAGGAGGTTGTTGGAGCCGCGACATCGGCCATCGAGCGGCGAGCCGGGTACGGCGAAGACCTGCCGGCCCTGTTCGGCGGCCAGGCGCGCGGTGATCAAAGATCCGGAGTGGAGCGCTGCTTCGATGACCACGACACCGAGGGACAGTCCCGACACCAGGCGGTTGCGCTGCGGGAAGTGGCGTGCCCTCGGCTCCTCGCCGAGCGGCATCTCGGAGATAACAAGGCCCGATTCAGCGATCGCCCCGTAGAGACCGCGATTCTGCGGGGGGTAGACGACGTCGACGCCGCCCGCCATCACCGCGATGGTCCCGTGATCGAGCGCCCCAAGATGGGCAGCGCCGTCGATGCCGCGCGCCAGTCCCGAAACGACGACGAAACCGGCCTCGCCGAGGCCGCGCGCCAAGGCGGACGCAAATTGTCGCCCGGCACCGGAGGCGTTTCGTGCCCCGACGATGGCGATGGCCGGGCGCCCGAGCAGGGCCACATCACCGAGCACGGCCAGGAACGGTGGGGCATCGGACAGGGCGGCGAGGGGTCTCGGGTAGTCGGGCTCATCGCGGTCGATCAGGCGACCGCCAGCGCGCGACAGTCGCCCGATCTCATCCTCGATCTGGGACGCCGAAGGGATGTGGGGCGGCGGTGATCCCGATTCCCTTGCCAGGGTCGGCAAGGCGGCGAGGGCTGCGGCGGCCTCGCCGTAGCGCCGCAGAAGCTCGTGGTAGGTCACCGGCCCGATGCCCGACGTCCGCGACAAACGCAATCGGTCGCGAACGCCGCGGCGCGGGTCGCCGGTGTTCATCCGCCGAAGTAGTAGACCACGCACAGGACGGATGCGACGGCGATGACTCCGTAGGTGAGCGTCGCACTCAGGACACGAAGGGCGGCGATCTTGCCGAGGATACTGACGGCATGGCCGACCCGCGCGGTGCAGAACACGATGCCGAGTGCGTGCACGATCCAAGCGGCGGCGCCGCTCATCTCGACCAGGAAGATAAGAAAAATTCCCGCCGCCAGGTACTCGGCGAGATTGCCTTGGGCCCGGTTACGTCGCTGGAACTGATCGTCCCCACCCTGGGCGCCGATATCGACCTTGGCGCGGGTCCGATCAGCCGAAACCATCAGTGACAGGATCACCAGCAACACGCCGAGGATTCCGGCGTACAGCAGTGTGGCCATCGAATGGCCCATCTCGTGCATCATGGGGGTTCTCCGTGGTTGGGTGCCGGCGTCTTCGCCCCGATTCGGGACTCTTCACCGCGCAGCAGACGCTCGATGTTATCGCGGTGGCGAAAAAGGATCAGCACGGCGAGGAACACGGTGAATTCCGTCAGCTGTGGGTCGCTCATGTAGGCGCCTCCGATCGGGTGGTGCGCCAATCCATATGCAGCGATCGGGCTCAGAACGAAGGCGGCGAGTGCCGCCAACGACGAATAGCGGCTGATTCCTGCGATCGCCAGCCAACACAGGCAGGCGATCAAGCCCAGGGTTGGCGAAAGGGCCAGAAGGACCCCAAGGCCGGTCGCCACCCCTTTGCCGCCCCACGCGCGCCACGCCGCAGCGACGGCGATCAGTGGTCCGGCCAGGCTGAGGACGCCCTTGGTCAACAGCATCAGCACGAGGCCTCCGAGGACGATCAGCAGCTGGACGGCGGCCGCGGCCTTCCCCTGCCGCGCCGAACCGATAAGCCAAACTGGCATCAGATGCCCGAGGAAGGCCCCTGCTGCTGCCAGGATGGCAGGGTCGCGCGACATGAACGTTTCGGCCACGAGGACCGGCGCGGCGCCCTTGGCGGCATCGAGGAGAAGCGTCAGGGCGGCCAGCCCCTTGCGACCGGTGCGAAGCACATTGGTCGCGCCGATGTTGCCCGAGCCGATCCGGCGGATGTCGCCAAGGCCGGCGAGTCGCGTCAGCACGAGGCCAAAGGGAATCGACCCCACCAGGAAGCTCGCCACGAACACAACGACGTACGGCCAGAGAAAGCGGACGTCGCCGAGGGGATCGATCACGGCGGGGTCAGCCGAATAGGTGCACGGTCTCGCCCTCGACCACCGTGCGCAAGGCCCGGCCCTGGACGGGCCGGCGATCGAAGGGCGAGTTCTTGGACTTGCTCAGGAACGCGTCCGCGTCGATCCGCCAGGGCATGCCCGGATCGAACAGCACGAGATCGGCCGGCGCACCCTTGGCCAAGCGGCCGCCGGGAAGGCGATAGAGTTGGGCCGGGGCGCTCGTCAGACGCCGGAGCATCTCGATCATCGTGAGTTCGCCCTTGTGTACGAGTTCGAGTCCGATCGGGAGCAGCGTTTCGAGGCCGACGGCGCCGAACGCGGCTTGGGCAAACGGCCGGCGCTTGGAGTCCTGATCCTGGGGTTTGTGATTCGAACAGATGACGTCGATCGTGCCATCGCGCAGTCCGGCGACGATCGCGCGGCGGTCGTCTTCGCTGCGGAGCGGCGGGGAAACCTTGGCGAACGTGCGATAGTCGCCTACCTCGTTCTCGTTGAGCGCGAAGTGGCAGGGCGACACGCCGCAGGTCACGGGCAATCCCTGCGCCTTGGCGGCACGGATCACATCGACCGAGTCGGCGGTCGAGATCGACGCGGCGTGGTATCGCGCACCGGTCGCCAGCACCAGACGAATGTCGCGTTCGAGCATGATCACTTCGGACTCGTTCAGGATGCCTGACAGGCCGAGCCGCGTGGCGAGTTCGCCTTGGTTCATGACTCCGGTGCCGACGAGATCCGGCGATTCGGTGTGGTGGCTGATCAGGAGTCCGAAGGCCGTCGCATAGGACAACGCGCGGCGCATCACCATGGCGTTGGTGATGCTCTTGAAGCCGTCGGTGAAGGCGACCGCGCCGGCTTCGGCGAGCATGCCGAGTTCGGTCATCTCCTTGCCTTCGAGGCTGCGCGTCACGGCGGCCGAGGGATAGACGTGGACGACCCCGGTCGCCTTGCCCTGACGCTCGATGAACTCGACCAAAGCGATGTCGTCGAGCACGGGACGCGTGTCGGGGGTGACGACGACGCTGGTGACCCCGCCGGCAGCGGCGGATCTGGTCCCCGTGGCGATCGTCTCCTTGTGCTCCGCGCCCGGTTCTCCGAGGGAGGCGCGCAGATCGATCAGTCCAGGGGCCAGGCACAGGCCCTTGCAGTCGACCACCTCGGCATCGTCGGGCGTGCCAGCCGCGAAGATGTGCGGGCCGAGGTCGGCGATCGTGCCGTTGACGGTCAGGAGTCCACCCTTGGCATCGAGGCCGGACGATGGATCGAGAAGCCGGGCGTTGCGGTAGGCGACGCGGCGGGCGGTCGGGGAAGCCGCGCTCATGCCGCCTTTTCCACCGGAATTTCCAGCGTGTGATTGACCAGCGCGTCGAGACAGGCCATGCGCACGCCGACCCCGATCTCGACCTGTTCTCGGATGACGCTGCGATTGATGTCGTCGGCGACCTCGCTATCGATCTCGACGCCGCGATTCATCGGGCCCGGGTGCATGATCAGCGCATCTTCCTTGGCGAGCGAGAGTTTCTCGCGATCGAGCCCATAGAAGTGGAAATACTCGCGGATCGACGGCACGAACGCGCCATGCATGCGCTCCAACTGCAGACGCAGCATCATGACGATGTCCACGTCCTTCAAGCCTTTGCGCATGTCGTGGTGAACCTCGACGCCCAAGCGCTCGACGGCGGTCGGCAGCAAGGTCGGAGGCGCGACGACGCGAACCACGGCGCCCATCGTAGTGAGCAGCATGATGTTCGAGCGGGCGACGCGGCTGTGCAGGATATCGCCACAGATCGCCACGACGAGGCCCGACAGTCGCTTGCCGCGGCGGCGGATGGTGACGGCATCGAGCAGCGCCTGGGTGGGGTGAGCATGGCTGCCGTCGCCGGCGTTGATCACTGCGCCGTCGACTTTTTGCGACAGAAGCTCGACGGCGCCCGAGTCGCTGTGGCGCACCACCATCACATCGGGCTGCATGGCGTTCAGCGTCATCGCCGTGTCGATCAGGGTTTCGCCCTTCTTGATCGATGAACCCTCGACCGACATGTTGATCACGTCGGCGCCGAGCCGTTTTCCGGCCAACTCGAAGGACGTGCGCGTCCTGGTCGAGGACTCGAAGAACAGATTGACGAGGGTTCTTCCGCGGAGGCGATTGATCTTCTTGTCGGCGCGCCGGCCGAGGTCGACGTAGAAGTCGGCCAAATCGAGCAAAGCACCGATTTCCGCCGCCGAAAGCCCGTCGATGTCGAGCAGGTGGCGATGCCGGAAAGCGGGCGTCCGCGTCACGTTCATTAAAGCGTCACTATAGGAGTGGGTGCGCGGCGCAGCAAGCGCGCGAAGGCGTTCAGGTCAGCGCCCAGAGCGTGAGCGGCATCGTGACCGCGGCGACGACCAGGGCGAGGCATACGACCGCTTTGGCGACCGTCGCCGCCGATTCCGACGCCGTGCTCGTGGTGAACCGGGGTACGACCGGCGCCAGGGCGGCGAGAAGCACGGTGCCGACGACGGCGGGGCTGTTGGCCTCGAACAGGATCGCGAACGACGCCGCGATGATCGGCAACGCAATGAGCTTGATTCCGATCAAGGGCAGGGCGGTGCGACGATGCGTCGTCGCGGCGTCGACAGCGAGGTTCGGATCGAAGGCGGCCCCGGCCGCGAGCACGCCCAGCGCCATTGCCGCATAACCCAGGACGCTGAACGCGGCCGCAATGCTATCGGGAAGATCGTCGCCGGTGAGGTGCCAAGCGAGGCCCGCGAGCGCTCCAATGACGATCGGGTTCCTGGCGATCAACTGGAAGGCGGGCAGCGGGAAGGCTTTGGACGCATCTTCGCCTTCGAGCGTCCGGCTCTGCAGGACTCCGCCGATCAGGATCACGCTCGGCAGATAGGTCATGGCCGCGATGGCGAAGGCCCCGAGCCCGTAAGGGCCGACAAAGGCCAAGACGATGGCAAAGCCCATTGGAACATTGGCGCGCACGGCGCATTCGCCGAGGGTGGGCACATCGGCCGGTGGCACGCCCGCCCCGGTGCGCCACACTTCGAACAGCACCGCGCCGGCACCCAACGTGGCGGCCACCGATACGATGATCCAGGCCACCGGAATGGCGCTGAGATCGGCGCTCGCCAAGGCGTAGAAGAAGAGCGAGGGGATGAATACGAAGTAATTGAGCCGCTGTGCCTCTGACCAGAATGCCTCGGGGACGATCGACCGCTTGGTCAGGAACCAGCCGAGCGCAGCAATCGCGAGGATGGAGAGAACAGCAACAAAGGCGGCGGACATGGATACTTCTTACCAGCTTTCCCGGTTCGCCGCGCTGCGCCGGATCAACGGCCGGGTCCGACATCGCCTTGCTGATTTCCCGGTCTCGAGCACCCGATGGTCCAACGGGCTTACGGGCCGTGGTGCAATCGGTCGAGCGCCCCTTGGAGAATGTAGACCGCGGCCAGCGCATCGACGGCCCGGGCCCGTTTGGCGCGCGAAACATCGGCTTCGAGCAATTGGCGGGTGACGGCGGCCGTCGAAAGGCGTTCGTCCCAGAAGGCGTAAGGCAAGTCCAAGTGGGGTGCGAGGTTGCGCGCGAACTGGCGAACCGACTGGCAAGCAGGCCCTTCGCTTCCGTCCATGTTCACCGGCAAGCCGAGGACGAGCCCACCGACGCGCCGTTCCTCGGCCAAGGACTTGAGGGCGGCGGCATCGACGGAGACTTTGCCACGGCGCAGGGTGGTCACCGGGGTCGCCGTCGACAGGGCGCCATCGGAAACGGCAACCCCGAGGGTTTTCGATCCGACATCGAGGCCGAGGAGGCGCGCCCCTGGCTTCAACGACGCCCGCAGGCCGGCCAGGTCGGTCTCCTTGCTAGACCCCATGGTGGGTGTTAGCTTCCCCGCGGTTTTTCGCCGGTCGCCTGCGGCCCGTGCCGCGCGATCGACCCGCTGCAGACACTGACACATGTCCCTCGACAAGGCCACGGTGGCCCGCATCGCCAAGTTGGCGCGCATCGCGGTGCCCGAATCGGAACTGGAGTCGCTCGCGGGCGAGTTGTCCGGGATTCTGACCTGGATCGAGCAGCTCAACGAAGTGAACACCTCGGGCGTCGAACCGATGACGAGTGCGGTTGCGATGACGCTCCGGATGCGCGAGGACCGGGTCACCGACGGCGGCGATCCCGAGAAGGTTCTGGCCAATGCGCCGGAACGCACGGACACCTTTTTCGTCGTGCCCAAGGTCGTCGAATAGTGGCCGCGCTCAACGAACTCACGCTGGCCGAGGCGCGCGACGGATTGCGGCGCGGTGACTTCACGTCGGTCGAACTGACTCAAGCCTGCCTGGCAGCGGTGGAGGCGGCCCGTGGGCTGAACGCATTCACCACTGTGACGTCCGGACGCGCGCTCACCATGGCGCGCGAATCCGATGCGCGGCGGCGCGCCGGTACGATCGGAAAGATCGAAGGCCTCCCGATCGCGGTCAAAGATCTGTTTGCGGTCCAGGGTGTTCCAACCACGGCGTGTTCTCACATCCTCGACGGCTTCAAGCCGACCTACGAATCGACCGTCACCGCCAACCTGTGGCGCGAGGGTGGCGTGATGATCGGCAAGACCAACATGGATGAGTTCGCGATGGGCTCGTCCAACGAGACGAGCCACTACGGTCCGGTCGTCAATCCGTGGCGGCGGCCCGGCGACAATCGCCCGCTGGTGCCGGGCGGATCGTCCGGTGGTTCGGCCTCGGCCGTCGCCGCACGCTTGGTGCCCGGCGCCACCGGTACTGATACCGGTGGTTCGATCCGTCAGCCGGCGGCCTTCACCGGCATCGTTGGCCTCAAGCCGACCTACGGCCGGTGCTCGCGTTGGGGCATCGTTGCGTTCGCATCGAGCTTGGATCAAGCGGGCCCGATGGCGCGCACGGTCCGCGATGCCGCGATCCTCCTGGGCGCGATGGCGGGGTTCGATGGCAAGGATTCGACCTCGGTCGAAGCGCCGGTGCCCGACTACGAGCAGGCGCTGACCGGCGATGTCCGCGGTCTGACGATCGGCATCCCGGCCGAATACAGGGTCGAGGGCATGCCGGCCGAGATTGCGGCGTTGTGGGAACAGGGCATCGCCTGGCTCGAGCAGCACGGGGCCCAGGTGACCGAGATCCGCCTGCCGCACACGAAGTACGCGCTGCCGGCCTACTACATCGTCGCCCCGGCCGAGGCGTCTTCGAATCTGGCACGGTACGACGGCGTGCGGTTCGGCCTGCGCGTGGCGGGCGAGAATCTCGATCAGCTCTATGAGAACACGCGGGCGCAGGGCTTCGGGCGCGAGGTTCGCCGGCGCATCCTGATCGGGACCTACGTCTTGTCCGCCGGTTACTACGACGCCTATTACCTGAAGGCGCAGCAGGTGCGAACGCTGATCGCCGAGGATTTCCGCAAGGCCTTTGCCACGGTCGATGCCATCCTGACGCCGACGACTCCGACCGCCGCCTTCGCGCAACAGGAACGCCTGAGCGACCCTATCGCCATGTATTTGAACGACGTGCTCACGGTGCCGGCCAACATGGCGGGCATCCCGGGCCTGTCGGTTCCGGCTGGCGTTTCGAAAGAAGGCTTGCCGCTCGGACTTCAGGTGCTGGGCAAACCGTTCGATGAGGCGACCGTGCTGCGGGTGGGTCACACCATCGAACAAGCCGCCCGCGCCTCGTTGGCCCCGACGCCGTGGTGGAGGTCCTAGTGTCCGGGATCGTTCACGGCGTCACTGGCGATTGGGAAATCGTAATCGGCCTGGAGGTCCATGCCCAGGTCATCGCCAGCGCCAAGCTGTTCTCCGGCGCGGCGACCGCGTTCGGCGCGGCGCCCAACAGCCAGGTCAGCCTCGTCGATGCCGCGCTGCCCGGTATGTTGCCGGTCATCAACCGGAGGTGCGTCGAACAGGCGATCCGGACGGGCCTTGGCCTCAAGGCGCAGATCAATCGACACTCGGTATTCGACCGCAAGAATTACTTCTACGCCGACAGTCCGGCTGGTTATCAGATCTCGCAGTACAAGCAGCCGATCGTCGGACGCGGGACGATCCAGATCGACCTGCCGGACGGCAGCGTGCGCGAGGTCGGCATCACGCGGCTCCATCTCGAGCAGGACGCGGGCAAAAGCCTGCACGACCAACATCCCGACTCGTCCTACGTCGACCTCAACCGCGCGGGGATCGCGTTGATGGAAATCGTCTCCGAACCCGATCTGCGCTCGCCCGAGGAAGCGGGTGCGTATCTGCGCAAGCTGCGGGCCATCCTGCGCTATCTCGGGACCTGCGACGGCGATATGGAGAAGGGCAGTATGCGCGCGGACGTCAATGTCTCCGTGCGGCGCCCTGGCGACCCCTACGGCACGCGATGTGAGATCAAGAACGTGAACTCGATCCGCTTCGTGCAGCAGGCGATCGAGGTCGAGGCCGCCCGCCAGGTGGCGGTGATCGAGGACGGCGGCAAGGTCGAACAAGAGACCCGGTTGTTCGACGCTCGCAAGGGCGAGACCCGCCCGATGCGCAACAAAGAAGAAGCGCACGATTACCGCTATTTCCCGGATCCCGATCTCCTGCCGCTGACCTTCAGCCAGGAGTGGGTCGAAGAGATCAAGCGATCGCTCCCAGAGCTGCCCGATGAAAAGAAGGCGCGTTTCGCGCGCGACTACGGGCTCGCGCCGTACGACGCGGGCGTTTTGGTCGACGAACGTGCCACCGCGGATTTCTTCGAGGCCGTCGCCGAGGGGCGGGACGCCAAGCAGGCGGCCAACTGGGTCATGGGCGATCTGTTCGGGGCGCTCAACAAGGCGGGGACCGACATCGGGCATTCGCCTGTTTCGGCGGAACACCTGGGACAGCTCCTCGATCTGATGGCGGACGGAACGATCTCCGGGCGCATCGCCAAGGATGTGTTCGTGGCGATGTTCGAAACCGGCAAGGCGCCGGCGGCGATCGTCGAAGAGAAGGGCCTGCGCCAAGTCACGGACTCGGGCGCGATCGCCGCGGTGGTCGATCAGGTGATCGCGCAGAACCCCGACAAGGTGGCCGAGTACCGCAGCGGCAAGGACAAGTTGTTCGGCTTCTTCGTCGGCCAGGCCATGAAGGCTTCGGGCGGCAAGGCCAACCCGCAGGCGGTCAATCAGCTCCTCAGAGAGAAGCTGAAGGGTTAGGGGCTACCCCTTCAACACGTAGCCGTAGCGTCGGTGACTCGGGTCGGGTCCGTTTCGGACGTATTCGCGTTTCGTGACGCTGACCTTATCGAGATCGAGGCCGGCTCGGCGGACATCGTACCTGTACATACGCGCCGAGTTCTGGCCGAAGATCGCCGTCTTTACCGGCCCATCGGCGGCACCGAGTGGAGCAAAACCGTACTTCTTGCGCATGTCCTCGGGAATCTCCAGCCGGCGCAGGGCCTCGATCTGCCATTGCGGTGAGCCCGTCCAAACGGCGTCTGTTCCCCACACCACATGATCGGCACCGAGACCCTTGATTAGGATACCCATAAGTGCTGCGCACAGGCCGGGCTCGACCACCGTGGTCTGCGCAAATATCTGTCCTAGGTCGCCGTAGACATTGGAAACGCCATATTTCGCGGGGATGTCGGCGAGATCACTCGTCCACTCGACTCGCCCGGTCTGTTCGAATTGTCTCAGCCCTTCGCCCGCGTTGGGGCCGCCGGCCCAGCGGTAGGCGGAGTGGTAGATGACGAAGTTGATCTGCGGCCAGTCTTTCGCGGCACGGCCGACGTCGTCGACCGTGGCGAAAGGCGTGAGGTGAGGGAATTGGCGTTCGACCGAGGGCGGATAGAGGCCTTTGTGCACGCAGACGATGTTTTGGCCGGCCTTGAGGATTTTCTCATAGAACGGATAGAGCAGCTTCTCGTCGTCTATCCGCCACGGGTGACGGGCAAGCGCCTTGTTGGTGTTATCGCCCACGGTGTAGCCCTTCCAGGAGTCGGGCTTCAGGGTTGCAATCACTTGGTCGACCTGATCCAGCCAACCGGGCAGGCCCGGCATGAAGATCGCGTGCGATAGGCAGCGCCTGGTACCGGCAGCTGCATTCACGCTCTCACGGGCCGCGTGCTTCATCTCATTGGTCAGGAACCAGTCGCGCGGGTCCTCGGACCCCGAACCGCTGACCAGCGCGACCTTCGTGTCGGAGTCGAGATAGATCTCCTTGAACCAGTTCGGGTACTTGAGGTCGTCGAGCGTCTGCTCTTTGCCGACGAGCGCGGGGTTCCAGCCGGCCTTGCCGACTGCTTCGCGAGCGCGCACGAAGCCTACGAGGCGGGTGTCGTCTCGGAGAAAGTGCGTGTGGACGTCCATGATAAACTGGCCGGACAGCCCTTGGGCCTGCTGTTGCGCCAAATCGACGCTGGCGGCTTCGGCGTGGCTGACGCGATAGAACGGACCAAAGACCTCGTTCATTGCCAGGAACGCGGTGGCCATTCCCGCGGCCGTCCTGAAGAAGTTACGCCGCGACAATCCATTCCTCGCCGCATGTCGATCGGCATAGTCTTCAAGCAAGGCTTCGACGCGTCGTTGATCGTTCGTCTGCGGAACCGGGAGGAATTCGTCGCTGGACACCACTTGGGTGGGGATCGGCAACGGCGCCAAGTCGCTGGCGGGGGCCAAGCGCTTCAATTCATCGTCACTCAACAAACTCATCGGAGCCTCCCAGTGTGGACGAATCTAGCACCGACGGTGGGGCCGGCAAGTCTCAAGCGCACGAGGAGCGGGCCCTCCCGCACCCTGAGCCGATCCGATAGGATGCGCGCCCGACTCATGGCCAATCACGATCATGCCTGAACTGTTCCGCGACGCGGTCGGCACCGAGCACAAGATCGTCACCGGCGATGCCGCCCGGATCGTGTCGCTCGTGCCCTCGATCACCGAACTCCTGTTCGATCTCGATCTCGGGGCTCAGGTCGTGGGCCGAACCCAGTTCTGCGTTCACCCGGCGGAAAAGGTGGACAACGTGCCGACCGTGGGCGGCACGAAGAAGATCAACCTGGTGAAGTTTCGCGATCTCAAGCCGACGCACGTGATCCTCAACATCGACGAAAACACGAAAGAGATCGCGGCGGATCTCCGCAAGCTCGTGCCCAATCTCATCGTCACCCACCCGTTGGTGCCGCGCGACAATCTCGATCTCTATCGACTGATCGGCACGATCTTCGGTCGATTGCCGAAAGCTGAGAGCCTGTGCACGGAGTTCGAGACGACATTTCGTTCGGTGTCGACGTTTGCGCCGCGTCTGCCGGAACGGCGGGTCCTGTACATGATCTGGAAGGATCCCTGGATGACGGTGTCGCGCAACACCTACATCGCGCGCATGCTCGATCTCGTGCGCTGGCGCTCGGTGATGGACGATCCGAAGATGCGTTACCCCAAGCCCGATATGGCGCGTGTGCTCAAGGACGCCGATCTCGTGTTGTTGTCGAGTGAGCCTTATGCGTTCACCGACGACGACGTCGCGGCGTTCAAACAGAGCTACGACACCAAGGGCAAGATCGTGCGTACCATCGACGGTGCCATGGTGTCTTGGTATGGTAGTCGCGCGATACAAGGCTTGAAGTACCTGCGCCAGACCGCCGCCGAAACCAAGTAGGGCGGCAACAGCCGAGGAGACGATGATCGAGGTTTATTCCTGGCCGACCCCCAACGGCCACAAGGTTCACATCATGCTGGAGGAGTGCGCCCTCGAGTATCGCGCTTTCCCGGTCAACATCGGCCAGGGCGAGCAGTTCAAGCCCGCGTTCCTGAAGATCAGCCCCAACAACAAGGTGCCCGCGATCATCGATCGCAAGGGCCCCGGCGGCAAACCGATGGCGCTGTTCGAATCGGGCGCGATCCTCATCTACCTGGCCGAGAAGACCGGCATGTTCCTGCCCAAGGACACGCGTGGCAAGTTCGGCGTGATCCAGTGGCTGATGTTCCAGATGGCGAGCGTCGGACCGATGTTCGGTCAGGCCCATCATTTCCGTGTCTATGCGCCAAAGCCCATCGAGTACTGCATCACGCGCTACACCAACGAGGCGACGCGCATCTATGGCGTGATGAACCGCCAACTCGCGCGCTCCCGTTTCATCGCCAGCGACAAGTATTCGATCGCCGACATGGCGATCTACCCGTGGACGCGCCAGCACGATCGTAACGGTCAGGACCTGAACAACTACCCGCACGTCAAGCGCTGGTACGACGAGATCGGTGCCCGTCCGGCCGTGCAGCGCGGGGTCAAGGTACTGACCGAGTTCTCACGCGGTGGCGGACCGATGAACGCCCAGTCCAAAGAGAATCTCTTCGGCGCGACGCAGTACAAGCGGCGCAAGGTGGCATGACATGGCAAAGACGATGAAAAAGACGCGCGCCCGGAAACCCGCCGCCAAGAGCGCCGAGCAGGTTCATTGCTACTCCTGGCCGACGCCCAACGGCATCAAGATCCACATCATGCTCGAGGAGACTGGGCTCCCGTACAAGGTGACCGGCATCGACATCACGACGGGCGATCAGTTCAAGCCGTCGTTCCTGAAGATCAGTCCCAACAACAAGATGCCTGCGATCGTCGACAAGCGTGGCCCAGGCGGGAAGCCGCTCGCGGTGTTCGAGTCGGGCGCCATCTTGATGTACCTGGCGGAGAAGACCGGCAAGCTCATGCCGAGGTCGCCGCGCCAGCGCTACGAGGTGATCCAGTGGCTCATGTTCCAGATGGGCGGCGTTGGGCCGATGCTGGGACAGGCCAACTTCTTCCGCAAGTATTGCCCGGTGAAGATCCCGTACGCTCTCAAGCGCTACACCAACGAAGCCGCGCGTCTTTATAACGTGCTCGACAATCAACTGCGTCGGCACGACTACCTGGCCAACGATCAGTATTCGATCGCCGACATCGCCGTGTGGCCGTGGATCATTCCCTACTTCCAGGGCGTCAAGCTCGGGGACTACAAGCACCTCGAGCGCTGGTACCGGAGGATCGAGAAGCGTCCGGCGGTCCAGCGCGCCCTCAAGGTGTTGGCCGACCGTCAGGCACCGGGGAAGGCGATCAAAATGGACAAGGCCGCCAAGGAGCGGCTCTATGGCAAGACCCAGCGCGACGCCGGCAAGCGCAAGATCGCGGCTTGACCGCGCACGAATCCTGGTTCCAGCTCAAGGGCTTGGTTGACAATGTGGAGTCGCGCCCGTAGAAGGGCGCGATGGAGATGGCCGAGGCCCAGCTCCGATTCGATTCCCGATCGACCTTGCCCCCTGTCACCGGCCGTGCGGCAGCTTGGACGGCCAGCCGTCGATCGTGAGCGTCATCGTGACCGACGACCCGGCCATGGGGCCTGACTTCACCGAACAGCGATTCCGCTGGTTGGTGCGGTTAGCACGAACGAACTACCGCTTCGAGCCCTTTGGCACGGCCTGCGTCGAGCCCCATATCCTGTGGCGGCACGATATCGACTACTCCCTGGAGCAGGCCTCCCGGATCGCGACCATCGAGGCCGACGAAGGTGTCGCAGCCACCTATTTCTTCTTGGTCACGTGCCGGTACTACTCCTTGCTTGAACGCGAGGCCCGAAGGCAAGGGCGCGATATCGCCCGGCGCGGGCATCACATCGGGTTGCATTTCGACCCATTGGCCCACGCGGATGACCGCCGTCCGATGGCCGAGATCGTCGCTTGGGAGCGCCGGTTGCTCGAGGATCTGCTCGGGGCGCCGGTCGAAACCGTGTCGTTTCACAATCCGGCGCAGGCGGGTGTTCTCGATCTCACGCAGCCGGAGATTGCGGGGCTCCTCAATGTCTATGGTGGGCGCGTGAAGACGGATTACGTCTACGCCTCGGATTCTTTCGGGCTCTGGCGCTACAAGCCGATCCACGAGGTGTTGTTGGAGGCGGAGCATCCGCGGCTTCACCTACTGACCCATCCGGTGTGGTGGACAGTCGAGCCGGCCGACCCGCGTAGCAAGATTGCACGTTGCATCGGGGAGCGGTCCCAGTTCCTGAAGGAAACTTACGATCAACTGCTGCGCGACTCCGGGATGTGGCCCGCCTTGGCGGCTCTCGAAAGGAAGCGCCCGTGACGGCTTCGATCAACACCTCGAGCGCGGCGCTCGCGGAGCGTCTCGAAACCAACCGCAAGTATTCGGCGGTCGATTTTCAGGACTGGTTGATGCAGCGCCTCGCGGTTCGGCCGGGGGCGGACGTCCTCGACGTTGGATGCGGGACCGGGGCCCAAACGCTCGCTTTCCTGTCCGCCGTCGGCCCGAGGGGCAGCGTTTCGGCGCTCGATCTTTCCCCGGAGTCCATCGCGACGGTTCGCACGCGAGCGGGAGCCGCGCCAAACCTCCAGGGCGAGGTCGCCGACATGATGGATGTCGCGGAGGTCGTCGCTCGCCGGTTTCGGGTCAAACGTTTCGACCTCGCCCAGTCGACGTACGCGCTCTACTACGCGACCCGCCCGGTCGGAGTGCTCGACGCCATGCGGCGCGTCCTGAAGCCCGGGGGTCGGATCGCGGTGTGCACGCCCAACAATCCGCATGGCCTGATCGAGTTCATTCGTCGCTTCACGGAAGTACCGGCCGCCAATGACGCCAACGGTCGGTTCGGGCCGGACGTGCTCGAACCCTACTTCCGGCGCCATTTCTTCGTCGTCGACATCGCCCTCCTGTGCAACGTGCAGCGTGTGCCGACGGTGGACGAGGTGATGCGGTTTTGGCGAAACACGTCGTATTACGATTCGGCCGTCGCCGATCGTGTCGCGACAGCCGTTGAAGACGAGATCTCGAGGCGCGGCGGGTTCTTCTACGAGAAGAACTCGTATCTGATCGTCGGTTCGGTTCCCCGCCCTGACGCCAACGAAGAGGCCTGAGACGTGGACATTCGCGGTAAGAGACACCTTGTGATCGGCGGCGCCGGACTGATCGGCTCGCACGCGGTCGAGCAGCTCCTCAAGGAAGACGTGGGGGAAGTTCTGATCTACGACAATTTCGTGCGCGGTACGCACGAGAACCTGGTCGGCGCGTTCAAAGACCCACGCGTCAAAGTGTTCGAAGCCGGCGGCGATATCTGCCAAGCCGATGTCCTGGACGCCGCCCTGAAGGGTGTCGATATCGCCTATCACTTCGCCGCGCTGTGGCTGCTGCAGTGTCACGAATACCCGCGGGCGGCATTCGACGTGAATATCCGTGGCACCTTCAACGTGCTCGAAGCCTGTGTCGCCAACAAGGTGAAGCGGCTCGTGTATTCGTCCTCCGCTTCGGTCTATGGCGATGCCGTCGAAGAGCCGATGACGGAGGATCATCCGTTCCTCAACAAGAACTTCTACGGCGCGACCAAGATCGCCGGCGAGGCGATGGCGCGGGCCTTCCACCATCGCTACGCGCTGCCCGTCGTGGGACTTCGCTACATGAACGTCTATGGACCGCGCCAGGATTACCAGGGGGCCTACATTGCGGTGATCATGAAGATGCTGGATGCCATCGATCGTGGTGAGGGCCCGACGATCCTGGGCGACGGCACGGAGGCGTTCGATTTCGTGGCCGTGAGCGATTGTGGCGCGGCCAACGTGTGCGCGGCCAAGGCGGACACGGTCGATCGTTTCTACAACGTCGGCACGGGAAAGCGTACTTCGCTCAGGGAGTTGGCTGAAATGCTGCTCAACCTGACCGGCTGCAACCAGCCGATTCAATATGCGCCGCGCAGTCAGGCGACGCTGGTGCGCAATCGCATCGGCAGTCCGAAACGGGCAACCGAGGAGATCGGCTTTACGGCGCGCGTGCCCCTCGACCAGGGGCTGCGGGCCCTCATCGAATGGCGCCGTGGCCACAAGGACGAGGTTGCGCGGCGACGAGCCAAAGCCCGCCCATGACCACCGCGAAACGTCAGATTCCGATCGCTCTTCCCAGCACCGGCGAGGAAGAATGGCAGGCCGTGCGCGAGCCGATTCTTAGCGGCTGGCTGACGCAGGGGCCCAAAGTCGCCCAATTCGAAAAGGCGTTTGCTGCACGACACGGTGTCGCCCATGCCTTAGCGACGACGAGTTGCACGACGGCCCTGCATTTGGCTCTGTTGGCGATTGGTGTTGGGCCCGGAGACGAGGTGATCGTTCCAGCGTTCACTTGGGTGGCCACCGCCAACGCCGTGATCTATTGCGGCGCCAAACCTGTTCTGGCCGATGTCGATCGGCAGACCTTCAACATCGATCCAGTCGACGTCGCCCGTCGGATCACGCCGCGGACCAAGGCCGTATTGGCTGTCCACCTGTTCGGCCTGTGCGCCGATGTGCCGGCCCTGCGACGTGCCGTTCCGTCCCACGTTCGCCTCGTCGAGGATGCCGCCTGCGCCGCCGGGGCGGAGCAAGACAATCGCTGTGCCGGAGCCCTAGGCGACATCGCTGCCTTTTCGTTCCACCCGCGAAAGTCGATCACGACGGGGGAGGGTGGCATGGTCACCACGCAGGACGCCGATCTGGCGCGTCGCACCGATGTCATGCGCAACCACGGCGCATCGGTGTCGGAGGAGGTGCGCCACCGTGGGCCGAAGCCCTACCTGCTCGCTGATTTCGACGTGCTCGGCTTCAACTACCGCATGACCGATCTTCAAGCCGCGCTCGGACTGGTGCAGCTCGGCAAGCTCGACCGCTTCATTGCCGAGCGCCGCGAGCGCGCGGCCTGGTATGCCGAGCAGCTTGAGGACATCCCGTGGCTCCGCGTTCCCCGTGAGCCCGGGGATGGGCGCCACGCATGGCAATCCTTCGTGACCTACGTGGACCCGGAGCGGGCGCCCATGCCGCGCAACGCGATCATGGAACGATTGCAGGCCGAGGGCGTCGCAACCCGCCCAGGGACCCATGCGGTCCACATGTTGGGCTACTACCGCCACACCTATGGGACTCGGGACGACGACTTCCCGGGCGCCCGCGACTGTGATCGCTACTCGATGGCCATTCCGCTGCATAACCGTATGAGCGACGAAGACTATGAGTACGTCGTCCGCGCCCTCCGCCAGCTATAGGGCGCCGTCCTGGTTCGTCGAACTTTTCGGCCTGGAACGGGTCGAAGAGGGACAGATCGTCAGTCTGGGAGGCCAGGATTTCGTCGTCCGCGGCGGTATTCCCCGATCCCGTCGGCTACTGTCGGAGAGCCAGCACCAGACGGCCAACGCCTTCGGCTTCAAGTGGCATCAGCGCCAGACCTTCGAGGGCGAGGCGCTGATGAATCAGTTTCAGGAATGGCTTGAGACCAAGTACGGACGCATCGATCCGGATGGCTGGTTCAAAGATCTGGGGCCCCGGCCGCTCGTGCTGGACGCTGGTTGCGGGGCCGCCATGGGCGGTCTCACGCTGCTCCATCGCGTCCTGCCGCATTGCCGCTATCTCGGCGTCGACGTATCGAACGCCGTCGATGTCGCGGCCCAGCGCTTTGCCGCGCGCGGCCTCGAGGCGGGCTTCCTGCAGGTCGACCTGATGGCGGTGCCGTTGCCGGAGCGATCGGTCGATGTCGTCTTTTCCGAGGGTGTTCTACATCACACCGACTCGACCGAGCGCGCGCTCAAAGCCGTCGCCAAGTTGCTGCGGCCCGGTGGCCGCTTCCTGTTCTACGTGTACCGGCGCAAGGGGCCGATCCGCGAGTTCACCGACGATTACATCCGCGACCAACTCCAGACGATGGCCCCCGTGGCCGCCTGGGAGGCGCTGAAGCCGCTCACCCAACTCGGGAAAACGCTGGGTGAACTCAACGTCGAAATCGACATCCCGGAACCGATCGCCGTGCTGGGGATTCCCGCTGGCCGGATCAACCTGCAGCGCTTCTTCTATTGGCACGTGGCGAAGGCCTTCTACGGGCCTCACCTCAGCTTCGACGAGATGCACCACCTCAATTTCGACTGGTATGCGCCCAAGAACGCGCACCGCCAGAGTGCCGAGGAAGTACGGGCCTGGTGCCGGGACGCGGGCATGACGATCGAACACGAGAAGGTCGAAGACCCGGGCATCACCGTGATTGCGCGCAAGGCCGCCTGAGATGTGCGGAATCGCGGGCCAATTTCGTTTCGACGGGTCTCCGGCCTCACCGACGATCCTGCGTCGCATGGCCGATGCGATCGCCCATCGTGGGCCCGATGGCGAAGGCTTTTACGTCGATGGCAACTTCGGGCTCGCCCATCGGCGACTGGCCATCATCGATCTTTCCCCGGCCGGCCATCAGCCGATGCAGTCACCCGATGGCCGTTACGTGCTCGCCTACAACGGCGAGATCTACAACTTCCAGGAACTTCGCCTCGAACTAGAAGCCCTTGGGCATCGGTTCCGCTCGCGCACCGACTCGGAAGTCGTCCTCATGGCGCTCCGCGAGTGGGGCGAGCGGGCCATTCCGCGGTTCAACGGCATGTTTGCCTTCGCGTTGTGGGACCGTGAGAAACGCGAGTTGTTGTTGGCCCGCGACCGGTATGGCATCAAGCCGCTGTATCTGGCCCATTCCTCCCATGGCGTATGGTTCGGGTCCGAAATCAAGGCGATCCTCGCCGACCAGTCGTGGCGCGCGAAACTCGACTCCAAAGCGCTCGTCGAGTACCTGACGTTTCAGAATTTCTTCACGGACCGAACCCTCTTCGAGAACGTTCGACTGCTGCCGGCGGGCTCGACCTGCAGAATCAAGGAAGGCGGCGTCGGCACTCCGGTGCGGTACTGGGACTTCGATTTTCAGGAGCCGACGCAACACCTCTCCGAGCATGAATACGTCGAGCGGTTGGACGGACTGTTTCGCCGTGCCGTCTCTTCACAGTTGATCTCCGACGTACCGGTCGGCTCGTATCTCAGCGGCGGCGTCGATTCCGGCTCGGTAGCGGCCTTGGCCGCGCGCGAAATCCCCGATCTTCGGAGCTTCACCGTCGGCTTCGACTTGCACTCGGCCTCAGGGATAGAGATGGGATTCGACGAGCGCCCGTCCGCCGAGTTCATGTCCTACCTCTTCAAGACCGAACACTACGAGATGGTGCTCAAAGCGGGCGACATGGAGCGCTGCATGCGGCGCCTCGTGTGGCATCTCGAGGAGCCGCGCGTCGGTCAGTCCTACCCGAATTTCTATGCCGCGCAACTGGCGAGTCGGTTCGTCAAGGTCACGCTTTCGGGAGCCGGCGGTGACGAGTTGTTCGGCGGTTACCCCTGGCGCTATTTCCGGGCGAGCGCCGGCGACGATTTCGAGCACTACGTCGACAAGTACTATCAGTTTTGGCAGCGCCTGATCCCCAATCGCGACCTGCAACGTGTCATGGCGCCGCTTTGGCCGGAGGCCAAGGATGTGTGGACACGCGATGTGTTCCGCGACATATTTCAACATCACGCGCCGGCGCTGACCAGTCGCGAGGACTACATCAACCATTCGCTGTACTTCGAGGCAAAGACGTTCCTTCACGGCTTGCTCGTCGTCGAAGACAAGCTCTCGATGGCCCACAGTCTCGAAACGCGAGTGCCATTCCTGGACAACGCACTCGTCGACTTTGCGATGACGGTGCCGGTGGCCCTCAAGCTCGGCAATCTCGATCGCACGGAGCGGATCAACGAAAACGAACCAGGCTCGAAGACCGGGCGCTACTTCGCTCGCACGCGCGATGGTAAGCTGGTGTTGCGCAAAGTGCTGAGCCGGTACGTACCGGAGCGAATCTCGGAGGCCGAGAAGCAGGGGTTCAGCGGTCCGGACGCGTCGTGGTTTCGCGGCGAGAGTATCGATTATGTGCGGGACCGGATCATGGACCGCCGGGCGGCGATCTACGATTTTCTCGACGAAAAGGCGGTGCGCGGCCTGATCGACGAACATCTCAGCGGCCAGGCGAATCGTCGCCTGTTGATCTGGTCGCTCCTGTATCTGGAAGAATGGACCCAGACGTTCCTCAAGGGCGAACCCACCGGACCGAAACATGGACAAAGCCGACCTCGTTCGCTTGCTGCATGAGGTGAGGCTGGAGCGCGAGGCCGACCTCAAGGCTCGCTTCGACCGCAGCCTGTCCTTCGCGGATTCCCTTTTCGACCGATGGGAACGCGCCAAGCGGCTGGGGTTTGGCGAGGGATCGTCGATCTACGACAGCGCCCTCGTGTACGGCGAGGTCACGGTTGGGCCCAACACCTGGGTTGGCCCTTACACGCTCCTTGATGGGACCGGTGGAGGTCTGATGATCGGGTCGTGGTGCTCGATCTCGACGGGGGTTCACATTTACACGCACGACACCGTGCTGAAGGCGCTATCGGGCGGAAAAATCGCAAAGCGCGAAGCCTCGGTGAGGATCGGGGACTGCGTCTACATCGGCGGCCAATGCATCATCACGGCCGGCGTGACGATCGGTGAACGCTGCGTCGTCGCCGCCAACAGCCTGGTGACCAAGAGCGTGCCGCCCGGCACCATCGTGGGCGGTACGCCGGCCAAGCCCTTCGGACGCGTCGAGGGCGAGGGCGAAAACGTCAAGCTCGTGTTCGATCGCAAGGAAGCGAAAGCGAGAGTGCGCCGGTGAGTGAACCCGGGCGTCGCTTGCTCCTGTTCACGGTCTCTCGACTGGACGAAGTCCTCGCCAAAGGCAACATTTGGTACGTCCGGCACTACGAGGCGTATTTCGAACGCGTCGATGTCGCCTATTTGTACGGTGATTCGCCCCGCGAACTCACGCAGGGAGCGACCCGTTTGACTTCGATCGGCGCGCGTGGCCGTTTCTGGCGCAGTCTGTTGCTCGCACCCTGGCACCTATATCGGTTTGCCCGGCGAGAGCACCCGACGTACTATTTGACCGCCGACGTCGTGTTTTCCTGGTGGACTGCTTTGCTTCTGCGCTGGTTCCTTGGCGCGCAGGTCGTACTGATGCCCGTCAGCTTGCCGGAGGAGGTCTACCGCAACTCCCGGCGTTCGATGAGCGGGGTCCCGATCTGGTTGGAACGTTTGTTTCTGAAGCTCAGCTTCGCGGCTGCCGCAAAGATCATCGCTAGCAAGAACGGCGAAGCCCAAGTCCTTTGGTTGTCGGCGGAGCCGCGAGCGGCTACGAAGCTCCAAGTGCTGCCTGCGACGGTCGAAGAATTTCCGACGCGGGAGTTCTTCGTCGCAGCCGAGAGTGCCAAGACCGATCGCGCGATGGTCGCCGATCCGGTGCGGTTGCTCTACGTGGGGCGACTGCATCCCGAGAAGTTGACCCGTGGGCTGATCGATCTTGTCGCCAGACTGCGCGCCATGGGGATACGCGCAGTTCTGCGCATCGCCGGGGACGGCCCGGACCGTCCCGCAATGGAAGCCGACGCCTCGACACGAGGAGTTTCTGACGCGGTCGTGTGGCTCGGGTACCTGCCCAACGAGCAGTTGGCCGGCGAGTACCGTGACGCCGACATCTTCGTGTCGACCATTACGGGGACCGCGCTGCGCGAGGCGGGCCTGTGCGGCCTCCCGATCGTCGCCTTCGATGCCGATTGGGTGAAGCAACTTCTCCGCCACGAGGAGACGGCGCTTCTTGTTCCGGTTGGGGACATCGCGGCCCTGGCATCGCAAGTCGCGCGCGCGGTCAATGATGCCGCCTTACGCGTCAAAGTCGCGCGCAACTTCGCAGCGTTGGCGCGTTCGCGATGGTCGCTGGCGCACGTCCCTTCCTCTCTGGCTCTGGCTTTTTCCGACCTTTCCCGATCATGACCGAAACGGAGTTCCCCCGATGACCGAAAGTGCCAGCCCCTATGCCATGGAAACGAATTCGTCGGGCGATCAGCTGCGTTTTCGCGAGCGTCTGAACGATATGTATCGCACCAGCCCGTTGCCGCTCGAACACTTGGTCTGCAACTTCGGCTTGTACACGCGCAGCTCCGTGTTGGTGAAGACACTGGTGATCAATGAGATCTATGAACTCATCCTGCCGGTGCCGGGAATCATCATAGAGTTCGGGACTTGGTGGGGCCAGAACCTCGTCATGTTCGAGAACCTTCGCGCGATCTACGAGCCGTTCAACAAGACACGAAAGATCGTAGGATTCGACACGTTTGAAGGTTACTCGAGCTTCTCGAGCAAGGACCGACCGGGGCAGGTGATCACCGAGGGCGGCTATGCGGCGACGCCGGACTATCCGGCCTACCTGCGTGAACTCCTCGCCGTGCATGAGGGGAACAATGTGCTCGGCCATCTGCGGAACCGCCATGAGATCGTCAAAGGGGATGTGGTCCAAACCGCACCAAAGTATTTCGCCGATCATCCCGAAACCGTCGTGGCGCTCGCCTATTTCGACTTGGCGCTCTACGAACCGACGAAGGCCTGCCTCAAGGCGATCCGTCCGCATCTGGTTCCGGGCAGCGTCATCCTGCTGGACGAATTCACCTGGGCCGAGGCGCCGGGTGAGGCGATCGCTTTCAAAGAACTGTTCAAGGGCTCGGAGTACACGATCCGGCGGTCGCGCTACACCGCCGAGCGCGCAATCGTCACCATCAAATAGACCAGGGCGATGAGTGGTTTCGACATCCACGAGATCGGCGACTCCTGGGCGGAGCGCTACGGCGCCCTATGCGCGGCGACGCCGTCGCACCTGATCTATGCGACCTGGTCGTTCCGGTCGTTTCTCCGGGATACGCTCGGTTGTCGGCCGTCGTACCTCGGCGCCATCGACCAAGCCGGCAACCTCGTCGCGGCTCTCCCGCTGATGAGTCAGGAGGGGCGATTCGGTCGGGTCGTCAACTCGCTGCCCTTTTTTGGCAGCAACGGTGGGCTCATCGGTGCCGACCCTGCGGCCCGCGCTACGCTGTGGTCGGCATACGTCGGGATCGCTCGCGCGCCCGGGACAGCGGCGGCTACGGTGATCTTCGCGCCGGGCGAATCCGTCGATCTGCCGGTCGCGCCGGATTTCGCAGACCGACGAATCGGGCAGATTACCGATCTTGGCCTTGCTCGGTCCTCCGAGGCCCTGTTCGCCGCGATCGATGGATCGTCGCGGCGAAACGTGCGAAAGGCCGAGTCTTCGGGCGTCGAAGTCGTGATCGACAACGATGCTTTTCCGGCGCTCCAGGACATTCACCGCGAGAATATGGCGGCGATCGGGGGGCGAGAAAAGCCGACGAGGTTCTTCGAGTTGCTCCCACGCCATTTTCGGGCGGGCGTCGAATACAACATTTATGTCGCCCGCTTGGGTGGGGAGATCGTTGCCGCATTGCTGTTGTTCTACGCGGGCCGCACGGTCGACTACTACATTCCTGCTACGCGTTTGTCGGCACGCGCGGCCCAACCCTCGGCGGCGATCCTGTTCCGGGCGATGCGTGATGCGGCCGACGCCGGCTATACGGCATGGAATTGGGGCGGGACCTGGGTTACCCAGGACGGGGTCTTGCGCTTCAAACGCAAATGGGCTGCCCACGACGTGCCCTACGATTATCACGTGCTGCTAAACAACCGCGAGCTTCTTACCCAGACGCCGAAGACATTGCTGAACGAGTATCCGTTCTTCTATGTATTGCCCTTCGATGCGCTGAGCGCCAAGTTCTGAACGATGCAGAAGACCAAGCGCGCCCTGATCTTCGGAACGGCCTCATTCGCGGAGGTCGTGCGTTTTTACCTGGATGCCGACAGCCTCTATGAGGTAGTGGCGTTCACGGCCAGTCGAGCGAGCATCGCGCAACCCTCGAAACAAGGCTTGCCGGTGGTGCCCTTCGAGGAGATCGCCGACCGGTTCCCTCCCGGTGACCACGAGATGTTCGTCGCCGTCGGTTACCGCCAACTCAACCGCCTGCGCGAGCGCTTCTGTCTCGAGGCGAAGGGCAAGGGCTATTCGCTAATCCGATACGTTTCCTCGAAGGCGACAACGTGGGGCGATACCAGGATCGGCGATAACGTCTTCATTTTCGAGGACAACACGATTCAGCCGTTCGTCTCGATTGGCGATGACACGATCTTGTGGAGCGGCAACCATGTCGGTCATCATTCGACCATCGGCGCTCACTGCTTCATCTCGAGTCATGTCGTGATCTCGGGGCATTGCCAGGTCGGAGACCATTGCTTCCTCGGAGTCAACGCGACGATTGCCGATACCGTCGTGGTCGGCGATCGCAACATCATCGGTCCAGGAGCGTTGATCCAGAAGAACACCGGAGCTGATGAAGTCTACGTGGCGGAGCGAACCGCGAAGTTCCCCAAGGATAGCAGCCGGTTCTTCCGATGAGTGGGGATCGGGTCGATCTTTCTGCGGTCGCGGAACTCTACACCTCCAGTCTGCGCGAACATGGTGAGGTTGCGCGCGGCGTAGGGTGGAAGGCGCCGGCCGATCATGAGCTACGATTCGAACGCCTGACGACGGTGATCGAGCAAGGCCCGACCGATTTCGTCGTTGCCTATCTTGGCTGTGGTTTTGGATCGCTATTCGAATTTCTCGTCGCGACCGGACGCAAGCCGGGCTTGTATCGGGGTTACGACATCAGCGAAGAGATGCTGGCAGCGGCGCGTCGCCGGGTGTCATCGAGCGACGCCGTGTTCGTGCTCGGATCTCGAATCGATGAGCCGGCGGATGACAGCTTCGCGTCTGGCATTTTCAATGTCCGCTTGGCGGCCAGCGAAGACGAGTGGCGGGAGCATGTGATTCGATCGCTCGACAACATGAATGAGATGTCGCGCTGTGGGTTCGCCTTCAACCTCCTGACGTCCTACGTCGACTGGCGAGACGACAATCTCTACTACGCGGATCCGAGTTTTTTCTTCGATCTATGCAAGCGGCGTTATTCCCGCTTCGTCAGTTTGTCGCACGACTATCCACTGTGGGAGTGGACGATCTCCGTTCGACGGTGAGCACGTTTCGGTTCAAGAGCCTCGGGCTTGTCTACGCACCGAAGGCCGGGAGGCCTTGGGCTCGATCCCATACCCAGGCACCGACACCGCTTTCGCTCGGTGTTGGGCGCTTCCGGGTCTATGGGGCGACGCGCGACGAGCACCAGCGCTCGCATATCGACTGGTTCGACATCGACCTCACTGGCGAGCCAACGATTCTGACAGTGGCGGAGGAGCCGGCCTTGGCGCCTGGGCCACTCGGCAATTTTGACGGCGATGGGGTGTACCCGGCATCCGTCGTGCGCGATGGTGACGCAATCCGTCTCTATACGATTGGTTGGAACGCCGGTTTGCGACCGCCGATGTTTTATGCCGCGGCTGGA
The DNA here is from genome assembly GCA_016869765.1 of Alphaproteobacteria bacterium. GTDB lineage: Bacteria > Pseudomonadota > Alphaproteobacteria > SHVP01 > SHVP01 > SHVP01. The sequence continues at coordinate 74,135 of VGES01000012.1, forward strand.
CTCGCCATCAGTCATGACGGCGGTCGCTCGTTCAAACGCGCGCGGATAGCGCCCATCCTGGCCCGCTCCGAGCACGACCCCTGTCTCGTCACCGCGCCGGTCGTTCGCCGCGAAGGCGAGCGATGGCGGATGTGGTACGTCTCGGGATACCGGTGGGAGGAGGGGGCAGGTGGGCTGACTTCTCGCTATCACATCAAGTACGCCGAATCGCGGGACGGCATCGAGTGGCAGCGCGATGGCCGGGTTTGCATCGACACGCTGGGACCGGACGAGACGAACATCGCACGCTGCTGGACGACGCAGGAGGATGGTGCCTATCAGGGCTGGTATTCGTTCGCCCGACGGGGACGCTACCAGCTCGGGTACGCAACATCCGCCGACGGCTTGACCTGGGAGCGCCGCGACGACGACCTCGAGTTCGAATCTTCCGGTGAAGCGTGGGACCGGGATGTCCAGGCCTACCCGGCGGTCGTGCGGGTCGGCCGACGATGGTTCATGTTCTACAACGGCGCCGGTTTTGGGCGGGACGGGGTAGGACTAGCGGTCGCTGAACCTTGAGGCAGACGTGCTAGACCAACTCCGGACGTTGTTCGCCGATATCCGGGAGCGGCTTGGCGCCATTCTTTGGGTGTTGATCGTTCTGCAGGCCCTGACGGGGCTGATGGAAGGCTTGGCGGTGGCGAGCATCCTTCCGCTGCTCGGCCTCGTCGGGATCGGGTCCGTAGAAAGCGGCAACCCGGTTGTCGGCGCCATTCGAGGAGCGGCAGAGATGTTCGGTCTGCCATTCTCCTACAGCGTTGTTGGTGCCTTCATCGTCCTCGTGTTCGCGGTCAATTACGGCGTGTTCGTGACCCAGGCCGCGCTATCCGCGAAGCTCTACTCGCGTTACGGCACCGGCTGGCAGAACGAGTTGTTTCGCACGATCGTCGAGGCGCGGTGGCGGTTTTTCGTCCGCCACCGAGGTGGCGACCTGATGAACGGCTTGACCGGTGAAGTTACGCGGGTCACGGGTGCCTTTTATCAATTCACGCTGTTCGCGGCGGCCAGTGTTACCGCCGCGATCTACGTCGTGATCGCGTTGGCGTTGTCTTGGCAGGTGACGCTGCTGATTTTGTCGGTCGGGGCACTTCTGTTCGCGGTCACCAGACCCCTGGTCAAGCGGGCCTACCGCGTTGGCAACGACGTGTCCCGGGACAATGCCGAGGTCCAGGCGCTCGGCGCTCAGTTCATCGGCGGCGCCAAGCTCCTGAAGGCGACGGCGACCGAAGCGGTTGCCGTGCGGATGGTGTCACCGGTCATCGATCGGCTGCGACGAAGCACGTTCTTCAGTCTCTTCGACGGCCAGCTCATTCGATCGATCTTCGAGTTCGGTGGCGTCGTCATGCTGGTGGCGCTCCTCGTCGTCGGTGTCCAGGTCATCGGCATCGATGCCGGGATCGTACTCGTCGTGCTGGTGCTCTTTGTGCGTCTGTTTCCGAAGTTATCGAGCCTCCAACAGTCTCTGCAGGCCATCAACGTGTTGGCTCCGGCCGTTTCGACCCTACGAGCGTTGCGCAAAGCCGCGGGCGATGATCGGGAAGAGTCGGCGATCGAGCAGGGCAAGGGCGCTCGCGGCGGTCCCGCGGCGCTTACGTTCGCGGGAGTGTGCGTCGATCACGGTGCGGGTTTGGTGCTGCGGGATATCGACCTCGTGATCCAGCCCGGCGAGATTCTCGCGCTCGTCGGCGGGTCGGGAGCCGGAAAATCGACCCTGGTCGATTGCCTCCTTCGGCTGACCGAGCCGACAGGTGGCGTTATCCGGATCGATGGGGAGCCGTTGAGTGCACTTCCGCTCCGAAGCTGGCGCCGGAGCGTCGGTTATCTCTCTCAGGACTCCGTACTGTTCAATGCCAGTATTGCGGAGAACATCGCTTGGGGTCTTGGACAGGTGGATCGCCCGACGATCGAATCGGCGGCACGCCGCGCCTCCGTCCACGACTTCATCGTGGGGCTGCCACAGACCTACGATACCCGGGTCGGCGATCGCGGTGTCCGACTGTCCGGCGGGGAACGCCAACGGATTGCGCTGGCCCGCGCGCTGATCGGTAACCCACGCCTGCTCGTGCTCGACGAGGCGACAAGCGCGCTGGACGCGGAAACCGAACGGGCCGTCACCGACACCATCGCGCCGCTCAAGGGGAGCGTCACGATCGTGCTGGTCGCGCACCGGCTTTCGACCTGCCGTGTCGCCGATCGAATCGTCGTCCTGGAAGCCGGGCGCATCCAGGAGGTCGGTACGATGACCGAGCTGTTGGCCGCGCGTGGCCGTTTTCATCAGCTCTGGTCCCTACAGACGGAAGGGGTTTTGCCAGAGGTGACCCCGGTTTGACGTTGACGACGTCCAGTTCACCGCCATCTATTGGCGTCAACAGTCGAGGATGCGATGCCCGCCACCAATACCGTTAGCAAGTTCGGAAGCTACGTCGATCGGGCCTGGGGTCTGGTCAAGCACCGGCCTAAGGGTTGGAAGGCGTTGCTCTACAACACAGCGATGGCGAAGGCGCGCATTGCCGGCCCCCTGATGATGCCCGTGCACCTCACCATCGAACCCACCAATGCGTGCAACGCGCGCTGCCCGGTTTGCGAAACCGGGAACGGGACGATGGCGCGGCGGCGCGGTCTCATCGACTTCGATGTCTACAAGGAGTTCATCGACGACGTCGCGCCGACGACCGCCGTGCTCATGTACTACTTCATGGGAGAACCGTTCTTGCACCGGCGCTCTTACGACATGGTCCGCTATGCCCGCGACAAGGGGATCTATGTCGAGACCTGCACGAACGGCGACTTCGTCGACGCCGAGGGGATCGTTTACTCGGACGTGAACGAGATCAACTTCCAGATCGGCGGCATGCGTCAGGAAACGCATGGCATCTATCGCGTGCGCTCGAACCTCGACAAGATACATCTCAACCTTCACGCGCTGCTGGACCTCCGCCGTCGGCACCCCGAGTCGAACGTGCAGGTCAACGTCGGCTTCATCGTCATGAAGCACAACGAACACGAAGTGCCGGAGTTCCTGCGTTGGGCCAAGGAGATCGGCATCGACCGCGCCAACGTTATCGACCCCTGTGTTCGATCGGTGGCCGAAGGGGAAGAACTGTTGCCCAAGGATCGCAGCTATTGGTTCTACGACGAACAGGCCTTTGCGCGTGGTGTGCTGAAGCCGAAGGTCGTGCCCGACAACGAGTGCACGTGGATCTGGAACTCGACGGTCGTCAACTGGGACGGCAGCGTCGTTCCTTGCTGCCGCGACCCGAACGGCAAACACGTGTTCGGCAATGCCTTCGAGCATTCGCTGCGCGAGGTGTGGAACGGGCCGGCGACGCGGGCGTTTCGTGAGAAGATCGCCAGTGCCCAAGGTGACGTCGACATCTGCAAGTTGTGCTCGGGCTATGGTGTGCCCAAACTCGACAACGCACCGCCGCTCCAGTTCGAGATCAAGCGGCTCAGCCTCGATACCAACGTCCTCGACATTCCGGCCGATCTCGGTGGTGATGCGGCCGCCGAACAGTCCAGCGGCTCGCGCGAGCGCGCCACCGTCAACTGATCCCCCTCTCGTGATCGCGGCCATCGCCTTCTTGGGCGCCGCCTTAGGCGCGTTGGGCGCACGTATGGCGTTCATCCGCCAGGGTGCAGATCGCCGGGTCGATCATCACTACTGGCTGGTCGTGGCCCAAGCCCTTCGCGCCGATCCGCGTCTGCCGCCGATCATCCGTGGGCGATATCTGCTCGAGGACGAGCGCCAGTCCTATCCGCCCTTTTTCGCCTGGTTCCTTTCGTGGTTTCGGCCCGAGTTCCTCGAGCGACGAGCGGTGGGTCTTTCCCAAATCGCCGACCTCGGCTTGATCGGCGTTCTGATCGTGTTCGGTGTCGTTTCAGGCGTCACCGGGTGGGCGATGGCGATCGGGGCGGCGGTGATCGGACTGGCCCCGGTGTTGGTCGCCTACAACGTGCAGGTCAATCCGCGGAGTTGGGGCAACCTGTTCCTGTCGGTGAAGCTCATGGCCGAAGTCCTGGCCGTGGGCATGGCTGGGTCCTACGAGATCGCCTTCTGGGCGGTAGCAATCGCGGCCACCGCGGGCGTCATCCTGAGCCACAAGATGTCGACCCAATTCATGCTCGCGCTCTGGCCGGCCTGGGCGATCGTTCTAGGTTCCTGGGCGGTCGCGACCATTCCCCTGTTTGGGCTGATCGTTGCAACCGCGATCACCGGGCCGACGTTCGCCCGATTGCAGTGGCGATCGCACGCCGACATCGTTCGTTTCTGGCATCGACACTGGCGCAATCTCGGTGCCCACGCCGTGCGTCAATCGCCGATCTACGGCTCGCCTGGCGGCCCGGACGGGCGCTTCCACGGTCAGGGGCTGCGCGGGGTCGTCCAGCATCTGAAAAACGTGGTGGCCTATTTGCCGCTTGGCGTTCTGGCGCCGGTGGTGTTGTTCATCGCTCCCGCACCTCCGGCCTGGCTCCTCGCCTGGTTCGCCGGCGCTTATGCTATGGCACTGCTCACGTTGTTCGTGCCGTTTCTCAAGTGTTTCGGGGGCGGGCACCACTACGTGTTCAACGCCGTTCTGCCGGCGGTGCTCTGGTGGATGCTGGCGGTTGAAACAGGCGATCCCGTCGTCCAGGCGCTCCTGGCGATCGGCCTCATCGTGACTCTTGCGGCGCTCGTGTTGGGTTGGCGCCAGCGAGCCGGTCGTGGTGGGACCAGCGACCCTGACCTGGCCGCGGCCCGTGCGGCGCTCGCCAAACGTTCGCGCGCGCCGATCGCGGTATTTCCGCTGGTCACCGCCGAGGTGGTGGCGTCCGATGGCCGAAACCCCGTCTTGTGGGGCGGACATGGTTACGGCTTCCGGCTTCTCGAACCGATCTTTCCGGTGGTTTCGGCCCCGCTCGGGGCAACCCTTCGCGGCCATGGCACCGGGCTCGTGCTTTGGGACAGCACCTATTGGCCCGGGGCGGACGCGGTGCTTCGGGATGAAGCGCGTGTTTCACATGTCGAGTCCTTTGGTCGCTGGCGCTTAGCCGAGATCCCGCGCTCGACGCCGTCACGTCATCCATCGGTGATGATCGTCGTGCGAAGCCTGGGCATCGGCGGAACCGAACGCCACCTGGCGCAGGTCGTACCACAACTTGCCGGACGCGGTCTTCCGATCGAAGTGGTGACGCTCCATCCTGGTGGGGCCATGGCCGATCGTCTGCGGGCGCAGGGAATCAAGGTTTATGAGGCCGATCGCCGCCGCGGTACGGTATCGGCGTTCGTTTGGTTGTGGCGGCTCCTCACCGTCCGTCGTCCGGCGATTGCACACTTCTTCCTGCCCGAGGCCTACCTGGTTGGCGCGATCGCAGCGATAGTCGCGGACGTTCCGAGCCTACTCATGAGTCGCCGCAGCCTGAACTACTACCATCGCAAACACCCGTTTCTGGCGCACCTCGAAAAGGCTCTTCATCGGCGCATGACCACGATCGTCGGAAACAGCGACGCCGTGCTCGCCGATCTTCGAAACGAGGGCGTCCCGGTTCGGCGCGTCAGGAAGATCCTTAACGGGATCGATCTCTCGCCCTATGCGAACGCAAATTCGCGGGACCGCTTGCGATCCGAACTGAGCATCGCCCGGGACAGTGTCGTCCTGATCATCGTCGCGAATCTCATTCCCTATAAGGGACACGCCGATCTCATCGACGCGCTTTCGCGCCGAGCCCATGACCTGCCCGCCGACTGGCGTCTCTTGTGTGTCGGGCGCGACACGGGAATTCGCGATGGATTGCAGCAGCGGGCCCGCGACGGGATGATCGGAGATCATATACTGTGGCTGGGTGAACGTGCCGATGTTCCCGACCTCCTCGCATCGGCCGATATCGCCATCTCGACATCGCACGAGGAAGGATCGTCGAACGCCATCATCGAGGCGATGGCGGCGGGCCTTCCTGTCGTGGCGACCGAGGCCGGCGGCAACCGAGAGCTGGTGATCGACGGCTGGAACGGGGCCCTGGTCGGCGTGGGCGACACGGAGGCGCTGGCCGCCCAGCTTGTCGCGCTCGCCCACGACGAATTCCGGCGCAAGGCGATGGGTGAGATCGCTCGGGCGGAGGTCGAACGGAACTACACGCTCGACCGCTGCGTCGATGAATACCTCGCGCTCTATGACGAGGTGTATCTGCCGGGGGCCCACGCGGCCCAATTGGCCCAGGATCAGTCGCCGGGGCGATAGCCGCTGAGCCACAGGAGACCGGTGAGCACCTCGCCGGTCTCGGGCAGGAAGTCGTAGCCGACATAGTCGGCTGAGGCGTAGACGGTGGCCTCCAACACGACGTCGGCAGCGCGCAACAGCGCGATGCGCATCCGCCACAACACCCGTCCCTCCACCTCGAGTTTTTCGACCTTCGTCACTGGCCCGTGGAACGCGTGCCAGTCCGGGCGTGATTCTACCCCGGGGTAGGCGAGGCGGGCCGGGATCAGGGCCGCGAGATCAGCAGCCAGCCCGTTGGCGGCGAGTCGCTCCGGATCGGCGGGCTCGATCTTTAGGGCTATTGCCGCGAGCGCCACTCGGGCGGGCTGCCCCAACACCCAGTCGGAAGGATTCACCGGATGTAGCGGCGAGAAGAACGTGAACGATCCGCCCGGGTGCTTCGCTAGCGCGATCGCCTGCGGCGCCGGCGCTACAGATTCCAAAGCCTGGATCGTCACGTCGACGACGGTTTGGCTCGCCAACACCGGATAAACGTCGGTTGCTTCGCCGTTCTCGGTGATGAAGAACGCGCGGTACGGGTCGCCCGTCAGGGGATTTCGATCGCGATCTTGCCGAAGAAGTCGCCCGCGGCCTGGGCGCGATAGGCCTCCTTGGCGCG
>VGES01000013.1 GCA_016869765.1 Alphaproteobacteria bacterium
CGAGCCCGCGCAGGAACGCATCGACATCGCCCGCATCGTTGTAGAGCGCGAGGCTCGCCCGCGTCGTACCGGCGAGGCCCCAATGCTCCATCAGCGGCTGGGCGCAATGATGGCCACCACGAAGCGTCACGCCCGATTGATCGAGCAACGTGCAGATGTCGTGCGGGTGGGCGCCCGCGACATCGAACGACACGACCGGGTAGCGCCCTTGCAGACCCGAAGGCCCCATGACGCGAATACGCTTGCGGCCGCGGTCGATGACGCCGAGACCGTCCAGGAGCCGTCCGGTCAGCGCCTGCACATGATGTTCGACGGCGGCCGCGTCGTGACGGCGGATCCAGTCCATGGCGGCAGCGAGGCCGATGGCCTGAGCGATCGGCGGCGTGCCCGCCTCGAAGCGCTTGGGCGGTTCGGCGGGGGTCGTGCCGGCGGTCGTGACGGCGTGGATCATCGAGCCGCCGCCCAGGAACGGCGGCATGGCGGCCAAGCGTTCATGCCGGCCCCACAACACGCCGATGCCGTTGGGCGCATACATTTTGTGGCCGGAGAAGGCGTAGAAATCGACGCCGAGCGCCTGAACATCTGCGGGGCCGTGCGGCACGGCCTGGGCGCCGTCGATCAACACGGCGATCCCGCGTTCACGCGCGAGGGCCGCCACGGTCCGGACATCGAGCACAGCGCCGGTGACGTTCGAAACATGGGCGAGCGCGAGCAGTTTGGTGCGAGCGGTCAGGAGCGCGGGAAGCGCGTGCGTGTCGATGCGTCCGTCTTCCGTTACGGGCAGGAACTTGACCACGACGCCGCGGCGCGAGGCCAGGAGATGCCAGGGGACGATGTTGCTGTGATGTTCGAGGAGCGAAAGCACGACTTCATCGCCCGCGCGCAACGATTCCCCGAAGCTGTTCGCCACCAGGTTGATGGCCGCCGTGGTGCCGCTCGTGAAAACGATCTCTTCGGGCCGCGCTGCATTGACGTAGCGTGCCGCGGTGGCGCGCGCCGCCTCGTACGCGTTGGTCGCTTCCTCGGCGAGCGTGTGGACGCCGCGCAGCACGTTGGCGCGCGACTCGCGCTCGTGCCGGCGCACCCGATCGATGACCGCCTCGGGGGTCTGGCTGGTGGCTGCGTTGTCGAGGTAGTGCAGGGCCTGGCCATGGATCCGGCGGCCCAGGATCGGGAACTCCGCCCGCACGCGCTGGACGTCGAAGCTCATGATTGCCGTGCGGCGAAGGCGGTCAGCGCCTCGGGCGTATCGACGTCGACCAGCACCGCGTCGTCATCGACCGCGACCTCGCACACCCGGTCGGGGTGCTGGCCCAACAGGTGTTTGGCACCGACGTCGCCAGCGATGTCTTTCATTTCGGCGAAGAATTCCCTGCCACACAGCACGGGGTTGCCGCGCTTGCCGGCATTCGTCGGGACGCAAATGGCGCGACCCTCGACCGGGTTGAAGGCGGCGATCAGGCGATCGAGGTGGTCGGCACGAATGGCCGGCATATCGCCCAAGACGACGATCGCGCCGTCGCAGTCCTCGGGGAGCGCGGCGATCCCAGCCTTGAGCGAGGTCGACAGCCCCGCGGCGTACTCGGGGTTGTGCACGAACGTGAGCGCGCGCCCGAGGAGGGCCTCGCGCACTTTTTCGGCGTCGTGGCCGGTGACGACGATGGTGGGGCCGGCCTGGCTGCGCTCGACCGCGTCGACGACGCGGCTCACCATCGGCACGCCGCCGACGGGCGTCACGAGCTTGTTGCGGCCCATGCGGCGCGACTGGCCGGCCGCCAGGATGATCGCGGCGATGCGCGGCACGCGTTGCACGCCGCCCTGATCGTCCTCGTCGCGATCGCGGCTGGCGCCGCGCTCGGTGGGCAGGTCTTTCAGCAGCCCGCCCGCGCCCATGCGCATGACGTCGTCGCGCCCGACGGGGACGTCGGCCAGCAGCCGCCACAACACCCAGTCGAAGCCATTGAGCTTGGGTGATCGCGCGCAGCCCGGCAGGCCGACGACCGCCGTTTTCCCGTGGCGGCCGAGCAGCAAGAGGTTGCCCGGGTCGACCGGCATGCCGAAGTGATCGACGACCCCGCCTGCGGTCACGATGCCGGCCGGGATCACGTCGCGGCGATCGACGATCGCCGAGGCGCCGTAGATCAGGATCGGGGCACAGCCGTTGGCGAGCAATGTCCGGATCGCCTTGGCGACAGCCTCCGTTTCGTGCGGACAGCGAACCTCCTCGGCGATGGCACTGCCCAGGCGTCCTAAGCGTTCGCGCAGCACATGCACGGTCTTGTCGAGCATCGCCGGCTTCACGCCGGGCAGCGTCGTCAGGACGAGGCCGACCCGGTGAGACACGAGCGGTGCCACCTTCACCAGGGGACCGCCCTCGCGCGCGATCGCGAGGCACCGCGCGAGGGCCGCCCGCGGCGCGGCAAACGGAATGATCTTGACCGTCGCCAGCATCTGGCCCTGTTCGACGAGGTCGAACGGCGCCAGTGTCGCGACCGTGATCGACTCATCCACCAGGTTGAGACGGTCCAGGCGCTCGCGGTCGATCAGGAGGACGCCGGGGGTATCGGCGTAGAGGTTGCAGCGGCCGGTGAAGGGGGCGTTACGCCGGGCATGCTCCCCGCACGCTGCCCCGGCCACCGCGAGGGCGGCCTCGTCCTCGGGCACGTCGTCCTGGCCGTAGCGGGCGGCGATGACGTGGGTGAGGCCCGAGGCACGCAACTGCGCCACGTCGTCGGCCGACAGCACGCGGCCCTTCTTGAAGGCGATGCGCGCCAGCTTGATCGAGTGGCCGAGGACGGTGCCCTCGGCCGTCTCCAGGGCAATACGCCCGAAATCCATCAGCTCTTCGGCTGGCGCAGCCGCTCCGTGATCTGGGCCAAGATCGCAACCGCGATCTCGGCCGGCGACTTGGCGCCGATGCCCAAGCCCACCGGGCCATGAATGCGCGCCGTCTCGGTCTCGGTGAAGCCCGCCTTGTGCAGCCGGTAGAGCCGTGCGTTGTGGGTCTTCCTGCTGCCGAGCGAACCCACGTAAAACGCCGGGGAGCGCAGCGTCGCCTCGAGCGCCGGATCGTCGATCTTGGGGTCATGCGTCAGCGTGACCACGGCGGTGCGGGCGTCGGGCTTGAGCTTGGCCAGCGCCTCGTCGGGCCACTCGGTCGAAATGGTGACGCCAGGAAACCGTTCGTTCGTGGCAAAGGCGCTGCGCGGGTCGATGATCGTGACGTCGTAGCCGGCCAAGGCGGCCATGCGCGCGAGCGGCTGGGCGATGTGCACGGCCCCGACCACGACCAATCGCAGCGGCGGGTTGAACACGTGCAGGAACAGCTTGCCCTCAGGTGTGTCGACGTTGCCGCTCTGATCGTTGCGTGCCGCATTGCCGACGGCGGCGGCCAATAGCGGTTCGAGACCGTCGAGGGCGTTGGGATATATCAGCCGCTCGGCGCCGGTTGCCAAGTTGGTGGCGAGCACCACCGCGCGCTTGGCGGCGCGATCGGCCTGGATCTGGGCGAGGGTCGCGGACTTCATTCCAGTCGCTCGACGAACACCTGCACCTTGCCGCCGCAGGCAAGGCCCACTTCCCAAGCCTGCTCGTTGGTGACTCCGAAGTCGAGCAGGCGGGGCTTGCCGTCCTTCATCGCTTCGATCGCTTCCTGGACGACGGCGCCTTCGATGCAACCGCCCGAGACCGAGCCCACGAAGGCACCCGATTCGTCGATCGCCAACTGGCTCCCGACCGGGCGGGGCGAAGAGCCCCAGGTCGTCACCACGGTCGCGAGCGCCACGCGCTTGCCCGCGTTCTTCCAGATCGTCGCCTGCGCCAATACGTCGTCGCTCATGCCACGTTCCCCATCAACCCCGGTTCGCTCGCCTTGGCTTCCTCGCGCCGCGTTCCCGCCATCGAGAGGGCGGCCGCCAAGTCTGCCATGCTCTCTAGATTGTGGATGGCGCGAAATTCGTCAACATGCGGCCGCATCGCCTTGGCGCCCGCGGCCCGAGCCTCGTAGCGGTCGAACCGCAGGAGCGGGTTGAGCCACAGGAGCCGCCGGCAGGACTTGTGCAGCCGTTCCATCTCGAAGCTGAGCCCGACTCCGGCGTCGCGGTCGAGGCCGTCCGAGATCAACAACACGAGAGCACCCTGGCCCAGGACCCGGCGTGACCAGCGGGTGTTGAACTCGTGCAGGCATCGGCCGATGCGGGTGCCGCCCGACCAGTCTTCGACCGCCTCGCTCACCGAACCGAGCGCGGCATCGACGTCACGCTGGCGCAGGTAGCGCGTGATGTTGGTCAGCCGCGTACCGAATACGAACGTGAACACGCGGTCGCGGTCGTTGGTGATGGCATGCATGAAGTGCAGGAACATGCGCGAATAGCGGCTCATCGAGCCCGAGATGTCGCACAACACGACGAGCGGCGGGTGGCGCCAGACCCGTTCCTTGCGCCGGAGCGGGATGGTGGACCCGCCGGTGCGCAGGCTGGCCCGCAACGTGGCGCGCAGATCGACTCGCGTGCCGCGGCTGCTGGCCGTGAACCGTCGCGTCGGCACCTCGAGGATCGGCAGGCGCATGCGGGCGATTGCGGCCTTGGCCGCGCGAATTTCTTCGGCCGACATGCTCTCGAAGTCGAGCGTCTTGAGTTCTTCGCTGGCCGAATAGGTGAACGCCGCGTCGTAGAGCGGCTGATCTTCTTCTGTCTTGCGTTCCTTTTCGCTCTGGCCGGGGAAGAACGCATCGGCGAGGCGCCGGCTGGCCTCCTCGGCCTTCGGCGCGTTCTCGTCGTCGGCCCCGAAGGACGGCAGCAGGAGCGACATCACGCGCTCCAGGATCTTCAGGTTGCGCCAAAAGATATGAAACGCCTGGTCGTAGATGTCGCGCTGGTCGCGGCGATTGACGAACACGGCGTGCAGCGTCCAGTAGAGGTCCTCGCGGCTGCCGATGCCGACCGCCTCGACGGCGCGGATGGCTTCGATGACCGTGCCCGGGCCGACCGGCAGGCCCGCCGCGCGCAGCACGCGGCCGAAGTGCATGATGTTCTCGTGCAGGCGGCCCTGGCCGCCCGAAGGCTGGTTCACCGTGCCGCCGCCAGTTCGCGATTGACCTGATCCAGGAGCTTGGACGCTTCGCTGCCCTGAATCTTGGCGATGTCGTCCTGATACTTGAGCAGCGTGCCCAGCGTGTCGTTGATCGTCGTCGGATCGAGCGCAAGTTTGTCGAGTTGAATCAGCGCCGAGGCCCAGTCGAGGGTTTCGGCGATGCCCGGGAGCTTGAACAGGTCCTGTTTGCGCAGCGACTGCACGAACCCGACGATCTGTTGCGACAACCGTTCAGCCGCGCCCGGTACCTTGAGGCGGAGGATCGCGAGTTCGCGCGCCGCGTCGGGGTAGCCGATCCAGTGGTAATAGCAACGCCGTTTGAGTGCGTCGTGGATTTCACGTGTGCGGTTGGACGTGATGATCACGATCGGCGGGGCGGGGGCCTTCACCGTGCCCAGTTCGGGAATCGTCAACTGGAAATCGGCCAGCACTTCGAGCAAGTACGCCTCGAACGGTTCGTCGGTGCGATCGAGTTCGTCGATCAGGAGCACGGGCGCCCCGGCGACGTCGGGTTCCAGCGCCTGCAGGAGCGGCCGCTTGATCAGGAAGCGCTCGGAAAAAATGTCCTTGGCGAGTTGGTTGCGGTCGGTGACGCCCTCGGCCTCGGCCAGGCGAATCTCGACCATCTGGGCGGGATAGTTCCACTCGTAGACCGCCGCCGAGACGTCGAGGCCTTCGTAACACTGCAGGCGCACGAGGCGCCGGCCGAGCACGCGCGACAGCACGTTGGCGATTTCGGTCTTGCCGACGCCGGCATCGCCCTCGAGGAACAGCGGTCGGCCGAGCCTCAGCGACAGGTACAAGGTCGTCGCCAGTGCGCGATCAGCGACATAGTTCCCGGCCTTCAGCACCTCGATCGTGTCTTCGATCGAACTCGGCAACGGGCGGCGGGGCGATACGGTCATTGGGCTTTGTTTGCGCCCCTCACCCTGCCCTCTCCCCGCCGACGCTGGGAGAGGAGGGGCCCGCCCGCGGCAGTGGCGGGAGATGAGGGGAGCCGACGGGCGTCAGCCGCCGAGGGCCTGGGCGACCGCGCGTTTGGCCATGACGCTCACGAGGTGCGCACGATATTCAGCGCTGCCGTGAATGTCGCTATTCAGTCCCTTGGACGCGATCTTGACGGTCCCGGCGGCGTCCGGGGTGAAACTCTTGGCCAGGGCCGCCTCGATGTCCTTGGCGCGGAAGGCGCAGGGACCTGCACCGGTGACGCCGACGCGAATGCCTGAACCGGTGTCGGCCACGAATACACCCACCATGGCGTAACGCGAGGCAGGCTGCGGGAACTTCATGTAGCCGGCGCGCTTGGCCACCGGGAAACTCACCGCCGTGATCATCTCGCCAGCCTCGAGGGCGGTTTCGAACAATCCTTTGAAGTAGCTGTCGGCGGCGATCTCGCGTTTGTTGGTCTTGATCGTCGCGCCGAGCCCTAGCACGGCCGCGGGATAGTCGGCCGAGGGGTCGGAGTTGGCGATCGAACCGCCGATCGTGCCGCGGTAGCGCACCATCGGATCGCCGATGCCGCCGGCGAGCACGGCGAGGGCCGGGATCGCTTTCTTGACGTCGGCCGAGTTGGCGACGTCGAAGTGACGAGTCATGGCGCCGATAACGACCTTGCCGCCCTCGACCTTGATGCCCCGGAGATCCTTGAGGCCGCCCAGGTCGATCAAGTCGGAGGGCTGCGCCAGGCGCTGCTTCATGGTCGGGATCAGCGTCATGCCGCCGGCCACGAGCTTGCCGTCGGACGCCTTCTTCAGCTTGGCGAGGGCGTCCTCGACGCTGGTCGCGCGGTGATATTCGAACTGGTACATGGTTCCTCCGGTCAAGCGGCCTTCGCCGCGCGTTTCTGTAATGCGGCCCAGACCCGGGCCGGGGTCGCCGGCATCTCGAGCGGGGCGCCAATGGCGTCCGTGATCGCGTTCATGACCGCCGCCGGCGCGGCGATCGCCCCCGCCTCGCCGCAACCTTTGACTCCGAGCGGGTTGTGCGGGCAGGGCGTCGTGGTGAGGCCGACCGTGTAGCTCGGCACGTCGTCGGCGCGGGGCAGCGCGTAGTCCATCATCGAGCCGGTCAGGAGCTGGCCGGTCTTCTCGTCGTAGACGCAGGCCTCGAGGAGCGCCTGGCCGATGCCCTGACCGATGCCGCCGTGCACCTGACCTTCGACGATCATCGGGTTGACGATGTGGCCGAAGTCGTCGATCGCCGTGAACTTGGCGATCGACGTGCGACCGGTTTCGGGATCGACCTCGACCTCGCAGATGTGGGTGCCGAAGGGGAAGGTGAAGTTCTTCGGATCGTAGAACGCGGTCTCGTCGAGACCGGGTTCGATCTGGTCGGTCGGCAGCTTGTGCGGCACGTAGGCGGCGAAGGCGACTTCGCCCAGCGACATCTTCTTGTCGGTGCCGGCGACCGTGTACATGCCCTTCTTGAATTCGATGTCGCCCTCGGAGGCTTCCATCAGGTGGGCGACGATCTTGCGGCCTTTGGCGATGATCTTGTCCATCGCCTTGTCGATCGCCGAACCGCCGACGGCGAGCGAGCGCGAACCGTAGGTGCCCATGCCGAAGGGAATGCGGCCGGTGTCGCCGTGCACGACCTCGATGTTTTCGATCGGCACGCCCAGCCGGTCGCCGACGAGCTGGGCAAAGGTGGTCTCGTGACCCTGGCCATGGCTGTGGGAACCGGTGAACACGGTGACGCCACCGGTGGCATTGAACCGCACTTCGGCCGCTTCGTAGAGGCCGACGCCGGCACCGAGCGAGCCCACGACCTGCGAGGGCGCGATACCGCAGGCCTCGATGTAGCTCGAGAATCCGACGCCGCGCAGCTTGCCCCGTTTGGTGGATTCCGCCTTGCGCCTGGCGAAGCCGGCGTAGTCGGCGACCTTCAGCGCCTTGTCGAGCGCGCCGACGTAATTGCCCGAGTCGTACTGCAGCGCGACCGGCGTCTGGTAGGGGAAGGCCGACGGTGCGATGAAGTTGCGCCGCCGCAGCTCCGCCGGATCGATCTTCAGTTGGCGGGCAGCCTCCTCGACGATCCGTTCGACGACGTAGGTCGCCTCGG
Organism: Alphaproteobacteria bacterium; assembly: GCA_016869765.1. Classification (GTDB taxonomy): domain Bacteria; phylum Pseudomonadota; class Alphaproteobacteria; order SHVP01; family SHVP01; genus SHVP01. The sequence goes on from VGES01000013.1 coordinate 8,152, forward strand.
GGCGGCCGGCGCCGCGGTAGGCATCGACCGGCGCGGTGTGGGTGAGCACGCCTTTGACCTCGCAGAAGATGGCGGGCGTCGCGTACTGGCCGGCGAGAAGGGTGCCATAGAGATACGTCGGCACCGATGAAGAGAACGTCGAGAGATAGGCGCCGAGGTTGGCGATGGTCGAGACCTTGAAGCCGAGGAATTTGCCGTCCTTGTCCATCGCCAGTTCGGCGTGCGTGACATGATCGCGGCCGTGCGCATCGGACTGGAAAGCTTCGACGCGGTCGGCCGTCCACTTCACCGGTCGGCCGATCTTCTTGGCGGCCCACAGGACGACGCATTCTTCGGCGTAGATGAAGATCTTCGACCCGAAGCCGCCACCGATGTCCGGAGCGACGACGCGGATCTTGGTCTCGGGGGCGATCTGGATGAACGCCGACAGCGCCAGCCGGTGGACGTGCGGGTTCTGGCTCGTGGTGTAGAGCGTCAGTTGATCGGTGCCGCGATCGTAGTCGCCGACCGAGGCGCGCGGCTCGATCGCGTTCGGGATGAGCCGGTTGTTGACGAGGTCGATCTTGGTGACGTGCGCCGCTCTCTTGAACGCCGTTTCCGTGGCGGCCTGGTCGCCCAGTACCCAGTCGTAGACGAGATTGCCGGGAACATCCTTGTGGACCTGCGTGGCCCCGGATTTGAGCGCGGCGACCGAGGAAACGACCGCCGGCAACGCTTGATAATCGACCGACACCAGCTCGGCCCCGGCCGCGGCCGCTTCGCGCGACTCGCCGATGACGACGGCGACGTGGTCGCCGACGTAGCGTACGGTATCGGCTGCCAGCACCGGGTGCGGCGTCGTCTTCATCGGCTGGCCGTGGCGATCGGTCACCATCCAGCCGCAGAACAGACTGCCCAACTTGGCGTCGGCCACGTCTTTGCCGGTGAACACGGCGACGACACCGGCGGCGGCGGCGGCCTTTTTCGTGTCGACCGACCTGATCCGGGCGTGCGCGTGCGGCGAGCGCACGAAGCACGCATAGGTTTGTCCCGGTCGAGCGATGTCGTCGACGTAGTTGCCGGCGCCCGTCAAGAAACGCTGATCTTCTTTGCGGCGAACCGCGGCCCCAATTCCTGTCTCGGCCATGTCTGCCTCCCTCGGTTGGCGGGTGCTTACATCTTGGCGGTGAGAATCGCTTTGACGATGTTGTGGTAACCGGTGCAGCGGCAGATGTTGCCTTCGAGTTCGTGGCGCACGGTCTCTTCCGTCGGGTTCTTGTGGCGACGGCGAATATCGATGCCGGCCATCACCATGCCTGGTGTGCAGAAGCCACACTGCAGGCCGTGGTTCTCCTTGAACGACTCCTGCATCGGGTGGAGCTTGCCATCCTTGGCCAGCCCTTCGATCGTGAGTACGTTCGCCCCTTCGCACTGCACGGCGAAGATCGTGCAGGACTTCACGGCATCCCCGTTGATGTGCACGGTGCAGGCGCCGCACTGGGTGGTGTCGCAGCCGACGTGCGTGCCGGTCAGGCGCAGGTGTTCCCGCAGATACTCGACCAGCAACGTGCGCGCCTCGACTTCGGCGCTCGCTGGCTTGCCATTGACGGTCATCGATACCTTCATGGGAACCCCCCTATGACGATTATTGCCGCGGGCCTGATACCCGCTGAGATTCGGCTTGGTCGGCCTAGAAACTGAGCCGTTCCGGGCAGTTTCGAGGCTGTCGTCGCCCGGGTCAAGGGCGATGGATTTGGCCCCGCCGCGTGATCAGAGGACGTTGAGCAGAACGAGGACGATCGCTACTGCGGCGATCAGGCCGGTAACCCAAACCGCGGGCGACAGGCCGGGCGCCTGGGCCGCCGCCGAGCCCGTGGCGGGGGCCTCAGGGACCACCGCGGCGGGTGTGTCCGGCGAGGGCGGTGCGTCCTCCGCTGCGGCGGCGTCGCCGCCGACCTTCTCGGCGAACGTGGCGAAGAAATCATCGGCCATCTTCTTGGCCGCGCCATCGACCAGGCGTGCGCCGATCTGGGCGAGCTTGCCGCCCACCTGGGCGCTCGCGTCATATCGCAGGACCGTGGCCCCGGCGACCTCGCTCAGGGTCACCTTGGCGCTGCCCTTGCCGAAGCCGGCGACGCCACCTTGGCCCTCGCCCGAGATCGTGCAGCCGTTCGGCGGGTCCAAATCGGAGAGCGTGACTTTGCCGCGGAACTTGGCCGAGACCGGCCCGATGCGCGCGGTGACCACGGCCGCGAACTCGGTATCGGAGAGCTTCTCAACCGATTCGCAGCCGGCAATGCTCGCCTTCAGGACCTCGGGGTCGTTAAGCGCCCGCCATACCGCCGCTTTTGGCGCTGGAATGCGGTATTCGCCTGACATTTCCATATCAGATGTCCGGATTTACCGTTGATTCACGATTGGCGCGGAACCTAGCGGCCCCGATTTGGAAGGGCAAGCGCCGCGGTTTCCGTTGGTGCCCATAGCCCGAACGATTCTAGAGTTGCCCGACCACGCTCGCCCGAGGTTTTCCGTTGAAGCGCCAGCCGCCAGCCGCCCGTTCGACCCTCGATATCGCCTACTGGTTCCAGTCGCGCAGCGACTCGGCCGGCGAGGTGCTGACGCAGCGCAAACTGCACTTCCTGCTCTATCTGACCCAAGCGCACTACACGGCCGAACACGAAGGCCAGAAGATGATGCCGGCGACGTTCCTGGCCACCGAGGCCGGGCCGCTCGAACCCAACATCTACCAGCTGTTCGAGTCCGGGTACTTCAAGGTCAAGGGCAACGAACCGAGTTTCGCGATCGAGACCTACCTGCACGAGATCTGGGCGCGCTACGGCAAACGGACGGCAAAGCAGCTCGAAGCGATCGTCGCGCGCGACAGTGTCTGGCGCGAGACCCTGATGCGCGGCTCGATGCTCGAAATTCCGCTCGAACTGATGTTCAGCGCCTATGGCGGGGGCGGGGTTGCGCTGCCGCTCAACCAGCGCCAAGGGGCCGGGCGTGACCGTCAGGTCAAGGAACAAGAGTACTGGACGCCCTCGGGCAAACGCGCCCAGAAGTGGGTTCCCGGCACGCCGCGGCCGCCGGCCGACGACCAGCCCGAGAAGACCTGCCGCCGCACCTAAGACAAACGCGTGACGACCGGTGGACCGCTAATCGTCCGCGCGCTCCGCGTTCCGCCCGCCATCGTCTTGGCGCGTGCAGCCGCGGAACTGTCGCAAACGCAACCCGTCGACTTCGCGTGCTGGGATTCGAGCGCTGCGCTGGCCGATGATCTGGCCGCCGAACGCGTCGATCTGTGTATGGCGCCGACGAATCTCGCGGCGCGCCTCTATCGCGATCACCGGACATACCGCGTGGCCAACGTGGCGATGTGGGGAATCTTGCACGTCCTTGGTCGAGCGCCGGCGCGCGGTTGGACGGCCCTTGGCCGAGCGCGGCTGGCCATCCCCCTGCGTGGCAACATGCCTGATACGATCTTCCAAGTCCTGGTGGCCCGCCAGCCCGATGCGCCCAAGCCCGACATCCAGTATTGCGCGAGCTACCTCGCGGCGGCGGAGGCGCTCGCCCGCGGGGAGGTCGACGCCGCAGTCCTTCCCGAGCCGATCGCCACGGCGGCGGTCGAACGGGGCGCGGTTCGCTGGCTCGACCTCCAGGTCGAGTGGGGGCGCATCCTGAAAAGCGCACCACGCTACCCACAGGCCGTGACCTTGGTTCATCGCCGCCGGGCCGTCGAACCGCTGCACGTGGCGGTGGCGGACGCCGTCGCTTGGATGACCGGCGATCCGGACGCCGCCGGACGACTCGGAGAACCGCTCCTCGGCGTTGCCGCCTCCACGATCGCGGCTGCGGTGCGCACGACCTATTGGGCGGCGGTTCCGGCGATGGTCGCGCGACCCGAAATCGAAGTGTTCCTGCGTGTGCTCGAAGGCGCCTCGCAGAGTCTCTTCAACGGGCCGCTGCCCGAGGCCGACTTCTACGCCTAAGTAAGGGCGACGAGCAGCACGAGCACGAGAACGACCGCGACGATTGCCAGCTGATCGGACAACGAACGGCCGAGGTGGCGTCGGCCGCGGGCGATCAGCCAGCGCATGAAGCGGTCGCGGGTGTGTTCTGCGGTCGTTGCCAGCTCGCGTCGCGCCCGGCCGAGGTAGCGGTCCCAGAGGGCAAACAGCGCGTGCGCTAGCTTCGGGCCGCCCGCCTGCCACAGCCAACCCACGTCCCAGTAGGTGGCGCTCGATCGCGGTCGCAGCGGCTGCGACAAGAGCCAGGCGAGCACCGCGAACGTCATCAATTGGCCGTAAGCCACCAGCTTGGCCCCGGTGATCGCCGTGCCCTCGGCGGCAAACGGTAACAGCGCGAAGACGGCCGACGGGAACACCCCGGCCGCCAGCAACAACACGGCGAGGATCGCCATTGCCCACCGGGCCAGCCGGTTGGCGTCGGGGGGACGCAGGCCGCAAGAGGTTCCAAAGAAGATTCGCCAGGGGGCGCGAAACGCGATGTGAACCACGCTCGCCGCCGTTGCGACCCACCACACGAGCCAGATCAACAGCGGTGCCTCTTCGCGGGCGGCGGCAATGCCGGTCATCAGGCCGGCGAATCCGGCAGTGAGCGGGAGATTGGCGAATGCGGCGCCGGCGATGATCGCCATGAGTGCCGCAACGGGCATGGCGCGCCCCAACCCCCCCAGCTCACCCACCTGTTGGCGCCCTGTGGTGATGAGGACCGTGCCCAGTGCCATCGCCATCAGCGCGAGCGCGCAGGCTTGGGCAAGGGCGAGCACGAGCCCGGCATCGACGCCGCGGGGGCCGCCCAGGCCGGTGGCGATCAAGGTCACGCCAGCGGCGTGGATGACGCCATAGCCGAGAAGCCGGCGGACGTTGCCCTCGATCGCGCCCATCACCATCGCGTAGACGAGACTCGTCGCGCCGACATACATCAGCACGTCTTCGCCGGGGAACAAGCGCAGCAAGGCTGTGGCCGGCGGTACCGTCGTGATCGCGATCAGCGCCGGAGCCGTTTCCGCACGAATGGCCGTGAGGCAGTCGGTGATCCAAGCGCCCAACGGAAAGGCGCCGAGCAAACTGGCGAGCGCTGCAATCATCAACCAGCGCGACCAGCGATCCGCTGCCAACGGTGGACCGATGATGCCGTTGGCGCCGCTCGCTAGTTCGGCCACCGCGGCGACCAGGAGGGCGAAGCCGAGCATCAGGTGCAGGGTCGTGAATCGTTGACCGGCGGCGGGGTTGGTTTCGCCGGTATCGGCCCACACCAGCATGGCGAGCGCGACCGCGCCGAAGAGCGCACTTGCGGCAAGCGACACGACGTCGCCCGCGAGCGTCACACCGAGGGCCGCGGCCCCCGCAACCAGGAGTGCGACGCTGGCCGCGCGATTGGCGGTGGCGCCGAACAGCACGGCGCTCGCCAGCACGAGCGTAAGGACCAGCGCGGCCGCCTGCCCCGCGTCATCGACGAGAAGAGTCAGCAGGTGGAGATCGCCCACCCGCAACAGATCGCCGTCGCCCGGCGGCAACAAGGCGACGGCGACCGCGGCGAGGATCAGGATCGCGACGGTCACCGCGCGGGTGTAGCGCCGCGCCACGGCCGCCACCGCGATCGCGCCGAGCAGCAGAATGACTCCTGGCGGCAAGGTGCTAGTCACGTCGGGGGCCAGGGGTTCGCAGGAAGAACGCCGCCACGCGGCCGCCGACCAGGACCGCGATCACGCCGAGGAATCCGACACCGGCATCAAAGGCGAACACTGTTTCGACGGCGAGCGGCGAGGCCGGTGGGAAGAGAGGATCGAGCGCCAGCAGCATCACCGCGAGGGCCGCGAGATTGAGGGCTGCGATCACCGTCGAAACCTTGCCCAGGCGGCGCATGTCAGGGGCCCCTCGGCAGAAGGCCGGCAAACGTCGGCAACATCTGGTCGATCACCGCGGGCGCGACGAGCAATACGACGGTGGCGACCAGCGCCGGGAGCATAGCCGTCCATCCCAGGGGCAGACGTTGACGCAGGCTCGAGACATCGGGTCGGGCGAACAGCAGTTGCTGGCACATCGGCAGAACGGCGATCGCGGCGACGAGGGGGGCGAGGCCGAGCACGATCGGGCCCGTCACCGCGGTCGTTGCCGTCGTGAGGACGCCATACCAGGTACCGATGAAGCCGGCGGTCGGCGGCAGCGCCAGCAACGAGGCGGCGATCGCGAGCAGGCAACCGCTCAGCCAGGGCGTCCGGCTGCCTTCCCCGCGCAGGGTCGCGATCGTCGGGCCGAGGCCGTCGGCCAGCAAGGCGACGACCGGCAGCAGCGCGAGGACGGCGAGCACGCCGGCCGCGAGGACGATCAGCGCGGCGAGGGTTCCGGCCTGGTGCGCGCTGAACAGCGTCACGGCGACCGCGATCGTCTGAACCGCGGGAAGCCCGAGCGCGCGCTCGGCGAGCGCTGCGCCACGCAGGCGAAGGGCCAAAACGAGCAGGGCCGCAATGGCCAGAGTGCCGATGACGTCGATGCCGCCGATCTCGCGCAGGGTGGCCGGCCCGATCACGTACAGGGTCGCTTTCGCAAATGGAATCGCGCCACCGATCAAGACGACGATCGTCGCGACGTAGATCTGGACCGGGACCTCGCTCCGGCCGAGCACCAAACTGCCGCGCAGGCCCGGCAGCAAGGCGAACCGCGTTCCGGCCAGGGCGAAGATCGCCAGGATGAGCCCCGCCACGTTGCGGTCGGTGGCGCCGGCGAAACTACCGCCGGGGCGAAACTCGACCGAGCCGGCGACGAGGAACGTCCAGGCTGCGGCCACCATGGCGAGAAACATCGCGGCGATCAGCAGCAACAGAATCGGATGCGTCGCCGTCTCCTCCTCGTTCCGGCTGGGCGCGAGCATGAGGCTGGTGGCGAGCAGCAGGCCGGCTTCGAAGGTGATCTGCGACAGCAGGTTGCCGGCGTACAGGCACCCGACCGCAGCCGCCATGCCGGCCGAGCCGCAGACGAAAAACCGGGTTGGGTGGCGCGGTCGGCGTGCGGCCGGCGCGGCCAGCGACCAGAAAACGGCGATCAACCAGGCGAACGAGGCGAGCAGGGCTCCGGTGGCGCCCACCGGCTCGCCGACCAGTCGAACCGGCACGCCAGCGAACAATGGAGCCAGGATCACGCCGAGCCAATCGGCCGGATCGAGCATGGCGAGGATGGCGGCCGTGAGGAGCAACAGGACGACCGCCGAGATCAGCGCTCCCACGTCGCGCGCCAAGGGGTGTTGCGCCACGACGAGCATCGCCACGGCCGCAAAAGCCGGTAAGGCCACCGCCGCGAACAGAAGCAAGTCGGGGGTCATGGCGGTCCACGCATCAGAAGTTTCGCGGCTTCGTCGGCGAGGCCGACGTAGAGCGCAGCGTTGAGCCCGAAATAGACCGTGGCCAGTCCAAACAGAGTGGCGGGCACGCTGAGCGCGAGCGGGAAGGGGACCGGGCGTTCGATCGGCGCTACCGGGCCGAATAGGAGCCGCTGCGCGACGCGCGCGGCGGCAATCAGCGCGACTCCCGAGCTGAGGGCGACGAGGATCAGCGCGGCCCAGGCATCGCGCTCGATCATTCCGAGGGCGACGTGCCAGCGTCCGGCAAAGCCGACCGTGAGCGGGACGCCGGCAAACGCAAACAGCGCACAGGCCAGGGCGGCGGCGACCATCGGCGAGCGGCGACGCAAGGTGCCGAGCTGATCGAGCGCGGTCGGAAGTTGGGCGTGTTGCAGGCAGCCGATTGCGGCGACCGCCGCGGTAACGGCCACGCCGTGCGCCACGATGACCGCCATTCCCGCCGTGGCACCGGCGAGATTGATCGCCCCAGCGCCGACGGCGACGTATCCAAGGTGCGCCGCGGCGAGCAGGGCGACGACCGGGCGGATGTCACGCTGAAGGGCCGCGAGCGCCGATGGGGCCAGGACGAACAACGCGGCGACCGCTGCCAGCCCCCAGGCGCCGTTGGCCGAAAGAAACGAGGGGCCGCCGCCGAGCACGGCCGTAGAAATGCGCAGCAACACATAGGCGATCGCGGTTGGCGCGATCCCGCCGACAACGGCCGCGATCGGCGCCGGTGCGTCGATGTAGGTGCGTGAGAGCCAGCCATGGAAGGGAAACAGACCGCCCTTGATCGCGAGCCCGAGGAGCACCATCGCGGCGCCGATCGTGGTCGCGCGATCGTTGGCTCCCGCGAGACGACCCGCGAGATCGAGGAGGTCGACCGAACCTGCCCGTGCGTAGAGCATCGCGGTTCCCATCAACAGAAACGCCGTTCCGGTCGATTGAAATACCAGGGCGTGAAATGCCGTGACCAAGGAGCGCCGAATCCGACCCGCCGCGATCAGGCCGCACGTCGCCAGCGTCATGATCTCGATCAGGATGATCAGCGAGAACAGGTCGTGGCTCAGGGCGATTCCGTTGATCGCCCCGAGGAAGGCGAGGGCGAGCGCGCTCTGGAGAGCGGTGCGGCCGGGCGGGTGAGCCGCGCTGTCCCGATGCAACAGGGGCAGCAGCACGGCGGCCACGAGGTTGGTCACGATCAGCGCCAGAGCGCTCAGGCCGTCGGCGCGGAAGACGACCCCCGACGGAGCCGCCCAATCGCCGAACGCGTACGCCAATGGCCCGACACGCAGCACATGGTCGAGCACGAGGGCGGCGACGCCCAGCGAGACCCACGGCGCCACCAGACCGAACAACCGCACCAATGGGCGTATCGGCAACAACAAACAGAGCGCGGCTGCAGTAAACGGCAACAGGACCAGAAGCGCAGGAACGTGGGTCATCACGACTTCAGTTCGTGGGCCGCGATTTCATCGTCTTCGACGCTGACGGCCGAGGCGCGGATACGGAGCGCCAGATCGATTCCCACCATCATCGCGGTCGTGCCGAGCACGATCGCGATCAACGTGAATGCGATCGGCAGCGGATTCGCTATCGTGGCGCCGTCGGGGCTCGCGGGAGTGCCGCTCATGGCGACGAACACGATCCAGACGCTGACGTGAAGGAGGAGGAGGCCGAGGAGCTTCTTGAGTAGGTTGCCCCGCGCGATCACGGTGAACAGGCCGGTCGCGAAGATGGCTGCTGCAGCCGCGTGGAAGGTGACGGAGGCCAGGGTCATGGCCGGGATTTCTGCTCGATCGTCACGAGATGGCCGGCGAGCCACGCAATGATGGCAAAGGCGAGGCCCGTCGTCAGAAGCCGAATCCCCAAGCGCTGACCATCGGCGAAGTCCTCCCCGAAGCCGGCAAAGTCGAGAAGGCCCGCGCCCTCCATCAGTGGGGCATGGGCGACGGCGAGGGCGAACAGCACCGACGATCCGGCGACCGCCCGCAGCATCGCCGAGCCGCCCAAAGACAGTCGAGTGGCGGTTGCGAGGGCGACCAACCCGGCAGCGGCGATGGCTCCGGCCGCCAGTGCGCCCCCGGCGCCATCCACGTGGCTCCAGGCTGCGACCACCGCCAAAAGCGAGAGTAAGGGAAACGCGAGCACCAGCAGGAAGCGCGCGAGTTTGGTCGGGGCGGCGCCGGCGAGCACGGCGTCCACCCGGTCACGCCAGGGCTCCAGCCTGTGCCAGAAACGGGGCGCAGCGACGCTCGATTCGGACCGGCGGCGACTCCGCAACGCCGCCGGGGCAACGACCGGCACCGCGACCAAGCCGCCGACGGCGACTGCGACGCCGACCAGGACGGTTGCGAGCAGAGAATCGATTCCGCGGTAGGCGCCAACCACGGCCGCCGTTGCGTTCGTGGCTCCGGTTTCGATTCGGGCATCATTCAGGTAGCGCGGTGCGACGTGCTCGAGCGCGGGCGAACCTGCGGCTCCGACCTCGGGCAGATCGAAAAGGCCGACCGCGAGCAGTGCTCCGACGGCAAGCGAAAGCGCCAGAGCGGTCAGCGGCGGGCGAAACGGAACTTTCTCACGAACGCGCGTGAGGACACCGGCACGCCAGATCGCCGGCGCCGAGACCGAACGCACAGGTCGCGAGCGCCGTCAGCGTGAGCGCCGCGAGGACCGCCGCCAGCGGCAGCGAACGTGCGTGGCCCGCACCGACCGCAAAGATCACGGCCAAGCTCGCCGCCATGACGATCAAGGCTTCGCGCACGGGCTGTCCCCCCGCCGGCACGGCTGTCAGGAACAAAGATGCCGGCCGAACCGATACAAGATGTTGTTATAAGCCAAGCTTGGGACCACATGAAGTGGCCGCGCGTCACGCTTAGCCGCTCGCGTGGCTACGAACTGCGATCGCCTGTCGCAGCCCCCTCGCTTCTGATACGATTTCCCCAAAGAGCCCGGAAAAGGGCCACCTGGGGAAACTTCATAGTGGCAGATCCTGGTGATGGTAGAGGGGTCGTATGGTTCGGATGGTCCCCCGCACGACGCGCAGGAAGTTCGTGGCACCGTAAAGTGGTTTAACTCGGCGAAGGGTTTCGGATTCGTTTCGCCGTCGGATGGCAGCGGCGATGTGTTCCTCCACCTGTCGGCGTTACGGCAGGCTGGCTACGACAGCGTTTACGAAGGGGCGTCCATTACGTGCAAGGTCGTGCGCGGGCCGAAGGGTCTGCAAGCGGTAGAGGTGCTGCGGGTGGATGGGGGCGGCGGGCGTCCAGCGCGCGGTGGCGGAGGCGGGGACCACGGGTCTTCATTCGCTCGGAGTGGCGGCGGTGGTGGTGGTGGGGGCGGTGGCGATTTTCTCGACGCCACGGTCAAGTGGTTCAATCCCGAAAAAGGTTACGGCTTCGTGACGTGCGGCGAGCGCGATCCCGATGTGTTCGTTCACATCAAAACGCTGCGCCGCGTCGGCCTCGAGCAGTTGGTGCCGGGTCAAGCCGTGCGGGTGCGAATCGGCCAGGGGCCCAAGGGCCCTCAGGTTTCCGACATTCAGGTTCCCTGATCAGCGAGCAAGTTCGACCGCATAGGCACTCGCCGGCAACGCGCGAGGGATCAGCCCTTGCTCGACGAGGAACTGCGCGAACCGTTGGTAGCGCCCGACATCCAGGGCGGCTGGCCGGAGCGCGAACCGCGGCAGGGTGTCCCGCCAAGCGCGACGGTTGAGTTCGTCGTTGAGATTGCTGCGACCCTTGATGAACAGTTGCCAGCTTTCGTCCGGGTGATTGATCAGGTACTGCACCCCGAGTTCGAGCGCCGAAACGAAGCGCGCCAACCGTGGATCGGCGAGTGCGTTCTCGCGTGCAACGAGGATCAGCTCGTCGTAGGCCGGCACACCTTCCTCTTCGACGTAAAACGCCCGGCCTTTCTTGCCCAAGATGTCGAGTTGGTTGAGTTCGAAGTTGCGGAACGCGCCGATCACGGCGTCGACTCGACCGCTGACCAGGGCCGGCGAGAGCGCGAAGTTGACGTTGACGAGTTCGATGTCCCGCAACGTCAAACCATGGCGCGACAGCATCTTGCGCAGGAGCGCGTCTTCGAAACCGCCGACCGAAAAGCCGACCTTGCGGCCCTTGAGGTCGGCGAGGGTTTTCACCGGTCCGTCGGCCAACACAACCAGGGTATTCAGCGGCGTCGCGACCAACGTCGCGACCCGACGGAGCGGCAACCCTTGCGCCACCTGGAGGTGAAGTTGCGGTTGATAGGACACGGCCAGGTCGGCGCGACCGGCGGCCACGAGCTTCGGCGGATCGTTGGGGTCGGCGGGTGCGATCAGCTCGACCTCGAGATCGACGTCGCGGAAGTAACCGCGCTCGAGCGCCACGAACAGGGGCGCGTGGTCGGGGTTGATGAACCAGTCGAGCATCACGGTGAGCTTGTCGGCGGCCCGGACGGGAAGGCTAAGCAGCAACAGGCAGATCACGAGCACCAGGCGTCGCATGGGTCACTCCGCAGTGGTTGCGGCAGCCGGGAGACGATCCGGTTGCCAGGGAAGTAGTCGGCGCAACAGCGCGTCGACGGTGAAATACAGCACGATGGCGAACACGGCGAGCGTCAGCATCGCGGCGAACATCAGGTCGGTCTGGACCCGCGCGTTGGCGTGCAGCATCAGGTAGCCGAGGCCGGCGCCGGAACCGACCCATTCGCCGATCACGGCGCCGATCGGGGCGACCGCGGCACCGACCCGAAGACCCGAGGCGAGGGCCGGCAGGGCCGCCGGAAGTCGGACATGCCAGAGCGTCGCCAGCCGGCGCTGTCCAGCGCCTCCGGTCATGACCGCGGCGAGATCGAGCCATCCCCGATCCGTGCGTTGCAGGCCGTCGATGAAGGTGGCGGCCACCGGAAAGAAGATGATGATCGTCGCCATCGCCACCTTCGAAGCCATGCCGTAGCCCAACCACAGGACGAGGAGAGGGGCGATGGCGAACACCGGGATCGCTTGGCTGGCAACCATGATCGGCAATAGCCAACGCCGCATCGTGCGAAACGACGCCACGGTGATCGCGCTGAGACTGCCGAAGACGGTACCCAGGAAGAGGCCGAGCACGATTTCCGCCGCCGTCACCGCGGCATGACCGGCGAGCAGGGCACGGTGCGCCCACAACGCCTGCAGGACGCGCCCGGGTCCCGGGAGAATGTAATGCGGGGCGGCTGTGATCCAGGTGACCAACGCCCAGGCCGCGAACAGGCCGCAGACAATGATGGCGGCGCGGAGAGCCTTCATGACGCTTGCTCCGCTGTTTGCCAGGATTCGCGATGGGCCGACGTCAGTCGACGCAGGAGTTCGGCCTGCAGTTCCACGAGCGAGCGGTCTTCGAGCGGGCGCGGTGGCTCGCCGCCGAGTGTCAGAGGACGGTCGAGGAAGGCGGGCCGACCCGAGAGCACGTGAACGACGTGACCCAGTCGCAGGGCCTCGAGCGGATCATGGGTAACGAGCACCACCGTTCGACCACTGAGCAGCCGCGCCGCGAGATCCTGGAGCTTCACGCGCGTGATCGGATCGAGGGCGGAGAACGGCTCGTCCATCAGGACAATCGGGCGATCCTCCATGAGGGTCCGGGCCAGTGCCGCGCGCTGGCGCATACCCGCCGAAAGTTCGGCCGGTCGTGCCCGCCCCCAGGCACCCAGGCCGACCGCCGTGAGCAAGGCCAAGGCTCCATCGTGATCGATCGGTTCTGCGCGAAGCCGGGCCCCCAGGGTCACGTTGCGCAGAAGGCTGGCCCACGGCAGCAACAGGTCGCTCTGGTGCATGTAGGCTACGCGCCCCGTAGGTGAGCGACCGTCACTGGCCTGGACCTCGCCACCGGCATCACCGGCGAGGCCGGCGATCAGTCGCAGCAAGCTCGTCTTGCCGACTCCGCTCGGGCCCAAGATGCACGTCGTTCGGCCAGCGGCGAAGGCGAGGTCGAGGCCCTGGAAGATTGTCGCGCCGCCAAAGGCGAGTTGCGCCCCACGCAAACTGAGTCCGACCGCCGGGAGCGGGGGTTTGGCCGTGATGGATGAAACCATGGTGTTCATACCATCCCTACGCCGGTCCTAACCGGATCAGGTTCGTGGGGTCGTTCCCAGGGTTGGGAACCTCTCAGCCTTGTGGGCTCCCCCGGTACGCGACGATCATAGCCGTCCCCGTGGTATCATCCAAACCCGGAACGGTTGTGGGCATGCGTCGAACGCTTCTTTATTTCATCTTGATCCTGTTGCTGGCGGGCCTCGCCTCGACGCTGCCGCCCGCCAAGGGCGCCGAAGGACAGCGGCTTCCCGTCGGCCCGCTGGTGGTCGAGAACGAGCGCGGTCGTCATCAGTTCCGTGTCGAACTCGCGGCCAACGAAGATCAGCGCAGTCGTGGGCTCATGTTTCGTCGCGAGATGGCAGCCGATGCCGGGATGCTGTTCGACTTCCACGTGGCCCAGCTAGTCGCCTTCTGGATGAAGGACACCTTCATTCCCCTCGACATGATCTTCATCAAAGAGAATGGGCGGGTGGCCGGCGTGGCCAAACGAACGGTGCCGCATTCCACGGCGACGGTGCCTTCGCCCGAGCCGGTGCGGGCCGTACTCGAGGTCAACGCCGGGGTTTCGGACCGCCTCGGCATCAAGGCGGGCGACCTCGTCCGTCACAACATCTTCGGCAACATGCGCTGATCGTGGAGCGAGGACCGGTCCCCGACGTACCCGAGTCGTTCCGCGAGCTCGAACGGACATCGGCGTTTTCGCGTTTCATCGGACCGATTTACGAAGCTCGCGATGAACAGGGCCGGCTCTTCGGCTTTCGCGTCCGGCCGGATCACCTGAATCTGGGCGGGGTCGCGCACGGTGGCATGATCGCGAGCTTCGCCGATGTCGTGCTCGGGCAGTACGAGGGCCGCGACTACGACCGCCTCACCGTGACGATTCGTCTGGTGGTCGACTTCATCGGCGTCGCCCACTTCGGTGAGTGGGTCGAGGGGCGTGCGCACGTCCTGCGCCAGACGCGAAACCTCGTGTTCGTCGACGCCGACGTTACGAGTCGCGGCAAATTGATCATGACCGCCCAGGCGGTCTTCAAGGTGCTGGACCGCGCGCGTCCGGTGGCGGTCGGCCGCTAGGGGACCGCGCGCCGATCGGTCGATCGGCGCAGACGCTTGATCAAGAGCTGCAACAGTCCGACGGTGAACGCGTCGGCTTTGGCCAGGCATTCCTGGACATGGGCCATCGAGAACGCGGCGCAGATCGTATCTTCGCTGGCACGCGCGCTGGCCGAGCGCGGCAGATTTTCGACCAGGGACATCTCGCCGAACACATCTCCCGGACCGGCCGTGTCGATCACCTCTTCGCGACCGCCCGATTCGACCACGATCTCGATCGCGCCACTGGTCACGAGGTAGGCGAAATCGGGCTTGTCACCGCGCCGGAAAATGACCTGCCCCTTGCGAAAGGTCGAGTAGTTGAGTTCGCCGTCGGACATCGACCCGCCCCCCGTTGTGATGCGCGAGTGTTAGCCAGACTTGAGCGATGCACAAGCGCCCGCTACTTGCATCGCGGGGTTGCCAGGACGACCATCGCGGGTCACCAAGGGGGGAATCATGGCCAGTCTGGCGAGCGTGAAGACCTGGGACGAAACCGCGGATGTCGTGGTCGTCGGGTTCGGATTGTCGGGCGCGATCACCGCGATCGAGGCGCATGACACCGATGCCAAGGCCGACGTGCTGATTCTCGAGAAGATGCCGGAACGGTGGGCCGGCGGCAACGCGCGGGCCTCTGGTCAGGACATGTTCTCCGCCAAGGACGTCGATGGCCTGATGCGCCACCAACGGGCCCTCAACGAAGCGAACCCGGTTCCGGAAGACGTGCTGCGCACTTGGGCCGAAGCCGTGTGCACGCAGGAGCCGTGGGTCGCGCGTCTGGCCAAGGAGGCGGGCCGCGAACTGCACGCCGGCGGCGACTGGGGCCGCTCCCACGTCGAATGGCCGGAGGAACCGGGCGCCGACGCGATCACCTATCTCATGACGATCCGCCCCCACCCGAGCGGCGTGTGGGAAACGTTCAAATTCCACGCCGACAAACGGCCGATCCGCAAATGGTTCGAAACGCCGGTGCGCGATTTGGTGCAAGACCCCGACACGCTCGAGATCTTCGGGGTCATCGCCGAACGCCAGGGGCGGAAGATCGCGATCCGCGCCCGGCGCGCGGTGGTGCTCTGTTGCGGTAGCTTCGAGGGCAACCTCCGGATGTTGCGCGACTACTGGGGCATCGATCGCGTCTACAGCTACGGCACGCCCGGCAACACCGGCGATGGCGTGCGCATGTTGCAGAAGGCGGGAGCCGACCTCTGGCACCTGCGGGGGCCCTCCCATGCCGCGGGCTTCTGGCCGGGGTTCAAGGTTCCGGATCATGCGACGCCGTTCATGCGCAACATCCGTCACCCGGGTTTCAGTTGGATCGAGGTCGCCAAGGACGGTCGGCGCTTTCACGACGAGACGTCCAAACTCGCGCTTGAGCGCCACTGGCGGCGACCGTTCCACGGTCGCTGGTTGGACGGGCTGCACAAGGATGTGCAGCCCGTGCATATGATCTTCGATGATCGCCATCGCGCCGGCGCCTCGCTGGCGTTGCAGGAGGGCATGTCGTGGAACGCCCAGGTCGCCCGCATCCCGTGGAGTCAGGACAATCTGGCGGAACTGCGCAAAGGGTGGTTCGTCAGGGCCGACTCGTTGGCCGAACTGGCCAAGACGATCGGCAAGGACCGGGGGGCGATCGAGGCCGAAGTGATGCGCTACAACGCCGCCTGCAACGCCGGGTTCGACCTCGATTTCGACCGCGCGCGCGAGACCATGGTTCCGATCGAGGGGCCGCCGTTCTACGCCATCGAGATCATCGTCGGACTGCCGCAGGCGGTAGCCGGTGGCAAGCGCGACAAGGAATCCCGGGTCGTCGATACCGATGGAAAGCCGATTCCGCGTCTCTACGAAGCCGGGGAACTCGGCTCGACCATGGTCGGGCGCATTCAGACCGGGGCATTTCTGACCGAATGCGTGGTGTTCGGGAGGATCGCCGGGCGCAACGCCGTGGCCGAGCGTCCCTGGGCCAACTAGGGCGCCATCACACGAGAGTTGTCTCGGCCGCTGGCGCGCCGTAGAAGTTGGGCGCCGGACCACGGGGAGTAGCTCAGTCTGGTAGAGCGCCAGCTTTGGGAGCTGGATGTCGCTGGTTCGAATCCAGTCTCCCCGACCATGGTCCAGGCCAGGGGGCGACGTGAACGAACCGTTTCGGCAACTCGGTCAGCGCAGCGAAATCCCGGCTTCGCCGGAGGCGGCCGTCCTCGAGCGCGTCCCCAACCCACACCGCGACCGGGCCTACGCCGTTCGTTTCGCCTGTCCAGAGTTCACCAGCCTGTGCCCGATCACCGGGCAGCCGGATTTCGCCCACATCGTGATCGACTATGTTCCCGGCGCGTGGCTCGTCGAGAGCAAGTCCCTCAAGCTGTTCTTCGCATCGTTTCGCAATCACGGGGCGTTCCACGAGGACTGCACCGTGATGATCGCCAAACGTCTCGGAGCGGCGATCGAACCCCAGTGGCTGCGCATCGGCGGCTACTTCTATCCGCGGGGCGGCATGCCGATCGATGTATTCCACCAGACCGGGCCGTTGCCGGCCGGCGTCTGGATTCCCGATCAAGGGGTCCCGCCCTACCGCGGGCGGGGCTAGCGTTCGGCGTCAGCCGAATCGGCGAAACATGGCGCGCCACGCTTGGGTGACTTCCCGATTGCCCGCACCTAGAGCCAGGGCGATGCGCTCGCATCACTCGCCGCCGCCGGGTTCATTACCCGGATCGGGCGGCCATCGAGAAACGCGGCGACGTTCTCGACCGTCTGCCCATAGAAGACGCGGTAGCCCTGTTCCGTGACGTAGCCCAAGTGCGGCGTGAGAATTGTGTTGGGGGCCCTGCGCAGCGGATGGTCCTGCGGCAGCGGCTCGATCGAAAAGGTGTCGATCGCGGCGCCGGCAATCTGCCGCGCGTGCAGCGCGGCGGCGAGGGCGGCTTCGTCGACCAAGGGGCCGCGCGAGGTATTGATGAGCACCGCATCACGCTTCATGCGGGCAAGGTCGGTCGCTCCGACGATGCCGGCGGTGCGCGCGCTGAGGGCGAGATGCAGCGTGAGGACGTCGGCCTGGGCGAACAGAGTTGCCTTGTCGACCAGATGGACGCCGGCCGCGTCGGCCCGCGCCGCCGTGAGATTCGGGCTCCAAGCGATGACGCTCATGCCGAACCCGTGAGCGATTCGGGCGACCTGGCTGCCGATCGTTCCGAGGCCCAGAACACCCATGGTGAGCCCGCGAGTGCTGCGCCCGAGGTGAACCTGCCAACGGCCGGCCCGCAGGGCGGCGTCTTCCTGCGGAATGCGGCGCAGCAGCGCGAAAATGAGGCCCCACGTGAGATCGACCGTGCCGCCGACCGGGGGATCGGTGCCACACACGACCTTGCCGAGTTCGCGGGCCGCGGCGACATCGATGGCGAAATTGCGCTGCGAGGTCGAGCACAGGAGCTTGAGCCGCGGCAGTCGGGCGAGCAACGAACGTGGAAAGGGCGTGCGTTCGCGCTGGGCGCAGATGATGTCGAAGCCGCCGAGCCGTTCGACGATCGCGTCTTCGTCGTGAAGGTGGTCGGTGAACACGGTGATGGCGACGCGCCCCTGCAACCGGCTCCAATCGGCGATCCGGAGCGCGTTGTCGAGATAGTCGTCGATGATGGCGAGCGTGGCTGTCATCTAGGGCATCACCGCGCCACCGTTCACGTGCAGAACCTGTCCCGTCATCTGCGCCGACATTGGGCCGGCGAGGAACAGGAACGGCCCGACCAGATCCTCCGGGTCGGAGACCCGCGCCATGGGTATCATGCGGGTCACCTCGGAAACGTCGAGGCCACCCGGGCCGACCGCACCGGCCGTCGACACCTTGACCTTGTTCGTGACACCGCCCGGCGCCACGACGTTGACGCGGACCTTGGGGGCGTTCTCGATCGCCAGGGTCTTGGAAAGCGAAATGAGGCCGCCTTTGGCCGCAGCGTAGGCGCCGACGTTCTTGAGCGGACGGACGGCGACCCCGGACGCGGTGTGGACGAGCGATCCGGCACCGCTGTGCTGGAGCAGCGGGATGCCGTGCTTGGAGATGAGGAAGGCCGAGCGCAGGTTGCGGCTGATGTCCTCGTCGAAGTGCTTCACGTCCTTGGTCGTGAGCGGCCCCGGCGAATTTCCGGCGCCGACCAGGTTGATGATCGCGTCGAGGGCCGGGTGGGTTTTGGCCAAGGTTGCGAACGCGGCCCTCACCGAGGATTCGTCATAGGCGTCGAAGGCGATGAAGCGGACACCGGCGGGAACCGGGGACTGATCGTGGGTGCGCTGCAGATCGAACACCGTCGTGTCGAGCCCGGTGTCGAGGCAGCCCCTCACGATTGCCCGGCCGATGCCGCCGCAGCCGCCGCACACCAGCACCTTGGCGCCGCGCGCCGGCCCGAGCCGATTGAAGTCGTATGCCATGGTTCCTCCCCTGGGGCGGTTTAGGGAGTATTAACCCTGCGGCCCCAGAATGCCTAGCTACCGGTGGAACGCTCGGGCGAGCGGCGCGGCCGCCGCCGGGGCGGCGCGTTCAGGGGCAGCGCATGGTCCAAGGCCTTTCGATCCTAACCAACGTCGCATCGGCGGTCGGACTCGAACGATTTAACGAACTGCGCGCCAGCCTCACCACGAACCAGGAGCGCGTAACCACCGGGCTCCGGATCAACGGACCCAAGGACGATCCGGCGACCTATGCCATCTCGCAGGGGTTGCGGGGCGATATCGCGGGTTACCGAGCGGTGCGCACGGCGCTTGCCACGGGGGCCGCCGTTACCGACTCGGCGATCACCGCCGGCAAGGCGATTTCCGACCTCCTCACCGAGATCAAGGCCAAGGTCGTTCAGTCCAACATCGCCTCGCTCGATTCGAGTTCGCGAACCTCGCTCGACAACGACTTTCAGGCCCTGCGCTCGCAATTGCAGACGATCGTTCAAAGCGCCGAGTTCAACGGTGTGAACCTGCTCACGCAG
Source organism: Alphaproteobacteria bacterium (assembly GCA_016869765.1). Taxonomy (GTDB): domain Bacteria; phylum Pseudomonadota; class Alphaproteobacteria; order SHVP01; family SHVP01; genus SHVP01. The sequence continues at coordinate 27,598 of VGES01000013.1, forward strand.
AATGCCTCGGGTATCACGGTCCTGGCGACTGTGGAAGGAAGCACCATTACCGTCTCGGCGGCGCGGATGGACACGACGACTCTCGGCCTTGCGACCCTGTCGCTGCTGCAATTCGCCGGGGCGCAAACGGCGCTGACCCAGATCAACTCGGCGATCGAGGTGGTGGCCGACCGGCTGTCGGTGCTGGGCGCCGCCTCGGCGCGGATCGACAATCAAACGTCGGTGACCGTGGCGCTCACGGACATCCTGGTCGACGGTCTCGGCGGCATGCTCGATGCCGACATGGGTGCGGAATCGGCGCGCTCCACGGCGCTCCGCATTCAGGAGCAATTGGGCGCCCAGGCGTTGGCCATCGCCAACTCGAGCCCAAGACAGATATTGGCGTTGTTCCCGGGCGCCGCGTTCTAACGCACCGTCGGCCCGGTAAACCGTGGCACACGAGTCATGCGCTGAATTGTCCGCGCCTCGGCTTCGAGAATCTCGTCAGACTTCATCAGGGGTCGCAAGCGATCGCGCTCGGTGGCAGCGTCGGTTGCCTGGAGGGCGCCCAGGTTGAACCACATATAGGCGGTGATGAGATTCTTCTCGACGCCGTGCTGTCCGTCGCGGTGGAGTTTGGCGAGTTCACGGATGGCTTCCATGTCGCCCTGATCGGCGGCGCGTTCGAACCAGAACACGGCTTGGCGCGGGTTCTTCTCGACGCCCCGGCCATAAAGGTAGTGCCTCCCGGTGTGGTACTGCGCGTCCTTCGAGCCCTTCTCGGCCGCCTTCTTGTAGAACTCGACGGCATCCGTCTCGTTGTAGAGCGGTTGGTTGCGCGTGTCATACACCGCGGCGGTGATCTCGAGCGCCCGCAGGTCGCCCTGCTCGGCCAATGGCCGACAGCGGGCGATCACCGGCCCGAAGTTCCGCGTTCGACGATTGATCTTGTAGAGCTCTTCGCACTCGGCGGCGTCGGCGCGTTCGCGCTCAGCCTGCCGAGCCGCGAGACTCGCCCGTAGTCGCGGCCAGTTGGCGTTGGCGCGGGCCGCGTAGGTGTTGACCTCGATGTTCCACGCTGCCTTACGATCGCCGGTCTTGAACAGATAGACCCGACCGTCGCGCAGCACGAAGTTCGACGGGTCGACGTCCTCGGTATTGCCGCTGGACACTCCCAGGGCATCGTAGCCGCCGAACTGCGGTTGGAATTTTTCCGGGCTGCCTGAAAAGGCGACGCGGTTGCGCTGGCTGGAAAACCACCAGGTCGAGCCCAGGTAAAAGTACGAGAAACGTGAATTGCCGTGGACCGCTCGGTTCTCGTTGAAGTACGCCACGGGATCGTACCCCTGTAGCGCGATGCCGTCGGGGGCGAACACGACGCTCTGGGCACGTGCCAAGCCGCCGTCGAGCACGAGGGCGGCGACGAAGACGAGGACACGAAGGACGCGCATCGTCAGGCCTCTTTGGGCTGGAAGAAGCGCCAGGGCCGAACCAAACCCAAAGCCGCGGCTACGAGCACGATCGCGAACGCCCACCAGAAACCTGACAGGAGGCGGGCGACCCGGGTCAGCAGCGGTTCACTCACCGCGATCGTGCGCACCATCGTTCGTACCCGCCGAACTTCCGTGACTCCGTCGAGTTCGGTCGGGACGTCGAACGCGAAGGTGAGGCGTTGGTTGCCGGGCTCGATGGCGCGGACATTCCAGAACCACGCGAGGGCAAGCCCACGCCCGGTCGACAAGGCTTGGCTCGTTTCTCCCGTGACGTCGAAGCCCGGCGCCTCGATGGTCGCGGTGATGGTGTCCCCGAGGCGTAGGCGTTCGAGTGCCAGTCGAGGATTGCGCATGCCGAGCGCGACGGTTTCGCGCAACGCTTTCGGATCGGGCGCCAATAGCACTTCGATGTCGGCGCGGTCCCCGAGACGCATTTCATCGGGCGTGCGAACCGCGAGAGTCCCGCGCGGTACCTCCCGCAACAGTTTGGCAAACGCCTCAGGATTGCCCTTGGGAAGCGTCCGGAGTTCAGACTTGTCGAGCGACGTCGACTGCACCATCTGGGCGAGTTGGACCGAGTTCGAGTCGGTTTGCTCGCCGCCACTTTGGGCGCCGACTCCGCGCACGTTGACCTCGACCGACAGCGTAACCAACCAAGTCAGCAGTCCGATCAAGCCGACGATCGCCACGAACACCAACGACGCTCGCCACACGATCGCCACCCCGCCGTTGCCGATCCCGTAGGTCAATCGCCGCTTCTCCGCGGCGCGCGACACAATGGCGTCAGCGCTTCCTCGGCGTCAACGCCGAAGGCGCGGGTTTCTACTGCGGGACGAGCGCGCTACGAGCTTGCTCAACCCAGGATTCTCATGGGGTCGCGGGAGATGAGAGCACCCATACACGCGATCGCGTCGAGGTTCGGCTCAGCGTTTTTCCACCGCAACTCGGTCGCGGCTCGGCTCTGGCCGGTCGTCGCGGCCTCCCGCAGGATCTCCTGGTGCAAAACCTCGCACGGGCGGAACGACCCGTAGCGCGATACCATAAGGAGGAGGAGCAGTCCGACGGTGCAGGCGCTCAGGAAAAAGACAAGAAATCTCGGGGACGGGACGAACATCCTTCTGTGCATATCCTTGCCGGGGACGATCCGCCAGGGCCAGGGCCTTGCCAAGCGGGGCGGTTTTCGCCAAATAACGGAGGATTGAAGGCACAGCCATGAAAGTTCGCATCTACCGCCCCACCAAAACGGCCACCCAATCGGGGTGGGCCAACGCCCGAGATTGGTGTCTCGAGACGGAACAACAGAGTGCCCGGACCGTCGATCCCCTGATGGGTTGGACCAGTTCGGCGGATACCCGCCAACAACTGGTGCTGCATTTCGTGACCAGGGACGAGGCCGTGGCTTACGCCGAGGCGCACGGATACGACTATGAGGTGGTGGCCCCCCGGGAACGGGTCATTCGTCCCAAGAACTACGCGGACAATTTCCGCAGCGATCGGCGCCTTTAGACGGATGCCCGCCGCGCGGCTTGTTCGCGCGCACGACCCTCGGTAGGCTTTGGCCATCGGATATCTCCGGGGGTTTCAAATGCCGATCAATGCCACCCACGCCATGTTTCCCGACGCGAACCAGGACGAACAGTCGCGTCAGCATTTTATTCGCAGCTTCAAGGTGCATATCGCGGGCGAGATCATGCCCGGGAACCAAGTGCTCTATCGCAGCCGGGTCGTTCCCAAGTTCCTGAAGGAGAAGAGCCGGCAGCCGAAAACCCGCCGCGAAGTGCGCGAAGCGCTCTCGGTCGAGCCGTTCAACCAGATGTGGAGTTCGCTGCTGCGCACCAGCCAGGAGATGCTCTACGACACCGTGCGGCCGTCGATCGAGCGGCAGCTCCCCGAACTCATTGAGCGGGCCAAGAAGAAGTACAGCGGCAAGCTCGGGACTCTCCAAATGGACTCGAGCCTGGAGATGCCGAGCTACCACACCGCCGTCGATATCCATTGCAAGCCGGGTGCCTATCACACGGCGGCTGGCGAGGACGACATCCTGGCTGGCGCCGAGTTCGATCGGACGCTGCACCTGTACTTCATGGGGAATGCCGGTCCGAACAACGATGACATGGGCGTTTCGAGTGGCCGCTTCCTCAGGGAGCGCTTCCCGAATTTCCGCCCGAAGAGAATCCTCGACATGGGCTGCACGATCGGTCACTCGACGCTGCCCTACGTCGATCACTTTCCGGGCGCGGAGGTTTATGCGCTCGATGTCGCCGGGCCGTGCGTGCGTTACGGCCACCACCGCGCCGAAGCGCTCGGCAAGAAGGTGCACTTCAGCCAACAGAACGCCGAGCACACGAGTTTCCCGGACGGGTACTTCGACCTCGTAGTGTCGCACATCATGTTGCACGAGACCTCGACCCGCGGCAGCCGCGCGATCTTCAAAGAGTGTCACCGGTTGCTGCGCAAGGGCGGGATCATGATGCATGTCGACGGCATCGGTCGGAAGGATCCGTTCGAGAAGTACTTCGCGGAATGGAACGCGCACTACAATGCCGAGCCATACCTCGGGACCGTGCAGGACGAAGACTTCAAGGACATCTCGGTGCAAGCGGGATTCCAGGCGAAGGATTACTTCGAAACGGGTTTTGCCAGTTCCTACGTCACGAATAGCAAGCGTGGCGAGGGCAAGGGCTTCGGTGCCTACTATTGTGTCGGTGCGGTGAAGAGCTGACGAACACGACGGCGAGCGGCGAAAGGGCCGGTGTGAACCTCCGGCCCTTTTGCTTGGCGCACCGCCGAAGTCAACTGAACCAATGGCGGGATCGGCGCATGACTGACGAGAACAAGAAACATGGTCGACGTTGGGTCATTGCCGGCTCGGCCGCCCTTATGCTCGCGCTCGTCATGGGAATGCTCGTCAACGGCCTGACGGCGTTCTTCATTCCGATCGAGGCTTCCGAAGGCTGGAGTCGTGGGGATATCGCCGCCATCAACAGCTTCGGCTTGGCCGGTTTGGCGGTTGGCAGCGTCGTCATGGGTTTCGTCTCGGACCGGATCGGCATTCGGGCGATTTGCCTCATCGCCGTGATCGCGACGGGCACTTGTCTTCTGCTCACCTCCCAGGTGACGGCACTCTGGCAGGTCTACGTTATTTTCTTTTTGTCGGGGGCCTTGGGTGGAGGAGCGCTGTTCGCCCCCGTGTTCGCCACCGTGGGAAACTGGTTCCCGGATATGGCGGGGCTGGCGATCGGTATCGCCGCGGCCGGGCAAGCCGTCGGCCAGGGGGGCGTGCCATTCCTATCGGCCTACCTCATCGAAGCGTTCGGCTGGCGCGGCGCGATGATTGCCCTTGGATCGATCACCTTGGTCGTGCTGATCCCCTTGGCGGCTGGCATGCGCGACGTACCAGCCTCGGCGAGCGCGAGTGGCGTAGCACCGGCGCCACCGATCCCCTCCGCCGTGGCCGTTCCGATCCTGAGTGCCGCGGTGTTCCTCTGTTGCGCCTGCATGGCCGTGCCCCTGATGCACCTCATGCCGCTGATCCAGGGCTTTTGTATCCCATCGACCGACGCAGGGAGCGTGATGTTCGCCATGTTGCTTTCGGCCATCTTCGGGCGCGTCGCCTAAGGCAAACTGTGCGACCTGATTGGTCCGATCCAGTCCTGGGCCGTGGCCTCGTTGCTTCAGACGATCGGAGTCCTTGCGTTCACGCAGTTCGTGTCGCTTCAAGGCTTCCTGATCTTTGGCGTCGTCTACGGCTTCGCGTACGCGGGCGTCATGACGAGCCTGCTGGTCTCGGCACGCGCTCTGACGCCAGCCCACCGAAGGGGTGCTTTCATGGGCATCATCCTGGCGTTCGCTTGGCTGGGGCACGCCGCCGGTGGGTACCAAGGCGCCGTCGCCTTCGATCTGGCGGCGAGCTACGCGAACGGCTTCGTAATCGGGTCGGTGGCTGGGGCGATGAATCTCGTGCTTGTATGCCTGCTTCTAGTGCTATCCCGCCCGCCAAGGATGTTGGCACGCGCTTGAGGCTGTAGTCCGGTTTCGAGCGGCGTCACCGGCCGCCGACAGGTCGCGCACGAGAGCGCGTCGCAGCGCTCGCGTTTCCTAGAATACTGCGATGTAGTTCGGCTTGTCGTCGATCGTGATCGTGCCGGGGGGTGCATTCTTCCAGGCCCGGACGCGCAACGAGAAGTCAACCAGCGCCCGCTTGCCCCTCAAGTCCGTCGCCGGAAAGGTCACCTCGGCCCGGTGATCGACGAAATCCGGTTCGTCGCGTAGCAGCCAGACCTCACTCGCCAACGGCTTGCCATCGCCTCCGTGGAGCGGCTCCTTGGTCGTCGGGTCTAGCAGTTTGACGTCGACGTACCAAGTAAGCCCAGCCATGCAGCATCGGGTCACGTTGAACGCAACGCTTGCGCGCTCGCCATCGACCGCGTGCGTCACGCCGCGGATGCGGGTCGGACCGGTGATGTCCTTGAGTGCCGAAGCGACCTTCCTTGCGTCGGGCGTGCCCCAGCGCGACCGCTCGAACGGGGCGGCCAATGGCGAAATTTGGGTATGGCTCGTGCTACGTTCGATCAGGTTCTTCATGTTGAATCCGATCCGTGTAGCGTAGAGCGCGGTCAGGAACGGCGAGGCGAAGGACGTGCCGTTGATCTCCATGCCGTCCAACCTGATCTGGCCTGGGCCGAGGACGTGCGGACTTACTTGGCCGTTGGCCGCGACACCGAGGTCGGAAAAAGCCGAGGGCGCCAGGGCGCCGTCGGTCGCCCGGCCGAAACTTCCGACATAGATGACGAAGGGGCTGTCGCGAAACAAATACGTCAATGCAGTCTGCACGCCGTTGAAGTCGCCAAAGGCGCCACCGATTGGAAAGGCCGAAAGCCGCATCGGGACGCCGGTCGGTGGCCCCGTGAGTCGTTTGACGCGCAACCGGGCCGGCCAATCCTGACCGGCGGCGAAGCTCATCGCGATGTAGCCCTTGCGCGGCGGGTCGCGTGGGGCGACGCGAGCCGTCGCCAACCGCTCGCCACCGTCGAGAACAAGTTCGAACTCGTAATCGGCGTCGGGCGCAACACTCGAATCCCAGGCAAAGAAGAAACGATTGGCCCCCTTGCGCAGCATGACGCGATTGGCATCGATGTCTTGCCCGGCGGCAGTGCGTTCACGCATATCGACGAGGCCGTTACCATTTCGGTCTGCCGACACCCAACTGTGGACTGAGCCTCGCGTGTTGCCAGCGGAAATGAACGCAAAAGCCTCGTGCTGCGCTAGGTAGACACGCAGTTGCTGGGCGAAGAAATCTTCCTGGTCGGAATAGACATCGATCGTCGCCGGGATGCCCATGCTGATGTTGAACAATACGACGCCATTGACCATTCCGTCGTTGAGAGCACTGCCCGTGTCAAAGACGGAGGCCGCTGTGTAAAGCACGATCGGCACGTCCGGCAAAATTGCGCGCACGACGCGATACACCTGGAAGCCATGGTCGTCCGCACCCTCGCTGCTAAACGTCGGGTCTGAGGAGTACTGTGTTCTCGGTCCTTCTGCTCGCTTCCTCAACGTTGTGAGGCGGGCCTCCTCGGGATGGGCATCGAGCCAGTGCCGGAGCCCGGCGAAGCCGACGTCGATAATGCCGAGCCTCCCGCCCGGAAGCCGCGCCGCAGTCGCGCCGGCGGTATCCAGGCCCATGAGCCGCCTCGCCTCGGCGAAATCGATCGCCGCGGCGGGCCGTCGCGGTGCGGCGAGCATCGCCGGCGTCGGAGGTGGTACCACAATTGGTGGTAGGACCCGCGTCGCTTCGTCGGTGAATCGCTTCAAGCGATAGGCGTGTTCCGGTGGGAGGTCGGCTGCATTGAGCGGGCCGCCGAACACCAATGCCATAACGGTGATACAAGCGTGGACCCACGACACCTTCATGATCGATCTCCGCTTGGTTCGCGGTTCGATGTATTGGCGCGATCAAGTACCAGGGTACGACTTCGACGATATCGATACAAACCGGGCTGACTTGGCTGCCACGCTGATGATTCGTGGGCGAAAGCCGGGGTCTCGTCATGTGACGATGCGAAACATTCGCGGCGACCAGACTAACCGAAATCTGCCGCCACGGCACTCGAGCGCGTGCGGCCGGGTACCTTGCCCTTAGTGGGGCCACCGGTCGACATGGCCCGTGATCACGCGAAACCGAAACTCGGTGGATCGTATCGCCGGCGATAAGACGCCCTCGATCAAAGGTCCAGCCCGGCCAAGGGTCTGTTCCACCGCATTCGCGCATGTCCCTCTGTGCTATGGTCTCGGTGTGCATCGGCAAGCCACCACCGTAGAGCAGTTCAAGCGTCTCATCGGCGGCGTGCTGCTCGTCGTCCTTGCGGCCTGCGCCGAGGTTCCGGTTGCTGGCGGCCGTTGGCAGCAGACGGTCAGTCTGCGCGACGCGTTGCCGACGGCTGTTGCCGCCAGCCCACGATCCGCCTCGATCCAGACCCGGCCGTGGCGCCCCGAAGAACGGGCCGAATTCCTTGTCCATGTGAATGTCATTGGGGAATCCGCGCCCGGGTTGCTGGAGCGGGCGGCGTTGGCCGGCCCGGTCCCGATTTATCGCATCGATCGGACCAGCGGTCAGGTGCATGGGCTCAACTCGCTGGCCGGGGCCGGCGAGGGTTCGATCTGGATCTACAATTCGTTCCCGCGCACGCCCGAGAGCTTCAGCCGTCAGGCGATCGCCCATGAGATCGCCCACGTCGCCGACCAGGACAGCCGGATCGCGCGCTCCAAGGAATTTCTTGCCGTGGTCGAGCCGCGCATTCGTGCCGCGCGAGAGCGTGTTCGCACCGCCGGATACAGCAACTTGCGGGATGCGCTGCTCGCCCGCCGCGACGATCTCGCGCGCGACGTCGGTCTGCCGACGCTCTATTCGGCCACGGCGATTCAGGAAGCGTTCGCCGAATACGTCGGCTACGCCATCATCGGCTCGGGGTTCACCCCGCCGGCCGACGTGGCGGCCGTCATCGACAATGTGATCCGGCTGCGAGGGATGCCGGCCGATCCGACCAGTATCGCCGTCCGCCGCATCCATGACTCCTATGCCTCCGGCCTATGGGTCGAGGCGATCAACCGCGCCGACGAAGCCTTGAAACTCGACGCCAAGGAACCGGAGGCGTTGCCCTACCGGGGGTTCTCCTTCGTCTCGCGTCGAGAGTTCGAAAAAGCCAAGGACGATTTGACAGCGGCCCTGGCACAGTTGCCCGAATTCGACGGCATGCGGGTGCAGGTCCTGGCTTCCCGGGCCTCGGCCCATTTCGGATTGGGGCAACACGCCATGAGCGTGCGGGATTCGAGCACGGCCCTCGACGTCAATCCGTTTCACGTTCCGGCGTTGATGTGGCGTTCCCTGGCCTATGCAGCGCAGAAGGATTTCGCGCGCGCGAACACCGACATCAGCCAGGCGATCGAGCGATCGCCGGATACGCTGGTGCTCTATTTCTTCCGGGCCGAAATGCGTGCGGATTCGGGCGACGTTCAGGGCGCGATCGCCGACATGACGACCGTCGTCACGCGAAGCCCCAACAATGCCCGGGCCTTCCTGCTACGCGGGCGCTATTGGGCCAAGGCGAAGAAGCCGGACGAGGCGCGGTCGGACTTGGCGCGCGCCGCTCAACTCGATCCGGCCCTATCGTCCGAGGTCGAGAACGTACGCCGCGAGCTCGATCGCGCCAGCTAGGCCGGCGCCTGCCTTCCGAGGGCAGGCAAATGGTGTTAAGGGGAGAACGGGCGCCCTTAGCTCAGGTGGATTAGAGCGACAGCCTTCTAAGCTGTAGGTCCCTGGTTCGAGTCCAGGAGGGCGCACCATCGCCGCTAGAGTCTAGTGCACCGGTCGGCCCCTTATCGGCATCTTGTTTAGGCTCCCAAACATGATGGTCGGCAGAGCCTGAAAACCGTTTTGGCGGAAGGTCCGCCCCAGTCGTTGGTGCAGACCAGCTTTCGCCCACGGATCAATCACCGTCGGTTCTGGTCCATGGCGTCGCATGTCAACCTTGCGCCCGTCGCAGCCGTTGGAGTGGTCTATCATCGTCGGGCGATTTCGATCGACGACGCGGGGCCGTCGCTCTCATGGTGCCCTCGCTCGGTGGTTCCAACCCGAAGTCACGGAGGCAATCGATGCAACGAAATACTTGGTGGGTCGCGGCTGCCGTGGTCGCGGCGGTCGCAGCGATCGTCCTCGGGATCGTCGTGGGCGGAGATCGCGAGCCTCGCATGGCGGGCGGTCACGGAGCCATGGGGCACGGCGAGGGTGGTCACGATATGTCGCCCGTCGACGTGAGCCGGGCGCCGCGGATCGATCCCACCATCAAACCCGGCCAGGATTTGGCGTCGCGCATGATCGACGGCGTGCGCGAGTTCCAGCTCGAGGTCAGCGTGGTGCAGTGGCCGATCCTGCCCAACGTCTATGCCGGCGCGTATGCCTACAACGGTCAGGTGCCGGGCCCGACGATCCGGGTGAGGCCGGGAGAACGCGTGCGCATCGCCGTCACCAACCGGTTGCCCGAGGCGACGACGGTCCACTGGCACGGCCTCGACATCCCGATCGACCAGGACGGGGTGCCATTCCTCTCGCAGCCGCCGATCGCCCCGGGCGCGACGTTCACCTACGCTTTCAGCGTTCCGGCCACGCCAGGCACGTTCTTCTATCACACGCACATGCACGCCGATCGGCAGCAGGCGGTCGGTCTCTACGGCGCGCTGGTGATCGAGGACAACCCGCCACCCCATGCGGCCTACACGCTCTCGCTCGGGGAGTGGCGGATCGTCGGCGGCAAGAGTTATCCCGCCATGCCGCACGACGGCATGATGCCAAACTATTTCACGATCAACGGCAAGAGCTACCCGGCGACCGAAACGATTCGCGCCAGGGTGGGCGAGTCGATTCTGTTGCGACTCGTGGGTTCGGGGCAGTTCATCCATCCGATCCACATTCACGGTGGCCCGTTCGAGATCGTTGCTACCGATGGCTTTCCGGTTCCGCCGGGTGCCCGCCTGACCAAGGACACGGTGCTGGTCGGGCCGGGCGAGCGCTACGACGTGTTGTGGACGGCGCGCCGGCCCGGAAAGTGGCTCTTGCACTGCCACATCAATCACCACACGACCAACGACGGCCGTGAGGTGGATGGCGCGGGCGGCATGACGCTGGTGATCGACGTGACGGCCTGAGCGGGGAGGGATCAACGATGGCAAGAAGCCAGCTTCCGGATTACATCGCGAACTCACCCGGGAGCCCGGTATATGCGGCGACGATCGGGGTCGATGACCTCGATCGCAGTGTCGACTTCTACCAACGATTCATCGGGCTCGACGTCGTCGCGCGTGAACCGCTCTCGGGCCCCGCCTTCGAAGCCCACTGGCAATTGCCCCGCGGAACGACGGGCGAGATGGCGGTGCTTGCCGATCGCTGTGCCGTTGGCCGAGTCGCCCTGATCCGCTGGTCTGCAGCGGATCGGGTGCCCGTGCGCGACGTGGCGCAGGGCCAGCGCAGTTTCGGGCTGATGAACCTCAACTTCTACACGCAGGACATCGAAGGCCACACCAGGCAGCTGGCAGCGGCAGGATACCGCCCGTGGTCGCCGCCCGTCGTTCACGACATGGGCGAGCACATCGGTGAACCAATCGAGGTCATGATCGACGGCCCCGATACGGTGATCCTAAACCTGATTCAGCTCCAAGCCCGATCGCCGAAAGGGCGCATTCGCGAGACGCTGGCCTATACGCGCGACGCGCACGGCTTCAATCGCTGTGGGCTGACCCCGGTCGTCACCATGCAGCACTGCGTGCGCGATGCCGATCGGGCGCTCGGGTTCTATCAACGCGTGCTGAAGATGGGCATCCGCGTCGATACCATCCTCCACGGTGCGGAGATGGAGCGGTTCATGGGATATCCGCCAGGCGCCAAGACCCGTGATACCTACGTCCACGGCAACCATATGTTCGGCAAGATAGCGGTCAATCAACCGCTCAATTTTCCCTGCACGGACATGGTTGGTCGCGCGGTTCCCCCCAATGTCGGGCTTATCGCACAGTCGTTCATCGTGCCCGACCTGGCTGCCGCCCTGGCCGAATGCGCGAACGTCAGCGCTGCGATTTATAGCCCGGCCGTCGAGTGTGAGCTTCCGGCACTCGGACGGGTCCGTTCGGCCATCGTCCGCAACCCAGGCAGCGGCGCGCTCCAGGAGCTGGTCGAGCGCGACTAGCAGGCCAGGAACCACCCGCGCTCCGAGCCTCGCCCATCGCGCGGGTTTGGCCCAGCCTGGCCAGGTTCGATTCGGTCGTTCAACCCGGGGCAAAGCGCGGTATGATCACACCCTTCGCCAGATCCATCCTGCTGAGGATTGCCCATGCCCGCCGGTGTCGCTCTTGATGTCTATACCCGTGCCCGTCGCAACGACGTTTCAGCGGGTGAATGGAAAGCCCGCGTCGACCTTGCGGCGTGTTACCAGCTGTTCGATCGCAAAGGCTGGACGGACGGGATCAATACCCATCTGTCGGTCCGTAGCCCGGACAACCCGAACCACTTCTTCTTGAAGCCGGATCATCTCCTGTTCCACCAGGTGACGGCGTCTTCGATGATCAAGATCGACCTGGATGGCAATCTTGTCGATCCCGACTCGGGCAAGGTCAACCCCGCTGGTGCGATCATTCATTCGGCGGTGCTCGCGGCCCGGTCCGACTCCAACTGCGTCCTGCACCACCACACGGACGCGGGCATCGCGGTGTCTTCGCAGGAAGACGGCTTGCTACCGATGAGCCAGCACGCGCTCCAGTTCTACAATCGGGTGTCGTTCCACGAGTACGAAGGGATCGCGCTCGATCCGTCTGAGCGGGCGAGTCTGCAGAGCGACCTCGGACCCACGAACAACGTGATGCTGCTGCGCAACCACGGGATCCTCGTGGTCGGCTCGTCGGTCGGCATGGCGTTCTCGATCTGCGATCAATTCGAAACCGCATGCCGCTCGCAGATCATGGCGCAACAGTCGGGCGCCCGGCTGCACTTCCCGACGCCCGCGGTGTGCGAGCACACGGCCCAGCAGTTCGAGCGCGGCAGCCAGCAGCGGCGGGCGGACTCCACCGAGTGGAAGGCGATGCTCGGTTGGCTCGATGAACTAGGCGCGCCCTACGCGCAGTAGCGGCTAGCTCCCGCCGAGAATCGGGAACCCGAGGTAGTCCGTCAGCTCGACGACGCCCCACAGCATCAGGCTGGTGAGGGCGCCGACGGCCAGGATCGTCAGTAGCATCAGGAAGATGTCGCTGAAGAACACGCCGATTTCGCCGGCGAACCGGCCGAATCGGGTCGAGGCACGGTGCACCTGGTGGGCTTCGACCTGCCATTGCACGTCGCCCTCGAAGTAACGCTCCCAGCGGGCGGCATCTTCGCCGATGTCGAGCGTTGGATCGGAGGTCGAGGTCCACTCCTGGCCGGTGGGCTCGTATCTGCCACGGTCGTATTCCCGACGCCGTTCCTTGTCGTTGAGGATGGTATACGCCGCACAGAGTCGACGGAATTCCTCGGCCGCAGCCGGGTTGTCGGGATTGGTGTCGGGATGGCAGGCCTTCGCCCGCGTGCGAAATTGCCAGCGGATGAAATCGCGACGAGCGGTACGCTCGACGCCCAATACGTCGTACGGGTCGAATGTGGCCGCCGGCATCGATCACCGCGCCAGGGTTTCGACCCAGGCCGCGGCGGCCACCATCTCGGGGTCGCGGTTGGCGAACCCCATGACCTGGAAACCCGCCGGAAGCGACCCTTCGGCGAGAAGCGGCAAGCTCATCGAGGGTAGGCCGAGGAACGTCCACGGCACCTGGTAGTGGCGGCTGCCGGTCGTCGCATGACCGACCGGAGCGGGCCCCGTCGACCCAAGGCTCAGGAACACATCGATCGTGTCGGCCCAACCGGCGACACGCGCACGGAGCGCGTTGCGGTTAGCGAGCAGCAGGTGGTAGCGCGCCTCGTCCACCTTGGCCCCGGTGTCGATCAGATCGTGGATACGGGCGTCGAGCTGCGCCCGGGGATAACTGAGAAACGGCCAAGCCATTTCGTAGCCCAGAAGTTCGAGCGATTCGCCGTCGATCATCGCCGCGATGTCGTCCTCCAACTCGGCAAAGGCTGGACTATTTTCGCGCCGAACGATCGTGACGCCCGCGCGCGCCAGCCCTTCGAGGATGGCATTGGCGCCAGCCTGTGTCCCGCGGCCCGCTTTGTCGAACTCCTTGAAAGCGAGCCACCCCACGGCCTTGGGTTTGCGCGCAGCGGGAACTTCCAAGGGCAGGGGGCGATGACCCGAATAGCCTCCGGGAACGGACGAACATACCTGCGTCGTATGCCAGGCATCGGCGAGGCTCGCGGCGATGATGCCCACGTGATCGAACGTCGGCGACAACGGGTGTACGCCGCCCGTATGGATGACGTGGAGGGTCGGCTTCAGTGCGTAAGCCCCGCAATAGGCGGCCGGGCGCAACAACGAACCGCGGGTCTGGGTGCCGAGCGCCACCGGAATCATTCCGCCGCCGACCGATGCCCCGGAACCGCTCGACGAACCACCCGGGGTGCGCGCTGGATCGTGCGGGTTTCTGGCTGCGTTGGTGTGGCCACAGGCGAACTCCGTCGTCACGGTCTTGCCCAGGATGATCGCGCCCGCGGAGCGCAGGGCCTGCACGCAGGCCGCGTCCACCGGGGCCTGCCAGCCCTTGTACAGCGGGCTGTTCATTTGTGTCGGCAGATCTTTGGTATTGATCATGTCCTTGATGCCGACCGGACAGCCATCGAGCATCGACCGCGGTTTGCCGGCCCGATAGCGCGCGGTCGCCTCATCGGCTGCCTTACGGGCGGCTGGGAGGTCGAGGGTCACGAAGGCCCGGACGTCCTTCTCGCGCCGGTCGATGGCCTCGATGCAGCGGTCGAGGTAGGCCCGAGGCGTCGATTTCCCCTGAAGAAAGGCCGGTCGAGCCGACGAGAAGTCGGTCAACGAATTGCGCCAGAACACCATGCAACCCTATGCTGATGAAGCGACATCCCAGTCTAGCAAGGATGGCGGCGGCGTTGAATCGGCGTGGCGACAGTGGCCTAATGACGGCCGGGGGGCACCAGATGCACACACGATCAGCCCGGGGTCGCATCGACTACATCCGCGACGGCAAGGGCGTCTCGGGACGCGAGTTTTTCTCCGTCACCGTGTCACAAAGCGGCGATCGAACGTTGCGCGCCCAATGCGAGATGGACGACATCGGGCTGCTGCGGGACGTGATCCAGACGGTCTCGAAGGACTGGTTTCCCCGGGACTCCTATGTCCGGCTGGCGCAGCACGGAAAATTCATGGGCGTCGGCTGGTTCCGCTGCGATGCGACGGGAATTGCCTGTGAGGCATTCACGCTTGCCGAGGGCCGGGTGACGCAGCGGGTCGAAACCGGCCGGCCGGTGCGCATCATCGCCTCGCACCCGTTGATGACGGACGGGTGGCAATGTGCCGCGTTCGATCACGCCCGGAGTGACCGCATCCAAACCGTTGAGCCGTGGGCCAACACCTCGCCCCGCCCGGACGGGGGCTCCGGGCCAATGATCGGGATCGGCACGAAGGTGATCGAGTACGTGGGCGAGGAGCGCATCACGGTTCCGGCCGGGACGTTCAGCACCCGGCACTACCGTCTGATAGCGTCCAACCCGGCGACTCCGCCGCTCGAAACCTGGGTGATGGGCGATGATTCCCAGTTCGTCAAAATGCGCTGGGACCTGCTGCGCTCGGACTACGTGTTGGCGGAGTACCAGACGTCGTAGCAAGTCTCAGTAGACGCGGAGCACGACCGGGCAGTTGACGATCATTCCGGCGGGACCGAACGCAGTGCCGCCGGGGCCGGCCAGCCAGTCACGATCGACGAATCCGATGATCGTGGCCTCGTCGGTGAGGCGGGCACGCAGCTGTTGGTCGAGGGCTTCGCGCGTCCACTCGACCGGGAAGACATCCCACAGCGGACTGTAGTCGTCTCCCAGCGTGGGGACGCCGCCCAGCACGTTCAGCGGCGACAGTCGCTCGGCCAGCGCGCTCTCGATGCCCTGGCGGTGCGGGTGGCCGCGCTCACGCGCGCCGTTGAGGACGAGCACCAACCGTTCGACCGCACTGTCCGGCCGGTCGCCGGCACCGACCGGCACGTCCTTGAGCGCCGGTGCGTAGGTTGCGCCCTCCAACGCCGCCGGAAGCGGATCGTTGGCCTCCGTGGAAAAGTACAGAATCGGGCGGCCGACGGAGAACCCCAGCGTCAGGCCGAGCGTGACCGACCGGGTGCGCGGGCAGATTGCGAGCACGTTGTCGTGAACGCGGCGATAGTCGACGCGGCCGTCACAGAACGCATCGAGTTCCGTGGCGCTCGGGCCCTGAGCCAAGACCGGCGCATTGTAGACGACGCTGCCCAGACGCACGAGCGGGGTGTAGTCGGCATCGCCGACCGAGCCGGGAGCGGCCGCCCGAGGAGGGAACAGCTTTGGCTCCTCACCGGGCTCGACCTTGCGCTCCGGCGAAAAGTCGACACGGCCACGACCGAACACCCAGGTCCCGTCAGCGGCGCGGGTGACCTCACGTACCGCTTTGCCGTGGGCATTTGCGAGTTTCGCAGCGTGATTGACGCCCTGTGCCCGGGCCGCCGCGGCTTCGCTCGCGTCGGTCAACACGAACCAAACCGGTTCCCCGCTGGCCGTGCGGCCTTGTTCGAGCGGCAGCGTCACGGTTCCCGCGTCGAGATCGAGTCGCGCGCGGGTGAGAAACTGGACCGGACCCACGCCTGTGCCGGGGCCCCCTTTCGGAACGAAGGGCACGTCCAGTTCGATGGCGCGAGCCGCCGGTACGATGTTGTTGGGTTCTGCGCTGCGGGTTTGTGCCGTGCTCAAGGGCGGGAGCGGTACCAAGGCGAGGACAACGAGACCGGCGAGACAAAAGACGACGAAGCGGGGCGCCATGACTCCGCGCGCTACTTGCTGCCGGAGAAGTGGGCTACCGTGCAATAGGCCTTGCGCGCTTTGAGCACCTTGCAGACCTCGTTGGCGCTCGCGGAGTCGGTGAAGGGGCCCGCCTTCAGCCGCTGGAACGTGCCTTTGTCGCCGGCCAGCTTGACCGGCGAAATGCGGTAGTCGAGGCTGCCGAGCAGGTCGGCGTATTTGCCGCTCAGGTCTTTCCAACCCTTGCGCGCGGTATCCTCGTCCTTGAACGAGGCGAGGTGGACGGAGAACTGGTCTTTGGTCGCCACTGATGCGGATTGTGGAATGGGGCCTTGACCCGGCGCCGCGCCGAGGTTGAGCAAGGTCGGACCGGCTCCCGGACGTCCATCCGGACGGCGCACCAACGCGACCAAGGTTCGAAGGTCGTTCTCCATCGACGTCAGACGCTCGAGGCCGGGCCCGATACGATCGATCTCGGCCTGCAAGGACGCGACCTTTTGCTCCAGCTGTTGCACGCGGTTGGGGATGCTGTTGGCTGGCGAGGGATCGAGGTCGGTCCTGCTCACCGTTCGCGGCGCGGGAGTCGTTCGCGACGCGGCGGGCGTACCCGTCGCCGAACTGCCGGAACCAAAGAGATCGTTGAAGGTCGAACACCCGACCAGCGTGGACAGCGTGAGCGCAACGATCAGGAAACGGGCGTGCGGGGGACGCCGCACCTTGATGGGGTGCAGCGGGACACCGGCCGCACTGACCGTGCCGTCGTCACCGATCCATACCGCAGCGTCCGGGCCTAAGCCTCGATCGCTGCCCCTCCCCGAAATGCATTGCGCATCGCGTACCTAATCTAGCCGACGCAAGTGGTCGAAACCACTAGATTTTGTGTCGAATGCGTTCTTTTCTCAACCCCCAAGTGTGACGGTTGTACTTGTACCACCTACAATCTCGATCGAGATTCACGCCGGGAGGGGACGACCGTCGCGTGGTTGGGTCATGAAGAAACGCTGGGAAGTGCTGGTCTACAACAAGTTGGTACGAGACCTCGTCGAACAGGACCAGCACCATCGCTACTACAAGGACGATTGGGCAGACGTCCATCACGAACAGGTGGAGGCGCCCGACCTCGCGGGTGCACGCCGCCGTGCCACCGCGCGTTATCCCGCCCGCGATGGCTTCGTCATCGTCGAGATCAACGAGGCCAAGGACGATGAAGACGAGGCCGCGCCCGAAAAGCACCGGGACAAGCCCTGAGGTGGCGCCGTTAACGTCGCGTTAATCGATTCGGTGCGAGCATGGGGATGCGCCATGGAGCGCTCATTCATGACCCTGGTCCGTCGCGTCGTTTCCGTCCTCGTCCTGTCGAGCCTCACGGCTTGCGGCTCCGGGCTCGCCTGCAACAACGAGTTCGGTGCGCCACCCGAGCGCCAATTGTGGTGCAGCGATTTCGAGAACATGGCGAAAACCCTATTCTCTGTGCCGCCGCCGCGGCCGGTCGCGCCCGAGCGCGTTACCTGCGTCGAGACGCTCGGCGACCGGGAGTGTCACGCCATTCCCCCGGTCGCCAATCGCTGATCGTCAGGCCCAGGTCTTGCGGGCCGGCGATTTGATCTCGACCTGCACGCACTCTTCCAGCGCTTCGGAGTAGTGCGGCACGCCCGGCGGGTGACGCCAGACGTCGCCGGTGGTGGCGAGGAATTCCTTGTCGCCGATCTTCATCTTGAGCTTGCCGTAGAGCAGCATCGCTACGGATTCGTGATCGTCGTGCTGATGTATCGGGTCGATCAGGCCCTTGCCACGTTTGGCTTTCAGAACGACGAAGTTCTCGGTCACCATCAGCACCTTTAGCGACAGTTCGCCCATTTCCTTCACGCCCTCGACGGCGTGAATCTCTTCGTAGGGAATGTCCTTGTCGGCGCGGAACAGGACGTTCATCGGCTTCATCATACGGTCGGCTGGTTTGTTCATCGGTCCCTCCCTCGTGGGTGTTGAGATTTACTTCGGCCGTTCAGCCTCGTCATAGTAGTGGATCTCGAAGCCGAAGCAGCCCTGATCGGTGGTCACCGGCCCGTGCCAGGCGCCCGGCGGCCGCACGGCATAGGTGGGCGCTCGAAAGACCTCGCCGCCCTTGCCGTTCTTGTCGTTGCCCACGCGCAGGTCACCGGAGAACAGGAACACCTCTTCCCAGTAATCGTGGCAAAAGGCCTCGGTGGTGTACGTGCCGGGTTCGATCCTGATCAGGCGGGAACGTGACCCGCGTTTGTTTTTCTCATCGAGCGAACCCGACAGGATCTTCTGCTTGATACCGGCAGGGTAGCCGGCCGGGGTCTCCCAGCCGGTCGTCATGTCGACTTCGTAGAATTCTCGGTGGAGTTTTGGGATCATGGGGTTCTCGGACTGACGGCCTCAGGGCCGGGGCGGGCCGGCATTCTAGCGGGCGACCCGGCCAGCGCCAACCGATCCGACCACGAGGGCATATGCGTCATCGAACCTTCCGCGGACGCATGCAGCGGGTTCACGATCAGTTTGGACACCAGGGTGGTGAATGGTGGACCTACACGGTTCACGGCGATGGAACGCGCACGGTGCGGGCGATGTGCGAGATCGAGCACCGCGAAGTGACCGGCCGTTCGGTGCTGCGGGACGTCACATATTCGATGGACGATCGTTTTCGACCATTGGATGCCTTCGTGCGCCTCACCGTGAACGATCGTTTCCGAGGCTCGGCATGGTTTCGCTTCGCGGAAGATCACGCCGAGTGCGAAGGCTTCGCGGCCGATCTCGGGCGCTATCGCCAGCGTTGGCCGCTCGCGACCCGGGCGCTCGCATTCGGGTCCCATCCGCTGTTCTGCGACACGCTGCTTTGCGCGCGTTTCGATCATTCGCGACCGGAACGCGTTCAGCGCCTCGACCAGGTGCTGTTGAGTTCGCTCGAGCACGATGGCGCGTCGGGCCCGATGTTGGGGGCGATCAGCTTTTCCATCGAATACGTGGGACGCGAGCGGGTGACGGTTCCGGCCGGGACCTTCGAGGCCGATCACTATCGCTTTCTGCTGGATGGCGCCCTGCCCAAGGACCATCCGGTCGAAGAGCTTTGGTGCGTGCCGCGCGAGTACACGTTCGTCAAAGTGCGGATCGGTGGTTACATCGCGACGAGTTACGAACTGGCGGAATTCCAGGGTCCCTCCTAGGCCAACCCGCGGCCGGCGGGGTCGCCTATAATGGAGGCGCCAACCAGGGAGAGCCCGATGTCGTTCCAGACCCCCCATGCCGTCTTGCCGAGCACCACGCACGACGAAGCCGCGCGTCAGGACTTCGTCAAGTCGATGCGTCAGCACGTCACGATGAGCCTCACGCCGGGCAACGAGGTGGTCTATCGCCGGGCGGTCCTGCCCGCGTTCGCCCGTCGTCACGGTCGTTCGCCCAAAGATCGTCGGGAAGTGCGGGCAGCGATGCTGCGTGAGCCCTACCATCAGGCTTGGAGCGCGATGATGCGCACGACCCAGGAGATGATCTGGGACTCGATCGAGACCTCGGTCGACCGCCAGCGTGCGACGCTCAACGCCCGGGCCGCGCAACTGGTCGGCAAACACGGAACGCTGACGCTCGACCCCGATCTCGTGCCGCCGCGTTACGTTACGGCCGTCGACATCCACTGCATGCCGGGCAACTACACGACCGACCCGGGTCCGGGCGATGTCACCGCGGGCGCGCTCTACGATCGCGGCGTCTACCTGTACATGATGGGCGGCATGGGCGGGACGAACCAGTCCTGCGGCGACATGCTGATCGGCTACATCCGAAAGTCGTTTCCCGACCTCGCGCCGCAGCGGATTCTCGACATGGGTTGTGCCGTCGGACATTCGACTCTGCCTTACGCCGAGGCGTTTCCGGCCGCCGAGATCCATGGCATCGACGTCGGCGCACCCATGCTGCGCTACGCGCACGCGCGCGCCGAGGCGATGGGCAAGCGCGTCCATTTCAGTCAGCAGAACGCCGAGCGCACCAACTTCGCCACCGGTTCGTTCGATCTCGTGGTGTCGCACATCGCGTTGCACGAAACCTCGGCCAAGGCGGTTCACGCGATCATGCGCGAGAGCCGGCGCTTGCTGCGCCCGGGCGGGATCGCCCTCCACCTCGAAGTGCCCCCGTTCGCCGGCAAGGACCCGTTCGACCAATACCTGACCGACTGGGACACGCACTACAACGCCGAGCCCTTCATCGGCACGTTGCACGACCTCGACATGCGGGCGGTCATCGCCGGGGCCGGGTTTTCGCCACGCGAGACGATTCTTGATCTCGTCCCGCTGGTGATCTACGTGGCCGATCCCGGCAAAGACGGCAACTACGCCCATCACGTCGGCGGCCATTTCTGCGTCGCGGGCGGTCGGCGATCCTCCTGACCGCCTTCCGCGCGCGACGAGCGGGCGTCCTCGTCCTGCTGCTTGCGCTGCTCGCGAACCGCGGGTTCGCGGCGGACGTGACCACGTCGCTCGCCGATGGCCGGACGGGGGCCGTGGCCTTCTGGTCGACCTCGCCCGCGAGCCCGACTCCGTATCTTACCGGCGTCGAAACCGCACGCGTGCCGATTGCCGCTACCCTGACACTGCCGCGCGGTGGGGCGGAGAGATTTCCCGCGGTTGTCCTGCATCACGGCAGCGGGGGGATCAGCGCCGGTCGTGAGTTCGCCTGGGTCGAGCGACTGGCCGAGCAAGGCCTGGCGACGTTGCTCGTCGATTCGTTCGGTCCACGCGGCGTTCGGAGCACCGCCGAAGATCAGAGCCAGGTGTCGACCGTGGCCATGGTCGCCGATTCGTTCAACGCCCTGGCGCTGTTGGCGACGCACCCACGCATCGATCCGGATCGTATCGCTGTCATGGGGTTTTCGAAGGGAGGGCAGGTGGCGCTCTACACGGCGCTCGAAGCGTTCCGGCGCGCGGCCGGCATCGGCGATCGCGCCTACGCACTTCACGTCGCATTCTATCCGTCGTGCGCGCTGCCCTATCTGTCGCGCGAGACGACGCGCCGGCCGCTCGCGGTGTTCTTGGGTGGTCTCGACGACTACACGCCGGCCGCACAATGCGACCGCTACGTCGACTGGTTTCGTGATCGCGGATCACCGGTCGAGGTGTTTCGTTACGCCAAGGCTGGACATGGTTTCGATACGCCCGGTGCACCGGTGCGCCTCAACCGGGTGCAGAGCGCCCGGGCCTGCGCCCTCGACCTCGAACTCGAACCGGTCCAAGGGCGGCGTCAGGACGATGGCCGGGTCGTCGCGCCGGGCGAGATCGGAAATTTTCTTCGCGGCTGTAGCCAGCGTGGCGCAACTTTCGGAGGTCACGCGCCCTCGCTCGCGCGCGCCGTCACCGATTTGACACAGGTCCTGGGCAAACACCTCATGCCGTAACGGCCGCCCGTTGACTTGCGGGGCGTGCGGAGTCACAACCCGCGCCCTTTTGTGGAGCCATCGACCGTGACGACCAGAGCAACCCGCCGCGAATGGATCGGCCTCGCCATCATCGCGCTGCCGTGCGGGGTCTATGCCATGGACCTGACGGTGCTCTACCTGGCCGTACCGTCGCTTTCGGCCGATCTCCAGCCGAGCAGCACGCAACTCCTGTGGATCATGGACATCTACGGTTTCCTCGTCGCCGGGTGCCTGGTGACGATGGGGACCCTGGGCGACCGTGTCGGCCGACGTCGCATCATGCTTTGGGGCGCGGCGGCCTTCGCCGTGACGTCCGTGGTTGCCGCGTTCGCGCCGACCGCGGATCTCCTCGTGGCCGCGCGTGCCGCTTTGGGTGTCGCGGGGGCGACGGTCGCGCCCTCGACGTTGTCCCTGATCCGCAACATGTTCCACAACGAACGCCAGCGCACCTTCGCGATCGGCGTTTGGATCGCCGCGTTCTCGGCTGGGGCCGCCATTGGTCCGGTCGTGGGGGGCGTTCTGATCGAGTTCTTCTGGTGGGGCTCGGTGTTCCTCCTGGCCGTGCCGGTGATGGTCATTCTGCTCGTGCTCGGACCCCGGTTCTTGCCCGAGTATCGCGACCCGGCGGCACGGCCACTCGACCTCGCGAGTGCAGCGCTCTCGCTCTTCGCCGTGCTGGCCGTCATCTACGGGGTGAAGCGCCTGGTCGAGCACGACGACCTTCTCGTTTCGCTGGCCGCGATCCTGTTCGGGATCGTGCTCGCCGTGATCTTCGTTCGCCGCCAGCGCGGTCTCGCCCATCCGCACATCGAGCTGTCGCTGTTCGCGGCACCGGCGTTTCGCGCCTCGCTCGGGGTCTACGCGGTGATCGGCTTGGTCATGTTCGGCATTTACTATTTCATCCCGCAATATTTCCAGCTCGTGGCGGGGCTTTCGCCGTTGTCCGCCGCGCTGTGGACCTCGCCCGGCGCGCTCGCCTTCGTCGTCGGCTCGATGTGGACGGCGCGCTGGGTGGCGCGTTTCGGGCGCGAACGGACGCTGATCGCCGGCCAGGCGGTCGCGGCGGCCGGCCTTCTCGCCACCGCCTTCGTCACCGCGACCGATTCCGTCGTGTTGCTGGCCGTCGCCTCCGTCGTCGCCTCGATCGGTTTTGCCCCGGTGATCACCATCGCCAACGATCTCATTGTCGGCACGGCGCCGCCCGAGCGTGCCGGCGCGGCTTCCGGGGTGGCGGAAACGTGTGGCGAACTTTCGGGCGCCCTCGGCGTCGCGCTGTTCGGGACCCTCGGCGTCGGCCTCTATCGCGCGGGAACCGACGCGTCGCTGGCGACCCTCGTCACACCGTCGTTGCTCGCCGAGATGCAGGCAACCTTGGGTGGGGCGGTCGGGGCGAGCGCACGGCTCGATCCCGTGGTGCGCGACACGGTGTTGGCGGCGGCGCGCGAGGCCTTCGTGGACGGCATGCAGGCGACGGCGTGGATCTGCGGATCGCTCACCGCCGCAACGGCGGTTTTCGCCGCGCGCTGGTCGGCCGCCTTCAGGATGACCGCGGCCGCGCCGTGACCCAGGTGGTGAACGCCGCCAGGAACTTGGCGAGACGATCGTTGGTCGCTGGATCCTTGAGCGTGCCGTCGGCGGCGAACTCGCCCGACGCCGGACCGATCATGAGTTCGGGTTGGTTCATCACCAGGCCGTTCAGCAGCACGAAGACCTGGCGCAAGTGATACTGCGCGCGCGCCGTGCCGAATCGCCCGGCCGAGGCGCCCATAAGCGCGATCGGCTTGCCCGCTAAGGGTTGCGCGGGTGGGCGTGACACCCAGTCGATCGCGTTCTTGAGCACGCCCGGGATCGAGTAGTTGTATTCGGGCGTGGCGATCAGAAGGCCATCGGCCTGGGCGATCGCCTGGCGGAGCGCAGCGACGGGCGCGGGGAAACCCACGGCGTTGACGTCCTCGTTGTAGAGCGGAATCGGCGCGAGATCGAAACGCTCGATCGCAAGACCGGCCGGCGCCAGACGCTGGGCTTGAACGATCAGCCGCGTGTTGAAGGACTCCCGGCGCAGGCTGCCCGAGATCGCGAGAATGCGCGTCACGTCCGCTCTCCGTACAGCGCCTTGGGATCGGCGATGACGTCGGCGATGACGCGGAACTCGCCACCACGCACCGCGTGAAAGAAGCAGTTGCGACGCCCGGTGTGGCAGGCGACGCCCTTCTGATCGACCAGCAGCAACAGCGTGTCGCCGTCGCAATCCAGGCGCATCTCGCGCAACGTCTGGGTCTGGCCCGAGGTTTCGCCCTTGCGCCACAACCCCTGGCGCGAACGCGACCAATAACAGACGCGGCCGGTCGCCAGCGTTTCGCGGATCGCCTCGGCGTTCATCCAAGCCATCATCAGCACCTCGCCCGTGTCGTGTTGCTGGGCGATCGCTGGCACGAGCCCGCGGTCGTCGAACTTGGTCGCGGCGAGCAGAGCGATGACGTCGCTGCCGGTCATCTCAAGCGGCTCCCTTGCGGCGGCGTTCGACGTCGTTCAGGCGTGCGAAGGCGCGGTCGAGGTCGGCGATCAGGTCGTCGGGATCTTCGAGGCCGACATGGATACGCATGGTGTGGCCCGCGACCTTCCAGGCCGTCGCAGTGCGCGAGCGCTCCGGGTGCGTCGGCATGCACAGGCTCTCGTAACCGCCCCAGGAGGCGCCCATGCCGAACAGCGAGAAGCCGTTGACCATGGCGGCGAGCGCGGCCCGCGAGCAGGGGGTGAGCAGGAAACCAAACAGCCCCGAGGCGCCGAGGAAGTCGCGCTTCCACAACACGTGACCGGGATCGCCGGGCAACGCCGGGTGAATGACGCGCTCGACCTCGGGTCGCGCGGCGAGCCAGCGCGCCACCTTCAGGCCCGAGTCCTGATGATGGCGCAGCCGCACGGCGAGCGTGCGGATGCCGCGTTGTGCGAGATAGGCATCGTCGGGCCCGAGGCAGTATCCGAGAGTGTGCGTCGCGTCGCGCACCGCCTCGAGGGCGCCCTTGTTGACGGTGACCGTGCCCAGCATCGCGTCCGAGTGGCCGCCGATGTATTTGGTCGCCGACTGGATCGAGACATCGACGCCGTGCTGGAACGGCTTGAAATAGAGCGGCGAGGCCCAGGTGTTGTCGAGCAGCACCTTGGCGCCACCGGCGTGGGCGACTTTGGAAATGGCGGGAATGTCCTGCACCTCGAAGGTGAGCGAGCCCGGCGACTCGCACATCACCGCCTTGGTGTTGGGACGCATGAGCGCGGCCAAGCCCGACCCGATCAGCGGGTCGAAATAGGTGGTCTCGACGCCCCAGCGCTTGAGCAGCGTATCGCACAGTCGTCGCGTCGGCGTGTAGACCGAGTCGGCCACGAGGAAGTGCGCCCCCTGTGCGGCGAAGGCGAGCAACGCGGCCGAGACGGCCGCCGCGCCCGAGGGATAGCTGTAGCAGGCATCGCCGCCCTCGAGCTCGCGCACGGCTTCCTCGAAGGCGTGCTGCGTCGGCGTGCCGCGCCGGCCGTAGACGAAGGTCGGGTCGGGGCGGCGCGACAGGTTCTCGAGTTCGTCCAGCGTTCTCACGAGCACGGTCGAGGCGTGGAACACCGGTGGGTTCACGGCGCCCAGGTGTTTTTCCGGGTGACGTCCGGCGCGCACGACTTTGGTGTCTTCTTTCATGACTCTCTCCCGCGGGGCCGATCTACATAGCACCGCAGGCGCGGGCGGACCACGTCCCTGGGCTTACGTGCCGGTCGCCACCGGCGTGTCGGCTTGCGCGCCCCATTCGGCCCACGAGCCGTCGTAGACCGCCCAGCGTTCGTGCCCGACCAGGTACAGCCCGAAGGCCAGCGCCGAGGCCGTGATGCCCGAGCCGCAGGTGGTCGCAATGGGTTTGGCGAGGTCGATGCCGGCGCCGGTGAACAACGCCCGGAGATCGGCCGCCGGGCGCACGGTCTTGGCGTTGGCGTCGATCAACTCGGCCGAGGGCAGGCAACGACTGCCCGGGATGTGGCCCGAGCGCAGGCCGGGCCGGGGTTCGGGTTCGGTTCCGGCGAAGCGGCCGCGCGGCCGCGCATCCAGCACCTGCTCGACCTTGCTCGTGACGTTGGCCTTCATCGCTGCCAGGTCGCGCACGAGCGAGGTCTCCAGGCGCGCATGAAACCTCGCCGGCTTGGCCGGTCGCACGGTCGACTCGGTCGGGCGCTTTTCGGCCATCCATTTGACGAAGCCACCGTTCAAGATCGCGACGTCGCGATGGCCGAAGGCGCGGAACGTCCACCACACGCGCGCCGCGCCCTGCAGCCCGGCGCCGTCGTAAATGACGACGCGATCGCCACTGGAGACCCCGAGCGCGCCAACGGCACGTCCGAACGCCTCGGCCGAAGGCAGCATGTGGGGCAGCGTCGTGTCACGGTCGGAGATGGCATCGATGTCGAAGAACTGCGCGCCGGGAACGTGCGCCGCGGCGAACTCGGCCTTGGCATCGCGCTTCTGCGCCGGCAGGTACCACGAGGCGTCGAGCACCTTGACGCGGTTCAGGTTGGCCGCGAGCCAGCCGGTTTCGACCAACGATTCTGGTTTGGCATAGGACATTCAGACTCCGACGAAAGCGAGGTTGACGCGACGATTGAGCCGGCCCTTCTTTTCGATCTTGGTGACGGCGAGCGCACCGATCTCGCTCGTGCGCCGGACGTGCGTACCGCCGCAAGGTTGCACGTCGACATGCTCGCCGATGCGGATCAGGCGCACGCGACCGGCGCCGACCGGCGGCTTGACCGCCATGGTCTTGACGAGTTCGGGCTTGGCCGCGAGCTCCTCGTCGCTGATCCAGGTCTGTTCGACCGCATGATCGGCGGCGATCAGTTGTGCGAGCTGAGCGGTGATCGCATCCTTGTCGAGGTTCGCCTCGGGGATGTCGAAGTCGAGGCGCCCGCGGTCATCGCCGACCTGGCCGCCGGTGACCGGGTAGCGGAGCACCGCCGACAACAGGTGCAGACCCGTGTGCATGCGCATCAGGCGATGGCGCCGCGGCCAATCGATTTCGGCCGTCACCGCTTCGCCCAGGGTCAACGCAGCACCGCCGACGAGATGCCGGACGGAACCCGGAGACTCGCCCTTGATAGTGTTGGCGACCGTGATCGCGCTGCCGTCGGCGCGTACCAGCCGCCCGGTGTCGCCGGGCTGTCCGCCGCCTTGGGCGTAGAACACCGTGCGATCCAACTCGACCGCATCGCCATGGACCGCTGTCACCTTGGCCGTACAGGCCTTGGCGTAGGCGTCGTCATTGAACACCAGAATGGTCATGCACCCTGCCACAAGCGCCCTGTCCCACGCCGAAACAAAGCCAAACTATCTAGTAATATCAATCCGTTACCGATTCGCGTCGGGGCCAAACTAGCACGTTCGGACCGCTGGGGCGACGTTTTGGGCCGCGTGCCGGATTGCGACTCGCGACCCGTCAGGCTCATGACCCACGCACGCGAAGCGAAGATCGGCGCGCCAACCAATGTCGTGTGGTGCGGCGCGTCCGTCAACGCACGATCACGTCGGATTGACCGCGCAACGCGCAACTTGGTGTAGCGTCCATCGCCTCACGCCATCCAGCGCGGCACGGGCAGGTTCTTGCCGCGGAGGAATTCCGGGTTGAACAGTTTGCTCTGGTAGCGGCTGCCGAAATCGCACAGCACGGTGACGACGGTGTGGCCACGACCCAAATCGCGCGCCAGGCGCACGGCGCCGGCGACGTTGATCGCGCTCGAACCGCCGAGCACGAGCCCCTCCTGCTCGATCAGGTCGAACAGATAGGGGAGCGCCTCCTCGTCGCGAACCTGGTAGGCGCGATCCACCGGCGCGCCCTCCAGGTTCTTGGTGATGCGGCCCTGGCCGATGCCTTCGGTGATCGAGTTGCCCTCGGATTTGAGCTCGCCCGTCGTGTAGTAGCTGTAAAGCGCGGCGCCCATCGGGTCGGCGAGCGCGATGGTGACGTCACGGCGCTGCGTCTTGAGGTACATCCCGACGCCGGCCAGCGTCCCGCCGGTACCGACGGCGCAGACGAAGCCGTCGATCGTGCCGTCGGTCTGCTGCCAGATTTCCGGGCCGGTGGTGCGAAAGTGACCGTCGCGGTTGGCCGGGTTGTCGAACTGGTTGGCCCACAGGGCGCTTCCGGCCTTCGCGGCGTTCAGCTCGTCGGCGATGCGCCCCGAGACCTTCACGTAGTTGTTGGGATCGCGGTAGGGCACGGCCGGGACCGGGCGGAGATCGGCGCCGCAGAGCCGCAGCATGTCCATCTTCTCCTGGCTCTGCGTGTTGGGAATCACGATCACCGTCTTGTAGCCGCTGGCGTTGCCGACGAGCGCGAGGCCGATGCCGGTGTTGCCCGCGGTGCCCTCGACGATGGTGCCGCCCGGCTTGAGCCGCCCCTTGGCCTCGGCGTCACGGATGATCGCAAGGGCGGCGCGATCCTTGACCGAGCCGCCGGGGTTGAGGAACTCGGCCTTGCCGAGGATCTCGCAGCCGGTCTGGTCCGAGAGGCGATTGAGCCGAATGAGAGGCGTGTTGCCGATGGTGTCGATGAAGCCGCGACGGATGTTCATGCGGCCACGCTAGCCGACGCATCGCGGTTTGCAAGCAGCCCTGTCGTGCATCGGAGGAATGCAGCGGCTCCGTGAGTTTAGGGTCGATCGTGCGGAGGTCAGGTGGTGGGCGCCGGGATTCCCCATCGTGGGGTGCAGGTAGCAGTCGCTCCGCCCTGATACCTGTGCGGCCGCAACGCGGTGCATGGCGATCCCGGTTCGGCGGGACCAGGGGCAAGACTGTGGCGGGCCCGGCCATTCTGTATCATGATCGCCGGGGTCATAGGGGGTGAGCCATGAACGTTTCCCGAGACGTGAGCATTACGCGGTCGCTCGCGCGCGAGATCGTCGATACCGGTTTCGCCGACATCCCAGCCGGCGCGATGGCAGCGGTGAAGCGCCTGGTGGTCGATCACATCGGCATCACCTACATGGGGGCGGCTCTGACCGGCAAAGGCATTCTCGACTACGCGCGCGACGTGGGCGGCAAGCCCGAGGCGGTGTTGATCGGCACCGACCTCAAGGTTCCAGCCGACCAAGCTGCTGGCATCAACGGGCATCTCTGCCGCACCACCGACTTCGAGGAAACCGGCCCGGGCACGCACGTGGGCCCGCTCTGCGTTCACACCGCGCTCGCCGCCGGACAGCGTGCCCATGCTTCGGGCCGCGAGGTGCTGGCGGCGATCGCACTCGGCTATCTGCTCATGGGACGCTTTCACTTTGGCCGCACCGGCGCCGGTTGGCCGAGGACCGGCGATGCCCAGCATCGAGTCGTTGCGGCGGCCATCACCGCGCGCGTGCTGGGCTTCGATGCCGTCGCGACTGCCATGGCGATGAGCCTCGCGTGGGAACTCGGTGGCACGATGCTCAAGACGACGGAGTCCTCGGGCGCGACCACGTACATGGCCAAGCGCGTCACGCCGTTCGCCTCGCTGACCCCGCTCGCCCATGCGCGGACCGGCGTCCAGGCCGCGATCATGGCGGGCTACGGCTGCGACAGCCTGTCCGATCAGATCGACACTCAGCGTGCGAACTACGATTTGGCGCAACTCCTCCGCCAGCCCGCGCCCTGGCATTGGGTCGATGGCGAGATGGAGCTGAAGCCCTGGGTGTGCAGCCGCCACAGCCAGGCGGGGATGCAAGCGGTGCACGACCTGAGGCAACAGCATCGCATCGATCCGAAGGCGATCACGGCGATGCGGTTGCGGCTTTCCAACATGTACACCCGGCCGTGGCAGTGGGAGCCCGCGCCCGACACCTATTGGGAGGCGATCTATTCCTCGCAATGGGCGGCCGCGATGATCGTCCAGGGCATTCCGGCCGGGCCGCAGTGGGTGAGCGCGGAACGCCTGGCCGATCCGTTCAGCCGCAAGCTTGCGGCGGCGGTCGAGGTTATCGAGGACCAGGAATCCTCCAAGGCCTACTGGGAGCTGCGCTGGATGGATATCCGTGGCCAGGCCGAGATAGACGCGGGCGGCCGAACCTACATCTCGCCGATCCTGACCATGCGCGACGCCTGGGGCAGCCCGGGCAAGGACATGCCCGACGCCGTCGTAGCAGAGAAGTTCTTCGAGTGTACCGCGCTGTCAATGCCGCGTCCGCGCGCCGAGCGTCTGTACTCGGCCGCGAACCGCCTCGAGAAGATGGCCGACGTCAACGAACTGGCCGCGTTGATGTAGATCGGCGTCCGCTTCGAGGGCAAGGAGTTCGTCCCATGGGAAACGTCCGTGCACCGACCCGTGAGGGCGACGTGAGCCAGATGTTGGCCGCCGAGATGGTGGCAACGCCGTTCCATGCCATTCCACGGGCTTGCATCGACGCCGCCCGGAATCTGCTGATCGACCACGTCGGTATCACCTACATGGGTGCCGCGCATATTGGCCGCGAACTTATCGCCTACGCCAAGGATATTGGCGGGCGACCCGATGCCGTTCTCATCGGCGACGGTGCGAGACTCCCGGCTGAAGTCGCGGCCGGCATCAACGGCCATTTCTGCCGGTCGACCAATTTCGAAGATACCGGGCCCGGTCGCCACATTGGGCCGCTGGCCGTGCATACGGCGTTGGCGGTCGGTCAGCGAAGGCACGCGTCGGGGCGCGATGTCCTCGCCGCCGTGGCTCTTGGCTATGTGCTGTGTGGGCGATTTCATTTTGCCAGACGAACCGGGCCGATTAGCGGAACTCCGGAGCACCGGATGGTGGCCGCGGCGATCGCTTCGCGCTTGCTCGGCTACGACCAGGCAACGACGGCGACGGCGCTGAACCTCGCCTGGGAGCTGCCGCATCGCGAGCCGATGCCCGGACAGCTCGCCGCCCACGGCAGCAATTTTGTCACCAAACGAATATCGCCGCTTGGCACCCCGTCTGCGCTCGCGACCCCCTTGTACCATGCACGCGGCGGGGTGCAGGCGGCGCTGATGGCCGGTCATGGGTTCAAGAGCGTGCCAAACGAGATTGGCCAGTTTCTTCACGACTACGATGTCCCCGCGCTAACCGTCGACCCGACGCCATTTCGTTTTCTGCACGGCGAAATGGAACTGAAGCCCTGGATCTGCAGTCGGCAGAGCCAGACTGGAATTCAGGCCCTGTCGGACTTGCTCGACGAACACGCGATCGATGCCGGCAGGGTCACTGCCCTGCGACTTCGATTGACCTTCATGTCGCTGGTACCGCATCAGATCGATCCCGCGCCGGACGACTACTGGCAGGCGATCTACTCGACGAATTGGTGCGCGGCGATGGTGCTGCAGCGCATTGCGGCAGGCCCGCAATGGGTGTCACCGGAGAGAATTGCCGACCCGGTCAGTCGCCGCCTGGCGGCGATGGTCGAGGTGCTCGAAGACCCGGAATCATCGCAGATCTATCGCGACCGTCTGACCAAGGGTCGGGCAGCGGTGCGGGGTACCGCAGAAATCGAAGCAGGGGGGCGGACCTATCGCGCGATACGGACCCTGGGCGAGACTTATGGCAGCCCCGGCAAAGAAATGACTGCGGCGATGGTCGAGGCGAAGTTCCACGAATGCGTCGCGCCATCGCTCGGTCGCGATCGCGCGAGTCAGCTGCTTCAGTCACTGCGAAGCATAGAGGACATCAACGACGTCAATGACGTCGCGGCCCTGATGACGTCCGACCGCCGCCGGGCGTGAAGGGAGCCGCATCCCTCGGAGATGCTTCGGGGTTCGATCGTTCGGCCGCTATTTGCGTCCCGTGGCGGGTAAGTCGGCCGCGTCGAGGAAGTCTTGCAACACCTTGCAGACCTCGTCGGGGACAATGTCGAGAAAGCCGTGCCCATGCTTCGCGATGTCGTGTAGGCGGCCGTTCCTCGCAAGCGCGAGCCCACGCGGCGTTTGAATGACCAAGTCGTCGTTCGGATTGATGATCAGGATGGGTTGCGTCACCTGGGGCAGGTGAGCCCGCAGATCGTAGCGGAACGCCGCCCGGTAGCTCCACCACGCCGCCGGACCGCCGCGCAGGCTTTCGGAAAAATTTCTGACGAAGATTTGCTCCGGCACATTGGGTCCATATAGCTCGCGTGCCGCGATCCAGCCCTTCGCGAGGTGGCTGCCATCGCGCAGGATCGGCTTTGGCTGGTAGCGCAGGCGGAACTCGGCCAATTCGTTTTCGGTGAAGACCGGGCAGGAGATTTGGACGATCCGGCGCACCAATTCGGGCCGCTGCAGCGCGAGCGCAACAGCTGTCAGGGCGCCCGTGTGGTAGCCCAGGACATCGATCTGCTTGAAACCCAGGGCATCGATGAACTTGGCCATTGCCGCGGCGAAATCGTCGATCTCGATTGGCGCGTACGGCGCTTCTGATTCGCCGCATCCCGGCGTGTCGGGCGCCACTGCGATCCGATCCTTGCCGATGATCGGCAGGATCGCTTCGTAGATTCGACCCGACCGCGGGCTCATGTGAAACATGACCAGCGGTGTCACCGAGGGCGCCGCCGGTCGCACGATACGGTAGTGCAGTTGTCCGTAGGGTCCGTCCCAGAAGTCGCGGTGAACGACACGAGGTCTCTTGGTCGGCGCCGGCGGCACCGGCGAACGCACGGTCCGGTTCGGGCGATCATCGGCCAGGCCGTCCAGGAACTCGCGCAGCAGCGTCGCGACGTGGGCGGTGTGAACGTCGAGAAAACCGTGCGCATAGTCCGGCAACTCGACGAACTTGCCGTTCTTGAGGTACTGCCGCGCCCGTTGGGTTGGCGTCCAAAGATCGTCGCGCGGGCACAGAATCATCACCGGCTGTTCGACTTTGGGCAGTTCGCGCGCATGCTGATAACGGAACGCGGCCTGGTGTCCCCACCACGCGGTTGCGCCGCCGCGCAGCGCCTCACACGCCTCGCGATGTACGAATATCGGCGGCGCCGCTTTATCCTTCCACCGCCAACTGAATTTCCTGAGCAGATGAGAACCGTCCGCGCCCGTCTCCTCCGCGGCCGGCGTGCCCATCGTCTGATACTGAATCCTGAGTTCTTCGTCAGAGTAGGCCGGTGCGGAGATGAGCACGACACGACGAACCTGATCGGGTCGCTGCTGGGCGATCTCGACGCAGGTCCGCGAACCGGTGTGATAGCCGATGACGTCGAATTGCTTGATGCCGAGGTGGTCTACCAATTCACCCATGGTAGCGGCGTAATCCGCGATCGACGGCGCAGCATCGGGCGGATCGGACTCGCCGAAACCCGGTGTATCGGCCGCGATGGTGATTCTGTCCTTGCCCATCTCGGCAACCAGTTGGGCGTAGACTCGCCCGGAATTCGGGCTGAGGTGAAAGCAGAGGAGCGGAATCCTTTCCGGATCGGGCGGTTGGGCGATCCGGTAGTGCAGCTGACCGAAGCGAGCCTCCATATAGGCGCGGCGGACGCCGAAGGGCGTTCGCCAGAAACGCATGTCATAGTGATGCTGGATGTCGCTCATGACGTTCCCCAATTCGGCTGCGGCGTTTTGCCGACAAGGCTATCCGTCTCCAAATTCCGCGTCTCGGCGAAACGCGACCGCCAAGCTGGTGGAGCGTCCCGTGCAGCGCGCGCTGATCGGCCGCTGCCGCGGCGGAGGTCACCCTGCAGTCTGCGGTGGGTTCCTGTTCTCGGGGTGATCGCGGATCGCCGCATAGGCGGCGAGAGTAGCCCCGGTCAAAAGGATGGCTGACGCCCACGCCAGCGTTGCCATGGTCACGCCGGCATCAATGAGGACGCCGACGAGGTAGGGAGACCCGGCGCTGATGCCGGCCGCCAACGCCAGCACCATGGCGCGGATCGCCCCGAAGTGCGTGGTGCCGTAGAGCTCGGCAAACGTTGCGCTGGTCAGCGTGTAACCAAGCCCGGCGCCGACGCCTGCACAAACCATGAACACCAGCGCAATCACCGGCGCATCGAGAGCGGCCAGCAAGACCAATCCAAGAACCAGAGGCGGCAGTTTGTACGGCACCAGGCGAACCGCGCCGAAACGATCGATCAGAGGGCCGGCAACGAAGACCGTGACGACAACGCCCAGGGCGTATCCGGCAAATGTGCTGGCGACCCACGACAACAGCCAGCCCTTTTCCTCGGCCAGGTGGGCCTGATGAAAAAAGAAGCCGCCAAGAACGAACGAAGGCGAGAGCATCGCAGGGGCCAAGATCCAGAACCGCGGATCGCGCAAGACCTGAGCCCGGGTCCATGCCGCGCCGCGACCGGAGCCGTTTACCGCCAATTCCTTGCTTCGCCGCAGGAAGAGCGAATGACGAACGCGGTGTCCCCTCAGCAGCAAGAGCGCCGCCGGCAAGACTGTGGCGAGCAGCACGATCGCGCCGATGTTCAAGGTCTCGCGCCAACCAACCAACGCGACCGAGGCGACCACGAGCAGCGGCATGAGGGCATCGGACGAGGGCGACCCGAGCGTCGCAATGCTCAGGGCCTTGCCGCGTGTCGTTTCGAAGTAGCGAGACATCGCGGTCGACGCCACGTGGGGCATGAGCCCCTGGCCGAACAAGCGCAGCAGACAGAACGCAATCGGGATTGCTACCGCTGTCTGGACGGACGCGAGCAGAGCGGAGGCCGCCGCCAGTCCGGCAATGACGCCGCCAACAAACCACCTCAGATCGAAGCGATCGATAAGTCGGCCGGCCCAAAGCAATGTGACACTGCTGGCCAGCGTACCGACGGAATAGTAGAGGCCAAGATCACCGTGACTGAGGCTGAATTCGGTGCGGAGCTGCGGAGCGAAAAGGGCAACGAAATAGGTTTGACCGAAGCAGGAGGAGAACATGACCAGAAAGCCGAAGCCGAGAAAGCGGCTGTTGGCGAGAATGAAGGAAAGATAAGACAAGCTAGGCCACGATACCGGTCACCGCTCGGAAACTCGGAAAACGACATCGGAACCAGCGGCGAGGTCGCTGATGTCGCTGATCGCGGCGAGGTGCACTGACCCGAGCAGCGCGAGCGGCCCTCGCCGCAAGAGAGAATTTTCCGCCCCGCCATTGGTGCTCGGGAAGGGCTTGCCACACCATATAACGAATCCGGTCGCTGGTCCGACATGGTGACGACTTGATGTCTGACAAATACCCGCTGCTAGCCTCGAATCTCGGCTGAACGAAGGGGGAAAGCGTCATGACCAAATTCGTGTCGAATGCGTGGTTCCTTTGCGCGGCGACGTGTGCGGTGCTGGGTGCGGCCGTTCCCGGTGCGGCACAAGACGCCAAAGATACGCTCCGGGTCGCGATGTATGCCCAGGCGACGGTGCGCGGCAACGTCTACGGGCTCCCTTACATTTGGCCGAACAGTTACTACTGGGAAGCAGCGTTCGATTCCTTTGTCCGCATCGACGACAAAGCTATGCCCGGACCATTCGCCGTCGAGAAATGGGAGCTGGTCAATCCGACGACCTGGCGCCTGACGTTCCGGCAGGATATCGAGTACGGCAGCGGCCGAAAGAATGACGCCGCGAACATCGTGAAGACGTTCGACTTCCTGACTTCCGATGCGGGCAAGAGCGCCGGTGTCATGCGCGGCGTCAGAATTGCAACCTACCGGGCGGTCGGGCCGCACACGGTTGAATTTGTGACTTCAGTTCCGGATCCGTTGATGATTCACAAATTTGCGCCGTTCTATGTCGTCGATATGGCGGCATTCACCGAGATGGGAGCCGACGTCTTCGCCGCCAAGCCGGTAACATCGGGCCCATTTCGCGTCGTCAACTGGACCGATCAGGAGATGACGACCACGGCGCATGACAAGAGTTGGCGCCCGGCCAAGGTGAAGAACCTGAAGATCGTCAACGTGCCCGAGGCGGCGTCTCGACTGGCCGCGCTCGAGTCCGGTCAGATGGACATCGTTTTTAATCTGGGGCCGGATGACGTTCCGCGCGTTCGTGCCAGCGGCCATGTCGCCGCCATCGAAGGGGCGCCTTTCGTGAACGCACTTGCGATGTTCACGACGGACTTTGCCAACAAGTGGAACCTTGGCGGCAAGACGCCGTTTTCGGATCGACGGGTCCGCCAAGCGGCCAACCATGCGATCAACCGCGACACATTGGTCAAAGACTTCTTGCTGGGACTGGCAACGGCATCGGGTCAGCCGGCGACGGCGTCGATCTTCGGCTACAATCCCGACGTCAAGCCTTATCCGTTCGATCCAGTGAAGGCCAAGCAACTTTTGACAGAAGCCGGCTACCCGAATGGCCTGTCCGTCAAGATGGAGGCGACGCCGATCACCAGCGGGACGCGCGACGTTCTGCAACTTATCGCTTCGGATCTGGGAAAGGTTGGCATCAAGGTCAACGTCGAAGTGGTTCCCTTCTCGACCCGCGCCACCCTGTACTTCCAGAACAAATGGCAGGGGGATATGACCACTTTCGCGATGAACTTTTCCCCGGCGATGGACGCATCGGTTCCATTCTCGATCTAAGGGTGCGGACTACCGAACACGATCACCTGCATCCCCGAACTCACGGAGTTGATCAATGCTCAGGCCGTGGAAATGGACCCTAAGAAACGCCTGACGTTGCTGCAGCAACTGATGAAGCGGCAGAGCGAAGAGGCGATGGCTCTCGTGCTCAATGAGGGGTTCGACATCACCGGCGTGGCCAAGCGCGTCAGGGGCTACAAGAACTGGAACAAGATCATTCACTACGAGAACATGGCGGTCGACGGCTAGCGGCGGCTGGGTCGAGCGTGCTTCAGGGACCCGTCATAGTCGTGCCCAGAGGCATCGTTTAGCCGGGACCCGAGACACGGGGGCGGCGAAATGAAGCTGCTGTTTCATCGTCATGGTCCTTACCAGATCGACAAAGTCCTGGTCGTGGCGGCCGAGGCCGGGGTGCTCGATCAGATCGAGTTCATCATCCAGCAGCCGTTCGACGACGACGCCATCATCTGGCAACACAACCCGCTCGGCCGTCACCCGGCGTTGATTCTCGACGACGGTGTCGTCCTCTACAACGGCTTGCTGTGCTGCGAGTATCTCGACTCGCTCAGCAAAGGACCGCGGCTGTTCCCGCAGGACGACACGCGCTGGAAGGCGGTGAGCCAGGCGATCCTAGGCGACGGTCTATTCGATACGACGTCGGCTCTTTCGGCGGTGCAGTCGCTGCGCCCACGATCGGATTGGAGTCGCCCCGACATGCTGCGACACCGCAAACGGATCTATCACGTGCTGGCGGCGATGGACGAACATGCCGCCGCCTTCGGCGCCGATGACTTTCACATTGGCCATGCGGTGTTTGCCAGCGGCCTCAATTTTTATGAGATCCGCCAGCCGCTGCGGTCGGCCGGACTCGATCCGACCGACGCCTCGTTCGACTGGCGGACGACACACCCGGGATTGGCAGCCTGGTACGATCGCGTTCGTCGACGGCCATCGCTGCGGTTGCCGCCAGCCCACCCACACTAAGCCATCGCCAGACATGAGGAGTTCGTCCTGACGGTTCCGCTCTGGAGTCGGGAAGCGCTTCTCGACAATCCGCGCCTGGTACCGAATGGACCCGGCGTCTACGTCTGGTTCTTTCCCCCGATCGTTCCGGGCCTTGCCGATGCCGCGCGCACCAAGCGTGAGGGGCGCACCCTCATGTACCTCGGCGTGGCCGGGCGGGCGGCGGCGCCAGCCGATGAAGGGCGAGGCGAAGGAACCCTTTGGCACCAAACCCAGGTCGATCTGCACGGCGACGCCGGCGAATCGGCTCTCCGTCTGGCCCTGGGCTGCCTCATGGCCGATCAACTTGGGATCACGTTGCGTCGGGCCGGAAGCGGCCAGCGACTGACCTTCACCCGGGACGGCGAGCGCAGGCTTTCCGAGTGGATTGCGCGGCACGGTCGGGTTGGTTGGATGAGCCACCCGGATCCCCAGACGATCGCCCCGGATATTCGGCGGCGACTGTCGTTGCCGTTGAACCTCGACGGGAACTCCGGCGACAACGTCAACGCACCAATTCGCTCCATTGTCGCCAACGCCCAAGCGAACGCGCGCGCGATGCCGGTGGTTCGAGAATGAGCGCGGGCTGGCGAAAACCGACTTCAGTCGATTGGGACGGATGATATCATCGTAGGCGCGCGGCCACGACGGCCGGCGCGGTGTCGCGGCTGAGGCAAGAGGCAACCCTATGAAGCTCCTGTTCCATGGTCGGGATTTTATCGACAAGGTGATCGTCGTCGCAGCCGAATCCGGAGTGCTCGACCGGATCGAGTTCATCATCCAGCAGCCGTTCGACGAGGACGCGATCATCTGGCAGTACAATCCGCTCGGCCGCCACCCGGTGTTGGTGATGGATGACGGGGTCACGCTCTACCACGGGATGCTCTGTTGCGAGTATCTCGACTCGCTCAGCAAAGGGCGGCGATTGTTCCCGCAGGACGGCAGGCGCTGGAAAGCGTTGAGCCAGGCGATCCTGGGGGACGGACTGTTCGATACCACGTCGGCCCTGGTCGTACAGGCGCTGCGGCCACCGGCGGATCGCAGTCGGCCCGACACCCTGCGGCACCGTCAACGGATTTACCACGCCCTAGCGGCCATGGATAAACACGCCGCCGAGTTCGGCGCCGACGACTTCCATATCGGCCACGTCGCTTTTGCCGCCGGGCTCGATTACTACGACCGGCGACGGCCATTCCGTCGCGTCGAACTCGACCAGAAGGATGCCGACTTCGATTGGCGGGTGACGTATCCCAGACTATCGGACTGGCATCGGAAGATCTCCGAGCGGCCCTCGCTGAAGGTCCGGACGTCGCAACTGGGGGTCCAACAACAGAACAATCCGAAGATGTAGGCTGGCCTCCCTCGCGTGCCCGACCAGCCTCGCCCGTTGAATCCACTCTTGGAGGGACTCTTGATCAAGCGCCGGTTTGCGACGATCGACCTCGGTCAGATTCACTATTGGACCGCCGGCGAAGACAAACGGGATGGCGGCCGACAGCCGATCGTTCTGTTGCATGCCTCGCCCTACTCGGCACGGACGCTCAACGTGCTCACCGAAGCAATGGGCCGTTCCCGCTGGGCGATCGCCCCCGATCACCTCGGGCAAGGGGATTCGGCACGACCACGGATCTCCAATCCGACCATCGAGTATTTCGGCGACGCGCTGATCCAGCTACTCGATGCCTTGGGTGTCGCCAAGGTCGACGTCTACGGCACCCAAACAGGCGGCCATTTGGCGATGGATGTTTCGATCCGCCACCCGCAACGCATCCGCAAAGTCATTCTCGATGGCTCCGGACCCATGCCCGAGGCGGTTCGTGACGCCTACGTCGCTCAGGTGCGGAAGAAGCCGCCGTTTGAATACAGTGGCAGCCAGACGATGTGGGCGTTTCAGGCGGCGAAGGACATGTACATGTTCTTTCCGTACTACGAGCGTGATAGCGCCCATCGCCGCGTGCGCGACCTCGGTACGGCGCAGGAACTTCACCTGCGCGCCCTTGAACTCCTGCGCAATCACGACACGTATTCCGATGCCTACGTCGCCGCGTTCTACGCCAACCCCGGCGGAAGCAAATACGCCAAGCTCAGGCATCCCATTCTGCACACTGTCGGCGAGTTGGACGGAAGTGCGGCCGTATTCGACCAGGTCGCGAAGATGATCCCGAACTGCACCGCGCGGCGATATCCCCCCGGCGTTCTCGCCGGCGACTATGCAGCGGTCGCGGACATGTTTACGGAGTGGTTGGATTCCTAGATCGTCGACGGGCCCCGCCCGTCGGCATTGTATCGAAGAGAGTTGCCGAGATGGCTGCCAATCCAAGTCGCGCAACGAACGTGACCCGGACTCTCGCCGCCGAGATCAGCATGACGCCGGCGACGGCAATCCCCAAAGCGGCGTGGGATGCCATCAAGCGGATGGTCATCGACCAGGTGGGCATCACGTACATGGGTGCGGCTTTCACGGGCAAGCCGCTGTTCGCCTACGCGAGAGACCTCGGCGTTCGTGCCGAGGCGGTATTGATCGGCGACGGCACGCTCGTGCCGGCCGAGCTTGCAGCGGGCATCAATAGTCAAAACTGCCGCACGACCGATTTCGAGGAGACCGGTCCGGGCACACACATCGGCGCACTCGTCGTCCACACCGCGCTCGCTGTCGGGCAACGCTCACATGCGTCGGGCAAGGACGTCTTGGCGGCGGCAACCCTCGGCTACGTCATGGGGGCCCGGTTCCAGTTTGCGCGCCTCAGCCATTGGCCCCGGACCAGTGCTTTGCACCATCGAACGGTCGCTGCGGGTATCGCATCGCGTTTGCTCGGACACGACGCCGCGATGACGGCGCGGGCCCTCAGCCTGGCCTGGGAATTTCCGCCGCGCAAACATCAGACCAACGACGGCTATGGAGCCAAGCGACTATCGCCTTTCGGCTCGGCCTCCGGCGTCGCCATGCCGCTGTTCAATGCCCGCATGGGCGTTCAGGCCGCCACGATGGCCGGTTTCGGCTTCGAGAGCGCTCCCGACGAGATCGACCAGCACCTGCAGGAATACGATGTCCCCGTGCTCGTCGATCCGGCGACGCCCTATCATTGGGTCGATGGCGAAATGGAACTCAAGCCTTGGATCAGTGCGCGGCATGGCCAGTGCGGCATGCAGGCGATCGCGAATCTCGTGCGCGATCATGCCATCGATCCGAAGACGGTCACCGCAGTCCGTCTTCACCTCCTCAACTTTCCCAATCCGCAGTGGACGGATGACCCCGCCCCGAACACCTATCTCGAGGCGATCTATTCCACCCAATGGGCCGCGTCCAT
Source organism: Alphaproteobacteria bacterium (assembly GCA_016869765.1). Taxonomy (GTDB): domain Bacteria; phylum Pseudomonadota; class Alphaproteobacteria; order SHVP01; family SHVP01; genus SHVP01. The sequence continues at coordinate 68,224 of VGES01000013.1, forward strand.
GATCCTGCAGCGCATTCCCGCCGGCCCGAAATGGGTCGCGGCGGAGCGTCTCACCGACCCTTTGAGTCGACATCTCGCGGGTCGGGTGTCGATCACGGTGGCGTCGAGCCGAAAGAGCGAGGAATGGGCGGTCGGCCAGGACAATGAATCCTTTGCCCAGGCGCGCGCCAAGGGGAACGTGGTGAATTGGTACGATGTCTGGGGCGAGGCGGAGATCGATGCCGGCGGGCGAACCTTCAAAACCCGCTGCACGATGCGCGAGACCTACGGCAGTCCGAGCCGGCCGATGACAGAGGCGATGGTGGAGGAAAAGTTCGTCGAGTGCGCGTCGTTGACCCATGCGCCGGAACAGGCGCGCCGGCTGCTCGAGGCGCTCCGCCGAATCGAGGACGCGAGCGACATCAACGACGTGGCCAACCTGTTCTAAGTCGCACGCGCTGAGGCGGTCGGTCGACGGGAGAGGGCAGTCCGCATCGCGACGCGATGTCAAGCCGGAAGCAGCTCCCGGAGACGGGTCTGGTTTTCGGTCAGCCGTCGACCGACATCGCCTCGTAGTGGATGACCTTGTTCCAGTTCTTGTAGCCCCGCACCCGTTTCGACAGGCCCGTGACATCGAAACCTTCGAACAGGAACAGCCCAAGGGCTTCATCGTTCGAGCGCTTTGCGAGTTCCTGTAGCAGCGCCAGCCGCTTGGCCGGATCCATCTCCTTGGCCTGGGCCTCGATCAAGGGCGTGAGTTCGGGGATGCAGGTAAAGGTGTTGGGAAGGCCACAGCCATAAGTCTGGAACACCGCCGAAATGTCTTGAGTGGGCGAGAACGCCATGGTGAACGAGGTCAGATCGCCCTTCCAGCTATTGCCGTTGAACCGCCTGGACCGCTCGGCAAACGGCATCAGGTTCACTTCCACGTTGATTCCGATCTTGCCGAGGTCGGCGGTGATCAGTTGGAAGATGTCGGTGGCGGCGCCAAATACGGCGGCCGTCTCCATGATGGTGGAAAACCCGTTTGCGTATCCCGCTTCGGCCATCAGTTGCTTGGCCTTGGGCAAGTCGTAGGGGTAGGCCTTGGCTGCCGGGTTGTAGCCGTGCGTCGTCGGTACCGCCGGCTGACCGGACGGTTTGGCCAAGCCACCGAGTAACTGATTGACCATCGCTTCTTTGTTGATCGCGTAGTTGGCGGCTTGCCGCACCCGCTTGTCGGCGAACGGCGCCTTGCCGCCCCATTTGGCGGCAAAGTCAACCGTGAACAGGGCAAGCGCCGCGACGAACGGCGAGCTCTCCACGGCGGCGGTGTGTCCAGCGGCACGGACGCGCGGCACGTCGTCCGGGTTCAGGTTGAAGACAACGTCCACTTGACCGGACTCGAGCGCAGCGAGTCGCGTTGCGGTCTCGGGTACGTTGACGATCCGCATGTTCTTCGTTTTGGCAGGACGCCAACTCCGCTCGAATGCCGTCGACACCTGCTCCTGATCCGTCCAACTGACGATCCTGAACGGGCCCGAGGCGACTGGTTTGACCGCGAAATCCTTGACGCCGATTTCGTTGAAGGCGGCGACGTCGATCACATAGAACGCGGCGAGCTTGGGCACGAACAGCGGGTCGGGGCTGGGAGTCACGAATTCGACCGTGTGCGCATCGACGGCTTTGTAGCTAGCCACCTTCAGATTTCGCATGATCCCGGCCGTTCGGCCGGTTTCAGAAGTGAGGAAATCGAATGCCTTGACGATGTTGGCGGCGTCGTTCGTACGACCGTTCCAGAACACGATGTCCTTGCGGAAGGTCAGACGATGAGTGGTCGGATTGACGAGTTCCCATTTCTCGACCGCGAAGGGCTGGGCCTGACCCTTGTCGTCGGTACGCACGAACGAATCGTACGAGCCCTCCCACCAGTACATGTGGGGCCAGATGAAGTTGATCCCATAGACGTTACCGAGCGTGGTGGCATTCTGATACATGGCGACGCGCAGCGTGTCCTTGGCGTCCTGTGCAAGCACCGGAGCTGCGGCTGCGATGGTCAGCAATGCGGCCGCCAAAGCGCGCGCACCTTTCTGGTAGCTCATCGTCGATACTTCCCTCATTTCGGTCTGCCTGGCGAGTACACCAGACTAGCACGATTCAGGGACGATTCGGCCATCGCGGTTCGGCGAGGAGAATTGCGCAGAACGACTACGACAAAAAAACAAGCCCGGCGACAATCGCACGCCCCGGGGGGCTGCATATCGGTCGATTGCGCTGCGACGGACGCTGCTGCTCGGCGGTTAAGCCTTCCGCGAGCGTCGGCGTCGAACTATTCTTCCGTCAATTAGGAGCGGATAGCCCGCTCCAATGGGAAATGTCGGATTCGATATTTCCGGCTTGAGGAGAGCACATGAACAGCACCTCGCCCCGTCAGGACAGCGTCACGACGATGCTCGCCCGCGAGATGGCGGAGACACCGAGCACCGCGGTGCCGCGGTCGGCGATCAACGCCATCGAGCGGCTGGCTATCGACCACACCGGTATCGCCTACATGGGCGCGGCCTTCACCGGCAAGGGCCTGCACGCCTACGCCCTCGATCTGGGCGGCCGTCCGGACGCAATTCTGATCGGCCATGGCGCACGGGTCCCGGCCGAGCTTGCCGCCGGGTTGAACGCTCAGTTCTGCCATGTCACCGACTTTCACGAGACCGGTCCCGGCCTGCATGTCGGGCCGCTGTGCTGGCACGTCGCGTTCGCCATAGGCCAGCGTGTTCACGCCTCCGGACGCGACGTGCTGGCAGCGGCGGCGCTCGGCTACGTGCTGTGCGGCCGCTTTCACTTTGCCCGCACCGCCGACTCGAGCGTGCCGCAGCAGTGCATTGTTGCGGCGGCGATCGCCTCGCGGTTGTTGGGCCACGACACCGCGACGACGGCGCGCTCGATCAGCTTGGCCGCCGAGCTGCCTTATCGGCCGCTCGTGTACTTCCTCGCCGCCAAGGTGCCCAAACGCATCACGCCGTTCGGCTCGACCGGCTTTTGCACCCGGGCGGGCGTCCAGGCGGCGCTGTGGGCGGAACACGGCGTCGAAAGCGTGCCCGACGAGGTCGACCAATGGATGGCGGGTTACGACCGCGCCATCCTGCTGCAACAGCCGACGCCCTACCACTGGGTCGACGGCCAGATGGAGTTGAAGCCCTGGGTCTGCAGCCGGCACAGCCAGGCAGGCATCCAGTCGGTCGTCGACCTGGTGCGCGAGCACGCGATCGATCCGCGCAGCGTGACCGCGGTCAAGCTCCGGTTGTCCGGCATGTACGTCATCCCGCACCAGTTCGAACCATCACCCGATACCTATATGCAGGCGACCCTCTCGACCCAGTGGGCGGTGGCGATGGTTCTGCAGCGCATTCCGCCCGGCCCCCGGTGGGTGAACGCCGAGCGCCTGGCCGACCCGTTTAGCCGCGAACTCGCGCGCCGGGTCGCGATTGAAGAGGATCCCGCGTGGACGCGGGCCTACAAGGAGTTGCGTTGGTTCGAGATCGGCGGTGCCGCCGAGATTGTGGCGGGCGGCAAAACGTTCCGGCGCGGCTACACCATCGCCGAAACCTATGGCAGCCCCGGCGTCGACATGACCGACGCCATGGTCGAGGAGAAGTTCCTCGAATGCACCTCACTCTCGATGAGCGCCGAACGAGCCCGCAAGCTGTTGGCCGGCACCCGACGCATCGCCGAGTTCGCCGACATCAACGAACTCGTAGCGTTGATGTAGCCTGCGAGACGCAACTCCGATTCGGCCGCGCAAAGCGGGCACGAGCGGGGAAGAGAAGCCCCTGCGACACTCCGCCCCGGAAGAGCTCGAGAACACCCGGCGGGTCGAGGAGGCGCCGCCTACGTCAACGCGCGGCCCGCGAGGTGGTTGATTGAAGGCGCAGAACAGGTAGTGACGACGCACACCGCGCGGCGCCCATCACGACCGGCCACTTGCCATTCTTGACGAAGACAAACTTGGACGTGAAAGGAACTCAGACCGGGCGCCCGGTCCACCCTGCCGATCAAACCGCGTACCTCACCTTCTGGCGGTCGAGCCAGCGACGCATCGCCTGCCAATCCTTGCGGTTGGTATCGGCGCGGAACTTCTCGAACTGTCGTGTCGCGCGCGCCAAAACCTCGATCGGTGGTGTCGCAAGGTCAGTTCCGGTCGCTTCCGCAAGGAGCTGCGCGCGGCAGGCCTTTTCGAGATCGTCGGTAATGGCGAACGCTTCGGCGATATCTTCGCCACCGACAAGAACGCCGTGATTTCTCATGAACACGATTTTGTTGTCGTCGCCAAATGCCCGCGCCAGATTGGCGAGCTCCGATTCACCGAATTCGAACCCGTCGAAGTCGAGATAGGCGATTCGATCGAGCCATTGGATGGCCGGCTGGTTCACGGGAAGCAAGCCATGCGTCAACGACGCAACCGCCATCGTGGCCTGCGAATGGTGGTGCAGCACGCAGTTCACATCACGGCGCCGGTCGAACACGGTCGCGTGCAGCACGTAGGCGCCCGGTGTGGGAAGCGGGTTGTTGTCAAGCTTCTTCCCTTGTCGATCGATCTTGAGCAGGTTCGACGCCGTGATTTCGTCGAACGAGACCCCGCGCGGGTTGATGAGCAGTTGGTCAGCGGCCCCCGGGACTCGCGCGGCGATCGCGGCACCGACGGTCGAGCGCCGCTCGTAGATGCCAAGCAAATCACAGGCGCGGAAGCAGGCCGCGAGATCAACCCTCGTCTCCCATTCTCGACGATGGATGATTCCCTTGAGCGAGCGCCGCTTGGTTCGAACGTTTGCCGCCACGGGTTTCTTCATGCTTGGTTTGATTGGATCAACTCTGAGTCCGATGTGCCTAGCCCGTAACCCAACGGCATCCGCGGACACGCCAAAGCGGTCCAGGTTTTTCTCGGATCAGAGCGAGGGCTTCGTCGCGCTGAGCCACTAAACGTGTCAGTAGTGTTTGGTGACTCCGGCCCGCCGCGCCGCCTCCCGACCTCAATTTTCCAAGGTCATGCTTTCGTAATGGATCACTTTGTTCCAGTTCTTGTAGCCACGAACCCTCTTGGAGATGCCGGTAACGTCCAAACCTTCGAAGGTATACAGCGCCAACGCCTCCTCACTCGACCGCTTCATCAGCTCCTGCAACAGAGCTCTGCGCTTTGCCGGATCCATCTCTTTTTCCTGCGCGGCAAGCAACTCGTTGAGGGCAGGGATACAGACCATTCCGATCGGCAGCCTGCAGCCGTCGTAGACTGAGAAGGGTATCGCGGCATCCATGACCGGAGAGTGAAACATCGCGAATGACGTGAGGTCGCCGTTCCATTTCTGCTGATTGAACAGCCGTGCTCGCTCGGCAAACGGAACGACCACCACCTCGGTCTTGATCCCGACCTTGCCAAGGTCCTCGGACACAACTTGCAGCAGCTCTCGGCCACCGAGCAGACCCACGGCCGTCTCCATGGTGACGGAGAATCCGTTGGGGTACCCGGCCTCCGTTAGCAACTGCTTTGCTTTTGCCGGATCGTACGGGTAGGGCAAGACACTCGGATTGTAGCCGTTCGTCGATGGAATAGCCGGCTGACCCGCAGGTCTGGCCAAGCCTTTGAACAAATTCTGCGCCAACGAATCGCGGTTGAGAGCATAGTTGGCCGCTTGTCGCACGCGTCGGTCAGAAAACGGTGCCTTGCCGCTCCACTTGTTGGCGAAGTCCTTGGTGAACAGAGCAACAGCGTCAACAAATGGCGCACCCTCCACAGCCGCCGTGTGTCCTGATGCCTTGATGCGAGCGACGTCTTCGGGGGCGAGATTGTGCGCCATGTCGGTCTGCCCGGATACGATCGCTGCCAACCGGCTCGCTGGCTCCGGCACTTCGACGATATACAGGTTCTTGATCTTTGCCGGACGCCAGCTCTTCTCGTAAACAGTCGCCTGCATCTCCTGGTCGGTCCAGTTGACAACCTTGTAAGGGCCCGACGTGACGGGCTTGGCACCATAATTCGCCCGCCCCATGTCGTTGAAGGCCACCATGTCCGCGACGTAGAACGCCGCGAACTTCGCCACGAGCAGCGGATCTGGTTCGGGAGTCACAAATTCCACCGTGTGCGAATCGACGGCCCGGTAACTCGCCAACTTCATGTTTCGCATTATTCCAGATGCTTTGCCCGCCTCTGTCGTGTGCAGGTAGTCGAAAATCTTGACGACATTTGCAGCATCGTTCTTGCGACCAGACGTAAACTCGACGTCCTTTCGGAACGTCACGCGCCAAGTCGTGGGATTCATGACCTCCCACTTTTCGGCAGCAAACGGCAATATCTGTGCTTTGTCGTCGATGCGGACAAACGAATCAAAGATGCCTTCCCACCAGTACATGCTGGGAAAGATGTAGAAGATGGTATAAATATCGCCGCGCGACGGAGCTTTCGAATGCATGGCGACGCGTAGGGTATCCTTCGCATCCTGAGCGAGCACGGGTGCCGTTGTCATTGCCCACCCGGCAGCGATTGTCGCTCCTAACGACCACACAGCTTTCCGCCAAGTCATCACGACCTCCCTAATGAAACTCGGGTGAGAGTCAATCGTAGGCCCACGACTATCGAGAACGCTCCCGTCTGTAATCGTGAGCCTAGTTCGGATGGTCGTCAACGCTTGCAATGCGATCGTTTGTGCCGCTCAGGTGTTCCGAATCGAGAGTCCTTGGTTGCACCTCAGCAAAACTCAGCCTCCACCGAGGCTTCCGCTTGCCCTACATCGACAATTTCGCCTATTCGGCGGCGGCGCGGTTGTCGCCCCACTTCAGCCTCGTCTGGCCAAGTAGGCGGCCGAAGGTGATGGCGGGCAGCACCGACATGCCGCTGAGGTAGGTCGCGCCCGACAGCCGTGCCTTGCCGAGTACTTCGCCGGTGGCGTAGAGGTTCGGAATCGGCTTGCTCTTCGTGTCGAGCACCCGAAAGTCCGCGTCGATGTCAAGCCCGCCCGGGCTCAGCACCGCATAGCCCACCGTCTTGATGGCGTAATACGGGCCACGGTTGATCGGACGCGGCAGCGATTCACGGCCGAGCTTGTCCTTCTTCGCCTCCACGCCCTGGTTGAACTCTTCCACCGTCTTCTTCAGTCCGGCCGCGTCGACGCCGGCCCTTTTCGCCAACTCGTCGAGCGTGTCCGCCGCGAAGTAGGACGGGTGGTTGTTGAACAGCGTCTTCATGTGCTCGCGCTCGATCTCGCTATGGAAGTTCGGCGCGTTCTGGCGAATGCCTTCGTCGAAGACGACCCACATTTCCACGTTCTTCTGTTTCAGCAGCGCGTGTTCACGGTTGTCGACGCTCGGGTGGTCTTCGCGCATGAAGCGCTCACCCTTGTGGTTGACGAAGATTTCCCACGGCTGGCGGAAATGCGGGTTCAGGATCAGGCCGCCGCGGGCGGACAGTGGATCATTGGGGTTCTGAAGAATGCCGCCTGTAGAGCACAGAAATCGGTCCCCGCCGTCTACCCTGGCGCCCACGGAGCGGGCCGCGATGATGCCCTCACCCCGCGAGTATGGATTGCAATAGGAGCGCAGCGGATAGTTTGGTGTCAGTTCCTTCCACAAAGCAGGATTTGCCGCATAACCCCCGGTCGCCAGCACGACGTTCTTGCCAAACACCTCGGCCTTCCCGCCGTCGCGTGCCTGGACCTCGACGCCCACCACGGCGCCGTTCTCGGTCAGCAGCTTGGTCATTTTGGTCTGCAGCGACAGGGTGACGGTGCCGCGACCGATCTGCTCGTCGAGCAGCGGCTGCATCACCTCGAGCACCGAGGTGCCGCCGTTCACGCCCCAGGCATACCGACGCACGCGGTGCGGCTCATGGCCCCAACCGGCGACCGGCGCAAAAGGCACGAGGTCGAGGCCGTTGTCGCACAGCCAGTCGAAGCTATCTGCGGCATGATCGATCGCGATGCGCGTCAGGACGGGGTGGACCTCGCCCTTGGAGATTCTCAGGCAGTCATCCCAATGCCAATCAGGATGGTCCTCGATACCCAATCGCTTCTGCAGCTTGGTTCCGGCGGCCGTCATTTGACCGGATGACCAGTGTAGGGTTCCACCCACACGATCATCCGCCTCGATCAACAGGACGTTCGCCCCGCGCTGACCGGCGAAGATGGCCGTAGGGATGCCGCCCGTGCCCGCGCCCACCACAATCACGTCAAACATGTCGTCCATTGTCTTTTTCCTTGTCGTTTTCGCTGAACCTTGTGCGTGGCAGACAGCGGAACTGCCGACGCGCCATGTCGTCGAACTGGGGAAAGATGGTTTTTTCGTTTGACAATCTGCCAGACTCCCCCGTTTCTACACAACGGAATCGCAAACAGCATCGGCCCTTCATCCTCGCCGCTTTGGTGCGGATCGGCCCCGCAGGGCAAATTCGGTGGCCCGGCAAAGGACTCAGAAAATGGTTCCCCGTCGTTCTATCGCCTTTGCGGCACATGTCGGCGGCCTCACGCTGCGGTCCGCTGTGGCGAGCCTCACGTCGGTCGGAAGCGCCCGCGCCGCGGGCCCCGAGGACACCCTGCCGATTGGCGTGCCCTCGAAGGCGCCAACGCGTGGAAACCCCTTCATGGCCGCCACGGTCCCATTCAGCTTCTGGGATGCTTGGCTGTAGTTCGCAACCCGCAATAAGCTGGAGCGCACGCTCGTACTCGAATTTCGATCAGCACCAACCGCTATCTACCGAGACCGCCATGAACAAAGAAGTCTCCGAAATCATGTTCGCGCAGGCGAACCGAAGCGTGGAGGGTCGGCACCGTCGGTGGCTCCTGGCTCGACATCCGCTCGGGCGCGCTACGCGTGACGACTTTCTCTACGTGGAAGACACCGTTCCGATGCCTCCACCGGGCAAGTATCTCGCGAGAGTTATCTGGCTTTCGATCGATCCCAAGCAGCGTCTGCTGATGAATCCAACGCCGCGCAATGTCGAGCTGCTGCCGCTGTACGGCGTCATGTACGGCTATGCCGTCGGCGAGGTGCTGGTCTCGAACCAACCGTCGTTCAAGGCTGGAGACATCGTCAACGACATCCTGGGGTGGCAGAGCCACTCCATTTCTGATGGCACTGGCCACTACGTGAACAATCCGCGTGGCACGCGGAAGCTCAATCCAGCCCACGGCCCGATCTCAACCGGCGTCGGTGTGCTCGGCCATGGCGGCCTAACGGCGTATTTTTCCGTCATGAGGGAGCTGAAACCCCGGTCAGGGGAAACCATGCTCGTGTCCACCGCTGCCGGAAATGTTGGCCAGGTCGCAGGACAAATCGGCAAAATTCTGGGTTGCCGAGTCATCGGTCTGACGAGCACCGACGAGAAATGTCGGGTTGTTGTCGAGGAGTTTGGCTACGACGCCTGCATCAACTACAAGACCGAACCCGACCTGCGGAAGGCGATCCGCCGCGAGGCGCCCAACGGCGTAGACATGTATGTCGACAATGTCGGCGGCTGGATCGCGGAAGCGGCTTCCAAAACCCTGAATGCCAACGCCCGCGTCTCGATCATCGGTATCATGACCCAATACAACGCGGTCGTTGGCAACAAGCCGTGGACCTGGCCGGAAGCACAGGTTCGTTCGCAGTTCATAATCCACGACTACCATCGCGAGTTCGATGCCGGAACCGAAGCTCTGGCGGCGTGGCTCCAACAGGGCAAGCTGCGTTATCGCGAAGACATCATCGAAGGTCTAGAGAACGCTCCGGATGCGCTTATCGACCTTCAGGCGGGTGGCAATATCGGCAAGCGCATTGTGCGTGTCGGCGCCAACCCACCAGGAATTGCCTAACCCGGCCCTTGGTCACGTCCTATTGGCACCCCTGAGACAGGCCTCGCCGGTTTGATACAGCTGCGCCTGATAGATCAACATCGCGTGCGGAGTTTGGGAACCTGGGCCTGCCACTGATTGGGACCATGCAGACTCGTTCCCGCCCGCACCTCCCGGTCGTCAGGGCCAAGCTCGGGACCGACGATGAAGGAGTCACTGAGATAACGAGCCCTCGGCCAGCGAGGCGTGCCGCTCGCTATCTGCCCCTGCCGCGTACGGAGCTGGCTGCCGACTTGCCGGCGAGACGCCCGAGTGTCGTCGCCATCATCAGGCCGACGCCCGACAGGTAGCCCCAACTCGCGGGTCCCGAAAGCCCCCGCGCGGCGCCGCCGCCGGCGAACAGGTTGGGGAACGGTCGGCCATCGGGCCGCAGAACCCGCGCTTTGGCATCCACGACGAGACCGCCCTGGGTGTGAAACAATGCGCCCGTGACCCGCACCGCGTAGTAGGGCGGCTTCAACCGCCGGTGCGAGGAAAAGTCGCGCCCGAACGGATCCTTTTGCTTGCCGTCGATCGCCGCACCCAGTTCTTTCACGGTGCGCTCGAGCGCCTCGACTGGCAGCTTGGTGGCTCGGGCAAGCGCTGCGACGGATGATGCTTTCTCGAAGATGCCGGCGTCGATGGCGCTGCGATAGCGGATGAAGGGCAGTAACGCGGCATGCCCATGGCGGTCGTGGATGCTCCAGGCAATGTGGCCGGGTTGGGCCCTGATGTCGGGAGCCTGTTCGGAGTAGCCGCGGGACTCGTCGGAAAAGCGTTCGCCGTTCGTGTTGACTTGGAAGCCGCCGCCGACAAGGCACAGCATCCACATCGAGATTCGCGACGGCCAGGCAACCGAACCCAGACCTTGATAACTGCCGAGGTCCGCGATCGCGGCGCCGAGCGCTTCGCCCCAAGCGATGGCATCGCCCTTGTTGCCCTGGTGACCGAACGACGGCGCGCCGGCCATCTCAGGGACGTGGCGACGGATCATCGCAGCGCTGCCTTCGAATCCGGAACACGCGAGCACGAGCGCACCACATCCGATGCGGTGTCGACGCTGCTTCTTCTTGTATGCGACGCCACGAACGCGCCCCGTTGACGTTACGTAGAGGTCGACGGCCGTGGCACCGGTGATCAACGACACGCCGGCATCGCGCGCCGCCTTAACCAGCAGCTGCTCGAACTCCGCCCCGGACGTGCCCACCGTTTCGGATCGTAGCGCGTGGGCGCGCAGCACGCTCTGGCCGGGATAGGGGACGTGGTCCAGGGTGAGGGGTATGCGATGGCGCCTGACAAGCCAATTGACCGTGGGGCCCGACGCACGCGCCATCGCGAGCGCCATGCCTGGATCCGTTTCGCCGCGCGCCTTGGCGAGGATCTCGTCGGCGAACAACCGCGGGCTGTCATGAATTCCGCGCTGACGCTGGATATCGGTGCAGGCGCCGGCGATCTCGCCACCCGAGATGCCGGTGCCGCCCCTTGGAGTGCGGTCACGTTCGAGGACGGTGACCTCGACGCCGCGTTCGCGCGCAGCGAGCGCCGCACACAGCCCGCAGGCGCCGGCGCCGATGACCAGCACTGGCGCTCGACGCGGGAATGAGATGCCACCGGCACGACGAACGGGCACGCGGTAATATAGGCACGCCCACCGAGACGAGCAAACGCAGAAGACAACGGTCTCCGCGTCGACGGAGCGTCGTCCATCGCGACATAGAAAAAGGGCCGCCCGGGTGGGCGGCCCCAAAAGAGAAGAGCGCCTAAAGAGTCAGTTCTTGACCTGCGCCGCGATCTGGCTGCACTGCTCGATAACTTGGTTGCCGAGTTCCTTGCAGCGATCCAACCAAGCCTGAATGAGGGCGTTCGCAATCTGACGCCGCTCACCCTCCGGGAACGACGGCAGTTCTTGCATCTTCCCCTCGCTGACCAGCCACTTGACCGCCTCCGTTTCACCCTTGTGAAGGCGCCAAGCGGCGATGCTCTCGACGTACATCTCATCGCCAACGTCCCTCAAGATTTTCTTGATATCCTCGGGAACCTTCGCCCATTCGCTCTCGTGTATCCCAATGATGTTCGGGGCCGCGTTGGTGATGTTCATCACCGGCGTCAGGTACTTCGTCACCTCGAAGAGCGATGTCGATCTGATGTACTGGGCTGACAGCGTCGTGGCGTCGACGACGCCAGTCCGAAGCGCGAGGTAGAGTTCGGAGAAAGGTGG
>VGES01000014.1 GCA_016869765.1 Alphaproteobacteria bacterium
CCCGCCTCCGGCGCCCGCCGCTCCGCCAGCGCCCGCTACGCCATCGCCAGCGGCGACAGCCTCCGCTCCGACGCCAACCGGGCGACCTGCGCCAGCTCCGACCCCCACCTCCGCGCCAGCGGCACCCGCTCCGTCCACCGCGACGCCCACGCCGACGCCCGCGGCGCCGCCAGAGACGCCGGCTTCCAGGCCGCCAACCCCCGGAAGGGCGCTCGCGGCCATCGATCCGCAATTGGCGACACGGGGCGACTTCGGCCTCGTCCCGACGGTCGCCCCCGACGGCCGTCGCGCCTGGCAGGTATACGCGCGCCCGTTCCCGTCCGAGAGCCAGCGCCCCCGGATCGCGATCGTGGTTCGCGGTTTGGGCCTCAGCGACGCGGCGACAACGGCGGCAATTCAACGGCTGCCCAGCAACGTATCGCTGAGTTTCTCGCCCTACGCGCGCAAGCTCGACCAGTGGATCGCCGCCGCCCGGGCCGCCGGCCACGAGGTGTTTCTCGACCTGCCGATGGAGCCGCTCGACTACCCAGCGAGTGATCCCGGGCCGCACACCTTGCTCACTTCGCTCAAGCCGGAAGAGAATTTGACTCGCCTGTCGTTCATTCTCAGCCGATCCACGGGCTACGTCGGTGTCGTCAACGACATGGGCGACAAATTCACCGCATCGGGTGAGAGCTTGACCCCGATCCTCCAGGATTTGCGCGATCGCGGCCTGATGCTGGTCGACACCCGGGCGACGCGCAACAGCCTGGCGGCGCAGCTGGCGACCGACCTCGAGTTGCCGCGGGCGCTCAACAACCGGGCGATCGATCAGGAGGCCTCGCGCGTCAGCATCGAGGCGCGTCTCCTCGAGCTTGAGCGAATCGCCAAGCAGGTCGGAACGGCGGTGGGGCTCGCCCAGACCTATCCGGTGACGATCGAACGGCTTGCCCAGTGGGTACAATCCTTGGATGCGAAGGGAATCGACCTCGCTCCGGTGTCGGCGGTCGCCAATCGCCAGACGGTGCAATGACGGCCGAACCCGAACCGCCGGCCTACCGCCCGTGCGTCGGCATCATGTTGATCAATCGGCACGGCTTGGTTTTCGTCGGCCAGCGCTGCGACGGCCCGCGAGGCGCTTGGCAGATGCCGCAAGGCGGGATCGACGAAGGCGAGAGCCCGCGGGCGGCCGCGATTCGTGAGCTGCGCGAAGAGGTCGGCACGGACAACGCCGAGATCATCGGCGAAAGCGCCGACTGGTATCGCTACGACCTGCCCGAGGAATTGATCGGAAAGGTCTGGCGCGGGCGCTATCGCGGCCAAATACAAAAGTGGTTCGCGATGCGCTTCCTCGGCCAGGACTCGGATATCGTGATCGACACGCACGAACCGGAGTTCGACGCCTGGCAGTGGGTGGCCGTGGACGATCTGCCGCGACTCATCGTGCCGTTCAAACGTGAGGTTTACGCGGCGTTGGTGCAGGAATTTTCCCGGCTCTGCCAAACCTCCGCCGCATCTCGCTGACCTAGGAGCGCGCAAGAAGCGGGTGGACGGGACCGCGTGAACCGTTAGGATCGCGCCGCCGTCTCCTTCCGTGGGCTCGTCGTTGCCCATGGTCGCCCGCTCCACCATGAACCCTTCCCTCGACACCAAGATGAGCAACAGCGTCTGGGCGATGATCGTCGGCCTGGGCGCGATCTGGGGCAGTTCGTTCTTCTTCTTTGCCGTCGCCCTGAAAGACTTTCAGCCGCTCACCGTCGCCGTCGGACGAACGCTTATCGGCGTGATTTTTCTGGTCGCGGTCTATCTGGTGTTGCGCCGTGCCATGCCCCGGGGTGCCATCTGGAAGGACTACCTGGTCCTCGGCCTCCTCAACAACGCGATCCCGTTCACGTTGACAGCGATGGCCCAGCAGACCATCGAGAGCGGGCTAGCCTCGATCCTCAACGCCACCACGCCGATCTTCTCCGTGATCGTCGCCCGGTTGGTCGGCCACGAATCCTGGACGGCGCCCCGGCTGATCGCAGTGTTTCTCGGGTTTCTCGGGGTCGCCGTTTTGATGGGTCCGACGGCGTGGTCGCAGATCGGGAGTGCGTGGGGACAACTGCTCGTCTTGGGCGCGGCGCTGTCCTATTCGTTGGCGGGCGTGTTTGGACGCCGCTTTGGCCAACAGCCGGCCCTCGACGTGGCCTTCGGCCAGGTGGTCGGCGCGAGTATCGTTCTGCTGCCACTCGCCCTCGTATTCGATCGGTTCTGGATCGTCGATCCGGGTTGGTCGGCGCTGGCTGCTCTGTTCGGCATCGGCACGCTGTGCACCGCCGCCGCGTACCCTCTGTTCTTCGTCATCCTTCGCCGCGCCGGGGCGACGAATGCGATGTTGGTCACCCTGGTCAACCCGGTCACCGCCGTTCTTCTCGGCGTCACGTTGTTGGGCGAACAGCCAACTTGGACCATGTTCGCGGGAATGGCCCTCATCGCCCTTTCGCTTCTGACGATTGATGGGCGTCTGCTCCGCCACGTTGGCGCCGCTCGCGGCTGATCGCCCGCCACGCCAGGCTCGCCACCGTTTGCCTGTTCACGCGATCCCGTCCAGCATGGGGTAAAGGCTCAATCTGGGGGAGCTGGCCGTGCAGTTCTGTTATTTCCACCTGATGCCCTACACGGGCAAGACCAGCGTCACGGAGGATTGGCCGGTCGCCAACAAGCACTTCGACCCAGCGCTCGGCAAGAAGCTGTTCGACGTCTACATCGATTCGATGGTGGCCGCCGAACGCGGCGGGTTCGATTGGCTGGGGTGCAACGAACACCACATGAGCCCCTACGGCCTCATGGCCAATCCCAATATCGTCGCCGGAGCGCTCACCCACCGCACGACGACCGCCAAGATCGCCGTGCTCGGGTCGCTCGTGCCGATCTTGAATCCGCTCCGGGTCGCCGAGGAATTCGCGATGCTCGATGTCATGAGCGGCGGCCGGGTGGTGGCCGGCCTGTTGCGCGGCATCCCGCACGAATACGTCGCCTACAACGAGCCGCCGGACGAGTCCTACGGGCGCCTGAACGAAGCGATCGAGCTGATCAAGAAGGCGTGGACCGAACCCGAACCGTTTGGTTGGGAGGGCGAACACTATCGCTATCGCGCGGTGTCGATCTGGCCCAAACCGATGCAGAAACCCCACCCGCGCATCGTCATGTCCGGCAACAGCCTCTATTCGGCGCGGCTGGCCGCCCGCCATCGCGCCGTGCTCGGCCTCGCCACCGTCATCAGCGCCAAACAGACCAAGGACACGATCGCCACCTATCGGGAAGAGGCCAAGGCCTGGGGCTGGACTCCGACCCGCGACGATCTTCTCGTGGGGATACCGTTGTCGATCGACCGCGATGCCGAACGCGCCAAGGAGCGCTTGGCCGCGGGGCGGCGCTATTTCGCCGAAGTGCTGGGCGGCGGCATCCGCACGGCCCAACGCATCATCCTGCAGAAGACCCGTTACAACGATACGTCGGTCAAGACCTTCATCGCCGCCGATGCGGCCGCGCGACAGACGATCGACGACCTGATCGAGCAAGGCATCGTGTTATGCGGCACCCCGGCAATGGTGGCCGATCAGTTCAAGCGCTTCGCCAAGGAATTTGGGCACGGCATCACGATCATCAACCTCAAGGTGGGGAACATCCCCGACGAGGCGGTGAACGAGGGCATCGGCCTGTTCAGCCGCGAAGTTCTGCCTCACATCCGGGATTTGTGATTCAGCGCGTCTCACGGGGGTCGAGGACCATGGCAACATCGGTCTCGGCAAAGTCTCGGCCTTTGAACAAAAGCGGTTCGCGCCTCGCTTTGGCTAGCGCGTAAGAGAAGCAATCGCCGAAATTGAGTCGGGCTGGATGGCCACTGCCCTTGCCGAAGTCCCTGTAGGCCTCACGCGCGATCTGAGCCTGTTCCGCGGTTACAGGTTCGAGCGAGAGTTTCGCCATTTGGACGAACTCATCAAAATGCCGACTGGCGATCGGATCACGACTCCCGTCCACGACGACGGCAGCTTCGACAAAACTCACCGCCGATACACAGCGGATTTCTGCGATCTCGATTGCAGCAGCAAAGACCGACGCATCAGGCTCGGCCCGCAGGATGGCGACCAGCGCTGACGTATCGATCACCATCACTTCAGCGCGGGAGGCCGCGTTCGTCGTAGAGCAGATCGCCGTGGTCGATCGAACGGTACGGTTCCTTCAACCGCGCCGCACACTTGCTGCCGACATCGAGCAGCTGCTCGGCCAGGCTGCGGTGGCGCACGCGCCGCAGCTGCTCGAGGCGCTGCCGCACCGACTCGGTGACGGCCTGCGTCAACGTCTCGCCGGTCAGTGACGCAAGTTGCCGGACCAACTCGTGGGTACGGGGGTTCTTGATGTTGAAACCCATTGGTCTCTCCTTCTACCCACTATATGGTATCTATCTACCCTCCTGCAAGCCTTGTTAGGCCTTTGGCGGCCACTTCGGGAACGGCTTGGTGTGGACCTCGGTGATGCGGGTGTAGTCGGTGTAGCCGAGCCGGGCCATCGGCGTCAGTTTCGCGTAATCGACCATGCCGTCTTTGAGCACGCGGTCGTCGATGTGGACCCCGACCACGCGGCCGATCACGACATGATTGGCCGCGTTGGCATCGACATGCGGCAGGCGCACGGTCTGGACGTGTCGGCATTCGAGATGCACCGGGCTTTCCTTGACCCTAGCCGGCCGAACGAGCTTCGCGGGGATCGGCGTCAGCTTGGCGAGTTCGAACTCGTTGACCTCGGGTGGCGCCGGGATCGACGTCAGCCAAACCTGATCCTTGAGCTCCCAGGTCGCCAGGTTGGCAACGAACTCACCGGTCGCCTGGACGTTGTTGAGGCTGTCCTTGAAGCGGCCGTTTTGGGTTCCGGTCGGCGCAAACATGACGTGGGGTGGGACGTAGGCCACGATGTTGAACAGGGCGAACGGCGCAAGATTGGGCACCCCCTCGGCGGAGATGGTTGATATCCAGCCGACCGGGCGCGGAATGACGAGCGCGCTGATCGGATCGTGAGGCAGGCCATGGCCGTTGGCTGGCTCGTAGAACATCGGGTCTCCTCCCGGGACGATCGCCGCGTCACACCAAGCGATCGATCAGATGAGCGAGACGACCGATGACCAGATCGGGGCGAAAGCCCGCGGCGGCCGGCTCGTTGGCGGGATTGTACCAGACCCCGACCATTCCGGCGGACTGGCTGCCGCGGACATCCCAATCGAGACGATCTCCGACCATCCAGGCGCCCGCAGCCTGGCAGCCAGACGCCCGGAGCATCTTGTCGAACGCCTGGCGATCCGGTTTGCCGACCCCGACCTCCTCCTCGATCTGAATGTGATCGACCCGGCGCGCGAGATCGAAGCGTTCGAGTTTGGCCCGTTGGCTCCGGGTGCCACCGTTGGTAAGAATGGCAAGACGGAAACCGGCGCTGCGCAATCGGTCGAGCGTCGGTTGGGCATCTTCGTGGAGGCGGTACGCCGCTTCCCGATCTCGCGAAAACGCCTCGGCGATTTCTTCGGGCAAATCGTGATCGTCGAACCGAAGGGTCGCGAAGGCGGCCCCGACGATGCTGCGTCGGGCCGCCGTCATGTCGAATCGGTGGCGGTGCAGATTCCCGTGATCGGCCCAGAACTTGCCAGCCGCGTCGTCGATTGCGGCGGCGACATCGGCAGGACGCCGCCCACCGAGACGATCGGCGTAACGCGGAATGAACGACGCCCAGGCCTGCGCCCGTGCGCCATAGGCGGCGATCAGCGTGTCATCGAGATCGAAGACGATGAGTTGTGGCCGGGGCACGCCCGCGTTGCACTCGAGCTAGCTAGGCGCGGGCAAAGCGCCGGGCGCGGAAGCGTACGGCCCGATACGTGATCCGGGATGCCCACTGCTGGCACCAGCCGTCGTGTTCGAGGCCAGCCGCCTTGAGCGCCATAGTGACGCCGCGCTCGACGTGCGAGGGCTGGTAGAGCCTGAGGGCCTTGGCGCCATAGGCGCAAATAGCCCGCTCACGATCGTAGGGCCCGGGGAGTCGGTTCCCGGCATGGAAGGCATACGCGAGTTCGTCGTCCTTGGCCTCGAACGCCCGTGCGATCAACGTCCAAACCCGCGTCCACAGGCTCACGCCCTCGCGATCGAGATAGCGGTGCATGTGACGACGAAACATGCCGTAGTGAGCGAATTCGTCGCGTGCGATCCAGGCGCAAATCTGCTTGAGCACGGGTTCCTCGGTTCCATCGCGGATCGCTGAATAGAGCGAACTGGTCCCGATCTCGACCATGCAGCGCGACAGGAGTTCCCCCGTACGCGAACCACGAATTGATTGGGTCACGTTGACGTCGGGACGGAATCCCTCGACGAAGGCCGCAAACGACGTGGCGAAGTCGAAGGAGGGGTCCGCCAAGCTGGCCCAGCGCGCAAGGGCCAAGCCGTGCTGGCGCTCTTCCTCGCCCCAACGCTCCGCGGCCGCGGCAAATTCCGCGTCACCGGGAAACACGTTCTTCAGATAGCGGACGTAATCACAGGCGTTGTACTCGACCATGCTTGCCGCGCGAACAATGGCAAGAATATCGGGATCGACCTTGGTTCGGTCGAACCGGTGCCACTCAATGGCGTCGAGAGTCCATTCCCCGCTCATGCGCGATCCCCCAACGTATCGCAATGATAGCGAGCGGCGGGCTTCTCAACAATCGCCCACCACAACCACGCCCTATGTGGCCGCCTGAAGCATATCCTTCAAGGTGGCGAGCCGCACCTCGAGGGTTGCCCGCTCATGATCGGACTTGGCCGCGGCCAAGTCCTCATCGGTGTCCTTGATCCGCTGCTCGATATCGGCGCGGTTGATGTCCTCGACCGGGATTGCCTCCTCGGTCATGACCGCGCAGCGCTCGTTGGTCACCTCGGCGAACCCGCCGGAGACGAAGATGCGCCGCACCGCGGCGCCCTCGTTCTGGACCTCGAGAATCCCCGGGCGCACCGTCGAAATGATGGGCTGATGGCCGGCGAGCACCCCGAAGTCCCCTTCGCCGCCCGGAATCGTGACCATGTCGACCGCCTCCGAGATCAGGAGACGATCCGGGGACACCAATTCGAAGGCGATCTTGTCGGCCATCGTCGATCCTAGGCCGCCTCGGCGGCCATCTTCTTGGCCTTCTCGATCGCCTGATCGATCGAGCCGCACATATAGAACGCCTGTTCCGGCAGATCATCGTATTTGCCGGCGACGATTTCTTTAAAGCCGCGAATCGTCTCCTCGAGCGGAACGAACACGCCCGGCAAGCCGGTGAATACCTCGGCGACGTGGAACGGCTGCGACAGGAAGCGCTGGATCTTGCGCGCTCGCGCGACCGTCAGCTTGTCCTCTTCGGAAAGTTCGTCCATGCCGAGAATGGCGATGATGTCCTGCAGCGAGCGATACTGCTGCAGCACGCGCTGCACCTCACGGGCGACGCGATAGTGTTCCTCGCCGATGACGCGCGGATCGAGAATGCGCGAGGTCGAGTCGAGCGGATCGACGGCCGGATAAATGCCGAGCTCGGCGATTTGGCGCGACAGCGTTGTCGTCGCATCCAGGTGGGCGAACGAGGTCGCCGGCGCCGGGTCGGTCAAATCGTCGGCCGGCACGTAGATCGCCTGCACCGATGTGATCGAACCCTTGTTGGTCGACGTGATTCGTTCCTGCAGCGCGCCCATGTCGGTAGCCAGCGTCGGCTGATAGCCGACCGCCGA
This sequence comes from Alphaproteobacteria bacterium, assembly GCA_016869765.1. Taxonomy (GTDB): domain Bacteria; phylum Pseudomonadota; class Alphaproteobacteria; order SHVP01; family SHVP01; genus SHVP01. The sequence continues at coordinate 7,740 of VGES01000014.1, forward strand.
CGGGATGCGACCCAGCAGCGCCGACACCTCGGAACCCGCCTGGGTGAAACGGAAGATGTTGTCGACGAACAGGAGCACGTCCTGGCCTTCCTGGTCACGGAAGTACTCGGCTAGCGTCAGACCGGAGAGGCCGACACGGGCGCGGGCTCCCGGCGGCTCGTTCATCTGACCGTACACGAGCGCCACCTTGGACTTGTCGCCCTTGAGGTCGATGACGCCCGATTCGACCATTTCGTGGTAGAGGTCGTTGCCCTCACGCGTCCGCTCGCCGACCCCGGCAAACACCGAGTAGCCGCCGTGACCTTTGGCAATGTTGTTGATCAGCTCCTGGATGATGACGGTCTTGCCGACGCCGGCGCCACCGAACAGACCGATCTTGCCGCCTTTGACGTAGGGCTCGAGCAGATCGATCACCTTGATGCCGGTAACCAACACCTCGGCTTCGGTCGCCTGATCGACAAACGCGGGCGCGGGTGCATGGATCGGCGCGCGCTGCTTGGCCGTGACCGGGCCACGATCGTCGATCGGGTCACCGACGACATTGAGCATGCGGCCTAAGGTCTCGGGGCCGACGGGCACCATGATCGGGCCGCCGGTGTCACGCACTTCATGGCCGCGCACCAAGCCGTCGGTCGAATCCATGGCGATGCAACGAACCGTGTTCTCGCCAAGATGCTGCGCCACCTCGAGCACGAGGCGCGTACCTTGATTGGTCGTCTCCAGGGAATTCAGGATGGCCGGCAGATGTTGGTCGAACTTGACGTCGACGACCGCCCCCATGATCTGGGTGATTCTGCCCACAACGTTGGTTGCCATACGATTGCTCCGTTGCTTTCTACAGCGCCTCGGCGCCGGAGATGATTTCGATCAGTTCTTTGGTGATGAACGCCTGACGCGTCCGGTTGTAGTTGAGCGTCAGGCTGTTGATCATGTCGCCGGCGTTGCGCGTCGCGTTGTCCATGGCCGACATACGCGCCCCCTGCTCGGAGGCCGCATTCTCCAGGAGACCCTGGAAAATCTGGACCGCGAGATTGCGCGGCAGAAGTTCAGCCAGGATGTCGGCTTCGTCGGGTTCATACTCGTAGATCGCATCACCGAGGCCAGGCCCGGCCGAGCCTTCGCTCGGCAGGGTCGCCGGGATCAGCTGCCGCGCCGTCACGACCTGCGAAATGACCGACTTGAACTTGTTGAAATAGAGCGTGCAGACGTCGAACTCGCCGGCCTCGAACATGTCGAGCAATCGACGCGCGATCGGCTGAGCGTTACCGAACGCCAGCCGTTTGACGTTTCGCATCTCGATCGTGTCGATGATGAGACTCGAAAAATCACGACGTAGGGCATCGCGACCTTTGCGGCCGACGCAGAGAATCTTGACCTTCTTGCCCTCTTGTAGGAGGTGCTGGACATGCCGGCGGGCCGCACGGGCAATCGAGGAGTTGAACGCGCCGCAGAGGCCGCGTTCCGCCGTCGCGACCACCAAAAGGTGGGTATCGCTCTTGCCGGTACCGACCAGAAGCGGCGGAGCGCCTTCCTTGTCGGTCTGACTCGTCGCGAGTGAAGCCAGCACCCGTTCCATGCGTTCGGCGTAGGGGCGCGCCGCCTCGACCGCCTCCTGCGCCCGACGCAACTTGGACGCCGCCACCATTTGCATGGCCTTGGTGATCTTTCGCGTCGACTTGACGCTGTTGATCCGCTTGCGAAGGTCCTTGAGACTCGGCATCGGCGCCTACGGAGTTGACCGGACCTACGCGAACGCTTTGGTGAACGCTTCGAGAATCTCCGTCAACTTCTTCTCGGACGCCTCGGAAAGCGCCTGCTCGTTGCGAATCGCCGTCAGCAAGTCGCCGTGCTTGGTCTTGATCTCGTTCAAGAACCGCCGCTCGAATTCCTGGACTTGATCGACTTTGATGCGATCGAGGAAGCCGCGAACACCGGCGAAGATCGAGACCACCTGCTCTTCGACCGCCATCGGCGAGAATTGCGGCTGCTTCAGGAGTTCTGTGAGCCGTGCGCCACGTGCCAGCAGACGCTGGGTCGCAGCATCAAGGTCCGAACCGAACTGCGCGAAAGCCGCCATTTCGCGGTATTGGGCAAGTTCGAGCTTGATGCGCCCGGCGACTTGCTTCATCGCCTTGATCTGCGCCGCGGAACCGACGCGACTGACCGAAATGCCGACGTTAATCGCCGGCCGAATGCCCTGATAGAACAGTTCGGTTTCGAGGAAGATCTGACCGTCGGTGATCGAGATGACGTTGGTCGGAATGTAGGCCGACACGTCGCTCGCCTGGGTTTCGATGACCGGCAACGCGGTCAACGAACCGGCACCGTTCTGATCGTTCATCTTCGCGGCCCGTTCAAGGAGACGCGAGTGCAGGTAGAACACGTCGCCCGGGTAGGCTTCGCGCCCTGGCGGACGTCGCAGCAGCAGCGACATCTGGCGGTAGGCGACAGCCTGCTTGGACAAGTCATCGTAGATGACCAGGGCATGCATACCGTTGTCGCGGAAGTACTCGCCCATCGTGCAGCCGGTGTAGGGCGCCAGGAACAACATCGGCGCCGGTTCCGAGGCGGTGGCCGAAACGACGATGGTGTAGTCCATCGCGCCCGCGTCCTGCAGCGCCTTCACGACCTGCGCCACCGTCGAGCGCTTCTGGCCAACGGCGACATAGACGCAATACAGGCGTTTCTTCTCATCGCCTGCTTCCCAGTTCTTTTTCTGATTGATGATCGTGTCGATCGCGACAGCGGTCTTGCCGGTCTGGCGATCGCCGATGATCAACTCACGCTGACCACGACCGATCGGCACCAGCGCGTCGAGCGCCTTGAGACCGGTCTGCATCGGCTCGTGCACCGAGCGGCGCGGCATGATCCCCGGCGCCTTGACCTCGACGCGCCGGCGTTCCGTGGCCGCGATCGGCCCTTTGCCGTCGATCGGATTGCCCAGACCATCGACCACCCGCCCGAGCAGACCTTTGCCCACGGGGACGTCGACGATCGTGCCGGTCCGCTTGACCGTGTCGCCTTCTTTGATCGTCCGATCGTCACCGAAAATAACGATACCGACGTTGTCGGTTTCCAGGTTGAGGGCCATCCCGCGAATACCGCCCGGGAACTCGACCATCTCGCCGGCTTGTACGCGATCGAGCCCGTAGACGCGGGCGATCCCGTCACCCACCGACAAAACCTGACCGACCTCGGAGACCTCGGCCTCGTTGCCGAAGTTGGCGATCTGTTGCTTGAGGATTGCCGAAATTTCGGCGGCGCGGATATCCATCAGCCGGCCCCTTTCATCGCGAGCTTGAGACGTTGCAGTTTCGTTCGAAGGGAAGCATCCATCATGCGCGAGCCGATCTTGACGATCAGGCCCCCGAGCAGATTGGGATCGACTTTGGCCGACAACCGGACCTCGGATCCGAGAAGGCCGGCCAGCTGTTTCTTGATCGCGGCCAACTGATCGTCGGCCAGTGGTTGGGCGGAAACGACCTCGCCCGATTGTTCGCCCCGGTGATGGGCCAAGAGGCGGCCGAAATCGCGCACGATATCGGACAGTGCGAACAGGCGCCGGTTTTGCGCGACCAATCCGACGAACCGCCGGGTCAGATCGTTGGCACCGGCACGCCCGAGTATGGCCGTCATCGCCTTGAGTTGATCCCCACGCGACAGCACCGGGCTGCGCAACACGCGCTGCAGCTCCGGGCTCCCCTCGATCATCCGGCCGAGTTGCTCCACGTCACCCGCCACCTGATCCATCGCCTTGCGATCGGCCGCGAGTTCAAACAAAGCGGTCGCATAACGGCCGGCAATTCCGGAAACCAGGGTCGTCTCTGCAACCACGCGCGCGCCTATCCGAGAGGTTGGTTATCTTGTTGTTATCTAGGGCAAAAATAACGGCGAGCCGATCTCGCTGCCCGCCGCCGAGGCAGCGGATACCTAGCACACTGACCTAGGCCTTGCAACCAAAGTGGGCGCCGGAGACCCGCAGAAAAGTGCGGAAAATCGACGCATTGCCCGTCGCCGCGTAACGTCCCGCCGCCGGTCGCACAAGACGCGGCCGCTGGGACAATCGGCTATGGTTTCGCGCCCGCATCGAACCGCCATGGACCTGATCATCGTCAACGGCCTGCGCAAGGCCTACGGCAAGAACCGCCTCGCGGTCGACGAGGTGTCATTCAGCGTCACTGCAGGCGAAATATTCGGCCTCCTTGGCCCGAACGGCGCCGGCAAGAGCACGATAGTCCGCATCCTGACGACGCTCACGAAAGCCGACGCCGGGTCGGCGAGCATCGCCGGCCACGACGTGGTGCGGGCGGCACGGCAGGTCCGCCGGTCGATCGGCTACGTGGCACAAAATCCTGGCGTCGATCGCTGGGCCACCGGGCGAGAGAACCTGACGCTCCAGGCCCAGCTTCAACACATGAGCGCCAAGGCCGTCCGCCAGCGGGCAGAAGAGTTGCTCGGCTGGGTACAGCTGAAAGACGCAGCCGATCGTCTGGTCAACACGTATTCGGGCGGCATGAAGCGTCGCCTCGACATCGCCATGGGGCTCGTCCACCAGCCTGGCGTTCTTTTTCTCGACGAGCCGACGACGGGACTCGACCCGGAAACACGACGGACGCTGCTCGCGGACCTGCGCCGCCTCCGAGAAAATAGGCAGCTCACGGTGTTCCTCACCACGCATTATCTCGAGGAAGCCGATCAACTGTGTGACCGCGACGCCATCATGGATCAGGGACGAATCGTGACGATCGGTCGTCCCACCGAACTCAAGCGGGCCCTCGGGGCCGCCGTGGTCGAGATCCGCGTCGCGGGCGTGCCCGAAGCGGCCCTTGCGACCCTTCGGTCGGTCCCTGGCGTGGTCGAAGCCAATCTCAACGGCAGCAAGATCGGTGCCCGGATCGCGGACGCGACAACGATCGTGCCGCCGCTGATGGCGGCCTTGACCCGCGCCGGCCATGACGTCCTCTCGCTCTCGGTCAGCCAGCCGACCCTGGACGACGTCTATTTGCATCACACGGGCCATCGGCTGGCCGACGAGGCTTCGGTGAGGACCTGACATGGGCGCCTTCCTGGCCGACACCTATCATCTGTTCCTCCGCCACGGTCGCGCCACGTTGCGCCTGCCGATCTGGATCTGGGTCAGCCTCGTGCAGCCGGTGATCTGGCTGTTCCTGTTCGGGCAACTCTTCCAACGGATCATCGAAATCCCCGGCTTCACCACGGCGAGCTACATCGAATTCCTGACCCCGGGTGTCGTCATCATGACCGCGATGTTCGGGGCGGCGTGGTCCGGCATGGGCCTGATCTTCGATCTCGACCACGGCGTTATGGATCGTCTGCTCGCGACACCGGTCAACCGGGGCGCCCTGATCGCCGCCAGGGTGCTCCACGCGGCCGTTACGGCCACCGTCGAGGCGATCATCATTCTCGCACTCGGGCTCCTGTTGGGAGCCAAGTCTCCGAGCGGGATCTTGGGGCTCGCCGTGATCCTCGTTCCCGCCTTGTTGGTGAGCGCCGGCTTCTCCGCTCTATCCAACGGAATCGCGCTTCTCATTCGGCGTGAGGAGAATCTGATCGCGATCGTCAATTTCGTGGGCCTGCCGCTAACGTTTATGTCGGCTTCGTTCATGTCGGCCGCCCTGATGCCGGGGTGGATCCGAACGCTGTCCCAGGCCAACCCGGTGAATTGGGCGGTCGAAGCCGCCCGCGCGGCGCTGCTCGGCGACGATTGGTGGACTGTCGTGGGGCTATGCGCTGCGCTCGCAGCGTTTGCCATCGCGGCCGCTGTATTCGCAACCCGTGCGTTCCGGGTCTACCTGCGTTCGACCTGACCGCTCACAGGAACGAGTACGGGTCGACGTCGATCTGTAGACGAACGGCAGCCGGCAAGCGCACCCGGTCACGCCAAGCCCGCAACATCGGCTGAATGGGAAAATCACGGCTGGCCTTGACCAACAAGCGCCGACGATGACGGCCGCGGAGCAGCGCCAGGGGTGCCGGCGCCGGCCCGAGCACCGTCACCCCCGGCTCCCTCGGGGCCAACTGTCGCAGCGCTAGAGCCCCCCGGTCGACCCGCGCTTCGTTCTCGCCCGAGACGATCAGCGCGGCGAGGCGACCGAACGGCGGCATGCCCTGGGACTGACGCGCGGCGAGTTCCTGGGCGACGAACCGGCTGCGATCGCCCGACGCGAGCGCGGCCATAACGCCGTGATCGGGCATGTAGGTCTGAAGGTAGACTTGCCCAGGCCGCTCAGCGCGACCGGCCCGCCCGGCCACCTGCGACAACAGCTGAAACGTCCGCTCGGCCGCCCGTAGGTCGCCGCCGGCCAGGCCGAGGTCGGCATCGACAACGCCGACGAGCGTCAAGAACGGAAAGTGGTGCCCTTTGGCGACGATCTGCGTGCCAATGATCACGTCGACTTCACGGGCGGTGATCCGACGGATCACGTCGGCGATCGCCTCGGGACCGACGATGGTATCGCTCGCCATCACCAGGCACCGCGCCTCGGGCAGCAATGCGGCCACCTCTTCGGCCAACCGCTCGACCCCCGGGCCGCACGCGGCAAAACGGCCCTCGGCATGACACGAGGGACATTCGGTGGGAACCGCACTCGTGAAATCACAGTGATGGCAATGCAGCCGGTTCGTGTGCCGGTGTTCGACCAGCCAAGCCTGACAGTTCGGACACTGCAAACGATGACCACAGGCCCGACATAGCGTCAGCGGCGCGTAGCCCCGGCGATTGAGAAACAGCAGCGCTTGTTCGCCAGCGCTCAAAGTCCTTTTGAGTTCGGCTGCGAGGGCCGCCGAAATCCATCGGCCGGCCGGAAGCCCTTCGCGTCGCATGTCGAGCAACGTGATCGCCGGCAATTGGGCATCCCCATGGCGTGCCTGTAGTTGGAGATGTCGATATCGGCCGCGTTGGGCATTGAGGACAGTCTCCAACGACGGCGTTGCCGATACCAGGACGACAGGACACCCCGCCGCCCGCGATCGGACGATCGCCATGTCGCGGGCGTGGTAGGTCACCATCTCCTCCTGCTTGAATGAGCTGTCATGCTCCTCGTCGACGATGATCACGCCCAATCGCGAGAACGGCAGGAACAGGCTGGAACGGGCGCCGACCAGGACGGGAACCCGACCCTCGGCGATGGCCCGCCAAGTTCGGCGGCGCTCCCGCGTCGAGACGTCCGAGTGCCACACTGCCGGTCTGACGCCGAAGCGGGCGATAAACCGGTCGAACCACTGGACCGTGAGCGCAATCTCCGGCACCAGTATCAAACATTCGCGGCCCTGGCGCAGAGCAGCGGCGATCGCCTCGAAATAGACCTCGGTCTTGCCCGCCCCGGTGACGCCCTCGAGGAGCGTCACGCCAAACTGTTGGGCCTCGACCGCCGTCACCAAGGCTTCGGCCGCAACCCGTTGCTCGTCCGAAAGTACCGGGCCGGTATGCTTCGGGTCGGGTGCCGCGAATGGCTGTTCCGGGGGCAGCGCCACGGACTTCAGCGAACCCGCGGCGGCCAGTTCTCGGACGACCCCATCGCTCACCCCGGCTTCTTCGGCCAGCTCTCGCACAGTCCGCGGGCCTCCTGATTGCGCGACGGCGAGGACACGCTTGCGTGCTTCCGTCAGGCGTGGCGGCGGAGCCCCGCCGCCGACCAGGGCGATCCGGCTGCGGGCCGGTTCCAGGGCATCCGGCACGGACATCGCCATGCGCAGCACGTTGCCCAGGGGAGCCAATGTGTAGGTCGCCACCCAATCGATCGTGCGTCGCAGAGATTCGGGCATGGTTGGACAATCGAGGCGGGCAATCACCGACTTGAGGCGCGCCTCCGGGACCTCGGACGGTACGTTTGCCGCATCCCAAACCACCCCGACGACTTCGCGGTTACCGAGCGGAACCCGCACGAAGTCGCCGGGTGAAACGCGCTCGCCCTCGGGCGGCCGATAATCGTAGACGTCGGCCAGGGGCAACGGCAGCAGCACGCGGGTCCGCGCAGCCTCGGCGGCCGACAACCTAGTGTCGCTGATTCGCATACGTTACACTGTGCCAGTCGCACGCCATCGCCTCAACCAGTTCGGCCGACGCGTAAGAGTCCATGAAGTTTTTCGTCGATACCGCGGACATCGAGTCGATTCGCGACTTGGCTGCCACCGGCCTGCTCGATGGGGTCACCACCAACCCGTCGTTGGTAGCCAAGACCGGTCGCGACTTCGTCACTGTTCTCCGCGAAATCTGCGCGGTCGTCGACGGGCCCGTGAGCGCCGAGGTGACGGCCACCGACGCGGCAGGCATGCTCCAAGAGGGTCGCCACTTGGCCGAGGTCGCCCGCAACATCGCGGTCAAGGTTCCCTTGACCTGGGACGGGCTCAAAGCCTGTCGCGCGCTGCGACAGGCCGGAACCATGGTCAACGTCACCCTGTGTTTCTCCGCCGGCCAAGCCTTGCTCGCCGCTCGGGCCGGGGCCACGTTCGTCTCGCCCTTCGTCGGCCGTCTCGACGACGTCAGCGAGGACGGCATGGCGCTCATCCGCGATATCCGGACGATCTATCAGAATTACCCGACGATAGAGACCGAGATCCTCGTGGCTTCGGTGCGGCACCCTCGCCATGTCATCGAAGCGGCCAAGATCGGAGCGGAGGTGTGCACTGTTCCTCCGGACATCCTCAAGAAGCTGGTCCAGCATCCGTTGACCGACAAAGGTTTGGCCGCGTTCCTCGCCGACTGGAAAGCGACCAGCCAGGCCATTCCGCGCAAGGGTTCCGCTTGACCAGCAAACCGGAGAGCGCAGCCCCAGTCCCGCGACGGTTGCAACGGGATCAGGTGGTCGCCTACCTGCGCGCCCATCCGGCCTTCCTCGACGAAAACCCTGATCTTCTCCTCCACCTGCTGCCGCCCGCGCACCAACACGGCGATTCGATCGTCGACATGCAGCGCTTCATGATCGAGCGGCTGCAGACGGAAATCGCCCGGCTTCGCCTACGGCAGCACGAACTGCTCGACGCCAGCCGTACCAACCTGTCCAGCCAGGAGCGCGTTCACGGCGCGGTGCTCAAGCTGCTCGAAGCCCGGACGTTCGAGCACCTGCTCGAGACGCTGACCGACGAACTTACCGGTCTGCTCGATGTCGACGTGATTACGTTGTGCTTCGAAAGCACCGAGACGGTAGGGCGGCGGCGCAAACTGCGCGGGTTGGTGCTGCTGGCGCCGGGAGAGATCGACGCGCTCATCGGCGCCGGTCGCGATGTTCTGCTGCGCGATCAGTCGAAGGGCGACCGCCGGCTGTTCAACACGATGGCCGACAAGATCACCTCGGACGCCCTCGTACGCTTGACCGTGAGCCGTGCCGGACCACCGGGCCTCTTGGCCCTGGGCTCACAAACCTCGGCGCGATTTCACCCGGGCCAGGGGACGGAACTGCTCATGTTCCTCGGCGGTGCCGTCGCCCGATGCGCACGAACGTGGCTGGACCTTCCCCCGACCTAGATCCGGCGCTGCCACTCGACGACGACGCGCGCGTCGTCGTGCAGAGCTTCCTGGCGATGATGGCCGACGAGCGGCGATCCTCGGCCCACACGTTGGCCGCCTACCGCCGCGACCTCACGCAATTCTTCACGTTTCTCGCTGCGCACCATGGGACGAGCGTTTCGCTGAAGACGCTCGAACAGTTACAGCCGCAGGATTTGCGTGGCTTCCTGGCGGCCAACCGTCGCCGTGGCCTACGCAGTACGTCATTGGCACGCAGTCTGTCGGCGATCCGATCGCTGTTTCGCCACCTCGAACGGCGCGGGCACCTGCACAATCCGGCGATTGCAACCGTGCGATCACCCAAGATACCGCACGCGGTTCCGAAACCGCTGACCATCGCAGGGAGCGAGTCGATTCGCGAGGCGGCCGGGGACTTCCACGACGAGCCCTGGGTCCAGGCACGCGATGTCGCGGTCCTGACCCTGCTCTACGGCTGCGGCCTACGCATCTCTGAAGCGCTCGGTCTACGTCGGGACGAGGCACCCCTCGGTGATATCCTGACGATCAAGGGCAAAGGCAATAAGCAGCGGGCGGTGCCCGTGTTGCCGTTGGTCCGCGAGGCGGTCGACCGTTACACCGCCCTTTGTCCGTTTGCCGTGGCGCCATCCGGGCCGCTGTTTGTCGGCGTCCGCGGCAAGCGGCTTCAGGCAGCCATCGTCCAGCGGCAGATGCAAACGCTTCGGCGCGCGCTCGCCCTGCCGGAAACGGCCACGCCGCACGCCCTTCGCCACAGTTTCGCAACGCACCTGCTCGGTTCCGGGGCCGATCTCAGGACGATTCAAGAACTGCTGGGGCACGCGTCCCTGGCGACCACCCAGCGATACACCGAGGTCGACGCGGCCCAGTTGCTGCGAGTATACGAACGCGCCCATCCGCGGGCGCGTTGACGTTCCGCTAGACGTGAATCGCCGCGCCGCCAACGGCGAGCGCCGCTTCCTTGAGGCCTTCCGCGAGCGTCGGGTGCGCATGGCACGTGCGGGCAATGTCCTCCGCGGAGCCACCGAAGGCCAGACACAACACCGCCTCGTGAATCAACGTCCCCGCGTCCGGGCCGATGATGTGCACACCGAGCACACGATCGGTCGTGGCATCGGCCAGCACTTTGATCATGCCATCAGTGTCACCGTTGACCTTCGCGCGCGAGACCGCGGTAAAGGGAAATTTTCCGACTCGATAGGCGACGCCGGCGTCCTTCAGTTGCTCCTCGGTCTTGCCGACCGCAGCAACCTCGGGCCAGGTGTAAACAACGCCCGGCACCTGGTCGTAGTCGACGTGCCCATAGTGGCCATGCATCATGTCGACACACGCGACACCATCTTCCGAGGCTTTGTGCGCCAACATGGGCCCCGCCACCACGTCCCCAATCGCGTAGACATCCGCAACGTTGGTCGCGAAGGCCTGGTCGACCACGATGCGGCCGGCTTTGTCGCATGCGATGCCGAGGGCATCGAGGCCGAGGCCCTCGGTGAACGGCCGACGCCCGATGGCGACCAGCACGACATCGGCGGCGAGTTCCTGCTCCTCGCCCCCTTTTGCCGGTGCCACCTTGAACGTGACCCCGGATGAGGTGGTCTGCGCACTGACGACCCTGGTGCCCAACTTGAAAACGAGGCCCTGTTTCGTGAGCACGCGCTGGAGCTGCTTGGCGGTTTCCCCATCCATGCCGGGGGTAATTCGGTCGAGGTACTCGACGACCGTGACCTTGGCGCCCAGCCGGCTCCACACGGAACCCATCTCCAGCCCAATGTACCCGGCGCCGACAACCACCAGGGTTTTTGGAACGGACGCGAGGCACAGCGCCCCGGTCGATGAGACGATGCGTTTCTCGTCGATCGTGACGCCGGGCAGTGGCGCGACTTCGGAACCGGTCGCGATCAACACGCGCTTGGCCGTCAGCGTCCGGGCGCCCGACGGTCCGTCAACCCGCACCGTATGCGCATCGATGAGACGCCCTTTGCCCTGGACGTGTTCGATCTTGTTCTTCTTGAACAGGAAAGCGATCCCTCCCGTGAGGTCCGAGACCACCTTGTCCTTGCGCTTCATCATCGCGGCCAGGTCGAGGACAATCTTGCCGGTGTTGATGCCGTGGACGGCCAATCCCGAGACCGCCTCGTGGTAAATCTCCGAGGATTGCAACAACGCCTTCGACGGAATGCACCCGACATTGAGGCACGTGCCCCCGAGGGTCGCCCGGCTCTCGACGCAGGCAACCCTGTCGCCGAGTTGGGCCGCCCGGATCGCCGCGACATAGCCGCCAGGCCCGCCGCCGATGACGACCAGATCGAACGCGTCGTTGCTCATGACGACCTCTTGAGCCGTTGCCAGATCAAGCGCGCTTCACCCTGGACGCCGTTTCGCTTGGCGGTCGGGGCCCGCAGCGTCAGACGGTCGCCCTGCAACTCGGCTTTGCGCGGCAGCGTCTGCCCGACCCAGTTGGGAAAAAAGCAGGACTCCGCGTGGTGTAGGACACTGTCCCCCTGAACTTCGAACGGCCCGCAATAGGCGAGAAAACGATCTGCCGCCGCTAAGCGTTCCACCTCGCTCCCAGCGTACATGTCGTTCCCTGCGAATGGAGAGCGACTGGCCGGGCACATGTAGGCATGCATGTAGCCATCCGACGTGTAGGTCAGCCGCCCGAAGGCGTCCGCCCCCATCGGCAGAACGACTTTGCCGTCGGGCGTTGCCGTCTCGTAGCGGACCAAGGTCCACGTTCCTACCAAGTCGGACGCTTTCATCACCGATCACGGGCACGGCCTTCGGCCGCCGCCCGCGCCTTCACATGTCGAGCAGGATTCGCTGGGGATCTTCGATGCACTGTTTGACGCGCACCAGAAAGGTCACGGCCTCACGTCCGTCGATCAGGCGATGATCGTAGGACAACGCGACGTACATCATCGGACGAATCTGGACCTGGTCGCCGATTGCGACGGGACGCTTCTGGATCGCGTGCATCCCGAGGATGGCCGATTGCGGTGGATTGATAATCGGCGTCGACAACAGCGAACCGAACACGCCGCCATTGGAGATCGTGAACGTGCCGCCCGTCAGTTCCTCGAGCTTGAGCTTGCCGTCTCGCGCTCGCACGCCGAACTCGCCGATCGTCTTCTCGATCGCGGCGAACGAAAGCGCATCGGCATCGCGAATGATCGGCACCACGAGGCCCTGCGGCGCCGACACCGCCACGCCGATGTCGTAGTAGTTCTTGTAGACAACATCTTCTCCGTCGATCTCGGCGTTGACCGCAGGCAGTTCCTTGAGCGCCACGACGCAGGCGCGCACGAAGAACGACATGAAGCCGAGCTTGACCCCGTGCTTGGCCTCGAAACTGTCCTTGTGCTGGTTGCGCAGCGCCAGGATGGCGCTCATGTCGACCTCGTTGAACGTGGTCAACATCGCCGCGGTGTTCTGAGCCTCCTTCAGTCGCTGGGCGACGCGCTGGCGGAGGCGGCTCATGCGCACCCGTTCTTCGCGCTCGGCCCGCGGGCGCGGCCCGCTCGCGACCTTAGCCGCCTCGGGGCGAGTCGTGTGCATCACCACGTCGGCTTTGGTCAATCGACCGCCCGGTCCGGTGCCGACAACCGACGCCGGATCGACTTTCTGCTCAGCCACGACGCGGCGAACCGATGGCGACAATGCCGGGGCCGCTTGGGTCGCGGGCTTGGAAGGCGCGATAGCTGCCGGTGACGCCACCTTGGACACCGTCGCCTTTGCCGGCGCTGGCTTCGTCGACTTCGTAGCCACCGCCCCTTCGGCGATCGAACCGAGAATCGCCCCCACCGCGACGGTTGCGCCTTCCTTGGCGACAATCTCGCGAATGGTGCCCGACGCCGCGGCAGGAACCTCGACCGTCACCTTGTCCGTCTCCAGTTCGACCAGCGGCTCGTCGGTCGCAACCGACTCGCCAACCGCTTTGAACCACTTGGCGACCGTCGCCTCGGTGACGGATTCACCGAGCGTGGGAACTCGTATGTCGACCATTCGCGTCTTTCCTGACTAGAGCGTTACCGCTTCGCTCACCAACTTGGCCTGCTCCTTGAGATGATTCTTGAGCGACCCGGTGGCCGGTGAGGCACTGGCCACACGACCGACGTAGCGGGGTCGGTCGTTCTTTCGGCCGATGGCAGTAAGCGTTTCTTCGATCAATGGCGCTACGAACGTCCACGCGCCCTGATTCCTGGGTTCTTCCTGGCACCAGACCACTTCGGCGTTCGGGAAGCGCGATAGCTCGGCCCGCATCGCCGTTTCCGGGTACGGATAGAGCTGCTCGACCCTGAGCGCGTAAACGTCATCGATGTTGTGCTTCTCTCGTTCTTCGAGGAGGTCGTAGTAGACCTTGCCGGTGCAAAGTACGACCCGCTTGATCTTGGCGTCGGCGACGGTCCGATGCTTGTCCCATAACACGCGATGGAACGAAGAATCGTCCCCCAAGTCCGCCAGGGTCGAGACCACGCGTTTGTGGCGCAACAGCGATTTCGGGGTCATCAGCACGAGGGGCTTGCGGAATTCGCGGCGCAGCTGTCGACGCAAGATGTGGAAATAGTTGGCCGGCGTCGAACAGTAAGCCACCTGAATGTTGTCCTCGGCGCAGAGCTGGAGGAAACGTTCGAGGCGCGCAGAACTATGCTCGGGACCCTGACCCTCGAAGCCGTGCGGCAACAGCATCACGAGCCCACTCATCCGCAGCCACTTGCTTTCGCCCGACGCTATGAACTGATCGATCATGATCTGGGCACCGTTCGCGAAATCGCCGAATTGTGCTTCCCACAGCACCAGCATGTTGGGCGCTGCCAGACTGTAGCCGTACTCGAAACCGAGCACCGCGAACTCCGACAACATCGAGTCGAATACTTCGAACGGCGCTTGCCCCGGCGCAACGTGTTCCAGCGGAACGTACTTCGCTTCATCGCGTTGATCGATCAACACGGCGTGCCGTTGGGAAAACGTTCCGCGCTGGGAATCCTGGCCACTCAACCGAACACCATGGCCCTCAAGCAACAACGAGCCGAAGGCCAACGCTTCCGCCGTCGCCCAGTCGATCCCATCACCGGCATCGATCGCCGCCTTCTTGGCCGCGAGCTGACGTTGAATAGTGCGGTGGGCTTGGAATCCCTCGGGCACATGGGTCAGCGCTTTGCCGACCTTGCGGAGCACATCGAGCTTGACCGCGGTCTTCCCCCGGCGATCGTCGGCGGTCGCCGTCGTCAGTCCCTTCCAGACACCCTCGAGCCAATCGGCACGGTTCGGCTTGAACGCCGTCGCCGCCGCAAACTCCCGTTCGAGGTGGGCGTGAAAGTCCTTGTTTATCGCTTCGGACTGTTCGGCGCTCATGACACCGCGTCGCGCCAAGGAGCCGGCGTAAATCTGGCGCGTCGTCGGATGAGAAGCGATCGCCTTGTACATGATCGGCTGGGTGAAGCTCGGTTCATCCGCCTCGTTGTGTCCGTGGCGTCGATAGCAGAACATGTCGATGACGACGTCGCGATGGAAGCGTTGGCGGAAGTCGAGGGCCAGGCGCGCGACGTGGGCCACCGCCTCGGGATCGTCACCATTGACGTGAAAAACCGGCGCCTGCACGCCCTTGGCGATATCCGAGGGATAGGGTGACGATCGGCTGTAGACCGGCGTCGTCGTGAAGCCGATCTGGTTGTTGACGATGACATGAATCGTGCCGCCGGTGCGATAGCCCTTGAGATCCGAGAGCCCCAGGCACTCGGCGACGATACCCTGTCCGGCAAAGGCCGCATCACCATGCATGAGAATCGGCAGTACGACGTTGCGCTCTTGATCCCCGAGTTGCATCGCCTTGGCGCGCGCGCGCCCCATCACCACCGGATTGACGGCCTCCAAGTGCGAGGGGTTGGCAGAAAGGGAAAGATGCACCTCCTGCCCTTCGAGCGTGCGATCGGCAGACGTGCCCAAGTGGTATTTCACGTCGCCCGATCCTTGAACATCGTCGGGACGCGCACTGGTGCCCTGGAACTCGGCGAAGATTGCGGCATAGGGCTTCGCCATGACGTTGGCGAGAACGTTCAACCGGCCGCGATGAGGCATGCCGATCACGATCTCCTTGACCCCGACTTGAGCGGCGCGCCGGATCACCGACTCGAGCAAGGGGATCAGCGATTCACCACCTTCGACGCCAAAGCGTTTTGTTCCGGTGTAGCGCAACTGCAGGAAACGCTCGAAACCTTCGGCGCGCGTCAACTGATCGAGGATCGAACGGCACGCCTCGGGATCGAGCCCGGCGCGAAAGTCGACGCCCTCGATGTGTTCCTGCATCCAGGCCTTGTGGTCTGGATACTGGATGTGCATGAACTCGTAACCGATGTTGCCGCTGTAGGTCGTCTGCAGCAGTTCGTGAATCTGCCGCATCGTCGCCGTTTCGAGACCGAGGACATGGTCGATGAAGATCGGGCGATCCAGATCTTGGTCGGTGAAACCGTAGCTCGCCGGATCAAGCTCCGGATGCGGTTCACGTTTCTCCAGGCCCAGTGGGTCGAGCGTCGCAGCCAAGTGCCCACGAACCCGGTAGGAGCGGATCAACATCAGGGCGCGGAGCGAATCGAGCGTTGCCGCCCGGACGGAGGCCTGATCGAGGCCCGCCGCGCCGTTGCCTTTCTTCGCCTTGGCCGGACGATCCTCGTCCCCGAGAGGGCCTAGGAAGGGCCCGCCCAGCGGCGACCAACTGGCACCCCGCTGACCCGCGACCATGGTCGCGACGTCGTCACCGAGCGTCGCGAAGAATCCTTGCCAACTCTCGTCGACCGAAGCCGGGTCGCTGAGGAACTGCGCATAGAGCTGTTCGACGAAGGCGCTGCTCGCGCCGCCCAGGAACGACAATCGGTCAATGGGCTTGTTCATCACTTGCCGACACCCGGAACGGGCGCCCCTCTCACAAACTCAGATGTGTGTCCTAACGGCGACGTTTCAACACGTCGAGCAGGGTCTTTCCGATTTCGGCGGGGGAATCGGCGACCACGATCCCCGCTTGCTTCATCGCCTCGATCTTGTCGTCGGCACCGCCGCGACCGCCCGAAATAATCGCCCCGGCATGGCCCATTCGCCGGCCCGGTGGTGCCGTGCGACCGGCGATAAATCCGACGACGGGTTTCTTGACCTTGTTCGCGCGCAGGAACGCCGCGGCGTCTTCTTCGGCCCTACCACCGATCTCACCGATCATGATGATCGATTCGGTGCCGGGATCACCGAGGAACATCTCGAGGCAGTCGATGAAGTTCGTGCCATTCACGGGGTCGCCGCCGATGCCGATACAGGTCGACTGGCCGAGTCCCGCGGCGGTCGTCTGCGCCACGGCCTCGTACGTGAGCGTGCCCGACCGCGATACGATGCCGACGTTGCCGGAACGATGGATATGTCCGGGCATGATGCCGATCTTGCATTGGCCGGGCGTGATCACGCCCGGGCAGTTCGGTCCGATGAGGCGTGACCTCGAATGCTGCAGCACGCGCTTGACCCGGACCATGTCGAGGACCGGAATCCCTTCGGTGATGCATACGATGAGCGGCACTTCCGCATCGATCGCTTCGAGGATGGCATCGGCCGCAAACGGTGGCGGCACGTAGATCGCGGACGCATCGGCCCTGGTCGCGCGTACGGCTTGAGCGACGGTATCGAACACCGGCAAGTCGAGATGCCGGGACCCTCCCTTCCCCGGAGTGACTCCGCCCACCATCCTGGTGCCATACGCGATCGCCTGTTCAGAATGGAATGTGCCTTGAGCTCCCGTGAAGCCCTGGCAAATGACGCGCGTGTCGGCACTGACGAGAACGGACATCAGGCCGCGTCCTTGACCGCACTTACGATCTTGCGGGCGGCGTCGCCCAGATCGTCGGCCGAAACGATCGGCAGACCGGACGAGGCCAGAATCTTCTTGCCGAGATCGACGTTGGTGCCCTCAAGGCGTACGACGAGCGGCACCGTTAGACTGACCTCACGGGCCGCAGCCACGACACCCTCAGCGATGACATCGCAACGCATGATCCCGCCAAAGATGTTGACCAGGATTCCTTCGACACTGGGATCGGACAGAATGATCTTGAACGCCTCGGTGACACGCTCCCGGGTCGCGCCGCCGCCGACGTCGAGAAAGTTTGCCGGTTCCCCGCCCATGAGCTTGATGATGTCCATGGTGGCCATGGCCAAGCCGGCGCCGTTCACCATGCACCCGATGGAACCGTCGAGCTTGATGTAGTTGAGATCGTGCTTACGGGCCCGGACTTCGACCCGGTTCTCCTCGTCCTCATCGCGCAACTCGGCCACGTCCTTGTGGCGGAACAGCGCGTTGTCATCGAAGTTCATCTTCGCATCCAACGCGATCACGGCGCCGCTCTTGGTCACGACCAGAGGATTGATCTCGAGTAAGCTCGCGTCCCGCTCGACGAAGGCGCGGTAGGCGCCGCTGACGAAACGCGTGGCCGCCTGGATCTGTTCGCCCTTGAGGCCGAGCGCGAAGGCAACTTGTCGGGCATGGAACGGCTGCAGGCCCGCGGCGGGATCGATCGGGATGATCGCGATCTTGTCGGGCGTCTTGGCCGCGACCTCTTCGATATCCATCCCGCCCTCCGTGGACGCCATGATCGCGATACGGCTCCGATCGCGATCGACCAACATGCCGAGGTAGAGTTCCCGGGCAATGTCTGCTCCCTCTTCGATGTAGAGGCGTTTGACTTCTTTGCCTTGCGGACCGGTTTGGGGCGTCACCAGTTGCATGCCGAGCAGCGCCCCGGCGTGCCGCCGGACGTCTTCGATCGACTTGGCGATCTTGATGCCCCCGCCTTTGCCGCGACCTCCGGCGTGGATCTGCGCTTTGACCACCCAAATCGGACCGCCAAGGTCGGTGGCCACTTTGACCGCTTCATCGACCGTGTAGGCGACGCCGCCGCGGAGTACCGCAACCCCGTACTTTGCCAGCAGGCCCTTGGCTTGATACTCGTGGATGTTCATGGTGCTAGGCCGAAGTGGGCATTGGAAACCCGGGGGGCCCGGAGGGCGCTAGTTATAGCAGGCAAGCGCTCGGGCGCAACCGGCGCGCCGCCCGCCACAAGGGTTTTTCCCTTGATTTTCAAATAGATCGAGCGATCAGGCCAATTTGAAACTGGGATCCAGGCGGTTCACCGATTCCATCAGCCCGCGCACCGACTGC
This sequence comes from Alphaproteobacteria bacterium, assembly GCA_016869765.1. Classification (GTDB taxonomy): domain Bacteria; phylum Pseudomonadota; class Alphaproteobacteria; order SHVP01; family SHVP01; genus SHVP01. Next base: position 26,429 of record VGES01000014.1, read on the forward strand.
ACCGAGTGATCGAACATCTTGCGCTCGGCGTCGTTGAGCTCGATTTCGATCACCCGTTCGACGCCACCGGCCCCGATCACCACGGGCACGCCGACGTACATGTTCTTGACACCGTACTGGCCGTTGAGGAACGCCGCGCACGCCAAAAGCCGCTTCTTGTCACGCAGGTACGACTCGGCCATCGCAATGGCCGACGAGGCCGGCGCGTAGAATGCCGACCCGGTCTTGAGAAGGCCGACGATCTCCGCCCCGCCATCGCGGGTCCGTTGAACGATCTTGTCGAGACGCTCCTGGGTCGTCCATTGCATCCGGACCAAGTCCGGCACGGGAATCCCAGCGACCGCAGAATACCGGACCAACGGCACCATGGTGTCGCCATGGCCGCCGAGCACGAAGGCCGTCACGTCCTCGACCGACACGTTGAACTCCGTCGCGAGGAAGTAGCGGAATCGCGCGGAGTCGAGCACGCCCGCCATCCCGACGACCTTCGCGTGAGGCAGGCCAGAGGCCTCGCGCAGCGCCCACACCATGACGTCGAGCGGGTTGGTGATGCAGATGACGAAGGCGTTGGGCGCGTGCTGGCGGATCCCTTCGCCGACCTGTTTGATGATCTTGGTGTTGATTCCAACGAGGTCGTCGCGGCTCATGCCCGGCTTGCGCGGTACGCCGGCGGTGACGATGACGACGTCCGCCCCCGCGATGCCGGCATAACTCTGGGTGCCGCTGATCCTGGCATCGAACCCGTCGACGGGGGACGACTGCGCGATATCGAGGGATTTCCCCTGGGGCAGACCCTCGACGATGTCGAAAATAACGATGTCGCCCAGTTCCTTGAGCCCCGCCAGATGCGCGAGAGTACCGCCGATGTTTCCGCCGCCCACCAGGGCGATCTTGTTGCGAGCCATGAATCCTCTTCGTTTGCGGGACGGCGGCCTCCCCTTGGGGCGCTTTGGGCCTCCCGGCGGCCCGCTAACTACTCCGATTCCCTGGCCCGCCGCAAGGCGACCCCGGCCTTTGCCCCTTAACCCCTTGAACGAAGGGGGTGGGATCACATATTCCCGGCGGGCAAAACCCAGGGGAAACCATGTCGGCCGACACCAGCACCGAAAAACGCTCTTTTCAGGCCGAGGTCAGCAAGCTTCTGCACATCGTCGCGAACTCGCTGTACAGCGAGAAGGAAGTCTTCCTGCGCGAGCTCATATCCAATGCCGCCGATGCCTGCGACAAGCTGCGATACGAGGCCCTGCGCCAACCGGACCTGTTGGCTGGGCAGCCGGATATGAAGATCACCCTCGAGGCCGATTCAAAGGCCGGGGCCCTGACGATCGCCGACAGCGGCATTGGCATGGACCGCCAGGAACTGATCGACAACCTCGGCACCATCGCCCGGTCGGGAACCGGCGCGTTCGTCGACCAACTATCGAGGTCCGACGACGCGGCCGCCGTGAGCCTGATCGGCCAGTTTGGGGTCGGGTTCTATTCCGCGTTCATGGTCGCGGATCGTGTCGACGTCGTGTCGCGCCGGGCCGGCCGAACCGACGCCTGGCGCTGGACCTCCGATGGCCGGGGCGAGTTCTCGATCGAAACGGCGCAGCGCGAGCAGCGCGGGACGACGGTGACGCTCCATCTCAGAAAAGATGCTCGCCAGTTCCTCGAGCCGGAAACGATCCGGCGGATCGTCAAGACCCACTCCGACCACATCGGTGTGCCGATCGCGCTCAAGGAAGCAAAATCCGAGAACACGATCAACGCGGCCTCGGCGTTGTGGACTCGACCCAAGAAGGATGTCACGCCCGAGCAGTACCGCGACTTCTATCATCACGTCGCCCAAGCCTTCGACGACCCCTGGCTGACAATCCATGCGCGGGCCGAGGGGAAGATCGAATACACGCAACTTCTGTTCGTACCGAGCAGCAAGCCCTTTGATCTATTCGATCCGGAACGACGCGGACACGTGCGCCTCTACGTGCGGCGCGTATTCGTCTCCGAAGAGATCACCGGCTTGGTTCCGCCTTACCTGCGTTTCCTGCGCGGCATCGTCGACTCCGAAGACCTCGACCTCAATGTCAGTCGTGAGATGCTGCAGGAAAGCCCGTTGCTCGCCAAAATCCGCAAGGATTTGTGCAAGCGCGTGTTCCGGGAGCTGGAGAAGAAGGCAACCGACGACTCAGAGGGATACGCCAAGTTCTGGCTGAACTTCGGGGCCGTGCTGAAGGAAGGCCTCTACGAAGATGCCGACGTTCGCGAAACGCTCCTCAAGCTCGCACGTTTCCGTTCGACATCGTCCGGGGACGGATGGATCTCGCTCGAAGACTACGTCGGCCGAATGCGGCCAAACCAGAAGGCGATCTACTACATCAGTGGCGAGAGCCAGGACGCCCTCAAACGGAGTCCCCAGACCGAGGGCTTCAAAGCCAAAGAGGTCGAGGTTCTCTACCTGTCCGATCCGGTCGACGACTTCTGGATCAATGCCGTCCGCGATTTCAAGGAGCACCCCTTCAAGTCGGTCACGCGCGGCAGCAGCGATCTCAAGGATCTGGCCGGTCCTGAAGGCAAGGAGGCCCCGGCCGAAAATCCTGTCGCCGACGGCAAGCTCAACAGCCTCGTAGCGCTCCTGAAGTTGAGCCTGGACAAGACCGTCCAGGATGTTCGCGTCACCGACCGTCTCACCGACAGCCCACTCTGCCTGGTCGCGGCCGAGGGTGCGCTCGACATGCATCTCGAGCGCATCCTCAAGCAACATCGGCGGGTCGACTCCTCGCTTCCGCGCGTTCTCGAACTCAACCCCCACCACGAGTTGATCAAGGCGTTCGCCGAACTGGCTGGTCGATCGGGCGCGTCCGACAACCTGAGCGAGGCCGCCAAACTTCTCTACGACTATGCCTGTATCCTCGAGGGCGAGAGCCCAACCGACATCGCCGCCTTTTCACGGCGGCTCGCCCAGACCATGGCGCGGGCGTTGAACGCTACGGCAACAGCTTGAGTTCGTGGGTGGCGACGGCGAGCACCCGTCCGAGCGAACCTTCCTGAACGACGACGGCGACCGCATCGCGATCGCCCTCCCGCAGTTCGGCCATACCGAGCGAAAGTTCCAGCCGACCGCCGTTCCACTGAGCGATCCGTTTGAAGTCCGTCACGACATTGCGATAGAGCAGGGTGCGTCCGGCATTCTCGCCACGGTCGATGGAGACTTCTCGACCGCGGTCGAAGCGGATCAGCCAAACCGTTCCTGCGGTCGCACTCGTTCCGTCGTTCAGCGTCACCGACAGCGTATCCCCTGGCCCGGGCGCCAACGACAGTTCGGGATTCGGCTTCTCACGAGCGCCGATCTTGGCCTTGGAAATCAATGCTTCGATCGCGTCGCGCCGTGACCCGACCTCGTGGGCCGTGCCATTCACCACGACTTGCGGGGTGTAGACGCTGCGTTCTCCGAGCGACTTGGCATAGGCACGCTGGCGCCACACGTTGCGATCGCTCGCAAACGTGTCCTTCCAACCGAGGTAGTCCCAGTAGCTGACGTGGAATCCGAGCGCCAGCACGTCTTTGCGCTTTGCCAGCTCGACGAGATACGCATCGGCCGGCGGGCAGGAACTGCAACCTTGCGACGTGAACAGCTCAACCAACACGAGCGCCTTGCCGCCACCGGCGAGCGCCGGAGTGGCGGACAACATGGCAAGCACCAAGGCTAGCGCCGAGAGGGCCCGTTGCAACATGATCCACCTTAGGGTGCGGCCGAACTCGGCCGCGAATCAACAATGGGTGATTCGCCGTAATCCGGCACCCGTAACGGTTCAAGCCGCCTTCATCAGATTCCGCAAGACGTAGTGCAGAATTCCCCCATTTTGGAAATAGGCCACTTCGTCTTCGGTATCAATCCGGCACGTAAGCTTGATGGGCTTCTTGCTGCCGTCGGCATAGGTAATCTGGCAGTCGACGTCCATGCGCGGTCGAAGCCCCTTCTCGATTCCGGTCAGATCGAAGGTCTCGTTGCCGACGAGTTTCAGGGACTTGCGGTTCTCGCCCTCCTTGAAGACGAGCGGCAGGACCCCCATCCCGACCAGATTCGAGCGATGGATGCGCTCGAAGCTCTCGGCGATCACCGCGCGAATCCCGAGCAGGACGGTGCCCTTTGCCGCCCAGTCCCGCGAAGAGCCGGTGCCGTACTCCTTGCCGGCGACGACGACCAGGGGCGTCCCACCTTTCTGGTAAGCCATGGCGGCGTCATAGATCGACATCACCGTGCCGGCCGGCAGCAGTTTGGTGATCCCGCCCTCGGTACCTGGCACCATCTCGTTCTTGAGCCGGATGTTGGCGAAGGTCCCGCGCATCATCACCTCGTGATTGCCGCGACGCGCGCCATAGGAGTTGAAATCGGCCGGCTTGACGTTGAGACCGACCAAGTAGTTCCCCGCCGGGCCGTCCTTCTTTATCGACCCCGCGGGCGAAATGTGATCGGTGGTGATCGAATCCCCGAACAGAGCCAGCATTCGCGCCGACCGTATGTCTTTGACCGGTGCCGGCGTTTTCGCCATCCCTTCGAAGTACGGCGGATGCTTTACATACGTCGAGCGCGAGTCCCAGGAGTAGGTATCGCCCTTCGTCGTCTTGACCCGCCGCCACAGGGCGTCTCCTTCGGTAACCTTGGCATATTGCGAGCGGAACATCGTCGGTTTGACCGCCTTGCGAATGGTCGCCTGCACTTCGGCGTTGCTCGGCCAGATGTCCCGCAGATAGACGTTCCTGCCCTTCTTGTCCTGACCGATCGGATCCTTGAGCAGGTCGATCTTCATGTTGCCGGCGATGGCGTACGCCACTACCAACATTGGCGAGGCCAGATAGTTGGCGCGCGCGTGCGGGCTCACTCGCCCTTCGAAGTTTCGGTTTCCTGACAGAACCGCCGCAGCGACGAGATCCGCAGACGTCACCGCTTCGGCGATTGGTTCGGGAACGGGGCCCGAATTTCCGATACACGTCGTGCAGCCGTAGCCGACGAGGTTGAACCCCAACTTGTCGAGCTCCTTCTGCAGACCGGCCTTCGCCAGGTAGTCGCTGACGACGCGCGAACCCGGGGCAAGCGAGGTCTTCACCCAGGGCTTCACACTCAGGCCGCGCTTGACCGCGTTACGTGCCACCAACCCGGCGCCCAACATCACGGCCGGATTCGAGGTGTTGGTGCAGCTCGTGATCGCAGCGATGACGACCGACCCATGCTCGACCTCGTACTTCGCACCTTTCACGCGACTGCGCTTGCCCTCGTCCTTGACGTTGTAACTCGGCAGCGCCTTCTTGAATTCGGCAGCGGCTTGCGACAAGGCAACGCGGTCCTGCGGCCGACGTGGACCCGCCATGCTGGGTTCGACGGTCGACACATCCAGCTCGAGCGCGTCGGTATAGACCGGGTCCGGCGATTTCGGCGTGCGCCACAGTCCCTGCAACTTCGCGTACTTCTCGACGAGATCGATCTCGGCCTTCTTGCGACCCGTCGATTTGAGATAGGCCAGGGTCTCGCCGTCGACCGGGAAAAACCCGCACGTCGCACCATACTCGGGCGCCATGTTGGCAATGGTCGCCCGGTCGGCCAACGACAGCTCATCGAGGCCCGGGCCGAAAAACTCGACGAATTTGCCGACGACCCCCCGCTTGCGCAGCATTTGGGTCACGGTGAGCACGAGGTCGGTCGCCGTCGCCCCTTCACGCAGCTTGCCCGTGAGGCGAAAACCGACAACTTCGGGGATCAGCATCGAGATCGGTTGACCGAGCATCGCAGCCTCGGCTTCGATGCCGCCCACGCCCCAACCGAGCACCGACAACCCGTTGACCATGGTCGTGTGACTGTCTGTGCCGACCAACGTGTCCGGGTAGGCGACCGTCTTGCCGTCGATCTTGTCGGTCCATACGACGCGCGCGAGATACTCGAGATTGACCTGGTGGCAGATGCCGGTACCCGGGGGCACGACGCGGAAATTGTCGAAGGCCTGCTGCCCCCAGCGCAGGAACGCGTAGCGTTCGCCGTTGCGCTCGTATTCGAGGCCGACGTTCTCCTTGAACGCCTTCGATGACCCGAAGCTATCGACCATCACCGAGTGATCGATGACGAGATCGACCGGCGACAGCGGGTTGATCTTCTTGGTGTCGCCACCCGCCTGCGCTACCGCCGCCCGCATTGCCGCGAGATCGACCACAGCGGGAACGCCGGTAAAGTCCTGCATCAGCACACGTGCCGGGCGATAGGCGATTTCGCGATCGGACGTCCGCGACTTGAGCCAACCGGCGATCGCCTTGACGTCATCGATCTTGACCGTCTTGCCGTCCTCGTAGCGGAGCAGATTCTCAAGCAGCACCTTCAGCGAGTACGGCAGACGGCTCAGGTCGCCCAGCCCCGCCTTTTCAGCGGCCTTGAGGCTGAAATAGTCGTACTTGCGGTTGCCGACGGTAAAGCTGCGCCGGGTCTTCATGCTGTCCTGTCCGATCGACGGCATGGTGAATCTCCCTGTGTTCGCGATGAGCGGCGGCCTCGCCGTGGTGGGCGCAAGTCGCCGCGTTCGGGCGGCGCATTATGCGACGGAGCGCCCTCGAAGACCAGTCGCCGCCCTGTTGGCGCGCCGGGGCGAGTTGGCACAGTATGACGGGCCGCGATTCGGCGAGGCGGTATTCGTGACTCTCCAAGCAATCGACCTGACCTGCATCCGCGGCGAACGGATGATTTTTTCCGGCCTGACCTTTTCGGTCGCGCCCGGCCGGGCCCTGCTCGTCCGCGGTCCCAACGGGGTCGGCAAGACCAGCCTGTTGCGCCTGCTCGCGGGCCTGAACGCACCGGCCGTCGGGCAAGTGCGCTGGGCCGGCGGATCCCTCGCGGGTCGGGTGTCCTATGTCGGCCACCTCGATGCCATCAAGGCCGCCTTGACCTTGCGGGAGAACCTGGCGTTTTGGCTGGCCTACCGCGGCCACAACCGTAGTCTCGCGGCGGCCCTCGATGCGCTCGGCATCGCTCACCTGATCGACATGCCGACCCGCTACCTGTCTGCGGGACAACGCCGTCGAGCTGCTCTGGCGAAGCTCCTTTTGGTCGACGCCCCGGTCTGGCTCCTCGACGAACCGGTGAGTTCCCTCGATGGCCGGGGCATCGAGGTGTTCATGGTCGCGCTCCGGCGACACTTGGCCGAAGGCGGGGTCGCCGTGCTGTCGACCCACCAGGAACTCGCGATTGACGAGGCAGAGACGCTCACCTTGGGACGAAACCCATGATGCGGTCGCTGTGGGCGCTCTTGCATCACGATCTTCGCATCTCTCTCCGCCAAGGGAACGCAAGCACCAGTGTGGTCGTTTTCTTCGTCCTCGCCGTGACCCTATTCCCGCTCGGCGTCGGGCCGGAGCCGCAGGTCTTGGCGCGCATCGCGAGCGGTGTCGTTTGGGCGGCCGCTCTGCTCGCCGCCATGATTTCGCTCGATCGCCTGTTCCAGGCCGATTTCGAAGACGGCGTGCTCGAACAGCTCTGCCTCGCGCCAACCCCTTTGCCCGCCGCGGTGCTCGCGAAGGCGCTCGCCCATTGGTTGTTGACCGGCCTTCCGCTCACCCTGATCGCGCCGGTCCTCGCGATGGCGCTGCAGATGGAAGGGGCGGGTGTCGTGCCGTTGATCCTGGGATTGGCGTTGGGCACGCCCGTCCTGAGCCTTGTGGGCGCTATCGGGGCCGGCCTCACGATCGGCATTCGCCGCGGCAGCGTCCTCTTGTCCTTGCTGGTGCTGCCGTTATTCCTCCCGATCCTTATTTTTGGCGTCGGGGCAGTGGAAGCGGCGATCAACGGACTATCGGCACGGCCACACCTGTTGATCCTCGGGGCCATGCTTCTCGCCGCGATCGTCCTTGCACCGTTGGCAACCGCCGCAGCGTTGCGGGCGAACACCGAATAGCCTCCAGATCGTGGTGGCGAGATGTCGCGGTCACGGCCACGTTGGTTGTCGATAGCGTCCAGTCCCTGGAGAATGCCGAAATGCAGCGTTGGGCCAATCCCACCCGCTTCCTGAAAATCGCGCAGGCCGTTCGTCCGTGGGCGACGGCCGCGACGATCGTCTGTCTCGCCGTGGGCCTGGTGCTCGGGCTTGGATTTTCGCCCCCCGACTACCAGCAAGGGGACACGGTCCGAATCATGTATGTACACGTCCCGGCCGCATGGATGGCGCTGTTCGTGTACACATCGATGGCCGTGGCCAGCGCGGTCGCCTTGATCTGGCGGCATCCGCTTGCCGATTTGGCCGCCAAGGCAAGCGCTCCGATCGGCGCCGGGTTCACCGTGATCGCCTTGGTTACGGGCTCGTTATGGGGCCAGCCGACGTGGGGCACCTGGTGGGTTTGGGATGCCCGACTGACCTCGGTCCTGATCCTGCTTTTCCTCTATCTCGGATACATCGCCTTGTGGGAGGCGATCGAAGATCCCCAGCGCGCGGCGCGGGCCACGGCGATCCTCGCTCTCGTCGGTTTCGTCAATGTTCCGATCATCAAGTTCTCGGTCGACTGGTGGAACACGTTGCACCAACCCGCCAGCGTGCTGACGACCCGGGGGCCGACGATTCACGGCTCGATGCTGACGCCCCTACTGTTGATGGCGGTTGGCTTCACACTGTTTTACATCGCCATTGTGTTGACCCGTATCGAACGGGAAATCTTGGCGCGACGTATCCGAGCGTTACGCTTGCTGGCGAGCGAAGAGCCCGCCAAGGTGAATTAGGAGAACGCGATGCTCTTCTTGATCAATTTCGAGACCGACTCCGGGGCCTTGGCCCAGGTTCCTGGGGAGCAAATTCAAGATTTGGTCCGCCGCGAGTGGGAGGCGGGCCTGGCGCAGTATCGGGCAGGAAAACTGCTGCGTATCTACTTCAATGCCAACGGTGGCGGCGCCATCGGGATCTTCGATTACGCCAGCCACGAGGATTTGCAGCAATCACTGCGAGTTTTGCCGTTTTTTCGCTATTTCGCCCGCGTCACCGTGACTCCCCTTGTGGGTCATCCGTTGTATCCCCACTTCGCAAAACCAGACCCGGGCGCCAAAGACTACCAGCCGCCAAAGCCCTAGTTGCCGCATGGATCGGCCGGGGTTCTTATAGTGTGCCGCGCGTTGCCCCGCGCGAACCTGGGAGCGAGGCCCGCCTTCTGAGCTCATGGACACCGTGATCGCCTTTTTCGCCATGGGCGGCTATGCCGCTTTCGTTTGGCCCGCCTTCGCCGTAGCCGCCGTGGTCATGGCCGGCCTGGTGTGGTCGAGCGTTCGGGCTCTCCGGCACGATCGTCGGACCTTGGCGTTGCTCGAGACCGAGCGCCCAAGGCGACGGAAGGACCCGCCAGGATGAAGCCGAAGCGCCGACGTCTGCTGTTCGTGGTGACCGGGATGGCGATGTTGGCGATCGCGGTCGGCCTCGTGCTGGCCGCGTTCGAAGACAATCTCGTGTTCTTCAACAGCCCGACCGACGTCGTCGAAAAGAAGGTGGCCCCCAACGTTCGCATTCGTCTCGGCGGTCTCGTCGAACAGGATTCCGTGCTGAAAATGGGCACGACGACGACATTTCGCGTCACCGACACCCGCCATTCGGTCGCTGTGCGCTACACCGGCCTCCTGCCCGATCTGTTCCGCGAGGGCCAGGGCGTCGTCACCGAAGGTCGCTTGGGCGAGGACGGCGTCTTCCTCGCTTCCACGGTGCTAGCCAAACACGACGAGAACTATATGCCGCCGGAAGTCGCCGATGCGCTCAAGAAGTCGGGGCACTGGATGGGCGAGGCCGCGAAATGATCCCCGAACTCGGCCATTTTTCCGTCATCCTCGCGCTCGTCGTGGCGATCGTTCAAGGAACCTTTCCACTCGTCGGCACCAGCCGTCGGGTGCCGTCCTGGACCGCCGTGGCCCAACCGGCCGCCCTCGCCCAAGCCGCGCTCCTGGCGTTTTCCTTCGCCTGCCTGACCTATGTGTACGTAACGTCGGATTTCTCGGTGCTCAATGTCTGGCAGAACTCGCACACGGAAAAACCGTTGCTCTACAAGATCTCCGGAGTTTGGGGAAACCACGAAGGATCGCTGCTGCTCTGGGTCTTGATCCTGGCGCTATTCGGTGCGGCCGTCGCCGGTTTCGGGCGCAACATTCCGCCCGTCTTGCGCGCCCGGGTCATCGCGGTCCAGGGTTTGGTCGCCGTCGGATTCCTCGGTCTCCTCGTGTTCATGTCGAACCCGTTCGAACGCGTGGTGCCCGCCCCGCTGGAGGGCAACGGCCTGAACCCGCTGTTGCAGGACCCCGGCCTCGCGTTCCATCCGCCGTTTCTCTACCTCGGCTACGTCGGGTTCTCGATCGCGTTCAGTTTCGCCATCGCCGCGCTGATCGACGGCCGGGTCGACGCCGCGTGGGCGCGCTGGGTGCGGCCGTGGACGCTGGCGGCCTGGACGTTCCTCACGATCGGCATCGCCCTCGGCAGTTGGTGGGCCTACTACGAGCTCGGGTGGGGCGGCTGGTGGTTCTGGGACCCGGTCGAGAACGCCTCGTTCATGCCGTGGCTGGCGGGGACCGCGTTGTTGCATTCGGCGATCGTGGTCGAACGTCGCGACACGCTGAAGGCCTGGACCGTATTGCTCGCCATCCTGACGTTTTCACTCAGTCTGCTCGGGACGTTCATCGTCCGCTCGGGTGTTCTGAACTCGGTTCATGCGTTTGCCACCGATCCTTCGCGCGGCGTTTTCATCCTTGCGTTTCTCGTCATCGCGATCGGCGGTGCCCTGACGCTCTACGCCAGTCGCGCCGCCAAACTCGCGCCCGGAGGCTTGTTCGCCCCGATCAGCCGCGAGGGCACCCTTGTCCTCAACAATCTGCTGCTGATGGCGGCCACCGGCACGGTGCTGCTCGGAACCATGTATCCACTGTTCCTCGACGCGGTGACTGGGGAGAAGGTCACCGTCGGGCCACCGTTCTTCAATTCGACGTTCGCCCCCCTGATGGCCCCACTCGTCATCCTCATGACCATTGGCCCGATGTTGCCGTGGAAGCGAGGGGACCTGTCGGGAGCCCTGGCTCGCCTCAAGTTCGCTGCACTACTCGCGGCGATCACCGCAGCCCTGACGCTCTATGTCACTGCCGGTATCCCGCCGCTCGCCGTCGGTGGCATTGCGCTGGGAACCTGGGTGGTTGGTGGCGCGCTCGCTGACGTCGCCGAACGTTGGGGAGTCGGTCGAGTGCAATGGCGCGATGTCGTGGCGCGGGCCGTCAACACGCCGCGGGCGGCGTTGGGGGCGGCGATAGCGCACGCCGGAGTCGGGGTCTTGATCCTGGGGATCACCGGATCGCTCGCGTGGGAAACCGAGAGACTCGAGGCCATGAAGCCGGGCCAGTCGGTCGAGTTCGCCGGGTACACCGCCGTGTTCGACGGCGCGCGCCCCGCGCGCGGGCCAAATTATGATGCTATCCGCGGAACGTTCCGAATCTACCAAGACAACGCCCTGATCGCGGTGATGGAGCCCGAGACACGCCGCTTTGCCAATCCACCGATGGCGACCACCGAGGCGGCCATCCGACCGCGCTTCGGGGGGGATATCTACATCGCGATGGGAGAATCCACGGGTGACGGCGGGTTTGCCGCTCGGCTTTACCGCAAACCGATGATTCATTGGATTTGGAGCGGTGCGCTCATCATGGTGCTCGGGGGACTGCTGTCCTTGAGTGATCGCCGCCACCGCGTCGGCGCCCCGGCGCGCCGGGCCGCGGCGGCCGCTCTAGCGCCTGCGGAATAGCGATGACTTGGCGGGTCCTCGTTCCGCTCGCGGTGTTCGTCGTCCTGGCTGTCGCACTCGCGGTCGGACTCACGCTGCGGCCACGCGAGATTCCGTCGGCCCTCATCGGCAAGATGGCTCCGACGTTCGACCTGGCTCCGGTCAAGGGCCGGGCCACCGGATTGAGCAGCGACGATCTGCGCGCAGGGACGCCCACCCTGGTCAACGTGTTCGCATCCTGGTGCATTCCCTGCCGCGAGGAGCACCCGCTGCTCATGGACCTCGCGAGAACGGGTCGCGTCCTCATCGTCGGAATCAACCAGCGGGATGAACCCGAAGCGGCCGAACGCTGGCTCGCCGCGTTTGGCGATCCCTACAGCCGAACGGGCGCCGATCGCGACGGGCGCGTCAGCATCGAATGGGGCGTCTATGGCGTGCCCGAGACCTTCGTTGTCGATGGTCGCGGCTGCATTCAATACAAGCACATCAGCGTCCTCACGCGTGACGTCCTCGAACGCGAGATTCTGCCCCGCCTTCGCGGGGAGCGTCAGGTGCGATGCGATGGCTAGGCTCCTCGCCGCTATCCTCCTCGCTTGGCTGATCACCGCTGGTTCCGTCGCAGCGCAGGCCGATCGACCGCTCGCAGACCCGACGGCCGAGCATCGGGCGTTGGCACTACACAAGGAACTTCGCTGTCTGGTGTGCCAGAACCAGGCGATCAACGACTCGAACGCCGAGTTGGCGCGCCAGCTTCGACAAATCGTGCGGGAGCGCATTGCGGCTGGCGACAGCGACGAAAAGGTTCGGCGGTACGTCGTCGATCGCTACGGCGACTGGGTCTTGATGCGACCTCCCTTCAAGTGGTCGACGGCGCTGCTCTGGTTGAGCCCCGCGCTGCTGTTCGCATTGGTCGTCGCAATCGCCATTGTCCAAGTCCGGCGCAAACGGGGGACGCGCGCCGAGCCCCCGCTCAGCACCGAGGAGCAGCGCAAGCTCGACGCCCTGCTCTCGAGCGATGACCGGGTGCGGCCATGATCGTTTGGGGACTCGCAGGCGTTATTACTCTGGCAGTGCTGATCGCCCTCGTTCGGTCACTCCTGCGTGCCGGGACGACGCTCACCGAGCGCCAGGCCTACGATGCGACCGTGTACCGAGCGCAGCTGCAAGAGCTCGAGACCGATGCCGCACGTGGTTTGATCGGCGGCGACGAACTCGAATCCGCCCGACGCGAGATCGCCCGACGATTGTTGGCGACAGAGACGGCCACCGGACCAAGCGGCGGAAGCGATCGAAAGGAGCACGGTTGGCGGAGGGCTGCTGTTCTTATCGTCGTCCTCGCGATCCCGCTTGCCGGGGCCGGCATTTATGGCTGGCGCGGCAATCCCGCGTTGCCCGGACAGCCTGCCGGTACCGGCGCCCAGCGAGCGGTCCCAGCCGACGCCACCGACATGCGTCAATCGATTGCCCGTCTGGAAGCGCGCCTGCGCGATCAACCCGACGATGTCGATGGTTGGGTGCTGCTCGGCCGATCGTTCATGATCACGGCTGAACCCCACCGGGCGATCGAGGCCTTTCGTCGCGCCATCGAGATCGCCCCCGGCGACGAGCGCCTCCGGTCCTTCTACGGCGAAAGTTTGGTCATGGCCGCCGATGGGGTTGTGACGCCGCAAGCTCGGGAGGCCTTCGACCGCGCGTTGAAGAGCGATCCCAGCGATCCCGCCGCACGATTCTACCTCGCGCTGAGCGATGCCCAAGCCGGACGCTGGCGCGAGGCTCTCGATCGATGGTCGGCCTTGGCGTTCGACACGCCGGAAGAGGCGCCTTGGCGCGGCATGCTGGTCAGCCAGATCGAGAGCGCGGCGCGCGAATTGGCGATCGACCCCCGTAGCCTTGCTGCTCTGCGATCACCGACCCGCGGACCCGAGCGCCCGCGCGGACCAACGGCCGAGGACATGCAGGCCGCGCAATCCCTGTCGACCGAGGATCGCAATGCGATGATCCGCAGCATGGTCGAAGGTCTGGCCGCGCGCCTACGACAGAACCCCAACGATATCGAAGGCTGGCAGCGGTTGATCCGGTCTTACCAGGTGCTGGGCGAAGGGCAGAAGGCACGCGAGGCCCAAGCGCGCCTCGAGGCGTTGCAGCGCGGCTCACCGAGCCCAACGGAGTCCCGTCCATCGGCGCCACCTCCTTCGCCAGTCGGAAACGAAGCGACGGCCCACGCCGCTACCGACCAACAAAACGCCATGGTTCAGTCGATGGTGGCAACCTTGGCGCAGCGACTGGCCAGCAACGCCGATGATCGCGACGGCTGGTTGCGGCTCGGCCGCTCCTACCAAGTGCTCGGGCGATCCACCGATAGTCTCGCCGCCTACGCCCGGGCGGCGGAGCTTTGGCCCAACGATGCCGAGGTCCTACAGGCCGGCGCCCGCGCAAACCTGGAGACTGCGCCGACGGGCGCCAACGTACCGACCGCAGCCTTGAACCTCTATCGGCGCCTGCTCGAACATCAGCCCAACCACGTCGAGGCGCTCTATTACGTCGGGCTAGGGGAATCCCAACGCGACAATCCGGCGGAGGCCGAACGGCTCTGGCGGCGACTGCTTGGTCATGTGGCAAGTGGATCAGAGATCGAGATGCTCGTTCAGTCTCGACTGACGGCGCTTCGGCGCCCCTAAGCCCAAAAAAGTAGAAGGCGCATTTCGACAATGCGCCCTCTACAAATTACGGACAAATTTGGGGGATCGATCCGTAATCCATTGGCTGAAAACCGCACCAGGCCCAGGCCCAGCCAAACCCAGACATGGTGATCTCAGCAAGACCTGTGCCAACCGCGAGAGACGCAAAAAATGGCTGGAATCTAAGGTTCTCCGAGTGCCTCCCGAGAGTTACGCCCACTCAATTTGGCTCAACCGGGAGTTCGGTCACGGTCGTCTTGGAGCAATTCGATACAATTTGTCCCAAAATGAGAAGCGGGGCGCTTGAATATCGCGCGGCGAGGTCCTAGGTAATAGAATTCTACGGCGGTTAACCTTGACGAACGGTTAGCGCGCGCGTGGGAGGTTTCATGGTCCAGATCAGTCCCGGCGGTTTGCCACCCGGTGGCGCGACCGCCCCGGTTCCGGCGGAATTCCCGTTACGCCGTGTTGCGGCCCAAGAGACACGCCGACCGATTCAGGAGACCAGCCGCTCCGACGCGGAAGGTCAGGATGGCGGTGGCGCCAACTCGATTATCGAGAACGATCGACGCACGGACGAACTGCGAGCGCGTGCGGACGCGGATGAGCGGGCCGACGAAGAGCGGCGCGAACGACGCGAAACCGAAGAGCAACGCGGCAACAAAGTCGATATCCGCGTCTAGCGTCGAGCTTGGCTTTCGCCGGTCACAACGGGGCGCCTAAAGGCGCCCCTTTTTCTTGCCTCGCTTGGATCGTACCGGCCGCCGGTGCAAGACTGTCTCCGTGGCCCCACCTCCCCGATTTCCGAACCAGCCCGAGAAGGTCGTTTACGCCGTGCCGGCCGGCGACACCAAGATGCGCGCCGTCTGCGATATCTGTGGATTCATCAACTACGTCAATCCCAAGATCGTCGTCGGAACGCTGACGACCTGGCGCGATCGGATTCTCTTGTGCCGACGAGCGATCGAGCCCAGGCGCGGCTTCTGGACGATCCCCGCCGGCTATCTCGAAGAACACGAGACGACCATCGACGGTGCGTTGCGCGAGACTCGCGAAGAGGCGGGCGTGGTTCCGACCATTCGCGCACTCCTCGCCGTCTACAGTGTCCGGCGCATCAGCCAAGTTCAGCTAATCTACCAAGCCATCGCTGAAACGGACGAACTCGTCCCCGGGCCCGAGACCCTCGAGGCTCGGTTCTTCGAACGGCAACGGATTCCATGGGATGCACTGGCATTCCCCAGCGTGCGTTGGGCCATTCGCCATCACGACGAGGTGGCCAACGCCGCCGTCTTCGCTCCGCGATCCAATCCGGAGGGAGATTGGGGCGACGAACGCCCGGCCGGACTATGAGGGCGACGCGCTGTCAGAAAGCCGATGTCGCTGCAGCACCGACATCTGGCTGACGCTGAACACCACGGTCAACAGCGTGATGCCAAAGACCTTGAATGACACCCACGTGTCCGTCCCGAAAGAGCGCCAAACGATCTCGTTGAGCACCGCCAACCCGAGGAAGAACGACGCCCAGCGAACCGTCAGAATGCGCCAGCCGGTGTCCGTCAGCGGGATCATGTCACCGAGCACCAGCTTCAAGAGAGACCGTCGGAGAGCCAGCCCGGCAAACAACACGATGGCAAAAAGTGCGCTGACGATCGTCGGCTTGAGTTTGATGAATAACTCATCGTTCAGCGCGATTGTCATTCCACCCAGAATCAAGACGATTCCCAGCGTGACCACCGGCAATAGAGCGAATCTGCGGGTCATCCAATACGACGCCCCGAGTGCGATCACGGTCGCCGGCATCAGGGCGATCGTGGCCGGCATGATTCCCCAGATGCCGTTGGCCACGAAAAACACGATCAACGGCAGGAGATCGACGGCGAGCTTCGCGAGCGGATTAGTATTGGTGGGCGCGGCCATGTTGCGAAATCCGAATTGTGGCGAGCATACCAGGGCCGATCGCCCGGGCCAGCCGCGACCAAAGGCCCCATGATTCTCCAGCTCTTCACCGACTTCGGCGCGGACGGCCCATACGTTGGTCAGATGACCGCTGTGCTTCTCCGGCACGCCCCGAATATCCCGGTCGTCTCCATGTTGGCCGATGCACCGACGGGAAATGTCCGCGCCAGCGCCTACCTGCTTGCGGCGCTCGCCCAGGACCTGCCGCGCGATCATGTCGTCGTCGCGGTCGTCGATCCAGGGGTCGGAAGCGACGAACGCCTGCCCTGCATCCTCAACGCCGATGATCGTTGGTTCGTGGGTCCGGGGAATGGCCTGTGTGCGATCGTCGCGCGTCGCGCCCGGCATTGCCGTTGGTGGCGGATCACTTGGCAGCCTCCGCGTTTGAGCGCGACGTTTCATGGCCGCGACCTGTTCGCGCCCGTCGCCGCGATGCTGGCGCGCGGCGAAGCCCCGCTGGGCGTTCCGATCCCGCCGCCCACGCCTGGGCACGACTGGCCAGACGATCTCAGCGAGGTCATTTACGTCGACCACTTCGGCAACGCGATGACGGGCTTGCGGGCCGGTTCGCTGCCGTCCTGCGCAAGCCTTGGGGTGGCCGGTTGCCGCGCGGATCGGATACGGACGTTTGCCGATATGGCCCCAGGGCAACTCGCGTGGCTGGAAAACTCGCTCGGCCTCGCCGAGCTGGTGGTCAATCGCGGACGGGCCAGCGCGATTCGCGGAATCGGCGTTGGCGCTTACGTGACGATCGAGCGCTGATCAGACCTGCCCGACCAAGGCTTTGCCGAACGCGGTCGCGTCGAAGGGTTGCAGGTCGTCGATGCTCTCGCCGACTCCGATGGCGTGAATGGGTAGGCCGAACTTGGCAGCGACCGCCACCAGAACCCCACCTTTCGCGGTCCCGTCGAGCTTGGTCATGATCAGGCCGGAGACCTCGCACACGTCACGGAACAACTCGACCTGATTCAGGACGTTCTGGCCCGTCGTCGCGTCGAGCACCAAAAGCACGGTATGCGGCGCCGTCGCATCGACCTTGCGCAAGACGCGGACGATCTTGCGCAACTCTTCCATCAAACCGGCCTTGTTCTGCAAACGGCCGGCCGTATCGATGAGCAGGACGTCGTCTCCGTCGGCGCGCGCCTTGGTCAGTGCGTCGAACGCCAGGCCGGCCGCGTCCGACCCTTGGGCCCGCGAAAAGAACTTGGCGCCGCTACGCTCGGCCCAGACCTTGAGTTGTTCGATCGCGGCGGCTCGGAACGTGTCGCCCGCCGCGATCGACACGGTGCGGCCCTCGCGTCGAAAGCGACTCGCCATCTTTCCGATCGTCGTCGTCTTGCCCGTGCCATTGACGCCCGTGACCAGGACGACATGGGGACGTCGTGCCGTGTCGATGACGAGGGGGACGGCAACCGGACCGAGTACCGCCGCGACCTCGTCGGCCAACGCCTGACGGATCTCCTGCTCGGTCACCTCGCGGTCGAACCGCGTCGCGGCCAGTCGTTCCGTGACCGCTGCTGCCGTGGCCACCCCGAGATCAGCGCGAATAAGGATTTCTTCGAGTTCCTCCAGTGCCGCGCGGTCGAGGCGACGGCGCACGAACACACCACCGAGGCCCGTGCCCAACGCTGCGGCGGTGCGGGCAAGGCCCTGTCGCAGCCTGCCCAACCAGCCGGTTCGCCGCTCGGACTCAGCCATCGACGGCGGAAGCCCGCAGACGATCGCCGCGACGGTCGATGACGCGAGCCGCCACGATCTGCCCGACCTCGGCCACTCCTTCCAGCTCGACGGGAAGATAGTGTTCCGAACGACCCGACCGACCGTCCTCGACGAGCACTTGTACGGTCGTACCCACCATCCGCTCAAGCCGGCGATCAAGAGTCCTTGCGCCCGCCTCCCGAAGTTGTGCGGCTCGCGCCCGACGGATGGCGAGCGGAACTTGAGGCATACGCGCCGCCGGCGTGCCGTTACGTGCCGAGTACGGGAAAACATGCAGCAACGCGAGGTCACACTCTTCGACCAGGGCCAAGGTGTCGGCAAACATCGCATCGCTCTCGGTCGGAAAGCCCGCGATGAAATCGGCGCCAAAGACGAACTCGGGACGCCCTGAGCGAAGGGTCCGGCACAAGGCAATCGCGTCGTCGCGCGAATGGCGTCGTTTCATCCGACGCAGCACCAGGTCGTTCCCCGATTGGAGGCTCAGGTGCAGATGCGGCGCCAACCGCGGTTCGGCGACAAGCTGCGAGCGCAGGGCGTCATCGACCTCGGCCGGATCGATCGAACTCAATCGCAGGCGGGACAACCCGGGAACGCGGTCGAGCAATCGCCGCACGAGCACGGCCAAATTCGGTTGGCCAGGCAGGTCGCGCCCGTACTCGCCGATGTCGACTCCCGTCAAGACGAGCTCGCGAAAGCCGCCCGCCACCAGCCGCTCAGCCTCGCTGACCACATGCCCGACCGGCACGCTCCGCGAATTGCCACGCCCGAACGGAATGATGCAGAACGTGCAGCGGTGATTGCAGCCCTGCTGAATCTCGAGAAAGGCGCGCGCGCGGCCCTCGAATCCTTCGATCAGATGCCCGGCTGTCTCGCGTAGCGCCATGATGTCTTCGACCCGCACCCGTGGCGGCGTCGGAACCCCGAACGTCTCGGGCTGCAGTTTTTCGAGGTTGCCCACGACCTGATCGACCTCGGGCATGGCCGCATAGTCGGCCGGACGGATCTGGGCCGCACACCCGGTGACGATGACCCGGGTGCCCGGTCTTTCACGGCGCACGCGGCGAATAGTTTGGCGGGCCTGCCGTTCGGCCTCGGCCGTTACGGCGCAGGTATTGATGATCACCGCGTCGGTAAGTCCGGCCGCAGACGCCTGGCGCCGGATCACCTCCGATTCGTACGAATTGAGGCGGCACCCGAATGTCACGACATCGATGTCGCGCACGACGTTCACGGCCGCGCCGTCAGCCGGTCGAGATCGATGGAGCCTTGGAACACTTTGCTCACGGCTCCGCTCATCAGGACATGATTGTCGGCACGCCACTCGATCGTCAGCGTGCCGCCGGGCAAGACGACTTTGACGCGGCGGTCACAGAGGTCCCGCCGTACGGCCGCCACCGCCATCGCGCAGGCGGCTGTTCCACAGGCGAGCGTCAGACCGGCCCCCCGCTCCCAGACGCGCGCCACGATGCGTTCCCGCCCCTGAACGTTGGCGAGCGTGATGTTGGCGCGCTCGGGAAACAGTGGATGGCGTTCCAGACGCGGCCCGATCGTTGCGAGGTCGAACACCTCGACATCGGGCACGAAAAACACCGCGTGGGGATTGCCCATACTCACGGCAACGGGGTCCGCGAGGGAACCAGCCTCGGTGTCCACCCGGAGTTCGAGATGCAGGGTGTCTTGCGGTCGGCTCAGGGGAATATCGCGCCAGTCGAGGCGCGCCGGCCCCATATCCACCCAAACCTCGCCATCGCTGCGGTCGACCGCTATTCGTCCGGCGACCGTCGACAGCGTCGCGTGATCGCTCCCGGTTTGATCGAGCAACATGGCTCCGACGCATCGCGTTCCGTTGCCACAGGCGCCCGACTCACCGCCATCGGCGTTGAAAAAGCGCAACATGGCGAGGTCTTGTGCCGCCGGCTCGATCACGATCACCTGGTCACAGCCGATCCCGCGGTGACGGTCGGCAAGCGCGCGGATTTGGGCAGCCCCAAGGCCGATCCGCCGCTGGCGCGCGTCGAACACGATAAAATCGTTGCCGAGGCCGTGCATTTTCACGAATGCCGTGTCCATGGTCCGCTTATATGGCCACAACCCCCGGGAATCCAACCGTTTCCGGGGTGGACCAACGTCGGAAGGACGCCTTGACGGCGTGGAAGGGCGGGGCGTATGGTCCGCGCCCTCAAGGCTTTTCAAGGGCTTGAGCCGATCCGCTGGCGGGTCGGTCCGCCAGTCCACGATGTTCGTGCACTGGCGATTTTGGCGTTTGCGGGTACGACGACGATGTTCGAGGCACTTCAGGAACGGCTGACCGGGGTCTTCGATCGCTTGACCAAGCGCGGCGTCCTCAAGGAATCGGACGTCGCCGAGGCCTTGCGCGAGGTACGTGTCGCGTTGCTCGAAGCCGACGTGGCCCTGCCGGTCGTCCGGGATTTCGTTGCGCAAGTCCAGACCAAGGCCGTGGGTGCCGACGTCTTGCGCTCCGTCACCCCAGGCCAGATGGTCATCAAGGTCGTCCACGACCACCTCGTCGAGACCTTGGGCCGCGCCGCAGAGCCGATCAACCTGAGGGCCGTGCCGCCCGTGCCGTTGTTGGTCGTCGGGCTCCAAGGCTCGGGGAAGACGACGACCGCGGCGAAGATCGCCAAGCGTTTGCAGGACAAGGAGCACAAGAAAGTGCTCCTCGCCTCGCTCGACGTCTACCGCCCGGCGGCCCAACAGCAGCTCAAGGTCTTGGGTGAGCAAGCCGGCGTCGCGACGCTTCCGATCGTCGACGGCCAAATGCCGGTGGACATCAGCCGGCGGGCCATCCAAGCCGCCAAGCTCCAGGGCGCCGATGTCGTCATCCTGGACACCGCCGGTCGGCTGCACATCGACGAAGCGATGATGACCGAGGTCGTCGCGGTACGCGACGCGGTGCGTCCGACGGAGATTCTGTTGGTCGCCGATTCGCTGACCGGCCAGGACGCGGTCAATGTCGCCAAAGCGTTCAAGGAACGCGTTGGTATCACGGGCATCGCGCTCACCCGGGTCGACGGCGATGCCCGGGGCGGTGCCGCGCTCAGCATGCGGGCGGTGACCGGGTGTCCGATCAAGCTGATGGGCTCGGGCGAGAAACTGGACGCACTGGAGGATTTCCACCCGTCACGCGTCGCATCGCGCATCCTCGGTATGGGCGACGTCGTATCGCTCGTCGAGAAAGCAGCCGAAACGATCGAGAAGGACGAAGCCGAGAAGCTCGAACAGAAGCTGTTGAGCGGCCAGTTCGACATCGAGGATTTGGCGAAGCAGTTCCGGCAGATGCGCAAGATGGGCGGGATGCAGGGTCTCATGGCGATGTTGCCCGGCGTCGGCAAGGTCAAAAAGCAGATGGCCGAAGCCAACCTCGACGACAAGCTTCTCGCTCGTCAGGAAGCGATCATCTACGCGATGACCAAGAAAGAGCGCCGCAACGTCAATATCCTGAACGCTTCGCGCCGTCGCCGCATCGCGGCGGGGGCCGGCGTTCAGATTCAGGACGTCAACCGGCTCCTGAAGCAGTACCGCCAGATGTCCGACATGATGCGCAAAGTCGGCAAGCTGACGAAGGGCGGCAAGATTTCGCCGCAGGCATTGCGCAGTTTGATTCCACCACAGGGTTTTCCGCGTTGATCCAACACCTATCTATGCTTTGAAGGGAGCAACTGAACTTGGCCATTCGTATTCGCATGTCCCGCGCGGGCGCCAAGAAACGCCCGTACTACCGCATCGTCATTGCCGATTCCCGTAGCCCGCGGGATGGTCGTTTCATCGAACGCGTGGGCTCGTTCAATCCGCTGATGCCCAAGGCCGACCCGAGTCGGTTGAAGCTCGACGTCGAGCGCATCAAGCATTGGCTGAGCAAGGGCGCCCAGCCGAGCGAGCGGGTGGCCCGTTTCCTGGGTGAGGCGAAACTGATCGCGATGCCGCCGCGCCGCAACAACCCGCAGAAGGCGATCCCCAAGGCCAAGGCACAAGAACGACTGAAGGCCGCCCAGGGCGCCAAAGCCGATGCTGCCCCCGCCGCCGAAGCGGCGCCGGCGGCCCAGGGAGGCTAACCGGCGACCGTGGCCAACCGGGCGAGGGCGTCCCGTGTCTGCCTTGGCGTGATCGCCACGGCGCACGGACTGAAGGGCGAAGTGAAGATCAGATGCTTCGCTTCGGATCCGACCGCCCTGACGGCCTATGGACCGCTCACCGATGAGACCGGCACCGTGAACTACACCGTGGTTCGATATCGCGAGAACAAGGGCATCGTCGTCGCTGCCCTCGAGGGCGTGCGCGACCGCAACGCCGCTGAGGCACTGCGTGGCGTTCAGCTGTTCCTCGATCGCTCCCGGCTGCCGGCAACCGCGCCGGACGAGTTCTACCAAGCCGACCTCGAGGGACTCCCCGTGCGCCATGTCGATGGACGGGCGCTCGGCACGGTGATCGCGTTTCACAACTATGGTGCGGGCGACTTGGTCGAAGTGGAACGAGAAGACGGTGGCCGTTTCATGGTGCCGTTCACGGCCGACTTCGTCCCCAGCGTGAGCCTCGCCGACGGCCTTCGGATAAAAGCCGACGATGAGTGGATCTACAGCGATCGCCGATCGCGGGAGCGGTCATGACCGCCAATGCCCTAGATCGTGCGGAGCCACTGTGGACCACGCAGGTGCTGACCCTGCTGCCCGAGGCGTTTCCCGGCCCGCTCGGGCTCTCGCTCGCGGGACGGGCCCTCAAGACCGGGATATGGAATCTCGAAACCGTAGACATTCGCCGATCGGCCACGGATCGCCATCACACGGTCGATGACACCCCGTTCGGGGGCGGTCCAGGCATGGTGCTGCGTCCCGACGTGCTAGCGCGGGCCATCGAGACGGCGCTTCAGCGCGGCCCCGCGATCGGACCACAGCGCCGCCTCGTGTACTTGAGTCCGCGTGGTCGCCTCCTCGATCAGACCATGGTGCGCGAGTTGGCGGCCGCCGATTGGGTGACCTTGATCTGCGGCCGCTTCGAAGGCGTCGACCAACGCTTGATCGAAGCACGCGCGATCGAGGAGATCAGCCTCGGTGATTTCGTCCTTTCGGGCGGCGAACCGGCGGCGATCGCGCTGATCGATGCCATCGTCCGTCTGCTGCCCGGTGTCATCGGCGATGCCGACGGATTGAACGAGGAAAGCTTCGCGGACGACCTCCTCGAATATCCGCACTACACGAAGCCTCGCGTCTGGGAGGACCGGCCGGTCCCGGACGTGCTGCTGTCCGGCCACCACGACGCGATTCGCCGCTGGCGACAGGCGCAATCGGAAGAAATTACCAAGCAACGGCGACCCGACCTCTGGCGTCGGCATCTCGCCCGCAACAAGACAGGAGTCGAGCCATGAACATCATCGAGCAACTCGAGAGGGAGCAGGTCGCCAAGCGCGCGGCCAAGGTCCCCGAGTTTCGTCCCGGCGATACCCTCGTCGTGAACGTGAAGATCATCGAAGGCGAACGGGAACGCGTCCAAGCCTTCGAAGGAGTCTGCATTGCGCGGCGCAACCGCGGCATCAACTCGTCATTCACCGTGCGCAAGATCTCGTACGGCGAAGGGGTCGAGCGCGTGTTCCCGCTCTACTCGCCGCAAATCGATTCGATCGAGGTGCTGCGTCGTGGCGATGTCCGCCGGGCGAAGCTCTATTACCTGCGCGGCCGTGCCGGTAAGAAGGCCCGCATTGCCGAAAAGCGCGATTATCTTCTCGAGGACGCCGCGGCGGCGCCGGCCGAGAGTCCGGCGACCAAGGAATAACGCTTTACCCCTCGGGAGGACGCGATGGCCGCACGCACCCTGTTCGACAAGATCTGGGACGCCCACGTCGTACAACAGAGCAATGACGGGACCGTCCTACTCTATATCGACCGTCACCTCGTCCACGAAGTGACGAGCCCGCAGGCCTTCGAAGGGCTGCGGTCCAACGGCCGCAAGGTGCGACGCCCGGATCTGACGCTGGCCGTACCCGACCACAACGTCCCGACCACGGCCGATCGGCTACAGTTCGTGAAGGACGATGAGTCGCGTCTGCAACTCGACACTCTAACCAAGAACGTCAAGGAGTTCGGAGTGCCCTACATCGCGATGGGCGACATTCGGCAGGGCATCGTCCACATCATCGGGCCAGAACAGGGCATGACCCAGCCGGGCATGACGATCGTTTGCGGCGACTCCCATACCGCAACCCATGGCGCCTTCGGCGCTCTCGCCTTCGGCATCGGAACGTCCGAGGTCGAGCACGTGCTGGCCACACAAACCCTTCCGCTCAAGCGCCCGAAGAACATGCGGGTCACGGTCGAAGGGCTCCCCGGGGCCGTCATTTCGGCCAAAGACCTGATCCTCGCGATCATCGCCAAGATCGGTACGGCGGGGGGCACCGGACATGTGATCGAGTACGCCGGTGAAGCGGTGCGCGCGCTGTCGATGGAAGGTCGCATGACGATGTGCAACATGAGCATCGAGGCCGGGGCCCGTGCTGGCTTGGTCGCGCCCGACGATACGACGTTCGCCTATGTCAAGGGTCGGCCGATGGCCCCCAAGGGAGCTCTTTGGGAGCAAGCCGAGCGCTACTGGCGCACGCTGCCGACCGATCCCGGCGCCCGCTACGACAAAGAGGTGACCTTGCGCGCTTCCGAAGTGGCGCCGCAGGTGACCTGGGGAACGAGCCCAGAGGATGTTCTGCCCATTACCGGGCTCGTACCCGACCCGGCGGATCAGCCCAACGAGCACAAGCGTTCGTCGATGCAGCGCTCACTCGAATACATGGGCCTGAAACCCGGCACGAAGCTGACCGACATTCGCATCGACCGGGTCTTCATCGGGTCGTGCACGAATGCCCGTTTGGAAGACATCCGCGCGGCTGCTTCGGTGATCAAGGGTCGCAAAGTTGCCTCCCACGTCAAGGCAATGGTCGTTCCCGGCTCGGGCTTGGTGAAGCAGGCCGCCGAACAAGAGGGGCTCGACAAAGTCTTCCTCGAATCGGGATGGGAGTGGCGCGAGCCCGGCTGCTCGATGTGTCTCGGCATGAACCCGGACAAGGTCGGTCCCGGCGAACGTTGTGCCTCGACCTCGAACCGCAATTTCGAGGGTCGCCAGGGCCCGGGCGCGCGGACCCATCTGTTGAGCCCGGCGATGGCCGCCGCGGCCGCCATCACCGGCCGTCTCGCCGACGTGCGCCAACTCGCCCGCTAGGAGCCGACGATGCAGAAGTTCACCGTTCTCAAGGCGACATCCGCGGCATTGCCGCTACCGAATATCGATACCGACACGATCATTCCCGCGCGCTATCTCAAGACGATCAAACGCACGGGCCTCGGCAAGGCCGCGTTTTATCCCATGCGCTATGACGACAAGGGGCAGGAAAAGCGCGACTTCGTCCTCAATCGTGAGCCGTTCCGGCAAGCGAAGATCCTGGTCGCGGGCGACAACTTCGGCTGCGGCTCCTCGCGAGAGCACGCGCCGTGGGCGATTTCCGATTTCGGCATCAGTTGCCTCATCGCGACGAGCTTCGCCGACATCTTCTTCAACAACTGCGCCAAGAACGGCATCCTCTGCATCACGCTGCCCAAGGCCGATGTCGATGCCTTGATGAAGGATGCGCAACAGGGCGCGATCCTCACGGTCGACTTGGCGGCTCAGACGATCACGCGCCCGGGCGGGGCCGCGATCCGCTTCGAGGTCGACGCCCATCGCAAGCACAACCTGCTGCACGGGCTCGACGACGTCGGGATCACGCTCCAGGCCGAGAAGAGTATTTCGGCCTACGAAGCACGATCGAAGACGGAACGGCCCTGGGTCTGAGGCACGAGCATCATGGCGTCCAACAAGAAACTTCTGATCCTTGCCGGCGACGGCATCGGCCCTGAAGGCATCGCCCAGGCCCGCCGCGTCCTCGAGTGGATGAGCAAGCGCCGCGCCGTGTCCTTCGGCGTGAGCGAGGACTTGGTGGGTGGCGCCGCCTTTGAGGCCCACGGCACGCCGCTCACCGACAAGACCATGGACGCAGCGATGCAGGCGGACGCCGTTCTGTTCGGCGCCGTCGGCGGACCCAAGTGGGACAACGTGGCGCGCCATCTGCGCCCGGAGGCCGCTCTGCTCCGCCTGCGCAAGGACATGGATCTCTTCGCCAACCTCCGCCCGGCCAAGGTCTTCCCGGCGCTCGCCGGGGCTTCGACCCTCAAAGAAGACATCGTTTCGGGCCTCGACATCATGATCGTGCGCGAGCTCACGAGCGGGGTCTACTTCGGCAAGCCGCGCGGGATCGAGAAGCTGCCCGACGGACGCCGGCGCGGCGTCGACACGCAGGTCTACACCTCCGATGAGATCGAGCGCGTCGCCCGGGTCTCCTTCGAACTCGCCCGCAAGCGGCAGGGCAAGGTGTGCTCCAGCGAAAAATCCAACGTGATGGAGTCGGGCGTCCTGTGGCGCCAAGTCGTCACCGAAACCCACAAGCATTACCCCGACGTTGCGCTCAGCCACATGCTCGCCGATGCTTGCGGCATGCAGCTCGTGCGCAACCCCAAGCAGTTCGACGTCATCGTCACGGACAACCTGTTCGGCGATCTCCTGTCCGATGTCGCCTCGATGCTGACGGGATCGATCGGCATGCTGCCGTCGGCTTCGCTCGGTCCAGCGGACCCGACGGGCCGTCGGCGCGCGTTGTATGAGCCGGTGCACGGCAGCGCCCCGGACATCGCCGGCAAAGGCCTGGCCAATCCGATCGCCTCGATTCTCAGCCTGGCGATGATGCTGCGCTATTCCTTCGATATGGGCGACGACGCCGACCTCGTCGAAGCCGCCGTCGGCAAGGTGCTGGACGGCGGCCTGCGGACCGCCGACATCATGCAACCGGGCAAAGCCAAGGTGTCGACCTCGGTGATGGGCGACGCCATTCTCAAGGAACTGGACAAACTCGCCGCCTGATCGAATGGGGCGGCTCGCGAGGTGAGCCATGGGCTACAACATCGCCATCGTCGGAGCGACGGGGAACGTCGGCCGCGAGATGCTCAACATCCTGCACGAGCGCCAGTTCCCGGCCGACACCGTGGTGCCGCTCGCATCGCGCCGTTCCGTCGGCAAAGAGGTGTCCTTCGGCGACAAGCGCCTCAAGGTGCGCGCGCTCGAGGACTTCGACTTCTCCACCGTCGACATCGCGCTGTTCTCGGCGGGCTCCAAAGTGTCCGAGGACTTTGGTCCGAAGGCGGGCAAACAAGGCTGCGTCGTCATCGACAACTCCTCGCGCTTCCGCATGGACCCCGACGTGCCGCTGGTCGTGCCGGAGGTCAACGCCGAGGCCGTGGCCGGCTTCCACAAGCGCAACATCCTCGCCAATCCGAACTGCTCGACGGCGCAGATGGTGGTGGCGCTGAAACCACTGCACGACGAAGCAACCATCAAGCGCGTGGTCGTTGCGACCTACCAATCGACCTCGGGCGCCGGCAAGGACGCGATGGACGAGCTGTTCGGCCAAACGCGTGCGATCTACGTCAACGATCCGATCGAACCGAAACGGTTCACCAAGCAGATCGCGTTCAACGTCATTCCGCACATCGACGTGTTCATGGACGACGGTTCGACCAAGGAAGAATGGAAGATGGTGGTCGAAACCAAGAAGATCCTGGACGCCAAGATCAATGTGACGGCGACGTGCGTGCGGGTGCCGGTGTTCGTCGGCCACTCCGAGGCGGTCAACGTCGAGTTCGCCAAACCGCTTTCGGTCGAGCGCGCCCGTTCGGTGTTGCGCGAGGCACCGGGCGTGATGGTCGTCGACAAGCGTGAACCGGGCGGATACGTCACCCCGGTCGAATGCGTCGGGGACTATGCCACGTTCGTCAGCCGGATCCGGGCCGACACCACGGTGAAGCACGGACTGTCGCTTTGGGTGGTGTCCGACAACCTGCGCAAAGGCGCCGCGCTCAACGCGGTGCAGATCGCCGAGGTGCTGATCAACCGCTACCTCAAGAAGAAGGCGGCTTAGCCGAAGTCCGCCTACGCCAGAGGACGGACGGCGAAGACCCGGCTCGGAGCGACGATCTCTTCTTGGGCCGAAACGAGCGCCAAATCGAGCGCCTCGCCGCTCGCCGCGATCACCCCGAACGTTCCGGCCACCGATTTGGCAAGCGCCTCGGCCGGTGACCGGCGCTTGAGCCAATGCGCCAGGAATAGGGCGGAGAACAAATCGCCGGCCCCGTGCGCCGGCCCGGGAAGCCGCGGCGTTTCGACGACCCACGTCGCATCGCGTTCGAGCGCGATCGTGGCGGTCGCGCCATCCTCGGAGCGAACCGAGGTTACGACAATCGCCTTCGTCGTCTGCTGCCAGAGTTCACGGGCCACGTTTCGCGCGGCCGTGACCCCCGCCACCACGCGCCCGGTGGCGAACTCGAGTTCGGCCTGATTGAGAAACAAAAGGCCGGCTTCGCGAAACAACGCGTGACACGTCGCGCGGGCTACCGGTTCGGGCACGAACACGCCGTCCTCGTTGGCGAATGCCGCGTTGCAAGCGAGGAATCCCTGAGGATTGGCGTGGCGAACGCGGTGTACGGCGTCGACTACCAGATCGACGACGCCGGAATCTGCAGCATAGCCGCTCAGCACCGCCTGGCACGACTGCCACGGCACGACCTCGCCGAGGCCTTCGATCATCGCGCGGATCGCCGGCACGGCGACCCGCTCGCCGCGAAACGTTGCGTGCCCCGGATGGTTCGAATACAGCACGGTCGGCACCGACCACGTCTCGATCCCGAGCCGCTCGAGCACGAGCACCGCCGCACGATTGCCGATGGCGCCGAAAGCAACATGCGATTGTATGGAAAGCACCGCCATCGCGGGACCTTGCCAGGGTTCTCTGGCCTCTTCCATAGTCGGCCAGCGCAAATCCAGAGAGCGTTCCATGTCGGTTTCGTTACGACCACGTCGCAGCGTGCTTTACGTCCCCGGCTCGAACACCCGGGCAATCGAAAAGGCCCGTTCCCTCGCGGTGGACGCCATCATTTTCGACCTCGAGGACGCTGTCGCCCCGGCCCAGAAGGCGGAGGCCCGCGGACATGTGCTCGCCGCCCTGCGCGACGGCGGTTTTGGTCCACGCGAGTGCATCGTTCGTTGCAATGGCCTCGATACGCGTTGGGCGGTGGACGACCTTGAGGCCATTGCACGCAGCGGAGCCGATGCCCTGCTGGTCCCGAAGATCAACCAGGCGGCCGATGTCATTGCCGCCGACGCGGCGCTCGCGCGCCACGGAGCCTCCGCCGTGATGGCCCTCTGGGCAATGATGGAGACGCCGCTCGCAATGCTCAACGCCGCTGCTATCGTCCCGGCCTCGCCCCGGCTCACCTGCCTCGTGATGGGAACCTCCGATCTCGCCAAGGACCTTCACGCCCAGCACACCCCGGATCGACTTCCGTTCATCACCGGCCTCGGACTCTGCCTCTTGGCAGCACGCGCCCACGGGCGCGCCATCCTCGACGGCGTTCATCTCGACTTGGACGATTTGGTCGGGTTCGAGGCGCAATGCCGCCAAGGACTGGCGTTGGGGTTCGATGGCAAGACGCTGATCCACCCCAAAACGATCGAACTCGCCAACCGCGTATTCGCCCCCGAACCTGTCGCCGTGGCGCAAGCGCGGCGTATCATCGAGGCCCATGCCGCTGCCATCGCTCGCGGCGAAGGAGTCGTCGTGGTCGATGGCCGGCTGGTCGAGGCCCTCCACGTCGCCGAGGCCAAGCGGACGATCGCGCTGGCCGACGCCATCGCCAGCCGTTCGTAACGTTGACTATGCCACCCGTAACGTCTTAAATCGGGCCGATTTTTCCGTCCGACCGCGCTTCAGGGTGAGCGCGTTTTCCAGCCGCCGCGCTCGGTCCGCGGAGAGGTTCCCATGGTGTCCCAAGAACGCCCGCTCTCGCCGCATCTCCAGGTGTACCGGTGGCAGATCACCATGACCATGTCGATCCTGCACCGCGTCACCGGTGTCGGATTGGGCTTGGGTGCGCTGCTCATGACGTATTGGTTCGTGGCCATCGCCAGCGGACCCGACGATTTCGCCGACGCCCAGGACCTGATCGGGAGCTGGCTCGGCCGGCTGGTGCTGTTCGGTTTCACGATCTCGCTGGTCTTTCATTTTTGCAACGGCATTCGCCACCTGTTCTGGGACACCGGCCGCGGGTTCGATCTTCCGACGATGCGTGCGAGCGGATGGACGGTCGCGGTCATGACCGTGCTCGGGTCGATCGCGATCTGGGTCGCGGGTTACGCGCTGCGAGGTGGCCTATGAGTCAGCGTGCTCCGCTCGCCCACGCGCGCGGCCTCGGATCGGCCAAAGAAGGGGCGCACCACTGGTGGCACCAGCGGCTCTCCGCCGTCGCGCTCGTTTTTCTCAGCATCTGGTTCGTCGTGTCGCTGATCAGCCTGACCGGCGCCGGCTACGACCAGGTCTACCTGTGGATGGCGCACCCGGTGGTCGCCGGGTTGCTGCTGTTGCTCGTCGTGTTCACCTTTTACCACCTGAAGCTCGGACTGCAGGTGGTGATCGAGGACTACATCCATACCGAGTGGCTCAAGGTGACGAGCCTCGTTGTGATGAGTGGTGCTTGCCTCGTCCTGGGGCTGGCCTGCGCACTTTCGGTCGTATCGATCGCTTTTGGAGGCTAGGCCCGTGGCCGCCTATTCCGTGACGGAACACTATTACGACGTGGTCGTCGTCGGCGCCGGTGGCGCCGGCCTGCGGGCCTGCGTCGGCTTGGCGCAAAAGGGGCTCAAGACCGCCTGCCTCACCAAGGTCTTCCCGACCCGTTCCCACACGGTCGCCGCCCAGGGCGGCATTTCGGCGGCGCTCGGCAACATGGGTGAAGACGATTGGCGCTGGCACATGTACGACACCGTCAAGGGCGCCGACTGGCTGGGCGACCAGGACGCCATCGAATACATGTGCCGGGAAGGCATTCCCGCGATCATCGAGTTGGAGCACTACGGCGTTCCGTTCTCGCGCACCGAAGGCGGGAAGATTTATCAGCGGGCGTTCGGCGGCATGACCACGCGCTTCGGCGAGGGGACGGCGCAGCGCACCTGTGCGGCGGCCGACCGCACGGGACACGCGATCCTGCATGCGCTCTACCAGCAGAGCCTGAAGCACAAGGCCGAGTTCTTCATCGAGTACTTCGTGCTCGACCTGATCATGGACGACGAAGGGGCCTGCGTCGGCGTTGTCGCCTGGTGTCTCGACGACGGCTCGCTGCACGTCTTCCGTGCCCATCAGACGGTGCTGGCGACCGGTGGTTACGGCCGCGCGTATTTTTCCTGCACGTCCGCCCATACGTGCACGGGCGACGGCAACGCCATGGTGTTGCGCGCGGGGTTCCCGCTGCAGGACATGGAGTTCGTGCAGTTTCACCCGACGGGCATCTACGGCGCCGGCGTGTTGATCACCGAAGGCGTCCGTGGCGAGGGCGGCTACCTGGTGAACGCCAAGGGCGAACGGTTCATGGAACGATATGCGCCGCACGCCAAGGACTTGGCCTCGCGCGACGTGGTCAGCCGTTCGATGACAGTCGAAATCCGCGAAGGGCGCGGTTGCGGCGAGCACAAGGATCACATTTTCCTGCACCTCGACCACCTCGACCCCAAGATCATTGCCGAGCGCCTGCCCGGGATCACCGAAAGCGCGAAGATATTCGCTGGCGTCGACGTGACACGCGAACCCGTGCCGGTGCTGCCCACCGTGCACTACAACATGGGCGGTATTCCGACGAACTATCACGGCGAGGCGATCGCACCGACCAAGGACAACTCGGACGCGATTCTGCGCGGCGTGATGGCGGCCGGAGAAGCCGCCTGCGTGTCGGTGCATGGCGCCAATCGGCTGGGCTCGAACTCGCTGCTCGATCTCGTCGTGTTCGGCCGAGCCGTCGCCAATCGCGCGGCCGAAATCGTCGAGGCCGGCGCCAGCCATCGCAGCACGCCCAAAGTCTCGCTCGACAAGGCGCTGGCCCGTCTCGATCACTTCCGCCACGCCAAGGGGCGCCTACCGACCGCGCAGATTCGCCTCAACATGCAGAAGGTGATGCAGAACAACTGCGCCGTGTTCCGCACGGGCGCGGTCCTCGAAGAGGGGCGCAAGCTGATCGAAGACGTGCGCCAGAGCATGAGCGAGATCGGCGTCAGCGATCGCTCGCTCATCTGGAACTCCGATCTTCTCGAAACCCTCGAGCTCGACAACCTCATGGCCCAGGCGATCGTCACCGTCGCGGCGGCCGTCGATCGCAAGGAGAGCCGCGGAGCGCATGCGCGCGAGGACTTCCCCGATCGCGACGACAAGAACTGGATGAAGCACTCCCTGACGTGGATCGACGACAAGGGCCACGTCACCATGGACTATCGTCCGGTGCACAACTACACGATGACCAACGAAGTGGAATACGTCGCGCCCAAGGCGCGCGTGTACTAGGCAGGTCCCATGGTCGAGTTCGCCCTCCCGAGGAATTCCAAGATCGGCCAAGGCAAGACGGTTCCGGCCCCCGCCGGCGCCAAACGGCCGAAGCGCTTCCAGGTCTACCGCTGGAACCCAGACGACAAGAAGAATCCGGTCGTCGACACCTTCGAGATCGACTTGGCGACGTGCGGCCCGATGGTGCTCGACGCGCTGATCAAGATCAAAAACGAAGTCGATGCGACGGTCACGTTCCGCCGTTCCTGTCGGGAAGGCGTGTGCGGATCGTGCGCGATGAACATCGACGGGACCAACACGCTCGCGTGCACGAAGGCGATCGAGGACGTCAAAGGCGACGTGAAGATCTACCCGCTGCCGCACATGCCCGTGGTCAAAGACCTGGTTCCCGACCTGACGAATTTCTATGCCCAGTACGCCTCAGTCCAGCCGTGGTTGCAGGCCGACACGCCGAACCCGACGCGCGAGCGGCTGCAGTCGCGCGGGGATCGCGCCAAGCTCGACGGCCTGTGGGAATGCATCCTCTGCGCCTCGTGCTCGACCAGTTGCCCGAGCTACTGGTGGAACAGCGACCGCTATCTCGGCCCAGCGGCCCTTTTGCAGGCCTACCGGTTCATCGTCGACAGCCGTGACGAATACACCGGCGAGCGCCTCGACTATCTCGAGGACCCGTTCCGGCTCTATCGCTGTCACACGATCATGAACTGCGCCCAAACCTGCCCAAAAGGCCTGAACCCGGCCAAGGCCATCGCCGAAACCAAGAAACTCATCCAGCAGCGGCGCTAGGACCGCGGCATGAGCGACGCCGAAACGGCGAATCGACAAACCGACGGTGGGTTGCGTGCGAGTTACGCGGCCGTCCCCTACCTGACTCAGGCGCGTCGCCGCACCCACCCGACCCGTATCGCCGCCCTGGCATCCCTGTTCGGCTTGGATCCGGCCCCGTGCGCCGGCGCCCGCATTGTCGAACTCGGGTGCGGCACCGGTGAGAACCTGGCAGCGATCGCCGCGGCCCTGCCCGAAGCCAACTGCGTCGGTATCGATCTCGTCCCGGAAAACATCACCCAGGCGCGCCACCTGGCCGAAGCCGCCGGCCTCAAGAACCTGTTCTTCGAGGTGGGCGACGTGCGCAGCCTCGCGGCTGTTCACGGCGCGTTCGACTATGCGATCGCCCACGGGCTTTTCTCCTGGGTGACATCGGAGACCCAGGATGCGTTCCTGCGCGCCTGTCGCGGGGCCATCGCCCCACACGGGGTCGTCTACGTCAGTTACAACACCTATCCCGGCTGGCATCAACGCGCGGTCATTCGCGACGCGATGTTGTCGGCCGCGAGCGGGATTGCCGACGAAGCGGAGCGGGTACGCCGCGGGCGACAGGCGATCGAGGCCATGGTCGAAGCGTTGGGCACCGCCGAGGTCCCCTATGCCCAGGCGCTGCGCGAACAACGCGACAACGTGCGCAAGCTCGCCGATGGCCACATCGCACACGACCTGATGGAGGCCAACAACAACCCCGTGTACTTCCGCAATTTCGTCGAGCGCGCGGAGCGGGCCGGCCTGCGTTACGTGTGCGAGGCCGCCCTCGAATGGATGGTGGCCGACAACTATCCCGCTGGCGTTCGTGATCTCCTGAGCAAAGAGCCCGACCTGCTCAAGCGCGAGCAGTTGCTCGATTTCATGATCAATCGGACGTTCCGCGAGTCGCTCTTGTGCGGCCCGCAGGCAACGCCGCTCGTCTCCCCGCAACCGCAGCGGCTCGCGTCGTTGTGGGTGTCGGGGACGCTCAAGCCGGAGATCCCGAACGTCGACCTCGAAGCGCCGGGGCGCACGTTGTTCGTCGGTGCCGGCAACGTCCGGGTCGCCATCGACGGCGCGATCAGCAAAGCCGCCATTCTCTGCCTCGCCGACATCTACCCCGAAGCGGTCATGCTGCCCGAACTCGTGGAACGCGCGCGCGCCAAACTCGGAAAGACGAGCGTTGCTCCGTCCGAGATCGTCGACGTGACGCGCCTGATCTACGCCGGCTACAGCAAGGGCCTCCTCGATCTAACGACCGCCGCCCCGCGGGTCGCCCGCACCCCTGGCGAACGACCGGCGGCGAGCGTCCTGGCCCGAGCCCAGCTCGCGACCGG
The DNA here is from genome assembly GCA_016869765.1 of Alphaproteobacteria bacterium. Lineage (GTDB taxonomy): Bacteria > Pseudomonadota > Alphaproteobacteria > SHVP01 > SHVP01 > SHVP01. The sequence continues at coordinate 61,117 of VGES01000014.1, forward strand.
CACCATCGTCGGCAACCTGCTGGTAGACAACGTCAACGTCGACGATGCGTTGTGCCGAAATCTCATGCCGCTTTTGGACGGCACCCGGACGCGGGACCAGTTGGCCCGCGAGGTTTCGGCCGACGACGCCGCGATCGAGGATGCCCTCAAGCGCCTGGTATCGGTTGGCCTGATCGTTTCGTAAGCCATGAGCACGCTGACGGACGATTACGAGAATCGCCTGCGCCAAGGGCTGCGCCAAGACCCCGCCCAGGCCGAAGGTGTGCGAGCGCTCGATGCCCTGTCCGAGACGTTGACGCGCTACGACCGCTCGCGATCGGGACTCGCGAGTCGACTACGCTTGACCCGCCCGGCGGCTCCGCCGCGTGGCCTCTACCTCTACGGCGGCGTCGGCCGTGGCAAATCGATGCTGATGGACATGTTCTTCACCCATGTCCCGATCGGCGCCAAGAAGCGTGTTCACTTCCACGCTTTCATGCTCGATGTCCACGCCCGCATTTACGCTTGGCGCAAGGATCCGGCGAACAAGACCGAGGACGGCGATCCGATCAAACCGGTGGCCAAACAGCTGGCATCCGAGGCAACGGTGCTGTGTTTCGACGAGTTCCAGGTCTCCGACACCGCCGACGCGATGATTTTGCAGCGCTTGTTCAAGAAAATGTTCGAGCGGGGCGTCGTGGTCGTCGCCACCTCGAACCGCCCGCCCGACGATCTCTACAAGGGCGGCCTCAACCGCGAGCTGTTCGTACCATTCATCGCGACGCTCAAGGAGCGTTGCACGATGATGCGCCTCGACGGTGGCCGGGACTATCGGCTGGAACGGCTGCGTATGGCGCCGGTGTACCACGCCTCGATCGGACCGGTGAGCGAAACGGCGCTGGCGGCGACCTTCGATCGACTGACGGCGGACGGCGCCGTCGGCCCGGTGCTGATCGAGGTGCAAGGCCGGTCCCTGACCATTCCACGAGCCGCCAATGGTGTCGCGTACGCGACGTTCGCGGAACTCTGCGAGCGCCCACTCGGCGCGGCCGATTACCTCGAGCTCGCCCAGACCTTCAACACTCTGGTGCTGTCGGGTATTCCCCTGCTACCGCCCGAGAAGCGAAACGAAGCAAAACGTTTCGTCACGCTGATCGATGCGCTCTACGAACACAAGGTAAAGCTCGTGTGTTCGGCCGCTGCACCCCCCGATGGGCTCTACCCCAAGGGCGATGGCTCGTTCGAGTTCGCCCGCTGCACCTCACGCTTGATCGAAATGCAGTCCGAGGAATATTTGGGCGCTGAGCACATCTAGCCGAGCGTCACCAGACGAACTGCGGCAAGAGGGCGCTCACCGGCGTATCGCCCAAGGCCCGCGTCAGGCGCGGGTCGTTTGCCGAGGACACGCCCCGCAGCTCGTCGGCGTGCAGCCCCCCGAGAACCAGGACGCCGTTGATCCCCGCTGCCGCCGCGCCCGCAAGATCGGTGCGTGGACTGTCCCCGATCCCGACGATGCGCTGGTGATCGACGCCGGGAAGCAACGCGAAACACGCCTGGTAGGCCGCGGCGTGCGGCTTGCCGAAGTATTCGGCAACACCTCCGATCTCCTCGTAGGCCTGGGCGAGCGCGCCCGCACAGGTGACGATCCGCCCGCCCCGCATCACCGTGAGGTCGGGGTTGGCGCACACGAGCGGAAGTGACTGGGTTTTCATCGCGCCCAACAGGGCGGCGTAGTCGTCGGCCGTCTCCCGTTCGTCGTCGAAGGGGCCGGTGACGAGGACGAAATCCGCCGTCGTGACATTGTCACAGCGCTCGTAGGGCAATCCGTCCAACAAGACGAGGTCCCGCGGCGGACCGACGTAGTAGTAGCGACGGCGCCCCGCCGCACGCGATCGCTCGGCCAAAGCTCGGTAGGTCGCTTCGCCCGATGTCACCACGTGGTCGTAGCGATGTTCCGGGATTCCGATGGTCTCCAGCTGCACCTTGACGCGATCGAGACGGCGCGGCGAGTTCGACAGCAATATCCGCTGTACCCCGGCGGCGCCCAGTCGTTCGAGGGCCTCGAGCACACCGGGGTAGGGTCTCACGCCGTCGTGCAGCACGCCCCAGAGGTCGATGAGGGCTGCGTCGTACATCCCGACGAGTTCACGGACTCCCAGCAGGACACGGGCATCACCATCAGCGGCCATCGCCGCTCGCTTTTGGCTCGCCGAACAGGTACCCCTGGGCGACGGTGATCCCGTTTCGCGCGAGGCGTTCGGCGGCAGCCTCCTGCTCGACCTTGTCGGCGATCAGAGTCATACCAGCGCGTGCAATCCCCGCAACCACCTCGGGCAGGTGCGGACCTGCGCCGCGGCCGAGCTCGCCCAGGAGACGATCCGCTTCGGCCTTGACCGTCTTGAACCCGAGAGCCGCCAGAGGAGCGAAATCGATCGCGAGATTGGTCATGCGGTCGAGCGCAAACGTGAACCCGAGCTTGCGCAACGGAACGAGCGCGTCGCGCACCGCCGGGCGCTGCAGGTCGGCCTGGGCGAACTCGAAGATCAACGTCCGGGCGAGCTCGCGATGCGATTCCATGTATTCGAGGAATTGGTCGAAAAACTCTTTGTCGGCCAGCGAGTCCGCTGAAACGTTGCAAAAGAACCCGACCGCCACGCGATCGCGCTGCGCGCGTTTGATCATCTGTACGCAGCGGAACAACAGCAGGTTGTCGATCGTCGTGATGAGCCCGGCGGCGACGGCGACCGGCAGGTATTGCTCGGGGAGGACGAGCACGTTGTTCTCATCGCGCAGGCGCGAGAACGCTTCGTAGTAGCGCACGCGGCGGCTCGGCAACTCGACGATCGGCTGGAGATAGAGATCGACACGGTTGTTGGCGAGCGCCTCGCGGGTGATTTCGAGGACGCGCTCCTGGCGCAATGCCGGATGTTCGGCCCGGCGTGGTGCATCGCGCGGCACCGGTGCCGCGGCTGCGTTGGCCGCGCGCTTGGCCGGATCCAGGCGCGCGAGCAGGTTGCGCATCAAGCGCATCTCCGAGAGCAAGTTGTCGTTGCGCGTGGTGCCATCGCTCACGGTCGAGCGCAATCGCTCGAAGTCGGCATGAAGGTCATCGATCTCGCGTCGGGCCTTGGCAAGATCGAGCCGCGCCGCATCCAACTTCACGGTGAGCTCCTCGGCCTGCCAACGGCGGGAAAGGACCTCATGGACGAGGCCGACCAACAGGACAACGCCGCCCCCCGCCAGCCAGGCGCCGAGTCCGGCGCTGCCCGGCAGCCAACGCGGCAGGATCCAGGCGACGGCGACGCCGCCACCAATGCCAAGGGCATGAACAACGAGAGAGCCGATCATCGGCGCCCGGCGTCCCGCCCCACCGCCTCGGCGACATGGTTGAATCCATCGCGGGCCAGCAACCGAGCGAGATCGCCGGCCATGCGCCGGATGAGCGATGGACCTTCGTAGATGAGAGCGGTGTAGAGCTCGACCAGCGTCGCCCCGGCACGGATCTTGGCGTAGGCATCGGCCCCGGACTGGATGCCACCGACGCCGATAAGGGGAACAGCGCCACCCGTTCGCTCGTAAATCTCGCGCAACATGGCGGTGGACGGAGCGAACAGCGGGGCCCCGCTCAGGCCGCCCGCCTGGCCGCGATGATCCCCGCGGAGCGTGTCCGGACGAGCGATGGTCGTATTGCTGACGACAAGCCCGTCGATCTTCTTTTCGACAGCCACTTCGGCGATGTCGCGGCGGCTTTCGGCGTCGAGATCGGGCGCCACCTTGAACAGAAGAGGCAGCGTCCCTGCGCGTTCGACTTCGGCACGGGCGCCCTGCACCGCATCGACCAAGCGGACGAATCGGTCGCGTGCCTGCAGGTCGCGCAGTCCAGGCGTGTTGGGCGAGGACACGTTGACGACGAGGAAATCGGCGAGGGGCCCGAGACTCGTGACCCCGTTCGCGTAGTCGGCGATGGGATCGGCGCTGTCCTTGTTGGCCCCGAGGTTGATGCCGAGCACGCCGCGGGCGCAGATCGCGCCGCGAGACACCAGGAGGCGCTGGCGCATGGCGGCATGGCCGAGACTGTTGAAGCCGTAGCGGTTGATGACGGCACGATCGCGCGGCAATCGGAACACGCGCGGTCGCTCGTTGCCGGGCTGCGGACGCGGCGTAACGCTGCCGACTTCGACGAACGCAAAGCCGATATCGAGCATCGCCGCCGGAATGCGGGCATCTTTGTCGAAACCCGCCGCCAACCCGATCGGCGAGGCGAAATCGAGCCCCCAGACGCGTTGACGCAAGCGTGGGTCGGCCATGGGCCGACGCCCAACCCCGGCCAGCACGCCGCGTTCGATCAGCGCAACGGTCACGTGGTGCGCAGTCTCGGCGGGAAGCGCCCGAAGCAGGCGAACGGCGAAGGACATCAGAGGAGCTGTCCTTGCAGCGGTGGCGCGGCTGGCGCAACGATCGTCGTCGCGGGTTCGAGACACGAGGCGTCGTCGTTGCGAACGTTGTTGACCGCGGCGGAAACCGCCGTTACCTCGAACGGGCCGATCGGCGAAGCGGCCAGGAGGGCCATGACCACGGCCAATCCGGACGCCGGCAACAGCCAAGTCGAGAATTCCTCGCGATCGAGCATCAGCGGCATGCGGTCATGCAGCGTCCGAAGCGCCGGATCGGCAGGCCTGGTCAATACGGTGAAAGTGTCGATCACTTGGCCGGCGGGTCCGATGTCGCGCGGGCTGCCGCGATCATTGGCGGTCGGTCGCACCCAGCGCTCCCACAGACCGGCAAACACCATCAGGCCGCGATCGGCGCGGCGAATCAGGAATGGGTGGCGCTGTTTCCCTTCGGCCTTCCATTCGTAGTAGCCGTCGGCCGGTACCAGACAGCGCCGCGCAGGGAAAGCCTCGCGGAACGCCGGTTTGTCGGCGACGGACTCCGAGCGGGCGTTGATCGTCCGTGCGCCGATCGACAGGTCCTTGGCCCATCCCGGCACCAGGCCCCAACGCAACAGAACGAGCTCGCGCCGTCCCGATGCGTCCAGGCGCACGACCGGCATCGAATCGGTCGGGGCTACGTTGAAGCGCGGCGGAAAATTCGGGGTCGCGTCGACGTCGAACAACCGCCGCATGGCCTCGGGCGGCGACAGAAGGAGGTAGCGGCCACACATCGGGGCAGCATCCTACCCATTCTGGCTAGGGCCGCGAGTCCGTTCGTTGATTCCCGCAACGGTGGCATCGAGAATGGTGCCATGGTCTCCCATCGAGGAATCTGGCGAGCGCTGGATACCCTGGCCCAGCGTCGCGGCCTGACGGCCTCCGGTCTCGCGGTGCGCGCCGGCCTCGATCCGACGGCCTTCAACAAATCCAAGCGCTGGGCGCGTGACGGGCGGCCCCGATGGCCGTCGAGCGAGAGCTTGGCCAAAGTGCTCACGGCGACCGGGCAAACGTTCGAAGACTTCGCCCGCCTGGCCGACGAGGGCGAGCCGAAGGCGCGCAGCGCCGTCGCCGTCCTCGGCCTCGCCCAAGCCGGCCAGAAGGGGTACTTCGACGACGCTGGCTTTCCCAAGGGAAGCGGATGGGAGGAGATCGAGTTTCCCGCCGTGCGCGGCGAAGACGTCTACGCCCTTCGAGTGAGCGGCGAGAGCATGATGCCGCTGTATCGCCCGGGCGATCTGGTGATCGTCGCACCCGCAGCAACGCTCCATCGCGGCGATCGGGTGGTGGTCAAGTTGTCGAGTGGCGAGGTCATGGCCAAGGAACTCGGTCAGCGGAGCCGTGAGCGGATCGAACTCCGCTCGCTCAACCCCGATCACCCGCCGCTCACGGTCGCCGCCAAGGATGTGACCTGGATCGCCCGCATCCTCTGGGCGAGCCAATGAAGCCTAGGGTCGACGGAGCGCACCTTCGATCAACGTCACAAAGTCCGCGATTCCATAGAGCGCAATGAACGAGCCGATGCGCGGGCCCTCGGTCTGCCCGAACAACACCTGATACATCGAGGCGAACCAATCGCGCAGGTTGGCGAAGGGATAGCGCTTCCCGACCTCGTAGACCTGGAACTGGATCGCCTCGGCGTCGGCGGTCGCCGGCAATCCCGAAAGCGCTGACGCGAGTTCGCTGAGCGCCTGGCGTTCGGTCTCACTCGGTGCGCGAAACACTTTGTTGGGTTTGACGAAATCCTGGTAGTAGCGCAACGCGTAACCGACCAGTCGGTCGAGCAGCGGGAAACGCTCCGGCGTCGCACCCGCAACGTAGCGGCTGATGAAGCCCCAGAGCACCGCGCGGTCCTCGGTGTTGCAGACGCTGGCCAGGTTGAGCAAAAGCCCGAAGGAGACCGGCACCTCTGCCTTGGGCGGCTTGCCGGCATGGATGTGCCAAACCGGGTTGTCGCGCCGGGCCTCGGGCGTCTCACCCGGGAATTTCTCGAGTAGCGAGACGTATTCGTCCACCGCACGCGGAATGACGTCGAAATAGAGCCGTTTGGCCTTGCGCGGCGCCTGGAACATGTAGAGCGCGAGGCTTTCGGGAGCGGCATAGGTGAGCCACTCCTCGATCGTGAGGCCGTTACCCCTCGACTTCGAAATCTTCTCGCCTTTCTCGTCCAGGAACAGTTCATAGACGAACGTCTCCGGCGCCGTGCCCCCCAGAATGCGACACACCTGGCTCGACGCCTTGATCGAGTCGATCAGATCCTTGCCCGACATCTCGTAGTCGACACCGAGGGCCACCCAGCGCATCGCCCAGTCGATCTTCCACTGCAGCTTGCATTGGCCCCCGGTGACGGGAACTTCGATGAGTTTGCCGTCCTCGTCGCGATAGACAACGGTGCCTGAGTCGACCTTCCGCTCAACCAGCGGCACCTGCAGGACCCGACCGGTCTTGGGACACACGGGCATGAACGGGCTGTAGGTCGCGCGCCGCTCGGGCCGCAACGTGGGCAGGATCACCTTGCTGACCGCAACGTAGTGCTCAAGCACTTTGCGCAGGATCGGGTCAAAGAACCCGCGCCGATAACAATCTGTCGCGCTCCAGAACTCGTATTCGAACCCGAAGGAGTCCAAGAAGGACCGAAGTCGCGCGTTGTTGTGCTGGCCGAAGCTCGGGTGCGTCCCGAACGGGTCCGGCACCGAGGTCAGCGGCATGCCGATGAACTTGGCCATCATCTCGCGCTGCGGCACGTTGTCGGGCACCTTGCGCAGGCCGTCCATATCGTCGGAGAAGGCGAACAGCTTGGTCGGGAGCGACGAGATCTCGGCAAACGCACGCCGCACCATCGAGGTCCGCGCCACTTCGCCGAACGTGCCGATGTGGGGCAAACCCGATGGCCCGTAGCCGGTCGCGAACAGGACATAGCCCTTGCCCGGCGTCTTGTCGCGATAGCGATTGGCGACGCGCGCGGCCTCCTGGAATGGCCAAGCCTTGGTCGTAGCGAGGTCGACCGGCATGTTTGCGAAACCCTCGAAAATGCGGCGCGAAGCTAGGCGCTGCCCCGGCGAGGGTCAACCGGGGTTTTGTCTTGCATCAGTAACTTCGCATACTGGGCCATGACCGACGGTGCGCTTCCGTCCGCCCGCGTTCCGGCCGCCCCGGTATTGGTGCTGGCCCCGGGTCGGGCGATCTGGCTTTCGGCCGACGGCGAGGTCGACGAACCCGCGCTGGCCGAGGCGGCACGCCTCGTCGCGGGAAATCCCCCGATCGTGTGCCACGCACCGGCCATAGCGCGGCGACTGGGCGTCGAGCGCTTCGAGGCCTTCGATGTTCTCGAGCTGTTTGCCTTCGTCCGGCCGGCCCAGTTCTGCCTGCCGACGCCGCGGGGCTTGGCCCGCGCGGTGGGGTTGCCCGACCCTGGCGATGCGTTCGCCGAAGCGACGACGCTGCGACGCGTGATCGCGCTCTTGTTGCAGGAAGCAGCCGCACTCCCCGAACGCTCTCTTGGTCAGGTCCGGGCGTTGCTCCCGGCGCTACAACGGGACGACTGGCCGTGGGCGCCGTTCTTCGACGTGCCGGGTCGAACCGGACGCTCGACCACGAACGGCTTCGATGTCTGGCGCAAGATGTCGGCCTGGCTCGAGTCGGCGCCGGCGATGGCCGACGAAGAAACGCCGGTGACACCCGGCGAGGCGCGCGAACGTGTCGGCGAACTCACGGCGGGTCGCGAGCGGCGCCCGGCCCAGGCCGACTTCGCGGCGGCGGTTGCCGGCGTGTTCCAACTCCCGCGCGATGACGGCCAGCCGCTCGTCGTGCTCGCCGAAGCGGGGACCGGAACCGGCAAGACGCTCGGTTACCTTGCACCCGCCACGTTGTGGTCGGAGCGCAACGGTCGACCGGTCTGGATTTCGACATTCACCAAGAACCTGCAGATGCAGATCAGCGGTGAACTGGACCGCGTGCTCGGTGCCAGGGAACGGCGCCACGTGGCCGTGCGCAAGGGCCGCGAGAACTACCTCTGCCTCCTCAACTACGAAGAGTCCCTGATGCGGCTCGCGTTTCCGGGTCAGGCGACGACGCTGGCCCTGGTCGCGCGCTGGGCGCTGGCAACCCGTGATGGCGACCTTCAGAGCGGCGACTTCCCGGGTTGGCTGCGCCAGTTGTTGGGGTGGAGCGCGATCGGCGAGTTGGTCGATCATCGCGGCGAATGCGTGCGCTCCGCCTGTCCGCACTACGCCAAGTGTTTCGCCGAGCGCGCCATTCGGCGCAGCCAACGCGCGCGCCTCGTCATCGTCAACCACGCGCTCGTCGTCGCCCAAGCCGCCCTCGGCCAGATCGACTCCGACACCCTGGATCGCGTCGTCTTCGACGAGGCGCATCACCTGGCGGAGGTGGCCGACGCCGCCTTCACCCAACGCCTCACGGGCCGGGAGGCGATGCGCCTCCGGCGATGGATCCGCGGACGGTCGCGCGAACACGCGCGGCGCAACGGACTCCTCGAACGCTACCGCGACACGCTGGAAGGTATTCCGGGGGCGGTCGAAGCGTTGCAAAGCGCTGTGCGGACGGCCAAGTTCCTGCCCCGTCGCGCCGTCCCGGGCGATGACCCGGGTCCAGCCGCCGAATTTTTCCGTGCGGTCACCGAGGACGTCGTGGCGCGCGCCGAAGACGCCGATTCGGCTTACGATCTCGAGGTCGACAAGGGGAGCCCCTCGCCACGCCTCCTCGCGGCGGCGGCCGAACTCGAACCGGACGTCGAACGGACTGCCGCGGCACTAGCCGCCGTGGTCGCCGCGATCACCAAGTACCTCGAGACCGCCGAGGACGTCGAGGACGTGCTTGCCGCGCGGCTCGACGGTATCCGGCGCACGCTCGACCGCCAGGCCGGACGGCTGCGCACCTGGCGCGCGATGTTGGCCGACCTCGGCGGAACGACGCCGCCGGCCTTCCTCGACTGGCTGGTGATCGAGCGCGAGGGCGGCCGGGACCGCGACGTGGGCCTCTCGCGCTCCTGGCTCGACCCGACCAAGCCGTTCGCCGAAGCCATTCTGAAGCGCACCAAGGGCGTCGTGCTGACGTCGGCGACGCTACGCGACACCTCGGGAGCGACCGATGATTGGAAGGCGGCCGAGGTGCGCACCGGTGCACACCATCTCGTGTTTCCGGCGATGCGGTTCCGCGCCGCCTCGCCGTTCGACTTCGAACAACAGACGCGGGTCTTCATCGTGACCGACGTGGGCCGCGGCGACGCAACACGAGTGGCCACGGCGATCGGCGATCTGTTCCTGGCAGCCGGCGGCGGCGGGCTTGGTCTGTTTACCTCGATTGCCCGCCTGCGCCACGCTCACGCCGTCATTCGCGATCGCCTGGCGGCCGAGGACATCGCGCTGTTTGCCCAGCATGTCGATGGTATCGACACGGCGACGCTGATCGACATGTTCCGGGCTGACGCGAACTCGTGCCTGCTCGGGACCGATGCGACGCGCGACGGCATCGACGTGCCGGGTCGGGCGCTGCGACTGGTGGTGTTCGAGCGCGTACCCTGGTCGCGCCAGACCGTGCTGCACAAAGCCCGACGCGCCCATTTCGGTGGCGCCGCCTACGACGACATGCTGGTGCGGCTACGGCTCAAGCAGGCCTATGGCCGCCTGATCCGCCAACAACGGGATCACGGCGTGTTCGTGATGCTCGACAAGGCATTCCCGTCACGATTCCTGACCGCGTTTCCGCCCGAGGTTGCGGTCGTGCGTGCGCCCCTGGCCGCAGCTGTCGCTGCGACAAAGGAATTCCTTGCTGGCGCCAAGTGGGATCACTAGGTTGGCGGCACATTTTTCGAGTGGGTAGTGCCATGGCGATCCTGACCGAACACCGCGCCCTGATCTATGTGATGGTCCTCGTATCCGCGGCCGACAGCGACATGACCGACCGAGAGCTGTTCGCGATCGGAGAACTGTCGCGCGTGTTGCCGGTGTTCCGCGGCTTCCGGGAGAAAGACCTGCCCCGGGTGTCCGAGCAATGCGCGGAATTGCTAGCCAAGGACGGCGTCGACACGGTGATCGACTATATCGCCCGCGAGTTGCCCGCGCACCTGCGCGAAACGGCCTACGTGCTCGCCTGTGACGTCGCCGCGGCCGAGGGCCGATTGCGCCAGGAAGAGATCAAGGTGCTCGAGTTCCTTCGTCACAAACTGGGGATCGGTCGGCTGCCCGCCGCGGCGATCGAACGCGCGGCCAAGGCCCGCCACGCCCCTCTGCACGAGCACAAGACGACCAAGAAGAAGCGCTAGTTCTCTCACCCTCGTGCCTTCGGCGCTCTTCCCTCGTGCGTACGGCCGGATGCCTTGCGCGGCTTCCAGTCGTGATCGCCATCCCCAGCCAGTGAAGCGTGATACGGCGCGACAGGGCGTAACCGGCTACGTCGCCAGTCATGCGCCACCCTCATCGCGCGCCGGACGTTTTCTCCCGGATCGAGCGGGCGCGCCTGGACAAGGGCTCGGCCGTCGTGCGCTGCCCCTGTGCCTCATAGAGTTTGGCCAGATTCTCGAGCAAGGTGGCAACATCCGGATGCTCGGGGCCGAGCGCCCTCTCCTGGATCGCGAGCGCGCGCCGGTACAACGGCTCCGCCGTCGCGTACTGCTGCTGGGCATGGTGGAGCACGGCTATGCCGGTGAGCGAGGTGGCGACGACAGGGTGCTCCGGGCCGAGTGCCTTCTCCCGAATCGCGAGCGCGCGCCGGAAGAGCGGCTCCGCCGCAGCGTACTGCTGCTGATCGTAGTTGAGCACGCCCAGGCTCGTGAGCGAGGCAGCGATGTCCAGGTGATCAGGACCAAGAACGTTCTCACCAATCGCAAGTGAACGGCGATACAACGAATCCGCCGACGCGTACTGCTTTTGCAAATGGTGAAGTACGGCCAGGTTGTTGAGCGAAGTGGCAACGTCGGGGTGGTGTGGGCCAAGCGCCTTCTCACGGATCGCGAGCGCGCGCCGGTACAACGGCTCCGCCGCGGCATACTTCGCCTGCGCCTGATAAAGGCTCGCCAAGTTATGCAGCGGATGCGCGACAATTGGATGCTCGGCGCCGAGCGCCTTTTCCACAATCGCCAGGGAGCGCAGGTACAAGGGCTCTGCCGCTCCGTACTGCGCCTGCGCTCGATGGATCACAGCGAGATTGTTGAGTGAGTTGGCGACGTCCAAATGATCGGCGCCGTGAACCTTCTCCCTGATCGCGAGAGCGCGGCGCTGCAACGGCTCGGCGGTCGTGTATTGGCGTTGCACCCGATGGAGTTCGGCCAAGTTGTTGAGCGAGGTCGCGACATCAGGGTGCTCCTGGCCGAGCGCCTTCTCCTGGATCGCGAGCGCACGCCGGAGCAGCGGCTCGGCCGCTGCGTATTGCCCTTGCGCGCCATGGAGCAATGCCAAGTTGTTGAGCGAGGCGGCGACGCCTGGGTGTTCGGCGCCGAGCGCTTTCTCCTGGATCGCGAGCGCGCGCCGGTACAGCGGCTCTGCGGCAGAGTATTGACCCTGCGCGTGACGGAGCTCGGCCAGGTCGTTGAGCGCGGTGGCGAAACGCGGGTCACCGCCGCCGAACTCCTTTTCCGCAAGGGCCGCCGCGCGCTCGGCGAAGGCGATCGCTTCAGCGTGGGCGCCACGCTGACGGAACGCTGTCGACTGGGAGGTCAGTTCGCGCAGCTCGGCCGACTGAGCATGGGCCGACTCCGGTGCGAACCAAAAGAGAAACGCCAGCGCCAACACCAGCCGGCGCTGACGTCGGTTTCGATTCACCATCCTGGTCACAATCTGCGGTCGCTTGGTCATTGTCGACTCGACGATCCCGAGTTTGCGCAATTCTAGAGCACGGTTGGACTACATTGAACGCTACTCCGTCAGGAAACGTCGCGCCGCGATCCCAGGTTGGTTGGAGCGCTACGTGGCGAAGACGCGCTTACTCAGGGTCTACCATGCTCCGACCCACGTGGCGCCAGTACAACCGTTCGCACACCGCCTGTTCGGCAAATCAGATCAAGCGCATGATCGGATCGTATGTTCTCGAAAATCACGCGCTCCATGAAGTCTGTCGAAATAGGATCACCGCCGACATAGCCGAGCCGTTTCAAGGCCTCGGTCCCCTCGCGTTGCGACGAACCGACGTAGCGGACGCTGTATCCCAGAGCGAACAGCGCACGAAGAACGGCTTCGAAATCGTGCTCTTTCGAATATCGATTCCGGTGGACCTCGAGAATGACCCAGGGGGCAAGTTCTCCAGCCCTCACCCCCTCAACCATTCCACCGAGAATCTCGACCTCATGGCCCTCGACATCCATACGTATCAAGTCTGGCGGGCCGAATTCCTTGGCGAGGCCTCGAACCGTCATTGTGCGAACGCGAGTTTTTCGGCTCTCGTCGGTCAGTGTACCGTGCCCAGGATGAAACGTATTCAGGTTCGAAAGCCGCGACAGGTAAAGATCCCGCTCACCCTCTGCGTCGGAGATCGCCCCCTCCAGCACGGTGACATTTGTCGCTCCGTTCAAACTCACGTTTCGACGCAATAGATCGGCATTGGCTGGGGACGGCTCAATAGCGATCACTTTGCCCTCCCTGCCGACCAGAAGGCTTTCCATCACCGCGTAGTATCCGATATTGGCCCCGATATCGAAGACCGTCGATTTGGGGCTGGTGATCAACTCCATCAGTCTCCTGTGTTCGAGTTCACGCTTTCCGAACAGCAGCATGGTTCGCGAAATCCCCGGATCCTCCAAATCGATCCACATTTCGTAGTCGTAGACGCGGCGTTTCAAAAACCGCTTCCCCAACAAACGACGCGCAAACCAGCCGCGGAGCTCCTGGACGATCGCAGCCAAGAAACCGGTCGGGCCGACGTACGCCAGAACGCGAATCGCACTATGAAACATCCTTAGTCGCCTCATTGGGGGTCTGAACACGTTCGCCGGATGACAAGACCGCTTTGGCAAACCGCCCATCCGGTAGTGACACTAGGTAGCCCAATCCCTCAATCAATTCCCACAGATTCTCGACGGCGCCGCCCAGCAAACCAACACTGATCAGATCGTGGAGTCGTCATCTACGATTGCCCGTGTCACGCCAATTAGGGATCGCCTCGCTACACACGGAGGTTGCCGTTGGCCCGCCCGGGCTGGCAATCGCATGTGCGGTAACCAGCAACATCTGTTGTTAGCACATAGTTGAGCGATAGGGTGCCCTTGCGCGTCGGAAAAGCCGACGACCAACCAGCGAGGCCGAACGGTCGGCTCGTCGTCTCGGCTACAGCACTTCGATGAACCCTGTGATCGCCGCGATCCCCTCGTCGAGATTCCGATCGTGCGTGCGGCCGGATGCCTTGCGCGGTTTCCAGTCGTGATCGCCATCCCCCAGCCAGTGCAGCGCGATTTGGCGCGACAGCCGGTAGCCGGCGACGTCATCCTCGGTGCCGAAGGGGTCGCGCGTTCCTTGAACGATCAAGGCGCGAGTCTCGAGCTTCTCCAGATGCGCCGTGCGCAACCGCGTCGGTTGACCCGGCGGATGGAACGGGTAGCCCAGGCAGACGAGGCCCGCGACGCCCGAGTCGTCGACCACCATCGAGGCGATCCGCCCGCCCATGCTCTTGCCGCCGATCACGAGTTTGGCCGGCTTGCCGGCGGCTGCGATCGCCTCGGCCCACGCTTTGCGAAGCACGGGCTCGCGATCCGGCCCACCGCCCCGCCCCGTTTCACGCCGTTTTTGCATGTACGGGAACTCGAAGCGCAGCACCCGATGACCTGATGCCGCGAGGCCCGAGGCCACGCGGTTCATGAAGGGCGAGTCCATCGGAGCGCCGGCGCCGTGTGCGAGCACGATCGTCCAAGGCGCGCGCCTGGGCCCGTCCTCGAGGAACGTCACGCGTTCCGTCCCGTGACGACCGCAAGCACGTTGCGGATCAGCTTGTGCCCGACGTCACCCCCCATGGTCAGGATCGATTCGGGATGGAACTGCACAGCGAAGATTTTCTCGCGGCGATGTTTGACCGCCATGACGAGCCCCGTTTCGTTGCGCGCTGTCACCTCGAGCTCGGAGGCGGGAAACGTCGCCGGATCGGCCACGAGCGAGTGGTAGGCCCCGACCGCACAGTCGTTCGGAATGTCGCGGAACAGGCCCGCGCCGTCGTGACTCACCGTCCAGCGTTTGCCGTGGCGTGGTTCGTCGAGCACGTTGAGCCGTCCGCCGAACGCCTCGACGATGCCCTGCAGCCCGAGACAGACGCCGAACTGCGGCACTTTGGCCTGGGCCAGCGATTTGACCAGGCTCGGAACGCCGAACTGCTCGGGTCGGCCGGGCCCCGGTGAGTGCACGACGAGGTCTGGCTTTTCGGCCACCAACTTCGCAACTGGCACGCCGGCCCGGTAGGTCCGCACCTCGGCGCCGGTTTGCCGGAAATAGTCGGCCAGCGTGTGAACGAACGAGTCCTCGTTGTCGATCATCACGACCTTGACGCCCTTGAACGAGCGCAGCTCCTCGGCCTTCTTGGGCGGCGCCTTGGGTTCCAAAATGTTGAAAAACGCCGTCGCCTTGGTGCGCGTCTCTTCCGCCTCTTCGAGCCCTTGGGAGTCCCACACGAGCGTTGCGCCGGCGCGATAGCGGGCGAGGCCGTTCTCGAGATGCACCGTGCGGATCGTGATGCCGGTGTTGATGTCGCCGTTGACGAGCAACGCGCCGATGGCGCCACCGTACCAACGCCGCGGTGTCGATTCCTCCGATTCGACGATCTCGACCGCAGCCTTCTTGGGGGCGCCGGTGAGCGTCACCGCCCACATATGGCTCAAGAACGCATCGATGCCGGTGAACCCCGGCCGCAGCATGCCTTCGACGTGGTCGACGGTATGAAACAGCCCGGCATAGCGCTCGATCAACCGGCGCCCGAGCAGCCGGATCGAGCCCGGCTCGCAGATGCGCGACTTGTCGTTGCGGTCGACGTCGGTGCACATCGTGAGCTCGACCTCGTCCTTGTCCGAGTTGTAGAGCTTGCGAATGTTGTCGGCGTCCTCCATCGGGTTCTGCCCGCGCCGCACCGTCCCGGAAATCGGGCACGATTCGACGCGACGGCCCTCGACACGGACGAACATCTCGGGCGAGGCACCGATCAGTTGCTCGTCCCCCAACTGAATGAGGAACTCGTAAGGACTCGGGTTGACCCGCTGCATGGTGCGAAACAGCAGCGAGGGTTTGCCGCCGTAGGGCGCCAAGAAACTCCGCGACAGCACGACCTCGAAGATGTCGCCCACCCGCATGCGCTCGCGCGCCCGATCGACCATCGCCGCATAATCGGAGTCGTTCTGGTCCGTCGTGATCGCGCCGCTCCTGGGCTGGGCGGCCATCGGGATCGGCACGAAGGCCCCGCGCCCGAGCCCCTCGGTGCTGCCCGATGGGCCGGCCAGTTCATAGTCGAGGCGGAACGCCACCTCCTTGCGCCGATCGACCAGGAGGATGCGGTCCGCGAAGTAGGCGTGCAGGTCCTTGGCGACGTTGTGCCGATCCTGCTTGAGCGTGACGCGCTCGAACTGGAACAGGAGATCGTAGCCGAAGGCGCCGTAGAGCCCGAGGTTGCCTTCGCCGCGGCCGGCGAAATCGGCGATGATTCGCCGTAGCGGGCTGAAGACCGACGGCTGAAGGCTGCGCTCTTCTTCGGCAAAGAACCCCCGCGGCTCGGCGATCGTCAGCGCGAGAGTGCGGGCATCGTCCTGGGTGACGGTTGTGTCCGGGCCTACGAGGAGCGGCCGCAACAGCTTGAGCAAGACCTCGCCGCGCGGGCTGATGGCCCGGACGGTCAGGCTCCGCCCACGCCCGATGAACTCCAGGGGTGGTTCGATCACCGCGATGTCCCAGCGCGAGTACCGGTCGGGGAACTCGATACCCGATGAAAAGTACGCGCCGCGTTCGCTATCGAGGCGATCGATGACGAAGCCGATGCCGGTCGCGTAGTCGAGTGGGGTCTGGGTGCGGCGAACGCGAAGGCCGCTCACGGTAGCGAACTCGCTCATGGTTCCTCTCTCTTCCGCCAAAGGCGGCCCGCGACGCGGGGTCTCACTTAGGGATGGGGCAACAGGGGTCGGCGGCGCAGACGGGCTGCGCGGTGACGGAGCGTCACCAGAGGAACGACACGAACTTGGGAGGATGTCCGCCCACGAGGATTGCCCTAAGCTGCCAACGGCGCCACGCTAGCAGAGCGGCGCCCGCGCCGTAAAGCACCACAACCCGCACCGTCGTGCGCCCAGACCACCGTTATGCGCCGAGACCAATGAGCGAACCCGCCTGCCCTCCGCTGCACCGTCTCTACTACACGGCGACCCAAGGTGGGCGCGTCGCGTGGTATCTGGCCCACTACGCTCTGACCGCGCGCCTGTCGAGCCCATGGCGGGGCGCGCCGCGCCACTACAGCGTACCGCTACCGACGCTCAAGGTCCTGCTCGCCGACCTGCGCGCCACCTTCGAGGAAGAATGGCGGGACATCGCCGCGGGCCTCTATCGCGCACCCCATGATGCGCTCCGTCCGCCGCACGAGGTGTTGGGTCAGTCGCTCGCCTATTTCGCCGATTTCTTCGCGGTCGACCGCCGACGGCGCCAGGGCGCGACCCAGGAAGCGGCCGCGTTGGCGGGCGCGGGCTCCTGGCCGCGCTACTACACGCAGAATTTCCATTTCCAGACCGACGGCTACTTGAGCGAGCGATCGGCGCGTCTCTACGACGGACAGGTTGAAACACTGTTCCTCGGTGGCGGCGATTTGATGCGCCGGCGCGCGCTGCCGTGGATCGCGCAACTCCAGCCGGCGCGGTTGCTCGATGTCGGTTGCGGCACCGGTCGCTTCCTGGGATTTGTCGCCGACAGCTTCCCCGGGATCGAACGCCTGGCGCTCGACCTGAGCCCGGCCTACCTCAGGGAGGCCGCGCGACAACTCAAGCGTTGGCCCGGTACGAAGTTCATCGAGGCCAAGGCCGAGAAAATTCCCGAGCCCGACGCCAGCATCGATCTCGTTTCGGCCGTGTTCCTGTTTCACGAGCTTCCCGCCCAAGTGCGAACGCGGGTGTTGGGCGAAATCGCGCGCGTCTTGAAACCAGGCGGGAGTTTTCTATTGCTCGACTCGCTGCAGCGCGGCGATCACCCGCCCTACGACGGGCTGCTCGAGTTCTTTCCCGTGGCGTTCCATGAGCCCTACTACACCGACTACGTGAGCCAGGACTTGGGCACGCTCGCCGCTCCACACGGGCTTCGTCTCGTGGAGACACGCCGCGCCTTCCTGTCCAAGATCGCGTTGTTTCGCAAAGAGCGATGAAGACCATCGTGATCGCGGCCCTGTGGCTCGTGGCCACGCTGGCTCCGGCCATGGCGATCGAGAACGTCGCGTTTCCCTCGAACGATGCCGACGTCACCAAGGCCGCACCGACGGTCCTGCAAGGGCTGTTGCGCCGCCCCGAAGGCGACGGACCATTCCCGGCGGTCGTCGTGCTCCACGGGTGTGGCGGAATTTACCAGCGCAACGGCAAACTGATCGCGCGGGACGATGACTGGAGCGAACGGCTGCGCGCGCTGGGCTACGTCGTGCTGCAAGTCGATTCGTTCACGGCGCGCGGCGTCCGCGAGGTCTGTACGATGAAGGACCGCCCACTCACGGCCGAACGGGATCGCCCGCGTGACGCCTACGGCGCGCTCCGCTATCTCCAGTCGCAGTCCTTCGTGCGCCCGGATCGCGTCGCCCTCCTGGGCTGGTCGAACGGCGGCATTGCGCTGCTCTGGACGATCGCCGGCACCAGCACGGCGCGACCCAAAACGCTGGAGCACGATTTCGCCGCAGCAGTGGCGTTCTACCCCGGGTGCTCCACCGCCCTTCGGGCCAAGCGCCCATGGTCGACGGATGTGCCGCTCCTGATGCTATTGGCCGAGAAGGACGACTGGACGCCGGCCACCAATTGTCAGCAGCTCGCCGAACGCGCCCGGGGATCAGGACCAGCGATCGAAACAGTAGTCTATCCGGACGCCCACCACGACTTCGATGCTCCCAACACGCCCGTGCGCGTGCGCCGCGATGTCGCGACGACCAGGTCCGGTACGGCGACCGTCGGCACCAATCCCGCCGCACGCGCGGACGCGATCACGCGGGTGCCGAGGTTTCTGCTCGAACGACTGCCCGCGAAGTAGCCGTCAAGGGTCTAGCCCAGCGATACGACGAAGTTGAGCGTACCTTCCACCAGCATTCGCGAGTTGTGAGGGAATGCCCTCTTCGACGATCGCCCCATTCTCCATCACGAGAACCTTGTCTGCATCCCCGGCGATCGCCAGTTTGTGAGCGATCATCAAGACAGATCGACCGCGAACAAGGCCGATCACAGCGGCATTCTAGACCCTAGTCCATCTTCAGATCGTGGGCCGGCACGGGGGTCAGGCAACCGACTTCTCCATCCAGACACGCTCGAACGGACCCATCTGCTCGACAAGGGTCTCGCGATAGCCGAGACGGGCATGTCCGTCGTCAGATCATTTGAGACTGATCGAAGGCTTTATTAATGGAGGCTTCGGCCCATCTGGTTTGTCAGTCTAGGCGGTGGCTTGCTGGTGCAGCAAGCGGCGGT
>VGES01000015.1 GCA_016869765.1 Alphaproteobacteria bacterium
ACGACGCTCAGCAGATCGGTCACGGGACTCCCGGGCTGCTCGGTGGTTGCGGCTGTCGCGTTCATCAAGCCGGGCGTTTCTCGCCGCGGCCAGCAACGGGAGGGACCCATGAAACGTCTCAGAGGAAAAGTCGCATTGGTGACCGGCGCCTCGGCCGGCATCGGCCGCGGCGTCGCCATCGCGTTCGCCCACGAGGGGGCGGATGTCGCGATCAACTATCCGGACAAGAGCGAAGAAAAAAACATCAAGGCGGTCGCCGCCGAAATCCGCAAAGCCGGCGGCAAGGCGTTTCCGGTCATGGCCGACGTCTCGGCCGACGCCCAGGTCAAGCGCATGGTGGCCAAGGTCATCAAGCAATTCGGCCGCATCGATATCCTCGTCAACAACGCCGGGATCGTTTCAACGGCGCCCGTCGAAGCGATGTCGCCGGCCACGTGGCAGAAGATGATCGACATCAACCTGACCGGGGTGTTCCTCTGCACCCATTACGTGTTGCCACACATGTACAAGCGCAACTACGGCAAGATCATCAACAACGCCTCGCAGCTCGCCTATCTCGGCAACAACAACCTGTCGCACTACTGCGCCGCCAAGGCCGGCGTCATCTCGTTCACCCGCTCGCTCGCGCGCGAGATCGGGCCGCGCAACGTCTCGGCCAACTGTGTGGCACCTGGCGCGACCGTGACGCGCATCCTCGACAAGGTGCCGCAGGACCATATCGACCACATCAAGAAGACGATCCCCAAGGGTCGCCTTGGCCGGATCGATGACATGGTGCCGGCGTTCGTCTTCCTGGCAAGCGAAGACTCGAAGTTCTTCGTTGGCCAGACGATCAGCCCCAACGGCGGCGATTACATGTTGTAAGCGGGTCGCGTGGAGGGCCGGCGCCTCGGCGCCGGCCCTCGCCGCCCGACTACTTGAAGGCGCAGAACAGGTAGTGGCGCCGCGCACCGCGGGGCGAGCCCATCACCTTGTCGGCGGCGACCGCCGCCGTGACCTGCGCGGCGACCGACGGCGCATAGCCGCGGTCTTCGAACACCTTGTCAGCGGAGAAACCGGCTTTGACCGCTTCCTCCGGCAGATTCATCGAGTGGATTCGCGTCCAAAAGGGTTCGTTGTTGTTGCGGCAATCCCAGTCCCGCACCCACTGCTGATAGACCTCGACCCCGCGATAGGGCGGCTGCTCGGAGTGGACCATCAGTCCACCCGGCCGCAGCAAACGTCGGCACTCGCCGATCAGGTTCAGCACAGCACTGTGCGCCATCTCGTGCAGAAGTGCCCCCGACACGATGAGGTCGAAGTGCCCATCGGGAAATTTCGTGTGTTCGGCGTTTTGTTGCGAGAAATGGATGGCCTTGCCCAGGCTCTCGGCGCGCGCGTGGCCATAACGCAAGCAGGCCGCCGAAACGTCGATTGCATGAATTTCGGCATCGGGATAGATGTCGGCCAGCGGCAGGGTACCGTTGCCCGCGGTGCAGCCCATGTCGAGGATGCGTTTGGGCTGGAAGTCGGGGAACTTGTGCTTGATGTAGAGCACGACGCCCCGACCGATGCCGTCCATCAGGGGCCCGAAGTTGCCGTCGACGTAGATATAGGCACCGCGGTCGTAGAGCGCACCCGCCGAGACGTCGTCCGGCGCGCGCTCTTCGGCATAACCGCCGGGCATGGCGTGGTGGTGGTTATCGCCGACGTAGGCCGGAATCGGCAGCGCCGAGTCGAGAGTCAGCGAACCGCGCGTCTTGCCGCGGCGAACGTTCTTCGCGGTCGAAATCATCGTTGGCAACTGGCGCTCGATCGAGTCGAGCACGGAGTCCCAAAGCATCTCCTGGCTCGCACGCTGCAACTCGCTCGACATCTGAAAAAACGGGCGGTCGTCCATCGCGCGACGCACCTCGTGCAACGAGGTCGGCGCACGTCCATTGGCCCGCTCGAACGCGGGCCGTACCTCGTGTTCATAGATGTCGCGATTGCCCGGAGATACGTCGCTCCGCACGTAGTGCGCCAAGCTGAACACGAAATGCTGGCGGGCAGCTTCGTCGTGCAACGGCGTGGGCAGGACGGCATGACGTGTCTGACGATCGGGCATCGCGAACTCCGTAATGGAACGTTGCCGGATTATAGGGCTGACCCGTCGCGATGCCTGCTATCATCGTCACGACTTCGCCCTAGCGATTCTTTAAGCCTATGAAGCTCCGCTTCACACCGAATCCCAACTACATCCATAAGGTTTTGGTTGTCGCCTACGAGGCGGGCGTGGCGGACCGATTGACGTATGTCCGGACAAGCCCCTTCGACGACGCCGTCGACCTTGGACGCGACAATCCGCTGTCAAAGGTTCCGACCCTGGTGCTCGACGACGGCGAGGCGATTTATGGCGGCCTGGTGATTTGTGAATATCTGGACTGGCTTGGCGGGAGTCGCCTGTTTCCACCGCCGAGCCCGGTCCGGTTCACCGTCATGACCCGCATGGTGTTGGGGGACGGCCTGTTCGACACGATGGTGCTGCTCGACCTCGAAAGTTGGCGGCCGAAGGCCGAGCATCGCGTGGACTACGCCCAGCGTCAGTGGGACAAGGTCGTGCGCGGGCTCGATCGTCTCGAGCGCGATGCCCCGGGCTTCGCGGCGGCGCTCGATATCGGACAGATTTGCGTCGCCGGGGCACTCTCGCGTCTCGACTATCGCGTCAAGCCGATCGGCGAACTCCTGAGTCCGATCGACCCCACCTACGAGTGGCGTCGCGGCCGACCCACCCTCGCGCGCTGGTACGACGCGATCAAGCAACGTCCGGCGATGCGTTTCACCGTCGACAAGACCGGCACCACCATTCACCCCTGATCCGAGGAGAAGCGTCATGCCCCGCGTGAAGGTCGACAAGGCCGAGATCTATTACGAGATGCACGGCGAGGGCCCGACGGTGGCGATGGCCCACGGCGGCAGCGGCAACACGCTCGCGTGGTTCCAGCAGCTCCCGGCGTTCACCAAGCGCTACCGCGTCCTCCTTTTCGATCAACGCGGCTGGCATCGCTCGCCCTGCGCGCCCGACGACGTCCATCCGAAGTACTTCGCCGACGACCTCCTGGCCGTGCTCGATCGGGAGAAGATCCCCAAGGTGGCGATCTGCGGTCATCAGGTCGGCGGCTGGACCGCGCTGGCGACCGCCATGCAGGCGCCCGATCGGGTCCACGCCATCGCGATGTCGGCGAGCGCCGGCGGCGTCGTGCCCACGGGCATCATGAACGCCTTCGCCCGTGGCCCCGGCAAGACCGTTGGGACGCCGGCCATTCGTCCATCGAGCGTGGCACCGGCGTTCGGCAAGCACCATCCGGAGCGCATGGTGCTGTTCGATCAGCTGGCACGCCTCAATCAGGACCTGTTCAAGCCGATGCAGCTCCTGTTGCACCCGGACGTGATCGTCAAAACCGAGCGCCTCAAGGGGTATCGAACGCCGACGCTCGTACTCGCCGGACAAGAGTCTCAGATCATTCCGCCGGCCGCCCTTCAGGAAGCAACCGCCATGATCCCGGGCGCGGAGTTCAAGGTCATGCCCGGCGTCGGCCATTCACCACCGTGGGAGGCACCCGAGGCCTACAGCCGGCACGTACTCGAGTTCTTCGCCCGGCACGTTCCCGCCAACTGACGCGCCCCGTCGATCAGTCCTCCAGGGCGTTAACCACGGCGAACGAGCGAAGTTCTTCGGGTGTCAACCAGTGCATGGCGTCGTGATCGACCTCCACGTGGAGCGCCATCAAGCGGACTGAGATCCCCATGTCGTTCAAGTGCTGCATCTGTGCCGTCGCAGCGGCCGTACTCGCCTGCTCGAATCGGCCGATGGCTCGGACGACCGCGCCATGATCGCCACTTCGCGCTGCGGCGACGACAGCCGCAATCCGCTCCTCGTTCCCTGTAAGCGTGGCGCGATGGACGCCGACCCGCCCGCCACGCTCGACCTGACGATGCCGGCCGCCGGCAAACGCAAACAGGCAGGCACTGGAACACGTCCGTCCGGACTCGATCCTGGTCGCCAAGCCCTCGCGCCGCAGGAGTTCGCCAACCTCGATCGCGCCCAGAACGCTGCCCCCGGTCGAGTCGAACGTCACCACGTCGAACGGCCCGACGGCGCGTAGCACGGCGGCGACGCGCTCCGCTTCGTTTTGGAGAAATCGCCCGGAAAGCGCCAGAACCCGTTCACCGGCATTCCGTGGCGTATCGATGTCGAGCGCATACGCCTGGACGCCCGTCAGGGACAGCCCGGCCGCTAAGAGGAGCGTCACCATCATCCCTATCGCCAATCGACGCCCGTTCCGCCGCATGGGCCGCCTCCGCGAGAAGCCTCACGGGGCCTATGCATGGTTCAGGACGATTTTCTCGGGTCAGGCCTGGACGAAGGCCCAAGCGTAGCCGTCCGGCGACGTGCAGCCGAAGGCAGGTGCGCCGAACTCGTCTTCGAGCACCTGCCCCGTCCAAGGCACGCCGGCGCCGGCCACCTTCGAACGAAGGCGGGCAAGGTCCATCGAGCGATAGGTATAGAGCGAATACCCGAAATTCCCGGGCGCCGACGCACGATACCAGCGATCGTCCTTGGCCGACTCTGGGAGGCGAAACACCCGCAGCTTGCCCGACAATTGCCGGTCGGGTTCCGGACCCGAACGCACGTCGTCGAAATCGGTTTCGAACAGCAACTCGCCATCTCGCATCGGCATCATGAGAGCTGGCAATGTGCCTCCCTCTACTACGATCCGCCGCTCCGAGATGCGCTTGAGGCCGAGAACCTGATCGTAGAAGCCGAGCAACCCCTGATCGTCGGGACCGATGCATATACCGGCCTGCGTGAACTGGCTGGCGCGCAGCAGGCAGTGCTCGTTGTAACGCCCGAAGTTGGGCAGCTCGTGGGCGTAGCGTTGCACCAGCACCTGCCGCCCTTCGCGCCAGAACATCGGCAGCTCACGTTTGTGCGGGAAATCGTCTCGGAACGGTTGCGTCTGGTCGAGGGTCACGCCGACGGGGTGAAACACGGGTTCCAGGTACCAGAGGTCCATGCCCTGCGCTTTCCAAGCGCGTGCGTGATCGGCAAACAACTGGACGTCTCGCGTCTTCGCGACGGTCCAGCGGTTGCCGGGCGTGCGCAACGGTATCTGTCCAAGCCCTTCGCCCGTGGGCTTGTCCCACGTCATCAGGCGGACGAGACCGTGATCGGCGTCCTGGTGCAGGAGCCTCACCGATCGCACCGCCGAGGCGACGCCATAGAGGCGTTCGGCCGCCGCCGCTCCAAGACGACCCGTCGTACCGACGCGGTACCCGAAGGCCTGCCAATGGCCGATCGCCGCTGCCAGATCGGCAACACCGACGCCCACCTCGTACATGCCGCCCAAGACGGCCGGTTCGTTCTTCGTCATCTCCTCAGTTTACGGCGTGGGCGCGAATGAACGAAGATGGCGTATGACCGCCGCACAACTTCATCGCGACTTGACCGTGTTCGATGGGCTCATCCTGTCGGCGCCGACGCGCGCCGTGTTCGAGGACATTCACCGCGGTGGTATTACCGCCGCCAATTTCACCTGCTCGATCTGGGAAGACTTCCGCGGCACCATGCAGAACGTTGCCAAGTGGAAGAACTGGATCACCGAACACCATGACATCCTGCGGCCGGTGCACTCGGTGGCCGACATCCGCCGCGCCAAGGCCGAGAACAAGGTCGGGGTATCGCTCGGCTGGCAGAACTGTACCGGCATCGACGATCAACTCGGCTTCCTCCAGATCTACAAGGCGTTGGGCGTCGGCTTCATCCAACTCACGTACAACACCCAGAACCTGATCGGGACGGGTTGCTACGAGAGCCGCGACTCGGGCCTTTCGGATTTCGGCCGCGAGGCCGTCCACGAGATGAACCGCGTCGGTATCGCCGTCGATCTCTCCCACGTCGGCTCCAGGACGTGCGCAGAGACGATCCGGCACTCGAAGAAGCCGGTGTGCTACACGCACACCTGCCCTCGCGCGCTGCGTGATCACCCGCGGAACAAGAGCGACGAAGAACTCCGGCTGATCGCTGATCATGGCGGCTTCATCGGCGTCACCCGCTTCACCGTGCTGCTACGCCGCGGTCAGAACTCCGACCTCGAGGACTATCTCGATGCCATCGAACACACGATCGACGTGGCGGGAGAACAGAACGTGGGAATCGGCACCGACATGGTGCAGGACCAACCCGACGCGCTCACCGAGTACTGCATCCGCGACAAAGGATACGCCCGTCAGCTCACCGACTTCGGTACGGTGAAAGAACTCAAGGGACTGGAGCGCCACCACGAGATGCCGAACGTGACCGCGGCCATGCTCGCCCGCGGCTGGTCCGAGACTCGCGTTCGCGCGGTCATGGGCGAAAACTGGCTTCGTTACTTGACCGAAGTGTGGGGCGAATGACCGATCTCAAGGGAAAACTCGCGCTTGTGACCGCCGCGGGTTCGCCGATCGGAGCCGCCTGTGCCGCCCGGTTGGCCGATGCCGGTCATCACGTTATCGCGGCCGACACGGACGGAACCGCGGCCGCGGCCGTGGTCGCACTCATTCGCCAACACAACGGTTCGGCCGAGTTCGCACCGCTCGATGCGAGTGATGAGCGCAACTGGCGCGCCATGGCCGGGCACATCCGCACCAAATACAAGCGCCTCGACGTCCTGGTGCAAGCGGCAATGACCCTGCTGGTCAAACCCTTCACGGAGACCACGCTCGCGGACCTCCGCTCGCTCGCCCGCGACAACATCGTGGCGCCGTGGCTGGGCTTGCGACACTGCGCGCCCCTGCTGCGCGAAGCGGGGAACGCCTGCGTCGTCAACCTGACGTCGACCGTCGGACGGACCGCCCATGGCGGGGCCGCAGCACTCTCGGCCACCGCCGCCGGCGTGCGCATGATGACGAAGTCGGCCGCCCTCGAATGGGGCCCGCAGGGTTACGGCGTCACCGTCAACACGGTGAACGTCGGCAGCGTGCCCTGGCGGCCGCACGCGGAAACCACGCAGGACGATCTCGACCTCGGCCCCGCAATCGCACCCTCCGAGGTCGCCGAGGCCGTGCTCTACCTGTGTTCGCCGGCGGCCAAATACATCACCGGGATGGAGATCACGTTGGACGGCGGCCGCAGCATCGGCTTCCCAGGATGACGGCGCTCGCCGGCCAAGTCGCGATCGTCACCGGCGCCACCGGCGGCCTCGGTCGACCGATCGCGGTTGCCTTGGCGGCGGCCGGGGCCAAGGTCGTCGCGACCGGGCGCAATGTCGAGCGAGGCGAGGCAACCGTTGCGGCCATCACCGTTTCGGGGGGCGAAGCCACGTTCCTTGCCCAGGACGTGACTCGCGACGAGGACTGGCAAACGGTGATCGCGCAAACGATCGCCGCCTTTGGGCGCCTCGATGCCGTGATCAACAACGCGGGCGATGCGCGCCTCGCCCCAATCGAGGAACTCACGCTCCAGGACCTCGAGTATCTGCTCGATCTCAATCTCCACGGTTCATTCCTCGGCCTCAAGCATGCGTTCGCCCACATGGGCACCGACGGCGGCGCCGTCATCAACCTGACCGCGTTGCCCGCCTATGGCGGCGCGGTGCGCCAAACGGCCTATTCTGCAGCCAAGGGGGCGCTCGCCCATTTGACCAAGGCCGCGGCGATTGCCGGCCGCGCGCGCGGCATTCGTGTGAACAATATCGTTCCGGCCGTGTTGTTCGCCGGCGGCGAGGTTTCCCCCGGCGCCGTGCGGGTTCAGGGTGATCCCGCCGCCGCCGAGCTGTTCAAAGCCCGCGCCATCGCGCAAAGCCCCCTCAAGAAGCTCGGCGAGCCCGACGACGCGGCCCGGGCCGCGGTGTTCCTATGCTCGCGGGCCGGCCGCCACATCTCCGGCATCGATGTCTTCATCGACGGCGGCCGGCAGGCCGGCGGCAACTGATGGGCGTGTTGGACGAAAAAGTCATCGTCGTGACCGGAGCGAGCGGCTCGCTCGGTCGTGCGATGACTGTGGCCCTCGTCGAAGCCGGCGCCACCGTGATCGGCACCGGTCGAAACCTCAAGCTGGGCGAAGAGACCGTCGCCCTTGCGACCCGTCACGGCGGCAAGGCGGTCTTTCTCGCCCACGACGTGACCGAAGACGGTGATTGGTCGCGCGTCATGCAAGAGGTCATGAGCCGATACGGTTGTCTCGATGCCGTCGTCAACAATGCGGGTGATGCTCGCCTCGCACCAATCGAAGAACTGGCGCTCGCCGATCTCGAGTACGTCCTGCGCCTCAACCTCGAGGGCTCGTTCCTCGGCCTCCAGCACGCGTTTCGCCACTTCGGTCCTGAGGGCGGAGCCGTCGTCAACGTAACGGTCCTCACGGCCTACGGCGGCAATGCGGGTTCCACCGCGTACGGCGCGGCCAAGGGGGCGCTCGCCCAACTCACCAAGGCGGCCGCTCTGGCGGGACGCGCGCGCGGCATCCGCGTCAACAACATCGTGCCGGGAGTCCTGTTCGCCGGCGGCGAACTGTCTGCAGGGGCGATCCGCGTCCACGGCGGCCCCGAAGGTGCCCAGCGCTTCAAGGAGCGCATCATCGCCAAGACTCCGCTGCGCCGGCTGGGCGAACCCGAAGACGCCGCGCAGGCCGCCGTCTACCTATGCTCCGATGCCGCACGGCACGTGAGCGGCATCGACCTCGTTGTCGACGGCGGCCGCCTTGTCGGTGGCAATTAGCGATCGACTGTGCGAGCGGTGGGATCGTGCTTCGTCGATCACGTCCGGGTGTTTTCTCACTGTTTGAAGTAGAGTTTTTCCTCAGCATCAGATTTTCAGAAGAAGGAGCGGCACTATTCATCGAACCGAAAACGAGATTCGTCATGGGGAGTGGATTGCGACCCATGATCCTGAGGGCATTTGGGGATGGGGAACTCCAGCCGGCCAAGTGCGAGCATTGCGTCGGGCCGCGATGATCCGCGAGGGCGCCGCCCTCGCCCAAGGAAAGAAGGTGCTCGAAGTTGGTTGCGGAACAGGCCTTTTCACAGAGGCCCTCGCCAAGTCAAACGCCGAAATCATCGCCGTCGACCTGTCACCAGTTCTGGTCGAAAGAGCTCGCGAGCGATGCGCCGGCCTGTCGAACGTCCAGTTTTTGGTGACGGACTTCGAGAGCGCGGCAGTCAGCGGCGGTTTTGATGCAGTGGTCGGTTCTTCGATTTTGCAACATCTTGAACTGCCGCGGGCGATCGAGAAGATGTTCCTACTTTTGCGCCCTGGGGGATACCTCAGCTTCGCCGAACCAAACCTCTTGAATCCTCAAGTATATGCAGAGCGACGCTTCCGTCGTTTCTTTCCTTCGGTTTCACCGGATGAAACCGCCTTTCTGAGGTGGTCAATTCGCAACGTGCTCCTTCGAGCGGGTTTCGAAGACGTGCGTATTGCATGTTTCGATTGGCTGCACCCGGCGACACCCAAGCCACTCATCCCCCTGATATCGGCGTTGGGGTCACTTGCCGAAGTCATTCCCGGGGTCCGAGAGTTTTCGGGCTCGCTAGCCATAAGCGCGAAACGGCCCATTGAGGATGCAACTGGCCAACCAGACTGAAACGGCGAGCCTGCCCTGAGCAGCTAATCAGATCGACCCGGCACCTCAACGTCAAAAGGTATGATTCGCGCTCCCCTAGTAGCGGCCACGACTAAGAAACTGAGCGGTAAATCCGGCAGCGAGTCCAAACCAGGTCGCTACGATGCACCCTATTCCAGGTCGCGACCAATTGCCTCGCTCTGCGCGATTGTCTCGTGAGCCGACCATCGGCAGCCAAGGCCGAAACCGTCTCGGCGTTAGGGCCCCGTCCGATGCCGCACGGCACGTGAGCGGCATCGACCTCGCCGTCGATGGCGGCCATCTCGCCGGCGGCAATTAGCGCACCCGTCATGGCCAGGCTTGCCCGGCGTCTCAGCGCCGGCGGCTAGATCGCCACCACGTTTTTGATCCCGCGCAAGAACGCGAACGCGGCGGCGATGGCCGAGCGCATCGCCACCTGGCTGATCGCGGCCGGGCTTTCGGTCGTCAGCCGCCAAACTCTCGACCTGTCGCCGGAACCGCCAGCGGTGTGCGTGGTCGGCGCGCGACCCGCCTGAACCTCAACGCGCCAACTCGATCTCGTGATAGTTGGGCGCGCGGTTGGCCATCTTGTAGTTGCGTACGTTGCGCGCCAAGCCGGTGACCTGGATCGCCTCGTAGAGATACAGGGACAACGCGTTGTCGTGATAGTACTGCATGATCTGGGTGACAAGCGCCGTGCGCTTGGCCGGATCGGTCTCGACGTTCGCCGCCTCGATCGTCGGCTGAATCGTCCGATCGCAGATGAAGTTGCCCCGGCCACTGCACGACTGCGTAACCAGAGCGCGCATGACATCGGCCGTCGGGAACGGCTCGTAGATGGTCGAGATGCCGATACCATCCCACGCTTTCTGACCGACAAAGCGCTGGATGAAATCAGGAATGGTCAGGTTGATGAGTTCCAATTCGACGCCCACCCTCGCCAGGTCGGAGGCCATATTCTGCATCGCCACACCGAAATCGCCGAAGGTGACGATCTCGATCTTGGCCTTGAGGCCGTTCAGGAACCCAGCCTCGGCCAGCAGCGCCTTGGACCGAACGGGATCGTACGCATAGGGCCGGATCGCCGGTACGTGGCCGGCGATGTTGCTGGCCGCCGGCTGGCCGGCGGACTTGGTCAAGCCGCCGAGCACGTTCTTGACGAAGCTCTCGCGATCGACGCCGTGGCTCAAGGCCCGGCGCACGCGAACGTCCTTGAACGGACTGTCTTTGATCAGGTTGAAGCCCATCGAAACGACGTCGCCCACCGGCGTCACCGACACCGAGCCGCCCGCCGCAGCGATGCGCGGCCCGTCGTCCGGCGTCAGCGACCAGGCGATGTCGATCTGACCCGAGGTCAACGCCTGCAATCGTGCCGCGTTCTCCGGCAGCTCGTTGATCACCAAACGCTCGACCTTGGGCTTGCGCCATGCCTCGGGGAAGGCTTCGGCACGGATGCCTTCCGGAGTCCACGACACAACGCGGAACGAACCGGTGCCGATCGGCTTCACGCCAAATCCCTCCGGTCCCATTTCCCTGTAGGCGCCCACCTCCATCGGACGGAACAACGCGAACCAACGATCCATGATCGGTTGCGGCACCTTGGTCTTGATCTCGACCGTGGTCGCATCGATCGCCCGGCCGGTGATGACGAAGTCGTTCAGCATGCGCCCGCCAGAGGTCGTCTTGCCCTCGTCGGTGAGGATGTATTCGACGTTCGCCACCACCGCGGCGGCATCCATCGGTTTGCCGTTATGGAACCTCACGCCCGGGCGCAGCTTGAAGATCCAGGTGTCGTTGCCCTGTGCCTGCCAGGACGTTGCCAACCCCGGTTGCAGCTTGGCCTCGGCATCGACGTAGGTGAGCGAGTCGAAGAACGCCATCAGCGGCATGACGTCGGCCGCGGCAAACGCCCAGTGGACTTGCCCCTTACGTGGCCCGAACGCGGTGTTTCCAACCCGTAGCGTCTGTTGCGCGCGCGCTTCCGACGACAGAACGATGCTATCGACCGCTGTTATCGTCGTCGTGGCGATCAACGCGGCGACGACACTCCCGATACTCCTTCGTGCTGTGGCCATGGCCCCCTCCCTGGTGGTGGTCGTCCCTATCCTAGTCTGACCGCGGATTGACAGCCCTGTTTTTCCGTGTCGGTGCCCACGCAGCGGCCGCAAGATTTGGGCGACCGCGCATCCACGGATACAAAGCACTACGAAGAGGTGGATGCTGGCGGTCGTGCTGATCGGCATCCCGCTCGCGGTCGGGCTCGGGGTCTGGGTTCAATCTGATCAACCTCGCCGCCGGCCTATCGACCATGTCCTGGCGTCGCCGCCAAGCGCCTCGCGCGCTGAAGCTACTTGGCGAACCAGCCCTCGGCTTCCAACTTGGCCCAGACCTTTTCGACGGCCGCACCACCGCGCGCGATGACCGCCGCTTCGTCCTCGGCGGTGAGATGGCCGTCGAACACCACGAACGACCCATCGATGACGACGTGGCGCACCGAACGCCCGCTGGCATACAGCAGATTGTGCAGCGGCTCCGGAGGACGTGTGCCGCCGCCGACATGGAACCCGCTGACATCGACCGCGATCAGATCCGCCTTGGCTCCCGGCACGATCTTGCCGAGATCATCCCGCCGCAGACCGCGGGCCGCCAAAATCGTCGCCCCTTCGACCGCATGCTGCACCTCGGGCCATTCGAGCGGCACCGGGCTCGTGTGACCGATCAGGTCGTGCCGCACACGGCCGTAGAGCACGGCGAGTTTCAGGTTCTCGAGATAGTCGTTCGAGTGCGTGTCGATGCCGATGTTGACGTTCCATCCGGCGGCCAACGCCTCGGGGTAGGGCTGCGTGTGGCCGCCCCCGCCGGCGCCGCCGCCCGAAGGACAGTGACTGTAGACGGCGCCGCCGCGGCGAAACGGCTCGCGATCGCTTGGCCAGACGGTCCCTGACATGTGGGCGCCAAAGACGATCCCGCGGTAGAACCCGAGCTGCTCCAGCCATTGCACAGGGGTCACGCCCCACAGGCGCCGCACCGTGTCGGTCTCCTGCATCGACTGCGCCAGATGAATATGGAGCCCCGTGCCGAGGTCGCGGGTGGCCGCAAGTGCGGCCTGCATCGTTTCGGGCGTATGGGTGTCCGTCGCATGGAGCGCGATCATCGGCACGATGCGCCCGTCGCCCGCATTCATCCGGCGCTTGGCGAAAGCGCGCGCTTCGGCGAGTTCCTCAAGGGTCCCCGGCACCGAATCGCGCAGCACCTGATCGTTGCGCCGGAACCAGATGCCGTAGAGCCGACGGGCGCCCGGCACCATCGCCCCGGGAAACCCGCGGACGCCCCAACGCTCGGCCACGCGCACGTAGGCCTCGGCCTGGCGGACCGATCGGCTCATCTCGACCTGCGTCGTGCAGCCGCCCCGCACGATCTCCGCCAGATTGTATGCCGTGAGGTCCTCGATCTCCTCGTCCGACAGGATGTCGTCGACGACTTCGAGGGGACGCCCGAAAAACCGCCCGCTCTCGATCAGGCCGCGCGTGGGCGAGCCCGAGCACACGTGCGTGTGCCCCGAGATGAATCCCGGCATCACCAGATCGTTGGGAACCCGCACCCGCGGGAAATCTCCGCGAATCGGTTGATCGCTCACCTCGACGATCCGGGAATCGCGAACCAGCACGTTGCCGTCGCGCAGAAGAAACGGCCGGTCGTCGCGCCGGGTCAGCACCCAACCCGCCTCGATCACGAACGCCGCGCCCCGCGGCACCGAGACCTTGTCCTGCCGCACGGAACGCGCGCCTAAGGGCCGGGCCGCTGCCTGGGCGGCGCGCCGCGCGGCGGTCCAATGCTCGCGCGTCGCCGCCAAGCGTACGGCGGTTGGAGCCGCGCCGCACAGCGGACAGGATCCGGCGTAGGGGGAAGCCTCGATCATCGCGTCACCTCGTGAGGACCATTGTGCGCAGCCGTCCTCGCATCGTCGAGCCGGCGATCAACATCGCGACAGGCGCGGGGCGCCGTGGTCGGTGCCCTCCGCCCCCGAATACAGACGGGCGATGCGGGCCCACGAGGCGGCCGCTTCGCACATCGCACAGGGTCGGAAACTCGAATAAAGTTCGCAACCGCTGAGATCGCCGGTGCCCAAGCGACGGGCGGCGTCGCGAATCGCCTCGATCTCGCCGTGCGCCGTCGGATCACGATTGGTCACGACGCGGCTCGGCGCTTCGCCCACGATCACACCCGCGCGGACCACGATCGCGCCGAACGCCTGGTCGCCCTCGCGGACGGCGCGATCGCGCATGGCGTGGGCGCGCGCGATGAACGCGTCCCGACCCGGGCGTTCGGGCTGGACGATCGGCGGCTGCGTCGGCTGAGATGCGCCAGGCCCAGCGACTCCCGCCAGTAGGGGTAGCGCGACCAGCGCCTCGCGTCGTCGAATTTTCATGGCTCCTCCGTTCCGTACCCACGAACGGCCCAGCTTAGGGGAGCCAGCAATCAAGTCATCGAAAGAATGAAGATCACGCCGATCAGGCATCAGGCGCGGAGGAGCGGACTCGTCGGTCGCCGTTGCCCGCCACCGAAGAACTGCCGGTCTTGAAATAGCCGACGCGCGACATCAGGCTGCTCGCCCCGTCCGATAGCGACTTCGCTGCGGCGGTGGTTGCCTCGACGACCGACTTGTTCTGCCGAGTCATTTCATCCAGTTGCTGAACCGCGCCACCCACGTCGCGGATCTCGTTCGCTTGTTCACTCGACGCGTTGGCGACCCGGCTCATGACCGTCGAGATGCGCTCGATCGAACCGAGAATGGCAGCTAGCGTCGTATCGGTTTCGTTGACCAGTCGCACGCCGTCGCTCACTTGGGCGCTCGACTTGGCGATCAAGTCCCGGATCTGCTTGGCCGCTTCGGCCGAACGCTGCGCCAGGGCGCGAACCTCGGTGGCGACGACCGCGAAGCCCTTGCCGGCGTCCCCAGCTCGAGCCGCCTCGACCGCGGCGTTGAGGGCCAGCAAATTGGTCTGAAACGCCAAATCGTCGATCACCGAGACGATCTCCGTAATGCCCCGAGACGAACGATCGATCTGCTGCATGGCGGCGACGGCGTTGGCGACAACCGTTCGACTGGCCTCGGCGTGCCCTCGGACCTGATCCACGGACTTATCTGCCTCCGCCGCGCCTGCAGCGGTCTCGTTGACGGTGGCCGTCATCTGCTGCATCGACGTCGCCGTCTGATCGACGTTCGCAGCTTGGTGCTCCGTTCGCGTCGAAAGCTCCTCGGCCGAGGCCGACAATTGTTCGGCAGTCGTTCCGAGTGCTTCAGCGGCCACCGCGATCTCGCCCACCGTTTCGGACAAAGTCTTGGTGGCAACGTTGAAGTCGTGCTTGAGCTTCTCGAATTCCGCCGGAAACGATGCGGTGACGCGGTGGGTTAGGTTGCCGTCCACCAACGCCCGCAGCCCTGATCCGACGGCTTCGACCACGGCGCGCAGTTCGTTCGCGCGACGCTCGCGTTCACGCTCTTCGGCGCGGCGATTCTCCTCGAGGTCCGCCTGCAACTTCTCTTTGCCGATTGCGGCGTCTCGGAATACGCCGACGGTCGCCGCCCTCGCGCCGATTTCATCACGGCGATCGGTACCCGCGACCCTTTCCGCGACCTCGCCCCGTGAGAGCGCCTCCATCGATCGACGGAGCGCAAATAGAGGTCTCGTCACGCTGCGCGACGCCATCCAGGAGGCAACGGCGCTGACGATCAGAGCGAACACGCCTAGCGCCACGACCAGCCAAAGGGTGGTGTTCGCTCGGACGCGGATGCGGCCAGCGAGAGCCGCGAGGTCTTGGGCAATCTGGTCTTCGACCTGTTTCATCAGGTTGATGCGTCGGGTCGTTTGGTCGAACCAGTGTGGCCCCGAGACGCCCGGCATCGCGCCCTGAAGCCCACCGACATAGGCGATACCCCGAAGGCGTGTTACTTCCTCGACCGCGGGTCCACGTACGGTCTCGCGGAAGGCTGCGATCATCGGCGGAGAAGCGTAGGCCTCGAAGGCCCGAAAATAGGCCTCCTGGAGCGCGAACAGACCGACGAAACGTTGGTAATTGGCGGGGTCGAATCGGCCGGCGGAGATGCTGGCGGCGCCGGTC
The DNA here is from genome assembly GCA_016869765.1 of Alphaproteobacteria bacterium. Taxonomy (GTDB): domain Bacteria; phylum Pseudomonadota; class Alphaproteobacteria; order SHVP01; family SHVP01; genus SHVP01. The sequence continues at coordinate 15,704 of VGES01000015.1, forward strand.
GCCCGTTCCTGTCCGGCGCGCTCTTTGCCGAGCATGAAATTGAGATAACCGTTGACGGCATTCGCTACCTCAGGGTGGCGGGCCGCCTTCACGGTTTCGCCGGCCACATCGAGAAGAGCAGCAATCGTGCTCGTGAAATAGGCGTTCGATTCGGGGGCCGGTATTTCGAGCGCTGTAACTGCCGCCGCTTGCCATCGAGTTCCCCCACCGCCTTCAGGGCATTCGCCAAGCGCCCCGAAAAGCTGACCGGCAAGCTCATGCCGTCGATCGCGGCGGCCGCCCGCAGCACACGGGCACGTCTTTCGTCGGTCAGGGCGCGCTGTTCGATCAGTTCCTGGCGCAGTTGCTGACCACGGCTGCCGACAAACGTCGCCGATGCCCCTCGCTCTTTTTGCATCTCGTGGACCAGGCCGCTCAAATCGGCGACGAAACCCGCCAAATCCTGGAGCACCGCCATTTCGGCTGCCGTTTGGAACCGCTCATGGACGACAAACGCCCCGGCGGCGACGAACGCGACCATGGGAAAAATGATCGCCAGCCAAATTCTCGCGGCGATGCTGCTCAGAAAAGTCTGTTTCCTGGCCACCCTGGCCTCCCGTGAGCCGCTGATATCATCATTTTGGGGGAGGGGGCTGTCCCATGGCTATACGGGGAAACACGCAATCCTCGCGATTGACCACCCCTGTTGCACGTCAGACCCAGGCACGAGAGCATGACGACCCTGGGGGAACCTATGAACCTCGAACTATTCGACGAACTGAGGCGGATTTCGACGGCGACGATCTTCGAGGCTTACCCTGGCCTTCCGGTGATGGCGCCGGCGATCAAACAGATGGTCGCGGGCACGAGCTTCGCCGGTCCGGCACTCACCGCCAAATGCCTGCCGGGCGACAACACCGCCGTCACGCGCGCGGTCGATCGCGCACAACGTGGCGAGGTAATCGTGATCGATGCCGACAACGCCGGGTTGGTCGCCGTGTGGGGCGAGAACGCGACCTATTTCTGTCAGCTCAAAGGCGTGGCCGGCTGCGTCACGAACGGCGCAGTTCGCGACATCGACTACATCCGGGAGCAAAATTTCCCGATCTTCGCCACCGGCGTCAGCGTGCGTGGCTCGATCAAACACCGTTCGGGCTGGCTCGACGTGCCGATCGCGATCGGGGAGGCCGTGGTGCATCCCGGCGACGTCGTCGTGGGCGATGGCGACGGCGTGATCGTCATCCCCAAGAACGCGCTCGATCAGGTGATCGTTGCGGCGCGCCGGCGCCGCGCCGACGAGGACAGCCGCAACGCCCGCCTGCGGGCCGGTGCCTCGATGGCCGAGATCATGGGCGCGCCGAAGGGGTGAAAAGGCCATTCCGGTCGTTCCCTTGGCCCCGGTCGCAATGCTAGGACTGCGCCGTCCGTTCAGGGGAGGGTTATGCCGGTCTACATCATTTCGTTGTCGAGTCCGACCAAGGGCACGGCGTGGCGCGAGGAGTATTACCGCCTCGTGACGCCGCTGCTCGCCAAACATCGGGGCACGATCGTGCGCACGGGATCGGTCGTCAATCTCGAGCGCGGCACAGATTGGCAGCGTGGCGCGGTCATCGAATTCCCACAGCGCGCCGATGCCCTCGGCTTCTACAGTGATCCCGCCTATCGGCCCGCCAAAGATCTGCGCCTCGCCCACACCGACGGTGAAGCGTATCTGATCGGCGACTAGTTCTTTTCCGAGGTCACGCATGTCCGAACCACGTCGCAACGCCGGCCCAGCCGTTTCGTTCCAACCCCCGGACCGCATCCTGATGGGGCCCGGGCCTTCGCAGGTGCATGCTCGCGTCTTGGCGGCGACGGCGCGCCCGACCGTGGGGCATCTCGATCCGGCGTTCGTCGGCATGATGGAGGACCTGAAGGTGCTGCTGCGGCGCGCCTTCCGCACCGAGAACGACGTGACGTTCCCGGTCTCGGGCCCTGGCTCGCTGGGCATGGAGGCCTGCTTCGTCAATCTGGTCGAGCCTGGCGATACGGTCGTCGTCTGCCGCAATGGCGCGTTCGGCGGCCGCATGAAGGAAAATGCCGAGCGCTGCGGTGCCAAGGTGATCCTGGTCGACGACGCCTGGGGCGACCCGGTCGATCCGGCCAAGGTCGAGAAGGCGTTGAAGTCCGCCCCCAAGATCAAGGTCCTCGCGTTCGTCCACGCCGAAACCTCGACCGGGGCCCTGGCCGATGCCGCAACGTTGTGCCGCCTGGCGCGCGAGCATGGCGCTCTGTCGATCGTCGATGCCGTGACCTCGCTTGGCGGTGTGCCGGTCGAGGTCGACACCTGGGGCGCCGACGCCGTCTACTCGGGCTCGCAGAAGTGCCTGTCGTGCCAGCCCGGCCTGTCACCCGTCACGTTCAGCGCCCGCGCCGTCGAGGCCGTCAAGAAACGCAAAACGCCGGTGCGGAGCTGGTTGCTCGACCTCAACCTGGTGCTCGCCTACTGGTCGCCCACGGGCGGCGCGCGGACCTATCATCACACGGCGCCGGTCAACGCCCTCTATGGCCTTCATGAAGCGCTCGTGATGCTGATGGAAGAAGGGCTCGAAGCGTCCTGGGCGCGTCACCGGTTGCATCACGAAAAGCTCGTGGCGGGTCTCGGCCGCCTCGGGTTGTCGATGCAGGTTGCGGCCCCATACCGCCTGCCGCAGTTGAACGCGGTGCGTGTCCCCGAGGGCGTCGACGAGGCGGCGGTGCGACGCCGCCTGCTCGAACGCTACGGAATCGAGATCGGCGCCGGGCTCGGCGCGCTCGCCGGCAAGATCTGGCGCATCGGCCTGATGGGCCAGAGCTGCACGGCGCGCCACGTCCTGCTGTGCGTCGATGCGCTGGCCGACACCATGCGCGGCTAGGCCACGACGTGCGACCGGAGTCCTTTCTGGTCGACGTCGGCGGCGGTGTCGTCTGCTGTCGCATCACGGGGAACGGACCGCCGGCTCTGGCCATTCCCGCGGGCAACGGTCCGCAACCGATCCTGCCCCTGTTGAATCGCCTGAGCGAGCGCTTCACGGTGGTGCTGGTCGATATCCCGGGCTACCTGCGGTCCGACCCGCTCCCGATGCCCGAGCCTTCGATCGCCGACTATGCCGATGCGATGGCGTGCCTGATGGAGCGGCTCGGGCAACCACGCTATCTCGTATTCGGCTCACACACCGGCGCCTCGATCGCGGGCGAACTCGCGCTCCGTCACCCGTCGCGCTGCGCCCGCGTCGTGCTGCACGAAGGCACGTTCCTCCCGGAGGCGGCGCGGCCGGCCATGATCGCCAACTACATGCCCGCCTATGAACCGGTGTGGCACGGCGCGCACCAGGTCGGCCTGTGGCAGCGCTTCCGCGAGCAGGAGCTGTTCCGCCCCTGGCTCAACAAGGGCAACCGCATCGCCGGCGCCGGCGATGACTCGACCAAGATCGATGAAATGTTCATCGTCCAGGCGGCCGCCGGTCCCACGTACGGCGATTGTTATGTCGCGGTGTTCCGCCACGACCTGAGTCCGACCGTGCGCGCGCTTTCCGTTCCCTTCCGCATCACCGCCACCAACGAGCCGTGGCTGGCCGGGCCGCGGGCGGCGGGGTTCAACGCCGAACACGTGTCCAACGACGAAGGCCCGGCGCTCTATGGCGATTGGTTCGCGGCCGCAGCACTGCCGGCAATGGTGGGCCGCCCGGCGGCATCGGCGACCGCCACCAAGCGCCTGGTCGTGGCCAACGGCCACCACTTGATGGTGCGCCGTCAGGGGAGTGGCGAGCCGAGCCTCGTGATCCCGCAGCTCCCGGGCCCGGCGGTGACGGCCCAGCCCATCCTCGATGGTCTCGGCGATAGCGTCGTGCCGGAGTTGTCGGGCAACGGCGATAGCTTCGGACCGCCGTCACAGCCCAGCGTCTCCCGCTGGGCTGACGATGCCGCGGCGGTGATGGCGGCTACAGCGATGGCGAATGCTTCGGTGGTCGGCATCGGCACCGGCGCCATCGTCGCTACGGAGCTCGCGCGTCGCGGACTGGTGGACAACCTCGTGCTCGTCAATCCGCCGCTTGCCGCTCCGGCGTTGCGCGAGGAACTGCGCCGCCGCTACGCCGCCGACATCGCGCCGCACTGGGACGGGACGCATCTGGTTCGCCTATGGCAGGCGCTTCGCAACGAGGCCCTGTTCTGGCCCTGGTACGACCAACGCCCAGAGGCGACGCGACGTATCGTACCCGACCTCGATGTCGCGACGCTGGAGGCGCGCAGTGTCGGGATCCTCAAACATGCCGCGAGTTATGCCGCGGCGTGTGAGGCGCTGTTCGGTTACGACCTCGTGGCGAACATCGTCGGTTTCCGGCGGCCGACGCGCATCGTCACGATCCGGCGCGACCTGTTCGCCGAGCTTTCCGCCGACGCCGCCAGCCTCTTCGGGGGTGCGCCACACGTGCGCATCGATCCGCCGGTCGAGGATGCCTCTCAGGTGTTCAAGAAAGTCCTGTGACCGGAACGGCGGCGCCATGGACGGCGCGCGCCCGACCCGAGGCCAGGAAGAGAATCACGTCCGCCAGGTCGCCTGGAGCCACCCACCGCGACGGGTCGGCCTTGGGCATATCCTTGCGATTGGCCGGCGTGTCGATGATCGAGGGCAACACGCAGTTGACGTTGACCCCCTGCTCGCGCAACTCGGCCGACAGGGTTTCGGTCAGGCGGATGACGGCGCTTTTCGCGGCGACGTAAGCACCCATTTGGGCCTTGCCCGACAGGGCCGAGGCCGCGCCGATGTTGACCATGGCGCCGCGCGTGCGCTTGAGGTGCGGCACCGTGGCCGCCGCAATGTGGAGGAGTGTCGTGACATTCATGTCGAACATCGCCGACCACTCCCGTCCGCTGGAGAGCGACTCGGCCGTCTCCCCCATCGTAAAGCCACCTGCGATGTTGCAAACGACGTGAATGCCCCCGTGTTGCTCGGCTGCGGCGTCCACCGCACGTCTGGTCGCCGCGGCATCGAGCAGATCGACGACCGTGGCGCCATCGGCCGCGACCCGGTCGAAGCCCACGACCAAAGCGCCGGCGGCGCGAAACCGCGCCGCCACCGCGCGGCCCAGCGCGCCCGCCGATCCGGTGACCACCACGACTTGGCCCTTGAACTCCTGCTCCATCGCCTCACCTCAAACTCGAACGAAGCCTACCACGGCGCCGCCCAGCCGATTTTGCGCTAGTCTCGAACCCGCATGATCGACGATCGCTGGGGCAAACGCGGATTTCGCTTGGGCCTGCTCGCCGGCGTCGTCGTGCTGGTACTCGTCGGCTACTACTTCTACTTGCCCGAAATCGAGGACCTGGTCGAAGGCCTGCTGTACCTAGTCGGGCTCGACCGCGGCGGCCCGACCTCCTACTAACGTGCGACCCAGGGACGGCGGCCCTTGTAGGTTTGCTCGAAGGCGGCGATTTGTTTTTCGTATTCGAGCGTGATGCCGATGTCGTCGAGCGCCAGCATCAGGCAGCGTTTGCGGAACGGTTCGATCTCGAAGGGATATCGGTCGCCCTTGGGGCCGATCACCACCTGCTCCTCCAGATCGATCGTCATCTGGCTGCCCGGAGTGGCGTGCAACTGGGCGCGCAACCCGCGGACGATGTCGTCGGCCAGCCTGACCGGCAACAGGCCGTTCTTGAACGAGTTGTTGTAGAAGATGTCGCCGAAGCTCGACGCGACGACGCTACGAATCCCATAGTCGACCAGCGACCAGGCGGCCTGCTCACGGGAGGAGCCCGAGCCGAAGGTATTGTCAGCCACAAGGATGCCGGCCTTGCGATAGGCCGGCTTGTTCAGAATGAAGTCGGGGTTTTCTCGCCCCTGTTCGTCCTGTCGCAGATCGTGGAACAGGAACGAGGCGAAACCGCTGGATCGTTTGCGGCGCAGGAACCGCGCCGGGATGATCTGGTCGGTATCGACGTTCGGCTGATCGTAAGGGACCGCAATGGCGGTGTGACGGCGGAACGGTTCCATGGTTACACCCGCTTCAAGTAGTCGCGCACATCGGCGATGCGGCCGGCGAGTGCGCTGGCCGCGGCCATCTCGGGGCTCATCAGGTGGGTCCGACTGCCCCGACCCTGGCGACCGCGGAAGTTGCGGTTCGAGGTCGAGGCGCAACGTTGCCCCGGCGCGACGACATCGCCGTTCATGCCGACGCACATCGAGCAACCCGATTCGCGCCACTCGAACCCCGCCTTCCTGAAGACCTGATCGAGGCCCTCCTGCTCCGCCTGCTTCTTGACGAGGCTCGACCCCGGCACGACCCAAGACGGCACCTTGACCTTGCCCAACTTGGCGATCTTCGCGGCAGCGCGCAGGTCTTCGATGCGGGCGTTGGTGCACGACCCGATGAACACGCGATCGATCGGCACCTGGGATAGCGGCGTCCCGGGCTTCAGGCCCATGTATTCGAGATTGGACTGCATCGCCGCCCGACGGTCGGCGTCCGTCTCCCGAGCCGGGTCGGGGACGACATCGGTGACCGCAGCCACATCCTCCGGACTCGTGCCCCACGTCACCATCGGGGCGAGCGCCGCGGCATCGAGCGCGACCTCGCGGGCAAACGTCGCCCCCGAATCGCTCGGTAGCGTCTTCCAGTAATCGACCGAGCGTTTCCAGTCCGCCCCCTTCGGTGCAAACGGGCGGCCCTCGATGTAGGCGAACGTCGTGTCGTCGGGGGCGATCATTCCGGCGCGGGCGCCCGCTTCGATCGACATGTTGCACACCGTGAGCCGCTCCTCGATCGAGAGGCTACGGATAGTCGAGCCTGCATATTCGATGACGTGGCCGTTGCCGCCATTGGTGCCGATCTTGCCGATGATCGCGAGGATGATGTCCTTGGCGGTGACACCAGCCGGACGCTTGCCCTCGACGGTGATGCGCATGGCCTTGGGCTTCTTCTGCCACGTCGTCTGCGTCGCGAGCACATGATAGACGTCCGACGCCCCGACCCCGAACGCGAGCGCGCCCAAGGCGCCGTGCGTCGAGGTGTGCGAGTCGCCGCACGTCATGACGAGCCCGGGGAGCGTAATGCCCTGCTCGGGTCCCACGACATGCACGATGCCCTGTCGGTCGTCATCGAGATCGAACAGCATGACCCCGTGCTCGGCCGAGTTGGCCGTGAGCGCCCGGACCACCTCGAGCTGCTCGGGATCGGTGATGCTGGCAAGGTCGTGGGTTGCGGTCGACACGCCGTGGTCGGGGGTCGCGTAGGTGAGGTCGGGCCGGCGCACCTTCATCTTGCGCGCCTTCAGGAAATCGAAGGCGTGGTAGGAGCCGTCGTGCGCGAGATGCCGACCGACGTAGAGCAGGGTCTGGCCATCGTCGCGAACGAGCACGGTGTGGTCGTCCCAGACTTTTTCGAAAAGCGTGCGTGGCGCCATCGCAGAGCCTCAGAATCGATTGGGCAAAAGGGCGCTGATTGTGGGCCAGCCTCCGATACGCTTCAAGAGATGCTTCGCCTGCGTCACAGGTGTGCTTGACGCGACACGCGCGCTCTCGCACGGTGCGCGCCAGCGGGGACCTTTTCGTGACGGCATCGACGGCGAGCCAACCGAGTCGACCGGGCGTGGCGGCCTATACCACGCTCGGCCTCCTCAGCCTGACCTGGGGATGTTCGTTTCCGTTCATCTCGATCAGCGTCGAAACCATCCCGCCGCTGTTCGGCTCGGCGGTGCGCTCGACCTTGGCCGCGGCCATCTTGATTGCGCTGTCCCTCGCCATGGGACTCAAGTTCCCGCGTTTCGGGCGCGGCCTGCGGCCGTTCCTCGCGCTGGGGTTTTTTTCTTGCTCGATCCCGTTCTTCCTCTTGAGCTACGCGCAACAGCACATCGATAGCGGCCTCGCGGCGATCCTGGTAGCGACGACACCGCTGTTCACGACCATTTTCAGGGCCATCCGCCTGCGGCGCCGGCCGGCGGCGAGCGAAATCACTGGCATCCTGATCGGCCTGATCGGCGTCGTGGTGCTCATGGGCCCGGATGCCCTGGCCGGTCTCGGCCAAGACATCGTCGCCCAGGCGGCCGCGCTCGCAACTGCCGCAGCCTACGCGCTCGGAATCGTCATCGCCTCGGCCATGCCACGCTACCCGCCGTCGGTCATGGCGTCGTGCACGCTCTCCTCGGCAACGATCATGCTGTGGCCGGTTGCCCTGATCGTCGACTCGCCCTCCCAGATCGAGCCCGCACTCGACGGCATCCTCGCCCTGGCGGGCCTCATCATCATCGGCTCGGTGGTGGCCTCGATCCTCTATTACCGCGTCATCGAGATGGCGGGCGCGACCTTCGCGTCCTTCAGCACTTACCTGAACCCGCTGGTCGCCGTCGTGCTCGGCGCGCTGATCCTTAGCGAGGCGATCACGCTCGCGATGCTGGCCGCGGTGGCGCTCATCCTCGGCGGGGTCGCGATCGCCGGCCGGGTCTGGCGCCGGGCTTAGATCACGGCGCCGGCGCCGTGTAGACTCCGCCTGGGCCGCGTCCGCGGTCCGCCGCCCTTATCACGGAGATCGCCATGCGCCGCGCCCTCGTCATCGTGCCGTTCCCCCTCGACGCCCAAGGCGTCGCCAACCGACGCTTGCAGCTGAAGTCCGTCAAGCTCGGCCCCGACATCGCCTTCGACTTCCGGCCGGTGAAGGCGAGTTGCACGAGCTTCATGAGCGACCATGACTGGATCTTCATGGACGCCGGGTGCTTCGAGGCCGGGGTCACCGCCCAGGAAGAAGGTTACGACGCCGTGGTGATCGACAGCATGAGCGACTCGGGCGCGGCCGCGCTGCGTTCGGTGCTCGACATCCCGGTCATCGCGCCGGGGCGCAGCTCACTCTTGTTCGCGATGATGCTCGGCACGAAATTCGGCATCCTGGCAATGACCGAGGTCGGCGCGTTTTCGCACCACAAGTGGGTGGCCGAACGCCAATTGACCCCGTTCCTCGCCGCGGTTGAGCCGATCGGCGCCGAGACCGATGTCGCCAAGCTGATGACCGGCAAGGAAGACCGCGTGTTCCCGCTGATGAAGGCGGCGGCTGAACGGGCGATCAAGAAGGGGGCCGAGGTCATTGTACTGGGCTCGACCACCATGCATCAGGCCGGTACTTGGCTGAACAAGAACGTGTCGGTCCCGGTCGTCAACCCGGGGCCACTCACCTACAAGCTGGTCGAAACGGCGCTCGCCCTCGACCTCACCCACAGCCGCAAGGCGTTCCCACGGCCGACAGCACCCAAACTCGGCATGCTGCATGCCATGCTGGATGCGGCCAAGGCGTATGAACGCAAGGGTGGGGCCAAGAAAGCCAAGACGCGGCGCTGATCAACGCGGCGGCAGACCGTTGAAGAAGCCGACGACCGCGTCGGCCAACGCGCCTTCGACGCCCACATACCAGTGGTCGCCGCCCTCGACGACGACGTGGCGGAAATGCGGATGACGTTGTTCGAGGGTCCGGAGATAGTCGCGCGCGCCATAGAGTGACATGCGCGAGGACCCCGGCTTGTTCGTCAACCCTTCTTTCCCGCCCAACGTCAGCAGGACGGGCACCGCGATATCGGGAATCATCGTCGCGTAGTCGTGGCCTTCGGGCGGGCCGTACTTCTCGACGTAGTTGCGCGCCGTGATGACGATCGAGGCGGGCCGCGAGACCTGTAGCAGCGTGTCGCCCTTGCCCGCCGCGACCAACGCGCGCGCCTCGGCCAGGTGCTGTTCGAAGATCGGCCACTCCTCGGAGTCGGTGCGGTACTGGGCATGGGAAAACCGCGGGGGCGAGGTCGCGACGACCGCGGCCACCCGCGGGTCTTTCTCTTTGCTGGCGTAGTAGAGCGACTTCATCGCGCCCAAACTGTGACCCCAGACTGCGAGGCGCTGCACGCCGCGGCTGGCCAGCACGTCGTTCCACGCCCGCCAGTCGCGCCGGCAATCATCGATCTGTTCGAAGGCCGCTCCGAGATAGTAGAAGCGACCGTCAGCCCGCGTCTTGCGATTGACCATGTCGTGGCCTCGGTTGTTGACACGAACAACCACAATGCCGAGCGCTGTCAGACGTGACACCGCCATCTCGTAGAAATCGGGGGCGTAGAAATTCCCGCCGACGTGATGGTGCATGATCACGGCATCGAGCGCCGGGTGGCGCGGGCCCGTGGCGGGATACCACAGGCCGTCCAGGCGCACGTGGTCGTTGGTCAGGCAGCGGATCAGGTCCATAGGCCGAGTTTACGGGCGGACACGGCCTTTTCCACCGGAACGGGCGTCTCGTTGACGCTGGCGGCCTCGCCACCCAGGGTCCATCATCCGGGACCGAAGAATACTCAGAGGGGGGACTTCCATGGTATCGCCGTTGATGCGCGCACTGCTCGCCGCGACCGCCGGTTGCTTCATCGCCGGCGTCGCGCTGGCTCAGCCCGCCGACACCATCCGTGTCGGCCACTGGGATTTTCCGGCTGGTCGCGGAAACCCGCACTCGGGCGTCCCCGGCGTCCCGCAGATCTACATTTGGTCGACGATCTTCGACACGCTCACCTACGTGAACGAGAAGGGCAGTCCGACCGCAGGGCTCGCGACTGCTTGGCAGAACGTCAACCCGACAACGTGGCGTTTCACGATGCGGGCCGACGCCAAGTTCGCCAACAATGAACCCATCGACGCGAACGCGGTCGTTGCGGTGTTCGATTTCTACAAGACCGAGCGCGGCAAGACGCTGACCGGCGCCCAGACGTTCAACTACGTGACCCAGGCCCGCGCGGTCGACGCCAAAACCGTCGAACTCGTCACCGCGGCGCCACGCCCGATCTTCCCCAACCAGGTGGCCGCGCTCTACGTGACGCCACCCAAAGCCTTTGCCGACATGGGGATCGAGCAGTTCAGTGCCAAACCGGTAGGCTCCGGGCCCTACCAGCCGCTCGACTGGACGGGGGATCGCATTCGCCTCGAATCCAACAGCAACTCCTGGCGCGTGGCCAAGACGCCGAAACTCGAGTTTACCCGGGTGCCCGAGGCGGTCGCCCGGCGCCAGGCGCTCATCTCGAACCAGATCGACATCATGATTCAATCGACCGTCGACGACATGGCTCCGGTCAAGGCCGCCGGTGGTACGGTCGACGTCGTGCCCTCGCCACTCCTCTTGCAATTGGGCCTGGTGCTGGAGAACGCCAAGGAAGGCGTCGACATCACGCCGCTCAAGGACGTGCGCGTGCGTCGCGCCCTCAACCTCGCCGTCGACAAGGAGTCGATCAACAAGAACCTGCTCGGCGGCATCATGGGCATCAACAGCCAGTTCTCGGTGCCGATCGCTTTCGGCTACAACCGCGACCTGAAGCCGTTCCCCTACGATCTGGATCAGGCGAAGAAGCTGATGGCCGAAGCTGGCTACGCGCGCGGCTTCAAGATCTCGGCGGCGATCCGCGAATCGAACGACGTGTTCCAGCAGGTAGCTCAAGACTTGAGCAAGATCGGCGTCACCATGGAAATGACCCCGATCGTACAGGCTGACTGGATCAGCAAGTTCCTGAACGTGAAATGGGACGGCAACGCGTTTTCGCTGACGCTCGGCGTCGCGCCCGAGATCGACACCATCCGAATGATGCTGTTCCAATCCTGCCGCAAGAACCCGGCGTACTACTGCAACCGCGACCTCATGCCGTTGGTCGAAGCGGCGGACTCCGAGTTCGATCCGGCCAAGCGTGAGAAGATCCTGCACGAGCTGATGGCCAAGATGCAGGCGGACGCGCCGGCGATCTTCCTGTTCGAGCAGCAGGACCTGAACGCCTACGGCAAGCGCATTCGCGGCTTCAAGAACGTCAACCGCGTGTTCAACTACCACGAGATGACGCTGGTCAACTGAGCCGCGACGACCATATATGCCGTTCTACGGCATCGAGGGGTCCGACGACATACAGCGGGTGATCACCCGGCTTCAGGAACTGCAGAATCTGTTCCAGAAGCACGGACGCCGCGTCTACATGGCCGACAACATGATGGTCAGCGGGCGCCGCACGTCCTTTATCGAGGACGAAGCATTCATGGCGGCGTTTTTCGCGCTCGATCCGGACGTCGACGACAAGCAGAAGTTGTGGCGAATTCACACCTACGTCTGGGCCGCCAAATCGGCCCTGAGCGTCACCGGCGATTTCGTCGAGTGCGGCGTGTTCAAAGGCCTGTATTCGGCCGTGATGGCCGACTACCTGACGTTCGGACGCCAGGCAAAGCGTCTCGTCCTTTACGACACCTTCGAGGGTCTTCCCGAAAAATACGCCTCGGTTGCCGAGCGCGACATCCTCAACCCCGATTTCGCGTTGCCCGGCCTCCGCGAACGGGTGGCGCAGCTGTTTGCGCCGTTCCGCAACGTCGAGGTCGTCCAGGGTATCGTGCCCGACGTGTTCCCCAAGGGGTTGCCGGAAAAAATCGCGTTCCTCCACCTCGATCTCAACTCGGGTCCCGCGGAGGTCGCCGTGCTCGATCAGATATTCGACAGAGTCACGCCGGGCGGCCTGATCCTGCTCGACGACTATGGGCGCCAGGAGCACACGGCGCTGCACACCGCCCACGCCCATTGGTTCGGACAGCGCGGCTACATGCCCCTCGAACTCCCGACCGGCCAAGGGTTGGTCGTCAGGCGGTAGTCATGCGAGCCGCTTTTCTCTGGCTGGCCATCACGGCGATCCTGTACGCCGGGTCACCGACGTGGGCGGCCGAGGTTCGCGCGATGACCATGACCTCGCTCGCCGCCGGTGTCGAATTGCCCGCGACGCTCTTTGTGCCCGAGGGCGCCGGGCCGTTTCCCGCGGTCGTTGTCGCCCGCGACTGCAGTGGTCTCGGGCCGCGATCGAGTGGCGCCCCGCGGCGCTGGGCCGAGGAGTTGGTCGCCCAGGGTTACGTCGTCCTGATCGCCGACAGTTTCTCGCCGCGCGGCCTTCCCAACGGAGTCTGCACTGCTCCGAACAACGAAGGGTCCCGCGCCAACGGCTTTGTCCGTGCCCAGGACTCCTATGGCGCGTTTGCCGCGCTGCGCGGACTCCCATTCGTCGACGCCGGGCGTGTGGGACTGATGGGAGGCTCCCACGGCGGTTGGACGACCCTGGCGAGCCTGGCGGAATTCCAGACTGCGGATATCGCGCTGGCGCAAGCCAAGCGCCGCGGTTTTCGTGCCGCCATTGCCCTCTACCCGAATTGTTCGAGCCGATTCGGCTCGTGGATCGTGACGCGCGAGCACGGGGCGTGGGGCGCCATCACCGGCTATTCCGGTACGTACCGTGCCCTAGCACCCCTTCTGATCCTGATCGGCGAAATCGACGACTGGACGCCGGCCGAACCATGCCGCCGCCTTGCCGAAACGTCGCGAGCGGCCGGTTACGATGTCGCAATCGTCGTCTATCCCGACGCTCACCATTCCTTCGACAACACGGCGCCGAAGCGTTATGCCGCCGAGCGCAACAACGCCAACGCGCCAAACGGCAAGGGGGCGACGACCGGCGGCAATGCCGCGGCCTGGGCCGATGCCAAAGCCCAGGTGGCGACATTCTTCGGCAAACACCTCAAAGCGCCCAGGGAGAACTGACATGGCAAAGATGCAGTGGAAGAAATCCAGTCCGGCGTTGATCGCGCGTTTCGCCGCGGCCCTGCCCGACGATCCCAAGATCCAGCGCCGATCGATGTTCGGCTACCCGTGCAGTTTCGTGAACGGCAACTTCTTCACGGGTCTGCACCAGGAGAACGTCGTCGTCCGGCTGCCAGGTGATGCTCGCGGACCAGGTGTCAGCCCTCGCCAAAGCCGCGACCTTCGACCCGATGGGCACGGGCAAAGGGATGAAGGACTGGTGGATGGTGCCGGCTGGCATCACGAAAAGTGACACCAAGCTGAAGGCGCTCTTTGCCGCGAGCTTCGCGATTGTCGCCGCCCTCCCGCCAAAGGCGAAAAAATCGGCCAAGAAGGCGCGACCAACCAAGCCCAAACGGTGACCCCTGCCCCCTGGCGGCATCCTGTGCCAGGATGCGTGACCCACAAGAATCCACCACGGAGGAAAACCCACGATGGCTATTTCCATGTACAAGGCATCCGCGCCGATCTTTTTGCAGTTCCTGACGGCGCTGTCGGCCAACCTCGACAAGGCAAAGGCCTACGCCGATGCACGCAAGATCGACGATGCGACGATGCTCAACCTGCGCATTTTCCCCGACATGTTCCCGCTCGTGCGCCAGGTTCGTTCGGCCTGTGACTATGCTGGAGGGAGCTGCGCGCGCCTGGCCGGATTGGAGCCACTGTCCTTCGCCAACGACGAAGCGACCATCGCCGATCTCAAGGCACGCTGCACCAAGGTGATCGACTTCATCAAAGGGCTGAAGCCGGCGCAGATCGACGGCAGTGACGATCGCGAGATCGTGCTCAAGTCCCCCACCCGCGAAATGCGATTCACCGGCCTCAACTACCTGCTCAATTTCGCGATGCCCAACTTCTATTTCCACAACACCACGGCCTACGACATCCTGCGCAGTGTCGGCGTCGACGTCGGCAAGATGGACTTCATGGGCAAGCCCGTCCAATCGTAGGATCCGTGTTCCCGACGCCGGGGTGACCCATCGCCCCGGCGTTTTCCTTTCGCTTACGGAGTAAGAGCCATGGCACGCCCCTATCTGCACCATCCGTCGTTGCGCGATCGTGTCGTTCTCATCACCGGGGGCGGCCGTGGCTTCGGCTGGCACATCGCCGAGGAGTTGCTGCGGGCCGGGGCCAAGGTGATGCTCACGGCCAGTCGAAAACCGGAGGAACTGACCGCCGTCAAGAAACAGGCCGAGGCGATCGCCGGGCCGGGCCGTTGCGCCACGGTACGCGCCGACGTGGCCAAGTGGGAGGATTGCCAGGCGACGATCGAGGCCACGCTCAAGGCGTTCGGTCGCATCGACGTGCTTGTCAACAACGCCGGCCGCGGCTCCAACGAATATCGTATGTCGCTCGCGCCGGGTGGCACCAAGTTCTACGAGGTCGCAGCCGAGGCGTTTCGCACGATCATCGAGACCAATTCCATCGGCCCGTTCTACATGACCAAGGCGGCGGTGCCGCACATGCTGAAACAGAAGTTCGGCAAGGTGTTCTCGATCTCGACCAGCCTCGACACCATGTGCCGGCCGGGGATCTCGCCTTACGGCGCCTCGAAGGCGGCCCTCGAACTCACCCACCGGGTGTGGGCGCAGGAACTCAAAGGCACCGGCGTCGACGTCAACATTCTGCTGCCCGGAGGGGCGTCTGACACGGCGTTCATCACGGCGGCCATGCGTCCGGGGGCGGTCGGAACGCGCGCCGGCCAGGACGGCATGCTGCCGGGAGACGTGATCGTGCCGCCCGCCGTTTGGCTGTGCAGCGACGCGACCAACGGCATGACCGGGGAACGAATCATCGCCAAGTTCTGGGACGAGAAATTGCCGCCCGATCAAGCGATGAAGAAGTGCCTGCAGCCGCACAACCAGCTGCCGGGCATCATGTAGCAACGGCGCGTCGCGGCCGGTCGCTAAACGTCGTCGAACTGGCGCATGATCGTCGATCGCTTCATGTGCCGGCGATATTTTTGGTCGAAGGGCAGCGCCCGGTGCATGGTGCTGCGATTGTCCCACAGCACCAAGTCGTGCACCTGCCAGACGTGGCGGTAGAGGAACTCGGGACGGGTCGAAAACGCGAACAACTCTTGAATCAGGGCGTCGCTCTCCGCTGGCGACAGGCCGGCAATCCGTGCGGTCATCCCTTCGCTCACGTATAGGGCCTTGCGACCCGATACGGGGTGGCTGAGCACGATCGGATGTTCGACATCGGGGACTTGGCGCTTTTGCTCCTCCGTCATCTTGCGAGCGTTGTTGCCATAACGCTCGTTGTAGATGACGTAGCTGTTTACGCCTTTGAGCCCGGCGAGACGCTGCTTCAAGGGGGCCGGCATAGCGTCGTAGACCGCCGCCATTCCAGAGAATTCCGTATCGCCGGCTTCACACTCGACGCAGTAAAGCGCCGAGGCAATCGACGGTTCGGCCTTGAACTGCAGGTCCGAGTGCCACTGGCGACCCGACTCGGGCAAGCCGATGAGTCGGCCGTTCTCGTCGCGGATATTGGCGATGTTGACCAACTCCGGGCAGTCCTCGACGCGGATCTCGGGTCTCAGCGCGTAGATTTCGGGATGCCCGATGTAGGCGCTAAACCGTACGACATCGCGATCCGAGAGCTTCTGACCGCGAAACAACAGCATGCCGTAACGGTGGAGGCCGCCGATGATTTGGCGGCGATGCCCTTCGGACAACGGTTTGGTCAGGTCCGCGCCCGACACGCGGGCTCCGACGGCAGCCGACACTGGCTCGAAGACGAGATCAGCGCCGCTCATGTCGCCCGGCCATGGCGCAACAGGCGGCCGGGCCCCTCGATCGTTTCTTCACCCGGAGCCGGGAGCGGCCGACCATTGACGATGACCGCACCGATCCCGTGGGGACGCGAAACCAAGCGGTCGGCGCCACCGGGCAGATCGTAGACACGCTCCAGAGGTCCCGCCCCGACCGTTTTCGGGTCGAAGACGACGATGTCGGCGGCACGGCCGCAGGCGAGCAGTCCGCGATCGACGATGCCGTAGACTTGGGCAGTCTGGTAGGCGAGCCTATGGATGGCCTGTTCGAGCGTGAGGACTCCCTTGCCGCGAACCCAGTGGCCAAGCACATGCGTGGAGTAGCACGCATCGCACAGTTGGCTCAGATGCGCGCCGCCGTCGCCGAGGCCGATGACGACGGCTGGATCGGCCATGATCTCGGCCACTTCCGCCTCGTTGAAGTTGACCCGGGGCATGCGGAAGCGCGCAACGAGACTCGATTCGAGCGCGAGGTCGAGGATGAGGTCGGCTTCATGCACGCGCCGCTCCTTGGCGATCGCGCTCAATCGCCGTTCGTTCAGCCGCGAGTCGGGCGGGAACCACGAGACGACCAACTCCCGCCAGCTCGCGAGATTGCCGATCCATTCGCCGCGCTGGCCCGGGAAGTGCTTCCAGTTCTGGCCGCGGTCGTCGATCTCGTCGCGGAAGCGTTGGCGAAACGATGGGTCACGGTAGATCGCCTTGAGCGCCTCGTCGCCCTTGGCCGCACGAACGGGCGCGAAGTTCTCCCAGGTGTCGAAAGCCGACGGCAGACGAAAGGTTATTTCGAGCGTAATCGGCCGCGCGGCGCCCTGTGGATGAATGTCGAGCCCCTTGGCTTGCTGCGCATGTGCCTGGGCCAAATGGTCGCGATGGGCCCCTGGCCCAAGCCCACCCGACAGCAGCGACGTCCAACACAGCGGCCGGCCGGTGGCCCTTACCAACGCTTCGTACTCGTCGAAGCGCGGCTGGCGGCCGACGTTGTAGTGGATGAGGCCCCGCCCCGCATCGGTCATCGCCTGACACAACGTTACGATCTCATCGAAGGACGCCAGCCGCGAGGGCACGGGTCGCCCGGAGAACCCGAAGTGGACGTTGCTCACCGACGTGGCGAATCCGATGGCGCCAGCGTCGATCGCCTCACGGACCAGCGCCTTCATCGCCGCCACCTCGTCGGGCCGAGCAGTGCGCTCGACCGCCTCGGCGCCCATGACGTTGAGCCGAATGGGCGTATGACCAGCGAGAACGGCCACGTTGACGGCTGGTCGCCGGCGTTCGATGGCCGTCAGGTATTCGGCGAACGTGACAAAAGGCCAGTCTCGCCCGAGCCCGGCCCAAAGCGAATCGAGGCTCATGGTTTCGACTCGGGCGAGCGTTTCGAGGATCAGACCCCGGTGATCCGGGCGCGTCGGCGCGATTCCAAAACCGCAATTGCCGATGACGACGGTGGTGACACCGTGCCAAGGCGAGACCGACAGCGTCGAATCCCAGAACACCTGGGCGTCGTAGTGGGTGTGAACGTCGACGAACCCGGGCGAGACAACCTGCCCCTCTGCCTCGATCACCTCGCGGGCCTGGCCCGGTGCTTCGCCGAGCGCGACGACGCGGCCATCCTTGACCGCGACGTCGCCACGCACCCGTTCGCGGCCCGATCCATCGATAATCGTGCCACCGACGATCTTTAGATCGTAGTCCATCGTCCGGTCGCTCAGTCGGGTTTCGCGCCCGTGGCCTTCACCATGCGATCCCAAAGGGCGACATCGGTCGCCTGTTTCTTTCCGAACGCATCGAGTTTGATGTCGGAGAGATCGAGGCCGAGCTCCCGGAGTTTGGCTTGGACATCCGGCTGCTTGAGGATCTTGTCGAGCTCGTCGCTGAGCTTCTGGGTGATGGCAGGTGAAGTGCCGGCCGCCATGAATACGCCCAGCCAAGCCTCGACAACGTAGTCCTTCCAGCCCAACTCGACGAACGTCGGGGCATCGGGCAGCACCGGGTGCCGCGTCTCGCCGGCCTGTGCCAGCACCCGCATTTTTCCTTCGCGAACCGATGGCATCGCGTTCGGCAGATTGACCAAGCCCACCTGTACTTCGCCGGACAAGAGGGCGGTTACAGCCGCTGCCGCGCCGCGGTAGGGCGCGTGCACGATATCGACCCCGGCCAACTGCTTGAGCCACTCCATCGCGATATGCGGCGAGGTCCCGTTGGCGGGCGAGCTGTAGGACAACTTGCCTGGGTTTGCCTTCGCATAGGCGATCAATTCGGGAAGCGTCTTGGCCGGAAGCGAAGGATGAACCGCGAGAAGGACGGTATTGGTCGCGACCAGCCGAATCGGAGCGAAATCCTTCACGACGTTCGTCTTGACGTTCGGGAAGATCGCCGGGTTGATCGCATGAGTGCTGTTGGTGCCGAGGATGATCGTGTAGCCGTCCGCCGGCGCTTTCGCGACCTGCTCGGTTGCCACGGTTCCAGAGGCCGCACCATTGTTCTCCACAACGACGGTCTTGCCCCACGCCTCGCCCAACTTCGCCGCCAAGAGGCGTGCCAGGATGTCCGAGGCACCGGCTGGCGGGAATGGTACCACCCACTTCAGATCTTTCGCCGGATAGCCGGCGGCCCCTTGGGCCAGCGCTTGTCCGGCAGGGAGGGCCGTAACCAGCAAGAGACAAAATGCGACCAAAAGGCGCTTCATGGGTGCCTCGATGTGCTGGTGAGAAATAAGAGCTCGCGTCACGGAAATACTGCGGACAGCCGCCCCACTTGTCAACCGTAAGGGGCAGCGAGCAACCTTGATTACGCGATGGAGCAACCTAGGATCGGCGGCCCGCATGCCCTCGTTCATTCACAAGCCTCGGGATTTCCTGGCCGGACTGTTGTTCCTCGTGGTCGGCGTGGGCGCATTCGTCGTCGCTCAGGACTACAGTTTCGGGACGGCCCGCCGAATGGGCTCGGGGTATTTCCCGACCGTGCTCGCCGGAATCCTCGCGGCGCTTGGCGCGATCCTGATCCTGCTATCGTTGTTCGGCCGGCGGGACGCGGCTGAGGCCTTGGCGCTGCGACCCGTGTTGGTGGTGATCAGCGGCAGCTTGGCGTTCGCCTTTCTGTTGCGCCCGGCGGGCCTGGTGATCGCCATGATCACCATGGTCCTGATTGCCGCAATCGGCAGTCGAACAGCCAAGCTGTTGCCGTCGTTGTTGCTCGCCGGTGGGCTCGCCGCAGGATCCGTCGTGGTATTCGTGTGGGCGCTTGGCCAGCCTCTACCCGTGTGGGGCTCGTGGTTCGGGTCGTGAGGCCGTCTTGGACATCCTGAGTTCGCTCGCGCTCGGCTTCGCGACCGCGTTCACGCTTCAGAACCTGCTCTATTGCTTTCTCGGCTGTCTACTCGGCACGCTGGTGGGCGTTCTGCCCGGGATCGGCCCGGCTGCCACCATTGCGATGCTGTTGCCGGCGACGTTCACGCTGCCCGCGGCGCCAGCCCTGATCATGATGGCGGGGATCTACTACGGGGCGCAGTACGGAGGTTCGACGACGGCCATTCTCGTCAATCTTCCTGGCGAAGCGTCATCCGTCGTGACGACGATCGACGGCTATCAGATGTCCCAGCAGGGGCGTGCCGGAGTCGCCCTCGCGACGGCCGCGATCGGGTCCTTCGTGGCGGGCAGCGTCGCGACCTTGGTTCTCGCGTTGTTCGCTCCGCCGCTGGCCGAGATGTCGCTCGAATTCCGGGCGCCGGACTACTTTTCCCTCATGGTGCTCGGATTGATCGGCTCGGTCATTCTGGCGCGCGGCTCGTTCATCAAGGCCCTGGCGATGATAGTGTTCGGCCTGTTGGTCGGCCTCGTCGGTACCGACGTCAACGCCCCGGTGAGGCGCTTCACGTTCGAGATCCCCGAACTGTTCGACGGCATCGGCATCGTTCCGGTCGCCATGGGAATCTTCGGTTTGGGCGAGATCATCCTCAACCTGCAACACCAGGAAAGCCGCGCCAAAGTCATCGGCACCATCACCAAGCTGATGCCGTCGCGCGAGGACCTCGGGCGCATGGCCGCGCCGATCCTCCGCGGCTCGGCCCTCGGGAGCTTTCTCGGCATCCTGCCTGGCGGCGGCGCATTGTTGGCCTCGTTCGCGGCCTACGCCCTCGAAAAGAAAGTGGCGCGGGACCCGAGCCGTTTCGGCCGAGGTGCGATCGAGGGGGTCGCCGCCCCCGAGGCCGCCAACAACGCCGGAGCACAAACTTCGTTCATCCCGCTGCTGACGCTCGGCCTGCCGTCGAACGCCATCATGGCCCTGATGGCGGGGGCCATGATGATCCAAGGGGTTCAGCCCGGACCGGGCGTCATGAAATCCCAGCCGGCGCTGTTCTGGGGGCTGATCGCCTCGATGTGGATCGGCAACCTGATGCTGTTGATCCTGAACCTGCCGCTGGTCGGACTGTGGGCACGATTGGTCCGCGTGCCCTACGACGTGCTCTACCCCGCGATCATGGTGTTTTGCGCGATCGGGGTCTATTCGCTGTCTGGCTCCTTGGTCGACCTCTATCTGATGATCGGCTTCGGCGCCCTCGGTTACTTGTTCGCGAAGCTCGGCTGCGATCCCGCGCCGTTCTTGCTCGGCATGATCCTGGGGCCGTTCATGGAAGAGTACCTTCGTCGCGCGATGCTGCTATCCCGCGGCGACCCGATGGTATTCGTCGAGCGACCGATCAGCGCGACGCTTCTCGGGCTAACGGCCGTTGCCGTACTCTTCATCCTGAGCCCGACGTTCCGGGCGCGCCGCGATCAGGCCCTCAAGGAGTAAAGCGGCCTACGCGGCGGTCACGCGGCCCGACCGTTGCGCAGCAGTCGACCGCTGCCAGGCCCTGTGTCGGCCCCCGGCGCCGGCAGTCGCCGGCCGTTGACGACGACGGCGGCGACACCCTTGGGCCGCGATACCAGACGATCCGCGCCGCCGGGCAGATCGTAGATTCGTTCGAGCGGACCCGCGCCGACCGTCGCCGGATCGAAGACGACGGCATCGGCCGGTCGGTCGACGGCGAGCAGACCGCGATCGGTGATGCCATAGACCTGGGCCGTGTGCTGCGTCAGTCGGTGGACCGCCTGTTCGAGCGTCAAGACTCCCTTGTCGCGCACCCAATGGCCCAACAGATAGGTCGCGTAGCAGGCATCGCACAACTGGCTCAGGTGCGCGCCACCGTCCCCCAACCCGACGACCACCGAGGAATCGCCGAGGATTTCGGCGACCTCGGCCTCATCGAAGTTGGCGCGTGGCATGCTGAAACGAACCTCGAGCTTGGATCGCAACACGAGATCGAGCATCAGGTCGACGGCATGCATGCGGCGTTCAGCCGCGACCGCGTGTAACGACCGACCGTTCAGCGCCGGCTCCGGCGGATACCACGAGATCGTCGTCAGTTTCCAACTCGCGAGGTTGCTCGCCTCTTCGCCGCGACCACCCAAGAAGAACTCATGGTTGCGCCCGCGCCCCTCGACCTCGTCCTTGAACGCCTGGCGGAACGCCGCATCGGCATAGAGGCGGCGGAAGTCGGCGTCGTTCTTGGCCTCGCGTACGGCAGCAAAGTTCTGCCACGTGTCGAAGGCGGCTGGCTCGCGAAAATTGAACTCGAGCGAAATCGGACGCGCCGCACCCTGGGGATGAATGTCGAGGCCCTTCACGCGTTGCGCGTGCGACGCCGCAAGATGGTCGCGATGGGCGCCCGGCCCAAGACCACCCGATAGGAGCGATGTCCAACACAACGGGCGGCCCGAGGCCTTGACCAGCGCCTCGTATTCACCGAACCGTGGTTGGCGTCCGACGTTGTAATGGATGAGCCCCTGATCGACCTCGCCCATCGCTTGGCAAAGGGCGACGATTTCGTCGAACGCCGCCAGCCGTGACGGCACCGGAAATCCACTGAAGCCGTAGTGGACGTTGCTGACCGAGGTGGCAAAACCGATCGCGCCCGCCGTGATCGCCTCGCGGACAAGCGCGCGCATCGTCGCAACCTCGGCGGGGCGCGCCGCCCGTTCCACGGCCTCGCGTCCCATCACGTGCAGTCGAATGGGTGTGTGTCCCGCGAGCACGGCGACGTTGATCGTCGGGCGCCGCCGTTCGATCGCCGCGAGGTATTCGGGAAACGTCACGAACGGCCACTCGCGACCCAAGCCCGCCCACAGCGAGTCGAGGCTCATGGATTCGACGCGGGCCAGGGTCTCGAGAATGAGACCGCGGTGCTCGGGGTGCGTCGGCGCGATGCCGAAACCGCAGTTGCCGATGACGACCGTCGTGACCCCGTGCCAGGGCGAGACGGAAAGCGTCGAGTCCCAGAAGACTTGCGCGTCGTAGTGCGTATGCACGTCGACGAAACCGGGAGCGACCATGAGCCCGCCGGCATCGATCGTATCCGCGGCGGTGCCCGCGGCTTTGCCCAGGGCGACGATCCGGCCGCCCTTGATCGCCACGTCGCCGCGGTATCGCTCCCGTCCGGAGCCGTCGAGAATCGTGCCGCCCACGATCTTCAGATCGAAATCCATCGCCATCCTCCGCTCCCGCGCGTGGGCTCGAACCTTGCCACCCCACACCCCGGCGGCAAAGATCGGACTAGGGAAATTCTCCAAGAAATAGCTGACGATTAGAAGCTGCTTCCAGAATCAGGCGGGTTTCTAGGCTGACGGGGAAAAAGTTTTCAGCCGCACCTTGGGTGATGGTTGGGCCCTCCCTAGGTTCGATGTTAACGACGGCAATCCGTTGGAACTCGCAGCCAAGGACAACGGCCCATGCGCCATACCCCGACCGATGATCCGATGAGCGCCCGACCGATCTCGGCTGTCGCCTCTGGCAAGAAAGCGCGCCCACCGAGCGTCGAAGCTGCCACGATGTCCGTGGGCGTAGCGCCTGTCGGTCCGACATGCCGAAACGTGACCGACCACGGCTACCGCCCGGAGCCCTGGCCACCCGAGGGGTAGGCCCGGGGTCACGCTTCGCGCTTGGCCACGCCCCGCGTCGGCTCAGCGCCCGCCGATGAAGGCGAGAATCTGGTCGGCGAACACCTTGGGTTCGGCATAGGGCAGCGAAGGTCCATTGCGACTGGGCACGACCGAGAGGCGTGCCCCGGGGATGAGCGGTGCCGCCCGGCGATCGTTCTCGAGCAACGGATCGCCTTCGCCATTGAGTAGCAGGGTCGGACAATCGATCCGGGCGAGCGCCCCCGCCATATCGTATTCGGTGCAGGCGAAGATCGGGCTGCGCGCCGCGTCGGTCGCCCACAGGCCGCAGGCGATCCCCCAATTGAGCGTCGCCATGCCGGTATCCTCGCCCCAGCGCTCGACCTGACGCTCCCAGGCGTGCGCCAGGTGGCTGCCGTCGCGCGCCGCCTCGGGGCGTACGGTGCGCGAGCGGAAATACGTGCGCTCCTCCGGCGTGAACAGCGGCGTGCCCGACAACACGAGATGACTCACGCGCCCACGCAGCGCCCCCGTCGTTGTCTCGACCGCGATGCCGGCCCCGGTGTGGGTGCCGACCAGCACGATGCGGTCCCGGGTGAGCGAATCGATCGCGGCGACAATCGGGCGCGCATAGTCCGCGAGCGTCGGCGGTTGTGGCGGCGGATCGCTGTGGCCATAGCCCGGGTTGTCGAAGGCAACCACGCGGTGGCGCTCGGCCAGGATCGGAACGACGCCGGTGTATTCGGCATGGGTGAGCGGACTGGTGTGCAGCAGGAACACGTACGAGCCACGCGTTCCGGCGGCGCCATAGTGCATTTGCCCGTGGGGCGTATCGATGTAGCCGCGTTTCATGGGCCGAGCTTAGCTCGGGCTGGACGGGACATACGAGGACGCCTAGTGGTTCATCAAGTAGAAAGCTGGCGCGGTGCTTACTGGGCGTCATCACGCCACCGTTCTCGTTCAGCCTCAAGAGCTACACTTCAACCCACTGCGCCGTCATACTGATCCCGAGGTTCGTCGACGCCGGCACCGCAATCAGTCCCATCCCTTGACCGATAACAATCGGTCGGTAAGCCAAATCAGGGAGCGTTCGTTTGTTCACGAAGTACAGCAACCCTGGATGCAAAGGCCCGGGAGGCCATGGCTGCTCTAAGCACGACGCACCAGAGACCATCGGAATGGTTGGTCGCCGCAACGGCACCGGGCCTCGTCGCCGCGGAAGGCTTTTTGTTTCTAACGAGTGAATCATGCGTGTGAGATCGCGGCGCTTTGGCGTGGTCCTTGTCCTCGTGGGACTATTCCTCGCCCTGCTGGCAGCCGAAGGCCTGGCCTATCTCGCCCTTCTGCTGCGACCAACGGGCAATCCGCTCGCGTACGCGACGCGTGAGGCCGATCTCAACTTCTATCTGGCGAGCGACGGCTGGAACTTCTACGCGATCAAACCGAACCACCGTCAACGATTCCGCCGCGACGAATTCTCGACCACCGTTCGTCTGAACAATCTCGGCTTTCGCGAGGATGAAGATTACCGAGGGCAGCCGATCGATGTCGGCTTCGTCGGTGATTCGTTTACTTTCGGCCACGGTGTCGACGCCGGCGAGCGTTACTCGGACCTGGTCCGCCGATCGCTGGGCAACAAAAACGTCTCTGCCTTTGCCTATGCAAACGGCCATGCGCCGCCGCAATACTACCTGTTCCTCAAGGCCAATCCGCATCTGGTGCCGCGACGGCTGATCATCGGCCTATTCCCGTGGAACGATCTTGCCGGGGATATCGCCGATTTCGATCTCATCACCGATCCAACGGGTGCGCTCGCGCAGATCCGCTCGAAAGGTATTCGAGTACGGGAGGATGGCTTCCTGACCTCGGCCGGTTCGGACCTCAGGCCTGAACCTTGGTGGCGTCGTGCGCTCCGGGATTTCCACGTCGGCCGCGTGTTGTTGCTCGCTCATTACCGCCTGACAACACCCGATTGGCGGCCGTTAGAGCGATCGAGCGCAACCCCCGCGGCGGCTGCCACCAAGGAGCCGGACGCCGTCGATCGCGGGACGTTGGACGAACACGCGAGGATCGCCCTGGAATACACGGAGCGACTCGTTGACCTCGTTCGGGCGGCCCACGGAGAGGTAATCGTGTTCTATATCCCGGTATCGTACGTTGTTGGCGACTATCCCTATTTCTGCCAAACGATTTCGGGTTACGACGCGGCGACGTGCATCGCCTTACAACGACAAAACGTGCTCGGCGAAGAATTGGCCAGGTGGGCGGCGAACCGCTGTCTAACCCTCGTCGATCCGGTGGCCCCGTTCCGCGAGATCGAACGAGGGGGCCGGCAGCTCTATTTCGCCAAGGATGGCCATTGGACCAGGCGAGGGCACCGAGCCGCCGCCGACCTCGTGTTGACGGCGCTGGCGAAGCCTGTCTCCGCCGAATGTGCGCCCCCGGTTAACCGCTGATCCCAAACACATCGCCATGGCGTCGCGCTGGACCTAGGATGACGCGCCGCATGGAGCACCCTTGACCCTCGGCCGCACCCGCTTTCCCCGCCTGTTCTCGCCCATCGATTTGGGGCCGTGCCGGCTGGCGCATCGCGTCGTCATCCCGGGCCACTCGATGGCCCTGTCGCACTTCGAGCCAGGCGTCTCCGATCGCTACCGCGCCTACTTGGTGGCCCGCGCCAGCGGCGGGGCGGCGTTGGTCGGGATCGAGTCGGCCCCGGTGCATGAAACGAGTCAGAGCTTCAGCGCCGCGAACGTCTTCGATGATGCGGCCGTACCGTCGCTCCGCCGCGCGGCCGACGAGATTCACCGAGCCGGAAGCAAGGTCTCGATCATCCTCTGGCATGGCGGCCACAACGTGCCGCACCGTGGCCCTGCCGGTTACGCGCTCGCGCCCTCGCCGATCCCGGGCTTCCGCATGCGCGAAACGCCGCGCGTCATGACGCGCGCCGACATCGCCGAGATCGTCGAGGCCTACGGCGCCGCCGCGCGGCGGTGTCGCGCGGCCGGGATCGATGTCCTCGAGGTGCAAACAGCGACCGACTACCTGCTCGGACACTTCTTGTCGCATCGCATCAATTGGCGTGAGGACGACTACGGCGGCAGCCTGGAGAATCGCGCCCGGATCGTCCGCGAGGTGTTGACCGCTGTCCGCGCTGAAGCTGGCCCCGGGATCGCGGTCGGCGTACGCACCTCGATCGCGCACCTCATTCCGCGCGACCCCGACGATTACGGTCACCAAGATTCGCTGGCGGCGATGCAGCACCTCGAAGCCCATCATTTGATCGACTACGTGAGTCTGATCACCGGGTCCGCCTGGGCGAGCGGCCAAGGGATCCCGCCGCTCGGCCGGCCTCGCGCCCTACTGGCCGAACAGGCCAAACGCTTCAAATCCAGCCTCACTGTTCCCGTGACACTCGCCGGACGCATTCGGACTCCGGCCGAAGCAGAAGCAGTGCTGGCCGCGGGCCAGGCCGACATCGTCGCCATGGCCCGCCCGTGGATCGCCGAGCCCGAGTGGATGAACAAAGTGGCCGAAGGCCGCGAAGACGAGATTCGTCCGTGCGTGAGCTGCAACCAGGGCTGTCTCGGTTTCGTGTCACGCGGGCTGCCCGGCACGTGCGTCCTTCACCCGGGCGCCGGACGGGAAGTGTTCGAGCGCGCTGCACCACGACCGGCGTCGCGGCCCAAACGCATCGCGGTGATCGGTGGCGGTCCGGCCGGACTCGAGTCCGCCCGACTCGCCGCGCTCGCCCATCACCAGGTGACGCTCTACGAGGCGAGTGACGCCCTCGGCGGGCAGTTGCGATTGGCCGCTGCCGCACCCCATCGGGGCGAAATGGCCCTGGCGATCGATTGGTGGCGTCGCGAACTCGAACGCCTGCAGGTGCGCGTCGTGCTCGGGCACCGGGTCACGCCTGCCGAACGATTGGCGGCCGATCGCGTCGTCTGGGCGATCGGCGGAGAAGTCGCGCAGACTCAAGTCTGGCGCAGCCGGCCGTACCTGCGCGCCGGCATCCCCGGCGCCGCACGGCTTCCTCATGGACGAGACGTCATGGGCGGGAACGCCCGGGTGCGCGGCCACGTCCTCGTTATCGATGAAGAGGGGGGCTGGCCCGCGATCTCGCTGATCGAGACGTTGCTGGCGCGGCCCGACGTGACCCACGTGACAGTGGCGACCGTCGAGGCGACCCTGGGCGGCCCCGAGATCGATTTCACGCAGGAGGGACCGTTGGTCCGCGGCAGGCTCAAGGACCCGCGCCTCACGCTGCTCTCCAGCACGCTGATCGCGGCAGTCGAAGGGGACCATGTGCGCGTCGAGGACGGCGGGCCACGTCTCGGCCCCTTCGAGGCGATCGTGCTAGCGACCGGCGTGGCCGCACGACCGATTCCCGACGGCGCGCTCGCTGTCGGCGATTGCTTCGCGCCGCGGACGATCTACGCCGCCGTCAACGACGCGGCCCGAATCGTGGCGAAGCTCTAGGCCTTGAGCGCTTCGTCGATGAACCTGTTGGTGTAGAGCGTCGTCGGATCGACGGGCTTTTCCAGAAGTTTCGCTCCAAGCATCGCCTGGATCAGTTCGTTCCAGCGCGCGGGCGAATTGCGCAGCACGTTCTCCGGCCCCTCGCCCAACCAGAGCTTTTGCGCGTCGACCAGCGTCTTGGCCGCGGCCGCCGGCTTGTCACCGCCTTCGACCGAGAACTTGCCGTTGAGCCGCACGACGATCGCCTCGCGTTTGGCCTCGTTGTCGGCCGCCAACAACTCACGCGTCGAATCGCGCAGCCCGCGGAGGAACCGGATGACCGTGTCCGGTTCCTTCTCCAGCGTCGAGCGCAGGGTGATGTAGACCTCGCCCGGTTGGCGGAACTCCTGGTCGGTGTTCCAGGCGACGAACTTCTCGCCCGCTTCGCGCAGCAGACTCACGGTGGGGGTCGAGACGATCATGGCATCGATCCGTCCGGCGCTGACCAACGCGTAGGCCGACGGTGCATTGCCGACGGCCTGGCGCTGCGTCTGCTCCGGTACGAGGCCGTTCTTGGCCAGCATCATGTCGAGGATGTGCTCCGTCGCGCCCTTGACCGAAACGACGCCGATGGTCTTGCCCGAGATGTCCTTGACGCTGCGGATCGGTTTCGCTTCGGTGCTCACCACCCAGAAGTTCGAGCCCTGGACGATGGTGGCGATGCCGACGACCGGCAGGCCCTTCTCGTTGGCCTGGGCGATGTCGATGCCGCCGGAGCGACCGAACAACGCGCGTTCGGCCAGCAGCTGTTGCAGGGCCATCGCCGTGCCGCGGCCCGGCAACATCTCGACATCGAGTCCGTGGCGCGTGTGATGGCCGCCCGCGACGGCGTTGAGTTCGGCCGCGAAACTCATCTGGTAGGCGAAGGGCGCGATGTAGCTGATCTTCTTGCCCTGCGCGGCCGCGCCCTTGATCAACCCCGGCGCACCCAGCAAGGCCGACGCCGCGAGCGACGATCCCAATAAACGACGACGGCTCAACACCATGACATTCCCCTGCGCTGATGCGTTCAACGGCGGCATCTTAAGTGGGCTCGCCGTCCGCGCCAAAGCCAACACGGACCCGAAAACGTGGAACGATCTTTGCCGCGCGTGGAGAAGTGCCCGTCCGCTGGTGGAACGGTCCTTGCAGTGCCCTCCGACGATGCGTCAGCGCTTGCGAACTTGTTGCGCTGGAAATCGCTTCGACGCGTACCTATGATTCAAGTGACGCCTCGGTGCGTCGCTCAAAACAGGAGGGTGCGTAAACGGCATTGAATCCGCCGGATCACCAGACTGATCACTTGAGCCAACATAAGCCCGGTCTCTTGATCGGGTACGAGGATGACCCCTCGTTAGGAACCCCGCCCACGTCCTAGGTGTGAGCGGGGTTTCGTCGTCCAGGGACCTCGGGCGGGCTAGAGTTGCGCCATGATCACCGACCATCTCCGCCTGATCCGCACGCGGGCGATGCCGTGGGAGCCGCACATCATGCATCGCGGGTCGCTGCGCAAGATCCTGCGCCACGACCCGGCGACCGGCGGCTACGTGCATCTCCGCTATTTTCCGCCCGGCGGGGTCGATCAGGCCGCGCGCGTGTTCCACCGCACAGTCCACGAGGGATTCTATTTCCTGTACGGCGACTATCCGTGCTGGGAGTTCCGTGGGCCATCGGATCGCACCGGCCGTGTCGAACATTTTTGTGCCGGCACGTTCATGGATCGCCCAGCCGGCAGCCTGCATGGCCGACCCCCTGGGCTCGCCTCCGCGACGGGGAGCGAGTTTCTGATGTGGAGTTCCCACGGCAACGACTTCGACGCCGACCCGCTCGAAACCATCGCCGTCGGGTTCGATTCCGATCCGGGACCGTCGAACACGACCTTTCGCGATCCGGTGATCGTCCACGCCGAGGATCTGCCCTGGGTCGATCATCCCACGCTCGCGGGCGCCCGCTTGCGACGCATGGCCGGGATCGATCGCGACAGCCCCGCCGGCCTTCGACCGGCGACGCTCCTATATTTGCCGCCGGGCTGGCAGGCCCCGCCCGCTCGCCACCACGACGCAACGACTCGACGCTGGCTGTTCGTTCAAGCGGGCGACGTGCGCATCGGTCTCGACGGAGCGACCCACACTTTGACCACCGGCGACTACCTCGATTGGCGCCTGCCGGCGCGTCTATCGCTCGGCGGCACCGCCGCCACGGGCATCGGATGCCTCGTGTTTTGTGTCGGTCACGAATTAGCCTGACGCCACCGGCGACAGATCGTGGCCGACGCAGAGGAGGAGCGCACCTTCCTCGCCCACCGGTCGTTCGCCCACGGTGACCCGAGCCGAATCGCGCCACTCGGCGAAGCAACCAGAACGAACCTCCACCACGTTGCCGGCGAGGGACAACGGCATTCGCCCGGCGAGCCCATAGCACCAGCGGCGCGCGTGATCGGACATCACGTCCGATGCAAAGCGCCAGCCCGGCGGCAGGTACACCAGGGTCACCGGGTAGTGGCCCGGCGGGGTGCCCGCTTCGCCCCGGGAGACCTCTTTGCGTTTGGCGCCGGGCAACCGCGGATAGTCGCGCCAGGGCATCGCCTCGGTCATCACCACGTCGGGCGAGCGAAATAGGAGCCCCGGAGGCGGGGCCGCGTCGTTGGGCAAGGGGAAACTCTCGTTCTCGTCGAGATCGAAATCGCCGCCGTGCGAGGTCCACATCAGGAACTCACAGCCGGTCGCCGTCGGGGCCGGACGCCGGCCGTGCAGGCTCAGCGGTGGACGGTCCATGAACGTGCCGCGGGCGAACCGCTCGATGCGCCCCTCGGTGTCGTCGGGCCCGCGAAACTCCCACCCGCGGTACTCGCCCCACAGAAACAAGAACGTCTCGCGGACGCTGCGGTGATACCAGCGGAACGGAACCGGGTTGGAGCCCGACGGCGGGAAAAACGTGCGGACGACGACGCTCCGCGCCGTCTCATCGCGGCTCAGGATCTTGCGCACCGAGTCGCCGTTCGGTTCCCAGGGCATCGCGTCACTGTCGCAGAACCCGGATACGCCGGTTACCAGAACGAGATCGCCCGCCATCCGTCGTGATCCCTTCTTTGCCTGGGGCCCCGGACAGCTTAGGCGACCCGATGCGAGGCTTCGACTCTTCCCGGGCGGTTGGCTAGAGTCCGACCCGGACCCTGAGGGAGTGGTCGTATCGTCACGGCGCGCCGACGGGCTTTAGGGAGGAACAGATGAACGAAGATTTCGACGTCATCGTCGTGGGCGCCGGCACCGCCGGGATCCCCACCGCGATTTTCGCCGGCCAGCGCGGCGCCCGCGTGCTGTTGATCGACGCCGACAACCGCATCGGCGGCACCATGCACTGGTCGTCGGGCCAGATGACCGCGGCCGGCACCAAGATGCAGAAGAAGCACGGCATCGTCGATCACCCCGATTGGCACTACGCCGACTGCGTGCGCATCTCCAAGGGCGAGGTGCACCCGGTGCTGGCGCGCATCGCCATCGACAACGCCGCCGACAGTTTCGATTGGTTGACCGACAACGGCCTCGTGCCCGCCAAGGAAACGCCCGTCGCCGGCTGGGGCCACGAACCGCATCGCACCCGGCGCTACGCCTGGGGCGAAAACGGCGGCGTCTCGGTGCTCGAGGTCATGCAGCCGCTTCTCGACAAGGAGATCGGCCGCGGCACCGTCACGTTGAGCCTCGAAACCAAGATGACGCGCCTCCTCACGGAGAAAGGCACCGTGGTCGGGATCGAGGTCGAGGCCCGCGACGGCACCAAGGCCGAAGTGCGCGGCCAGAACGTGGTGCTCGCCTCCGGTGGCTATGCGGCCAACGCCAAGCTCTGGGCCGAGATGTGCCCCAAGTATCCGCTGCGCTCCTACTGTAACCCCTATTCGCGCGGGGAAGGCATCATGGCAGCGCGCGCGATCGGCGCCCGCGTCGATGGCGGCGACAAGTTCCTGTGCTCGTTCGCCGGCATCCTGCAGAACCCGAGCGATCCCCTGTCGGCGCGCGGCGGGTTCATCTTCAACCCGTACTTCCGACGCCCATGGGAGATCTTCGTCAACAAGGCGGGCAAGCGCTTCGTGCGCGAGGATCACCCGAGCGTCGATCACCGCGAACACGCGCTCCTCGAACAGGAGAACGTCGAGATGTTCGTGATCTTCGACGAGGGCATCCGGCAGAACTCGCCGCACTTCAACAGCGAGATCGCGCGCGAGCATGCGGCCAAGCTGTTCGGCACCCACCCGCAGTACTTCAAGGCCGACAGCCTTGCCGAATTGGCGGCCAAGTGCGGCATCAATGCCAAGAACCTCGAGGCGACCGTGCGCGACTACAACGCCGCCGTCGAAGCCGGCGTCGACAAGCAGTTCGGTCGCGAATCGCTGCCGCGCCCGATCGACACCGGGCCGTACCTCGCGATCCGCGCCGTGGGCTTCACGGTGCTGAGCCCGGGCGGGCTCGACATCGATGCCGACCTGCGCGTGCTCGACAATAATCGGAAGCCGATCCCGAACCTCTACGCGGCAGGCGAAGTGCTGGGCAAGGCGCGCCTCTCGGGCAAGACCTACCTGAGCGGCATGTCGCTGTTGCCGGCGATCACGTTCGGCCGCCTGTTGGGCCAGCGCATGCTGAAGTGGCAGGGCGCGCGCCAAGCCGCGGAGTAAGTCTCGGGCAAACCACGGACCCCGTGGTTCGCCTGCGCAAGCGTTACGTCGATGGCCGCTTCGGCCAGGTCCACCTCCGGGTGGCCGAGCCGGAGCGGCCGACTGCGCGTCCGATCGTCTGCCTCCACCAGAGTCCGCTGTCGAGCCGCACCTACGAGACGTTCATGCGCGAGATGGCGCAGGATCGCATCGTCGTCGCGATAGATACCCCGGGGTATGGCGAGTCCGACCCGCCGCCCAAGCCGGTCGCCACGATCGCCGAATATGCCGCCGGCCACGGGGAGGTGATCGATGCGCTCGGCTTCGGCGCGGTCGACATGGTCGGCACGCACACCGGCACCCGCATGGCGGTCGAGCTGGCGATCCAGCGACCGAAGCAGGTCCAGCACCTGGTGTTCGTCGGCTGCTCGGCCTACACGCCGGCGGAGCGCGAGAAGCAGCGCGCGTGGAACGAGGATTCGTTCAAGACGACCGAGAACTCCAAGGGCGAACACCTGCAGGTGACGTGGAACAACTGGGCGCAGTTCCGCTGGCCGGGCGTGACCGATGCGATGATCGATCGCTACATCTCGGATTGCCTGCGCGATCGGGCACGGGCGACCTGGGCGCTGGCCGCGGTGTTCGCCCACGACCTGATGCAGCGTTTGCCGCTGGTCGAGCAGCCGACGCTGGTGTTCAACGTCCAGGACGACATCTACGAAGCGACCAAACGCGCCGGCGCGCTGCTGAAGCGCGGCCGCATTGTCGACATGTCCCCCGCCGGCCTATGGCTTCTCGAAGTGAAGACCAGAGAGGTAGCCGCCATGGTACGGGAGTTCCTGGCCCAGCCGGCGTGAGCGCCGCGTGGCGCTGACATCGCTATTCCGTCTGGTTCGTGGCCGATGTCGATGCGACGGTCGCCTTCTACGAGAGGGCCTTCGGCTGCAAGCTGCGCTTTCGCCAACCGCAGGGGATGTTCGCCGAGATGGACACCCGCGCCACGCTCCTCAGTTTCGTGAACGAGCGCGTGGTGGCCGCAGGCGCGCGCGTCGTTGTCGCAGCGCTAATGGTGCGACGATCCCTCGAGCGGGCCCCGGAGAAACTCGATCATGATCGGCGCCAGCCGCTCGGCACCCTCCTCGACGATCTCCTGCCCGGCGTTTTCGATCGTCACCAGGCGGCCGTGCTTGAGCATCTTGACCAACGCCGGCCCCTGGCGGCCGAAGTGTTCCTCCTCCGGCGTCGCCAGCTCGATCAACAGCGTCGGCCCGGTCAGGCGCCGCATCCCTTCCACCAAGTCGTAGGCGAAGTTGGCGCGCACCGATTCGAACATGCTGCCGCGCGCTTGGATCAGGTCCACCAGGCGCTGCTCGAGGATGCGGAAGCGCCCCATGCCAATCTGGCGTTGTCCGAGAACGAGATCGTTCCACCAGATCTTGGCGATCGAGACGAACGCGGACGACCACTCGCGCATCAGTTCGGGCTCGCCCAGCGAGGAGTCGAACTTGACGAAGTTGGCGACGAACGAATGGATCGCCGCGTTGCGCCTGGCCTGATCGACGATCAGGCTGTGCGGCATGCCGGACAGAATCAGCCGGTCGACCCGCTCGGGCCAATCGGCGCCCACGGCGGTGGCGATCTTGTTGCCGGTGTGCACGCCGAAAAAATGCGCCTTGGCGAGGCCGAGTGCGTCCATGGCGTGAACGACACTTTGCGCCAGTTGCTCGAACCTCACGCCCGGGGGCGCCGCATCGGAATTGCCGAAACCCAGGGTGTCGAGGGCGAAGCAACGAAAATGCGGCGCCAACAACGGCATGAGCCGCCAGTAGATTCGGGATGATCGCGGCCCGGGATGCAGCAGAATGAGCGGCGGACCGGCGCCGTCGACCGCGTAGTGGAGCTGGCCCTCGGGCGTGTTGGCATAACCGCGCTGGGTCATCGCCGGCCCGTCAACGCGCGTGGCCGCCCAGACTGAGCGGTTCGGCATCGACCATGATCATCACCCACTTCGCCGGTTTGCTGCCGCGGTTCTCCCACGAGTGGCTGGTGCCGCGCTGAACGACGACGTCGCCCGGGTGAAGCGTCACCTCGCCCTCATCGAGGATGAGCGTGACCTCGCCCTCCAGCAGCACCATGTAGTCGAGCGTCTTCGAGCGGTGCATGCCCGGGTGGTGATCGGACTCGACCAACGTGTGGGTGGCTTCCATCGCAGCAAACGCGTCGTGGATACGCTTGAGCCGCTCCGCCTCGGACAGCTTGGGCATCGCGGACAAGGGTGGCGACTCGACGATGCGGAACGTCGTCCCGCCGCGCGGCGGCTCGAGCTTCTTCGGATGCGAGGTGATCGGATCATTCCACTGATTGCGCGCCGGCCCGGGCCCGGTGAACCACACGCCAGCCCGGCTCGTTTCGGGCAACAGGCGATCTTCCTGGACGATCGACCGCCCGGCCGCGTCATGGCCGGTCACCACGCGCCGCAATCTGAAGGTCATGGCCGCCTCCCCTGATCCGCTCAGTGTCCGAGCGGGCGGCCTCCCGAGTCAACGAGACACCCCGTTGACCTAGGGCCAGATCCGCGCAGCGAAGGTGGGTGGTGAGCGGCCGGAGACATGGGTGAACAGAACGTACCGGAGACTTGGGTAACACTTTCCGCGGCTTTTCGGGGGGGGCGATACCTTTGGAAGCAGGCTTTGGCAGTGGACGAGAGCCGGCGGTTTGTCGCCCGTATCTTCGATGGGGGGGACGATGGGCGATGTCTGCCGGGTTCGCGCCGTCCGATACCCAACTAGTCCGGGGTCATTTGAAGTCGACGGGACTCCCCGACCCCGTTCAATATCATCCGATGCATCTCGACCATCACCGATCGCTCGACGCCGATGAAGCCGTGTTGCGAGAAGGCTTGGCACGGATCACCACGCGGCTCGGCAGACCCGGCGATGGCAATCACCGGCACACCAGCCGTCTCACCGATCCGTTGCGCCCAGCGGAACGGTGTGACGCGGCATGAATCATCGACGTGATGGACGAACGCTTGCGGGATCCCGAGCCGGCGATAGTCGAATCCGACCATGACCTGAAGGCTCGGAAGAAAACGTTCGGGTTCCGTGATGGTGGCCGTGTGCAACGCCCCCGCGAACGAGCCGGTCGGCGCGCGCACGGGAAGGTACGCCGAGCTGACGGTTCCGAGACTGGTCCCAATCAACCAAACCTGCGTCAACGTTGGTACCTGGTTGCGCGCGAGCGCGATCAACGGACGGACGTCCGCGTAGCGTTGCGCCGAAGCTTGATACTCTGCCGAGCACTCGGGGCCACGGTCGCTGCGACAGTCGACGATCAGCGTTGCAACGCTATCGCTGACCAGATGGCGCCGCGCACGAATGAGGAAATTTCCGGTGAGCGACGATCGCACCATTGCGTCGCCCTCCACCACGGCCCGGACGATCGACGGCGACCCAGGAAGCAGCAAAGCCAAATGGGTCGGTGTCGTAGCCCCCCGACGCATCGACAACACTCCCTGTTGCACTGCGCCGCCGGGCAAAGGGACACTCAGGAGACGTTCGACCAACCCCTGCGCGTGGGCGGGAACGTTGTCGGCCGCCCGAGTGCCCCCGGCGGGCCAAGCAAAAAGAATGGCGCCGAGAAGCAGAGCGAGGTGTCGGCGGCCTCGGGGCCTCCGGGTCGCGCACAACCGACGCTGCTGTGTCATGGGAAAAGTTGGCGTCCCCTAGGGGACTCGAACCCCTGCTTTCGCCGTGAGAGGGCGACGTCCTGACCGCTAGACGAAGGGGACGCAGTCTCGGGTGGACGGCGCAGACATAAGCGGACCCCGGGCACGAGTCAAGCAAACCACCGCCCGCCGAAGGATTGCCGCGCATCGCTCGCACCGAGAACGTGAAGCCGCCGCTGGGCGGCCCCAGCCTCGCCCGCTAGAGTCGGGGTCATGGCCCTCGACCACGTGCTGTCGCCGCTCACCATCAACGGCGTCGTCCTCAAGAACCGCGTCGTGCGCACGGCGCACGCCACCGGCTACTGCGCCTCGGGACCCGTCAACGACACGCTGATCGCCTATCACCTGGCGCGCGCCGAGGGCGGCGTCGGTCTCTCGATCCTGGAGACGGCGAGCGTACATCCGTCCGCCCGCGGCACGATGGGCGTATTCGACGACGCTGCGATCCCGGCGTATCAGAAACTCATGGCGGCGATCCGGCCGCACGGCATGGCGGTGTTCCAGCAGCTCTGGCACGGCGGCGCGCACGCGCTCGGCATGGACGGCGGCGTGCCGTGGGCCCCCTCGCCGATCGCGAGCCCGACGATCGGCGTCGTGCCGCTCGCCATGACCGAGGCGCAGATCGCGACGCTCGTCACGGCCTTCGCCGCGGCCGCCCAGCGCTGCCAGGCGGGCGGCCTCGATGGCGTCGAACTGCACGGCGGGCACGGTTATCTGCTGCAGCAGTTCCTGTCGCCGCTCACCAACCGGCGCCACGATCGTTATGGCGGAACGTTGGAGAACCGCTTGCGCTTCGTGCGCGAGATCATCGCCGCGGCGCGCAGCGCCGTCGGCCGCGACTACCCGCTCGGCATCCGGCTGAGCGTGGAACCCAACCCCGGCGGTCTCGGCGCCGAGGCGCTGGCCGGGATCGTGCGTGCCCTCGATGGCGACGGGCAGTTGGACTTTTTCGATGTGTCGCTTGGCGGTGTGCTCACGTATCCCAAGATGATCGGCACCATGTACGAGGCGCCGGGCTATGAACTCGCCGAGACCGCGCGCGTCACCGCCGCAACCCGGCGACCGACCATCGTCTCGGGCCGTATCCGAACGCTCGCCGAAGCCGATGCGATCATCGCCTCAGGGCGGGCGCAGCTCGTCGGCATGACGCGCGCCCACATCGCCGATCCCGCGATCGTCGCCAAGACCATGGCCGGCAGGCTCGCCGAGGTGCGCCCGTGCATCGCCTGCAACCAGGGGTGTTTGAACCGCTTGCGATCGCCCGAGCGTCGCCTTGGCTGCACCGTCAACCTCGCGGTCGGGCTCGAACGCGAACATGTCATCACGCCTGCGTCGGGCGCGAAGACCGTGCTCGTCGTCGGCGGCGGACCCGCCGGCCTCGAAGCGGCGCGCGTCGCCGCCCTCCGCGGCCACCGCGTCACCCTGGTCGAAGCCGAACCCACGCTCGGCGGCACGCTGGCGCTGGCGGCGCGCGCGCCCAACCTCGGAATTGCCGCAGAATACTTGACCTGGCAAGAACGCGAGGCGCACCGTCTCGGCGTCGTCATCGAGTTGGGCAAGCGCATCACCGCAAACGATGTCCGCGCCCGTCGCGCCGACGCGGTCATTCTTGCGACCGGGGCTACGCCGCGGCGGGACGGCCTCCAGGCTGGAAGCCCGGGTCTCGTCGTCGCCGGCATCGACGGCGACCAGGTGATCACCGTACACGACCTCTTGGCCACGCCACCGCCCGTACCGCGTTCGGGCTTGGTGGTCGACGACGTCGGCGGGCGCGACGGCATCGCCGCCGCCGAATGGCTGATCGAACGCGGCGCGCGCGTCACGTACGTGACCTGGCACCCATCGCTCGCACCATCGTTGCAGCTCGCGAGCATCCCGGACGCCGCCCTCGAACGCCTGCGCCGCCACGATTTTCATCTCCACGTCCGCACCATCCTGCGCTCGGTGCAACCGGGCGAAGCCACCATCGAAGGTCTGGCCGGGGACGGGCGGCGGACGGTGCCGGCCGATCTCGTGGTGCTCGCCTGCCAGCCCGAGCCGGAGCGTGACCTCTACGCGGAACTTTCCGGCGCGAGCGGAGTTCATCTCATCGGCGATGCGCTCGCCCCACGGCAACTGCCAGCGGCCCTCGCGAGCGCCTTCGCGGTGGCCAAGGCGCTCTGAACCACTACCCGTGGTAGCCCGGGGTGGTGCCGAAACAAAGCCAATCTATTCTGAGAAATCAATCGCTTATGTGTTTGTGGCCTCGGGCCCGAGGGGATACACCTGCTCGGTCATCGGCTTATCCCGGAGTCCACGGTGAAGCTTTTCTTTACGCCGCTGCCCGGCTATTCGCAGCGTGTGGAAATCGTCGCGCGCGAGGCCGGCGTCTATGACCGGCTCGAGATCATTCCCACCAATCCCTTCGAGTCGCCCGAGGCGCTGGTCGCGGCCAACCCGCTGTCCAAGGTTCCAACCCTGGTCCGCGACGACGGCGTGCCGATGTTCGGGGGGCCGGTGATTTACGAGTACCTCGATTCGTTCAACCCAGGCCCGAAGCTCTTTCCCGCCGAGCCATCGGCCCGTTGGGAGGCCTTGCGCATCTTCGGCCTCGCGGAGGGAATGTTCGACGCGGCCGATCTTCGCGTCGTCGAGCTGCGTCGACCCGAGGGGCAGAAGTCGCCCGACTGGATCGCACGCTACCAGCGAGCCGTGGACCGCAGCCTCGATCGCCTGAACGAAGAGGCGAAGAAATTTTCCCGCTTTCACATCGGGCATGTGTCGGTCGCCGGCGCCCTGATGTGGTTCGACTACCTGAAGGCGGCGGGTCGCGGCGAGCAGATCCCGTGGCGGCCGAATCGCCCGGTGCTCGCCGCCTGGTACGAACAAACGATCAAGCGGCCGTCGTTCCAGAAATGAACTCCGGAAGCCCGCCGGCAAAGGCTGGTACGGGCCGCGTTCGTCAGGCGATGACGTAACCGCCGTCGATGATGAACTCGGCGCCGGTGACATGGCGCGACTCGTCCGAGGCGAGAAACAGCATGATCTGCACGATATCCGTCGGGTCACCGACGCGGTGCAGCGGGACCTTGGCCAGCATGCGTTCGCGGAATTTGGCCGCGCCGTCGGGTCCCAGTGATTCGATCATGCCGGGCCCCCAGATGATCCCGGGGTGGACCGAATTGACCCGCACCTTGCTGGCCCGACCCTCGAGCGCCGCCACCTTCGTGATGCCGGTGATGCCGCCCTTGCTCGCGCAATAGGAGGTCGTGCCGTTGGCGCTGCCCTTGAGGCCGGTCGCCGAGGACATGTTGATGACCGAACCGCCGCCCGACCGCTCGATCGCCGGCACGCCGTGCTTCAACCCGAGGAACACGCCCTCCAGGTTCGTCTGCATCTGGAAATAGAAGTGTTCGACCGTGAGCTGCTCGATCGGCTTCATGATCGCCTCGCCCGCATTGTTGTAGAGCACATCGAGGCGGCCGTAACGTTCGACCACCGCGGCGATCACGCGCCTCCAGTCGTCCTCGTTGCGCACGTCCTGGGTGACGAAGGTGGCTTCGCCGCCCTGTTGCTCGATGGCGCTGACCGTGATTCCGCCGCCCTTGGTCTCGGCCGGGAGGCCGCCGACGACGACCTTGGCACCCTCGCGCGCGAAGGCAATCGCGGTCGCCCGCCCGATGCCGGACGTTGCGCCGGTGATCATCGCCACTTTTCCGTCGAGTCTGCCCATGGTCACGCCGCCACCGGGCTACCGTCGATCACGATCTCGGTGCCCGTCATGTAAGTGGATTCGTTCGAAACGAAATAGACGACCGCGCCCGGCACGCCTTCCACCGCCGGGGGATGGGTCGGGTCGATCAGGATCGAGTTGATCCGCGTGCCGTCCGCCTTGACGCCGCATTCGAGCGCGGCGGCCTGGGCCATCGGCTTGAGCGCGCCGGCGGCGGCCGAATTTGCCGCCGTATCGATCCTCGCGTTGCGCGCCAGGGTTGTCGAAATCAGGACCACCGCGCCGCCGTTGATCTTGCGCAGCTCCATCATCGCGTACTTCATCCCGAGCCACGGGCCGAGGATGTGGGCATCCTCGAACGCCTTCCAGTCGGTGAGCGACCAATCGCGCAAGCGCCGCGACACCAACGGCGGCGGCCCACTGACGAACGCATCGAAGCGCCCGAACGTTCCGATCGTCATTTCGATGGCGCGCTGCCAGTCGCTTTCCTTGGCGGGATCGACGGCCAACGGAAGCGCCGTTTTGGCGTCGAACGCCCCGGCCGCCCGCCCGGCACGCTCCTCGGCCGGATCGGCGAGGACCACCCGCGCTCCTTCTTTGATCAGGGCGCGAGCGCAGGCCTGGATCAGATCGCTCCCGGCCCCGGAGAGCAGCACGACCTTGCCTTGAACCCGATTCATGACACCCCCTTCGATGTGATCTCGCGCCAGCCTGCCGCGGCTTACGGCACCCTGGCCAGAAAGTCGTCGATGGCACGAAGCGCCTCCGGTTCATCGAGATGCGGGCAATGCCCGCGCCCGGGCACCTCGGCGACCTCCAGATCGGGCTTGCGCCGTTTCATCTCGGCCAACACGGTCCGATCGAGAATGTCGGAGACCGCACCCCGGATCGCCAGGGCCGGAATGGGCCGCATGGCATCCCACGCCGGCCACGGGTCGCCCGAGCCCTGCCGCTCGCGAAAGCCACGCCCATAGTCGGGGTCCATGTCGGGCACGACCTTGCCATCGGCACGGCGCCGAAAGGTTCGTCGCGTCCGCTCGAGCCATTCCTGGTCCGAGAGCGTGATGCCCGGGACCGCGCGCGCCTTGATCTCGCGGCTGGCGTCTTCGACCGAGTCGAACTCCATGGTGAGACCCATGAATTCCTGCACCCGCTTGCGCCCGGCCTCGCCCATGACCGGACCGGCATCGTTGATGATGGCACCGGTGATGACCTCGGGCCGGTGCGGCGCCAGTTGGATGGCAATGATGCCGCCGACCGACGTACCGATGATGACGACATTCGGGATTCGCTCGGTGGCCAGGAGTTCGAGGATGTCATCGCGGAGTTCAGGGAATGTGTAGTGCCGCCAGTCGGGGTCGTGGTCCGACCGCCCATGCCCCCGCCAGTCCATGCACAGCACGCGACGCTGATTCACGAGATGATCGGCAAGTTCCTCGAACACCCGCGAGTTCTGGGTCGTCCCCGAGAGACAAAGGACCGTTGCCTTGTTCGAATGCGGGTTGGCGTAGTCACGATAGTAGAGGCTGAGCCCATCGCGCGTGCGGAAGCGTTTTTCGACGAACCCGGCCATCCTTCCCCCTAAGGTTCCATGCGTGGCTCTCGGTCAAGGAAAGAGCCGCAGAGCCTCCGCCCCGCGGCTCTTTCGGCGTCGGCCGACGCTAGCGTGTCAACTCGATATCGGCCCAGTTGATGCGCCAGTTTTCGTTTTTGTAGTTCTTGACCTTGCCCGACGTCGCATCGAGCGTGTGCTGGTCATACAAATACAGGACCGGCGCCTCGTCGTGGTAGATCTGAGCCAGTTGGCGCAGGTGGGCCGAGCGCTTCGCTGGATCGAACTCGCTGTTGGCCGCCTTGATGATGGGCTCGGCTGCCTGGATGCAGGTCCACTTCTGCTGCGCTTCGCAATTGTAGTAAGCGTTGATGGGACGCATCATGTCCATCGAGGGACCCGAGCCGAAGTTGAAGATGTGCATCTGACCCTCGTAGGGTTTGACGCCGTTGAGGCGCGCCATCACGTCGGGGATGGTGATGATCTTCAGCTCCAGTCCGACGCCCACCTTCGACAAGTCCTGCGCCACTTTTTGCAGCACGTTGGCGAGATCGGCGTCGTTGTTGCTGACCTCGGACACGATCTTGAGGCCGTTCGGGTAACCCGCTTCGGTCAGCAGCCGCTTGGCCCGGTCCGGATCGTACGGATAGGCCTTGATGTCCGCCTGATAGCCGTTGGCCGACGTCGGCGCGGGCTGCCCGGAGGCGTT
Source organism: Alphaproteobacteria bacterium (assembly GCA_016869765.1). Lineage (GTDB taxonomy): Bacteria > Pseudomonadota > Alphaproteobacteria > SHVP01 > SHVP01 > SHVP01. The sequence goes on from VGES01000015.1 coordinate 57,855, forward strand.
GGTCTAGCCGCCGAGCAAGGTCTGCGTGTAGGACTTGTCGCTCGCGTAGTTCAGGGCCTGGCGCACGCGCTTGTCCAGGGTGAAGCCACCCTTCGACTGGTTGAACACGAGGCCGAGCACCGAGGGCGTCGTCGCGGAGTTGATCGCGCCACCGGCGGCCTTGACCAGATTGACCACGTCGGCCGAGAGGTTGATCGAGATGTCGACGGCGTTCGACTGGAACGCCTGCACACGGGTCGGCGCCTCCGGCATGAAATACATGAGGAAGTTGCTGACCTTGGGTTGCCGCACACCGCCGTCGTAGCGCACCGCTTCGAACCTGGTCGCATCCGGGTACGACGTGACCCGGAACGGACCGGTGCCCGAGGGGCTGGCTCCGAACTTGTCGCGGCCCAGGTCAGACCAGACCTTCGGGTCGACGATGCGGAACGCCGATATCTCGTTGGGCAGGATCGGGGCCAGACGATCGGTTTTGATCAATACCGTGAGATCATCGACCTTGGTGGCTTCGACGACGTGGCGCACACTGCCGTACACCGATGCGCCGAACTTCTTCTGGTCGTCGGTCTGCAGGTTCTTGACCGCGAAAACGATCGCATCGGCGTTGAACGGCGTGCCGCCGTGGAATTTGATGTTCGCTCGCAACTTGAACTCCCACGTGCTGGGGTCCTTGTTGCTCCACGACGAGGCCAGCCGGCTCTCGGGCTTGCCGTCACCGCCAACGGTCGTGAGTGCGTCGAAGATCGCTTCGTACACGTAGCCATGCTGATAGCCGATGCTCACCGTCGGATCGCCCTTGTTGGGCGGCTCCGCCAGATTCGCCACGCGCAGGGTCTGAGCCGATACGCCGGAACCGATCGTCAGCCCGGCCACTAGTCCGGCCACGAGCGTGGTACGCCCCACCTTTTGCTGAACCATGGTCACCCTCCCATGGCCGGAGGCCCCGAGGCCCATGCCCCAGCGTCGCAACGGCCAGGGCACGACTCTAGACGCACCCGGAAGGAGGAGTCTCGGAAACCCGCCGCAACAGCGCGATCAAGAAAACTATTGATCAGTGATTCTCGCTCGCCGAGTATCGGCGGAATTGCGCCTTCAAGAGAAACCTCGGCTCGCGGCGCTCAAACCGTGAGATGCCGCATGATTTCCTTGGCCGCCGCGTCGACATCCTCGGGCTTCGCGGTCGACGGGCCGACACAGTTGGCGCCCCGCACGGTGGTGTTGGGCAAGTATTTCTTGAACCACTCCGGTCCGAACACCGGCACCTGAACGCCGCGCAGCTTGTCGCCGGTCTCGTAATGGAGCGCGGCGTTGAGCGCGTGATGATACGTGCGGCAAGCCTTGAGGAGTTCGACCGTCTTTTCGTGGAGTTGATCCGCCGTCGGCAGGCCCGTGGTCCGGCGATGGGCGGCATCACGCTCGAACCACGGAAAGAACACGTGCTGATCGCGCGCCAGGTGCCACAGAAGATTGATCTGGCTGCCGATCTGATCGAGGGTGATCTTGGGCGCATGATGGTGCTGCAGCGCGTCGCGCGTCACCGGATCGTAGTCGTTGACCATTTCGATGTAGAGCCGTTTGACCCGGTCGGGGTAACGCAGCGACGTTTCGATCGAACAGTGGGCGCCGGTCATCGAGCCCCACAGGTCGAACTCCGTGATGCCCATCTTGTCGAGGAAGCGGATCACCGCTTCGGCGAAGTACCCCATGTCTGGGTTGTTTTCCGCCGGGCCATCCGAATCCCCCATGCCCATCAGGTCGGGAGCCACCATCCAGCGGTGAGCGGCCAGCCGCTCCATCAGCGGGACGATGGCGTGGGAGGAGGTCGGGCCGGGATGAAGCATCACGAGCGGACGCTTGGAATCCTTCTTCCCGGCGTGGCGATAGTGCACCTGCCCGTCGGCGATCTCGACGAACCCACGTTTCACGACCATTGTCCCCTCCCCTATTGCGCGGCTTGAGCCGCAGCGCGTTCCGCTTCTTTGGTCGGCCAGCCCACGCGCTGACGGAACCCGGCGTAACCCTCTTCCAGCTCGCCCTTGATGAACGCCGCGGTCGGGTCACGCTGAACGGTCGACCACCAGGCATTCAGCTTGGCGCGATCGCCGAGCGGACGCGAGACGCCGAAGAGCGGCAACACCTTCTGGACGAGAAAAATCGCCGGTAGCAGGGCGCAGTCGGCAAGGGTCAGCTTCGCCGTCGCCGCATAGGGCCCCGATCCGAGGAAGTGCTCGAGGTAATCGAGGGCCTTGGCGACCTCCGGTTTCGCCTGCTCCGCCTTTTCCATTGGGTCGGCCTGCTTGTGAACCAACAGCTTGGCCGCCGGCGCCATCAAATAGAGATCGACGAGCCGCGAAATCAGCCGCACTTTCGCCGCCTCGGCGCCCGGCGCACCACGCATCGAGGGCGTGGGAAACTTGTCTTCGAGGTATTCGCAGATCACCTCCGACTCGGGTAGCACGACATCGCCGTCGACCAGGGTCGGGATCTTTCCGATCGGATTGAGCGCGAGGTATTCCGGCGACTTGTAGCCTCCGCCGATGGCGGGCTGTCGCTCGACCGGCAGGTTCTTCGCCTTGACCTGCATCCAGCAGCGCGCGCCCCAGGGCGAGAGTTTGGACCCGTACAAAATCATCGAAGACAACTCCTTCCTGGACTCTTGGATTGGGGGAAATTGAACGACTCCGTGCTCGTTGTCGACCAGGCACGAGACGTCGAAATACCGGACGGTCGGCGGTGCGCCGTACTTCGCCGCCATGCGGCGCTGCCACGCCAAGTCGAAGTAGGCTTCTGCCGCGGCCCGCGTCTCCCACTCGTAGACACCGCCGCTGGTCGTCCCGGATACGAAGTACTTCCGCCGCAGGCCAGGAATGGCCTGGAACCGCGGCGCAACCCGTTCGAACAGCGCCAGCGCTTCGTCTGCGGAGCCGTATCCGGGGGCCGGAAACTCGACCAGGGCGAGGATCATGTCGAGAGCCTAGACCCGCCGAGACGACTCGATCAATCCGCCGTCCGGCCCGAAATAGGTTCGTGCATCGAGCGCGCCAAACGGCGGAACCGACGCACGAGACGGACCACTCATCGGCGACCCGGCGAGCGTCTTGCTCTGCTCCTCGACGTATCCCAGGCCGGCATCGTCATGGCGCTCGGCCAAGAGCGCCCTTGCCGGCGTGGTGTCGGGCCCGGGCGATGAAGCGATCGACCTCGTCCGGGGTCGTGGCGAACGCCGTCACCAGGCGCACCACGCCGGCCCCCGGATCACCCCATGGGGCAAACACGGCTCCATCGGCGGCAAGCCCAGCGGCCACGGACGCCGGCAGCTTGGCAAACACGGCGTTCGCCTCGATCGGGCCCGAGAGGCTGATGCCCGGGATGCCTTCGAGTCCCTGGGCGAGCCGCCGGGCCATGGCGTTCGCGTGTGCGGCGTTGCGCCGCCAGAGATCGCCCTCGAGGTAGGCCAGCAACTGGCTCGAAATGAAGCGCATCTTGGAAAACAACTGGCCGGCGCGCTTGCGCAGGAACGGCAGGGTCTTCGCCAACGTCGGATCGAAGACGACGATGGCTTCGGCGGCGATTGCACCGTTCTTGGTGGCGCCGAAAGAAAGGATGTCGACGCCGGCACGCCAGGTGACGTCGGCGAGCGACGCCCCGAGTGCCACGACGGCGTTGGCCAAGCGCGCCCCGTCCATGTGCACCTTGAGGCCGTGCCGCCGGGCGATCCCTGCGAGTTCGGCAATCGCCGACAACGGATAGACGGTGCCGGCCTCGGTCGTTTGACTGATCGAGAGCGCGGCCGGTTGGGCATTGTGCGCGCCGTGCGGAGTGGCGTTGGCAATGGCGTATTCCAGGGCCACGGCATCGATCCGGCCGTCGGGACCTGGGACGCCTACCAGTTTGGCGCCGCCCGTGAAAAACTCCGGCGCGTTGCATTCATCCGCGGCGACATGGGCCTCGGGGTGGCAGTAGATCGCGCCGTACACCGGGGCGACGACCGCCAAGGACAATGCGTTCGCAGCCGTGCCGGTCGCGACGGGAAAGACCTCGACGGAGCGCTCGAAGGCGGCCGAGAAACGCTCATTGAGGCGCCTGGAGAACTCGTCGGCGCCATAGGCGGCCGTCCGACCGAGGGCGGCCGCGGTGATTGCGGCCAGAATCTCCGGCGAGGCGCCAGCCGTATTGTCGCTGCGAAAATCCACTACGGTCCTCCATCGCCGACGCGTTCGACGTAGGGCTCCCAGTCGTCGGTTCTGAGCGCCACCGGGACGAAGCGCAAGCGGCCGTCGTTTTCGGCGAGCAGGTGGGCGCTGGTGAGGACCGCCTGGCGGTCACGCACCGCCGTGATTAACCAGGCGAGGTCGGGTTCCCAAGCCGCGGCGAGGTCCTGCGCGGAGGGTTGTGCTTTGCCGTTCGGGTGCGAATGGTAGAGCCCGACGACCCGCGTGCCGCTGCCGCGGAGTTCGCGCTGTAATCGCAGCCGCAGGGCCGGATCGACCTCGAAGCGGCGCTCGGGTTCTTGCGCCAGGTTCGGACTCGCTTGGACGTCGAGGACGCGAACGGTGCGCCCCGTCGTCCCCGCCTCCTCGACGCCAACCAGCAGGCCGCAACTTTCGTTGGGAAACGACTGCTCGGCCTCGTCGACGATTCGCTTGAGCTGTGCGGTCGCGATGACGATCATGGCGCACGGGGCAGATCGATCGTGCCGACCAAGCGGCCGGTCGCGGTATCGACGACGGTGAGTCGGGCGCCGTTGGGCGTTGCGCTCCGGAGCACGACACGATCGCCGCTGGCGCTCATCTCGAGCACGTCGGCCACGCCCGGGATGGTCGTCGTGTAGGTCTTGGCCCGTAAGGAGTCGGACATGCGGTTGACGATCGTGGTGGCGATGACCGAAAAACCGACGACGATCAGGACGCCCATGATGACGACCAGGGCCTTGAGCGCGCGCATGGATAGAATTGCCCCTGATGGACCCTGACCGAGATAGTTCCCCACCGCGGGAGACGACCGTCGCGCCCGATCGCAGCGGATGGCGCCTCGACCGCGTGCTCGCCGAAGTGTTTGCCGATCTGTCCCGCAGCCGGATTCAGGCGTTGATCGCCGAGGGCCGGGTCACCGCCGACGGCGCGACGATAGGGGACGCCAACCACAGGGTCAAACCGGGTCAGCGTCTGGCGCTGCGGATTCCGCAGCCAGTGGCGGCATCACCCAAGGCGGACGCGATCCCGTTGAGCATCGTTTACGAAGACGACGACATCGTGGTTCTCGACAAGCCAGCGGGGCTCGTCGTGCACCCCGCGCCCGGCAACCCCGATCGCACGCTCGTCAACGCGCTGATCCACCACTGTGGCGCCAGCCTGTCGGGAATCGGCGGCGTGCGCCGGCCTGGAATCGTCCATCGCATCGACAAGGATACGAGCGGACTCTTGGTGATCGCCAAGAACGATCGCGCGCATGCCGGCTTGGCCGAACAATTCGCGTCCCATCGCATCGAGCGGGCCTATTGGGCCATCGTCGCCGGGATCCCCGCGCCGGCCCGGGGTCGGATCACCGGGGCAATCGGACGCAACCCGCGAAATCGCAAGGCCATGGCCATCGTTCGCCCCGGTCGCGGCAAGGACGCCGTCAGCGAATACCGGGTGGTCCGGAGCCTCGGGGGCTTGGCAGCCCTGGTCGAATGCCGCCTCGAAACCGGGCGCACCCACCAAATCCGGGTCCACATGGCGAGCCTCGGGCACCCCGTGGTCGGCGACCCGGTCTATGGCGGCCGACGACACCTTCGTCGCCTGCCGGAGGCAGCGCGGAAGGCCCTCGAGGGCCTTCCGGGGCAGGCCCTGCATGCCTATTTGCTCGGGTTCAACCACCCGGTTGGCGGCAAGCCGATGCGATTCGAGGCCGATATCCCTAGCAATATCAGTCGGTTAATAGAGGCCCTGGAGGCCTGAGGGATAATCCGACTATTGCAGTCAGATATACTTGACGTTAAGGGGCCACAATCTCCAAATAGTCTCTCACTGGGTTGCAGGGTCTTCGGCCCTGCGCATTGGTTTGGGGCCTACCATGGCATCACGGGCGTTGACGCTACCGGCGGTTTCCAGCGAAGGCAGCCTATCGAGCTACCTGCAGGCGATCCGTCGTTTTCCCATGCTGGAGCCGGGCGAGGAGTTCATGCTCGCCAAGCGCTGGCGCGAACACGGCGACACCGAGGCCGCGCACAAGCTGGTGACCAGCCACCTGCGCCTGGTCGCGAAGATCGCAATGGGCTATCGCGGCTACGGTTTGCCCGCGTCCGAGCTGATCTCGGAGGGCAACGTCGGGATGATGCAGGCCGTGAAACGCTTCGATCCCGACCGCGGGTTCCGCTTGGCGACCTATGCGATGTGGTGGATCCGGGCAGCGATCCAGGAATACATCCTGCATTCGTGGTCGCTCGTGAAAATGGGCACGACCGCCGCGCAGAAGAAGTTGTTCTTCAACCTGCGCAAGATGAAGTCGCAGATCCGCGCCGTCGAGGAAGGCGATCTTCACCCGGAGAACGTCAAGAAGATCGCCTACCGGCTGAGCGTCACCGAAAAGGACGTGGTGTCGATGAATCGCCGGCTGCTCGGTGCCGATCATTCGCTCAACGCGCCAATGAGGGTCGACGGCGACGGCGAATGGATGGATTGGCTCGAGGACGACACCCCGAACCAGGAAATCACGCTCGCCGAGAATCAGGAACTCGACAATCGCCGTGAGCTGCTGAAGGAGGCGATGAAGGGCCTGAGTGAGCGCGAGCAGGTCATCCTGACCGAGCGCCGCCTCAAGGAAGAACCGGCCACCCTCGAGGATCTGTCCCAGCGCTACGACGTCAGCCGCGAACGCGTGCGCCAGATCGAGGTCCGGGCGTTCGACAAACTCCAGCGCGCGATGCGCAGTCTCGCCAACGAACGGCGCCTGATCGCGCGCTGAGGCCTCACGTCCGATTGCGCGATCAGTCCCGGAAGGGATTGTGGACGAGGATCGTGTCGTCGCGCTCCGGGCTCGTGGAGAGCAACGCCACCGGCGCCCGGATGAGTTCTTCGATCCGACGGATGTACTTGATCGCCGGAGCGTTGAGATTGGCCCATGAGCGGGCCCCGCGGGTCGATTCCGACCACCCTCCCATGGTTTCGTAGATCGGTGCGACGCGCGCCTGTTCGGACATGCCCGCGGGCAGATAGTCGATCGTGCGGCCACCGAGGCGATACCCGACACAGACTTTGATCTCCTCGAGGCCGTCGAGTACGTCGAGCTTGGTGAGCGCAATGCCGTCGATGCCGCCGGTGACGATCGCCTGTCGCACCAAGACGGCATCGAACCAACCGCAGCGCCGCGCCCGGCCGGTCACGGTGCCGAACTCCCGGCCGCGTTCGCCCAGTCGCTTGCCGACCTCGTTGGTCAATTCGGTCGGGAACGGACCTTCCCCGACCCGCGTCGTGTAGGCCTTGGTGATCCCGAGCACATACCCGATCGCCGCCGGACTGATCCCCGAGCCGACCGCGACCTGACCCGCGAGGGTGTTCGACGAGGTCACGAACGGGTAGGTGCCGTGGTCGACGTCGAGCAACGTTCCCTGGGCGCCTTCGAACAAGATGCGCTTGCCTTCTTCGCGGGCCCGATCGAGTTCGCGCCACACCGGCCCTGCGTAGGGCAGGATCTTGGGTGCAACGGCGAGCAGTTCGGCCAACAGACCGGCCTCGTCGATCGGGCCCTGGCCGAACCCGGCGCGGAGAGCGTTGTGGTGGGCCAGGAGCCCGCGGACCTTGACCTTGAGCGATTCGGGGTCCGCGAGATCGCAGACGCGGATGGCCCGCCGCCCGACCTTGTCTTCGTAGGCAGGGCCGATGCCGCGCTTCGTCGTGCCGATGCGCACCCCCGAGTTCGAGCCCTCGCGCGAGGCATCGAGTTCGCGGTGAAGCGGTAGGATGAGCACGCAGTTTTCGGCGAGCACGAGGTTCTTCGGCGACACGTCGACGCCCTGACCGCGGATCGTGTCGATCTCCTGCAGCAGCGCCCACGGATCGACGACCACGCCGTTGCCGATCACCGACCGCGTGCCGCCGCGAACGACGCCCGAGGGCAACAGGGAAAGTTTGTACGTCGTACCGTTGACCACCAGGGTGTGGCCGGCGTTGTGACCGCCCTGGAAACGCACGACCACGTCGGCGCGCTGCGACAGCCAATCGACGATCTTGCCTTTTCCCTCGTCGCCCCACTGGGCGCCGACCACCGCGACGTTGGCCATGATGTTCCTTGCGATCTCAGGCGAGCGCCTGAGCTTTTCCTAGACTGACGATGTGGGTGCAACCGAGGCGGCGGGCTTCGGCAGCCGCGTCGGGCGAGGATTGTAGGGCCGCCACGGTCTGCCAGCCCTCTTGCCGCCAGCGCCGCGCCTCGGCGGCGGAGGTGCCAAAGGGCAAGAACAACCGCGGCGCCGATGGCGGTGGAGTGACCGCCCGCATCAACGAATCGAGATAGACGGTGAAACCCGTCGCGCTTTCGCCCGATTCGAGTTCGTAGCGGCCGCCGCGCCCGAGTTCGCCCCGCACGCCGCGCGCAAATACGGTGAACGATACCCCGGTGTGATACTCGAAGCCCCGGCTTTCGCCGGGATCGACCGTGAGCACGAGATCGGGCAACGCCTGACGGACGGCCGCGAGCAGAGCGGCCAGTTCTTCGACCATGGGTCGGGCCCCGACTGGCAACGCCAAGCGGCGTAGCGTGGCAAGGGCCTCATCGGCCGGACCCGCGGCTGCCAGCAGCCCTTGAAACAGCCGACGGTGTCCTTCGCCGAGCGTGACGAGCGCCCCGGCGTCCTTGCGATCGAGGGCGGTCCGCACCGTCGCGTTGACGTCCTGGGGCAGCCCGAGGTCGCGGCACAATTGCGGGACGAGCATGGGCATCGTGATGTCGACGCTCAGGTGTTCGACGGCCACGCCGGCAAGCGCCTCGGCCGCCACGACCAGGACTTCGGCATCCGCAGTGACGCCGGTCGCCCCGATCAGCTCGAAGCCCGCCTGGGCGAACTGCCGTTCCGGGCGGAGTTGTCCGCCCCGAACACGCAGCACCTGACCGGCGTAGGACAGGCGCAACGGCCGAGGTTCGGATCGCAGCCGGGAGGAGGCGATGCGGGCGATCTGCACCGTGATGTCGGGACGCACCCCCAGCATGCGGTGAGACTGCGGGTCCATCAGGCGGAAGGTCTGCTCGGCCAGCGTCCGACCGGGCCCGCTCAACAAACTTTCCTCGAACTCGATGAGCGGCGGCTTGACCCGCCGATAGCCGTGCTTACCGAACGAGGCGATCAGCCGTTCGATCACGGTGGCTTCGAGTTCCGCCCGCGGTGGCAGGGCGTCTTCGAGTCCGGCAGGCAGCAAGGTCTTTTCGGCGTGGGCCGTCATGGCGCGAGTCTACCCTCGCGCGCCCGGGGTTGTCCGCCCGGATGCGCGGGCGATCAGCTGAAGTGCAGGGTTTTGGCTTCGTTGACCAGCGGCAAGGCGCGGATCTTGCCCAGCACCGCCTCGGGGATCACGTCGTCCACCGAAACGAGGGCGATCGCCTCGCCACCCACCGCCTTCCGACCGAGGTGGAAGGTGGCGATGTTGATCTGGGCCTCGCCGAGCAAGGTCCCGAGGCGACCGATGAAGCCGGGCAGGTCGTCGTTGGTGACGAGCAACATCTCCTTGCCGAGCTCGGCCTCGATATCGATGCCGTTGATATGGACGATTCTCGGGGCCCGGTTGGCAAACAAGGTCCCGGACAGCACCGACTCGCCGGCGTCGGTCTTGACTGTCAGCCGAAGCAGCGATTGGTACTCGACGCTCCGCTCGTTCTTGGTCTCGATCACCTCGATGCCGCGTTCCCGCGCGATCACCGGTGCGTTGACCATGTTGACCGAATCCATCGCGGGCCGCATCAGCCCCTCGAGGACGACGGCCGACAACGGCTTGGTGTTGATCGTGGCCACCGCCCCCTCGTAGTCGATCTTGACCGAGCGCATGTTCGCCTCGGCGCCGAATTGCCCCATGAAGCTGCCGATCTGCTCGGCCAACTTCAGGTAGGGCCGGAGCTTGGGCGCATCTTCGGCGCTGATCGAGGGCATGTTGAGCGCATTGGTCACCGCGCCGACGACCAGGAAGTCGGACATCTGCTCGGCGATCTGGAGCGCCACGTTCTCCTGGGCTTCGGTCGTCGAGGCACCGAGGTGGGGAGTCGCGATCACCTGATCCAACCCGAAGAGGGCGTTCTTCTTGGCCGGTTCCTCGGCGAAGACATCGAGCGCCGCACCGCCCACCTTGCCCGACTGCAGGGCGACTTTGAGGTCGTCTTCGTTGATCAACCCGCCTCGGGCGCAATTGATGATGCGCACGCCGTCCTTCATCTTGGCGATCGAGTCCTTGCTGATGATCGAGCGCGTCGCCTCGGTGAGCGGGGTGTGCAAGGTGATGAAATCGGCGCGGCGGAAGAGGTCATCGAGTTCGACCTTCTCGACCCCGATCGCGCGAGCCCGCTCCGTCGACAAATACGGATCGAACGCCACGACCTTCATCTTGAGCCCGAGGGCCCGGTCGGCCACGATCGAACCGATGTTGCCGCAACCGATGACACCCAGGGTCTTGCCGTAGAGTTCGACCCCCATGAAACGCGACTTTTCCCACTTGCCGGCATGGGTCGAGGTATTGGCGGCCGGCAGTTCGCGCGCCAGACCCATCATCATCGCCACGGCGTGCTCGGCGGTGGTGATCGAGTTGCCATAGGGCGTGTTCATCACAACGACGCCGCGGGCGGTCGCCGCCGCGAGATCGACGTTGTCGACGCCGATTCCGGCGCGGCCGATGACCTTGAGCTTCTTGGCGGCGGCCATCACGTCCGCCGTCACCTTGGTCGCCGAGCGAATGGCCAAACCGTCGTATTCGCCGATGCAGGCCATCAATTCTGCGGGCTTCAGGCCGACGCGTTCGTCAACCTGCACGCCGCGTTCACGGAAGATGGCGGCCGCGCGCGGGCTCAGTTGATCGGAAATCAGGACCTTGGGCATGGCGATACTCTCAGGTTGACGTCTTGACCGAAGCGAAGGCCCAGTCGAGCCAGGGCGTGAGGGCAGCGACATCGCTTTGTTCGATCGTCGCGCCGCACCAAATGCGCAGACCCGGCGGCGCGTCGCGGTAGCCTTCGATGTCGAAGGCCACCTTCTCGCTCTCCAAGAGGCTCGCCATCTTCGCCACCGTCTTGGCCTGGTCCTCGTTCGATCTTGCCGTGAACCACGGGTCGACGATCTTGAGGCAAACCGAGGTGCAGGAGCGCGTCGCAGGATCCGCCGCCAGGAACTCGGCCCAGGGCGTCACCTTGACCCATGTCTCGATCGTCGCGAGGTTGGCACGCGAGCGTGCCATCAGCGCCGGAAGGCCACCCTGCCGCTTGGCCCAGCCGAGCCCGTCGAGGGCGTCCTCGACGCAGAGCAGCGAGGGGGTGTTGATGGTCGAGCCCTTGAAGATGCTGTCGTCGAACTTGCCGCCCTTGGTCATGCGGAAGATCTTCGGCATCGGCCAGGGTGGGGCGTAGCTCTCCAGGCGCTGGACCGCGCGCGGGGAGAGCACCAGCATGCCGTGCGCGCCTTCGCCGCCCAGCACCTTCTGCCACGACCAGGTGACGACATCGAGCTTGGACCACGGCAGGTCCATCGCGAACACGGCCGAGGTCGCGTCGCAAATGGTGAGCCCGTGGCGGTCCGCCGGAATCCAATCGCCGTTCGGGACGCAGACGCCCGAGGTGGTGCCGTTCCACACGAACACCACATCGCGCGCGAAATCGACTTTTCGGAGGTCGGGAAGCTGGCCGTAGTCGGCGTCGAAGACCCGCAGATCCTCGAGCTTCAGCTGCTTCTGCAGGTCGGTGACCCAGCCTTCGCCGAAGCTCTCCCACGCCAGCACGTCGACCCCGCGGGCCCCGAGCAGCGACCACAGCGCCATTTCGACAGCGCCGGTGTCCGAGGCCGGAACGATGCCGACCTTGTAGTCCGCGGGGATGCCCAGAATGGCCCGGCTCTGCTCGACCGCCTCGACGATCTTGGCCTTGCCGGCCTTGGAGCGATGCGAGCGGCCGACACAGGCGTCCTTGAGCGCCGCCAACGACCAGCCGGGACGTTTGGCGCAGGGACCTGAGGAAAAATTGGGGTTACCGGGCCGAATGGCCGGGTGCGTATTCGACGGCATGATGCGCATTCCTTCCAGAATGGCTGCGCCCCGTTGGGGGGACGTGGCCCGCCGCGGGTATAGGGGCGCGACCGGAACGAGTCAATCGGCTGACGCGGGTTGTGGACAATGCTCGCGCAGCGTTGTTGCCGCCGACTTGTCGACCATGGAATCATGCGGCCGCAGGGAAATGCGGCGACAAGCCGCAGGGCAATACGGGGAGAGTGGGATGCGGTCAGCCAAGGGGCGGTGGCAGTGGGCGCTTGCGGTGGTGCTGGGGTTGGTGGCGATCGGTCCGGCGAACGGCGCCGAGACGCTCGCGCTGGCCAAGCCCCAGCCCGGTGAGGGAACGCTGAAGCCGGGACTCGGCGTCAAGTACGTGCCCTGGGAATTCAACCACGTCGACGAAGTCCTACAGATCGCGAAGTCGAACAAACCGAGGGTGGGGACGCCATTGCCGATGCTCAACTACAACGTCGGGGCGGGCAAAGTGCTCACGAGCGACAACACCGACCTCATCGGAGCCCTGATCGACGGGTTCATCAAGTTGCCCAAGCCCGGCGACTACAAGTTCACGATCCAGCACAACGACGGCGTACGCTTCTTCCTGGCCGGCAAGAAGATTTACGAGAACCCCGGGGTGACGGCCGACGTGTTCTCGCCGCATCTCGAAATCAAGGTGACCGAGGCGGGCTGGTATCCACTCTCGATGGTCTACTTCGAGAAACGCAACACCGCGACTCTGGAGCTCTACTGGCAAGGCCCGGATGACGACGACTTCAAGTTCGTCCCGGCCGAGAATTTTGCCCACGACCCGACCAAGGAATAGCGCTCAGAAATCTCCGACCGTGTGGCCGTGGTCCAATGGGCCATGGCCGGCGCCGTAACCGGGCGCGCGGCGAATCGCTTCCAGCACGTAGCGTCGCGCCCGCGCGACGGCGGCCGGGACATCGAGCCCCTGGGCGAGGCCCGTGGCGATCGCCGAGGCCAGCGTACATCCCGTACCGTGGGTGTGTTTCGTGTCGATCCTGGGAGACTCGAAGGCCTGAACACCGTTCGGACCGAACAGCACGTCGCGCACGGTGAGCCCCGAAAGGTGCCCGCCCTTGAGCAGGGCATAACGCGCTCCTAGCGCCAGGCATCGGCGACCGGCTTCCGCGACATCGGCGTCGTTGCCAATCCGCAGCCCGGTCAGGCGCTCGGCCTCGGGTGTGTTGGGCGTGATGAGGGTGGCGAGAGGAATCAAGGTTCGGCGCAGTGCGTCCTCGGCCGCGGGTACCAGTAGGGCATCGCCACTCTTGGCGGTCATCACGGGGTCGACGACGAGGGGAACGTGCGCGGCGCGACGCCGCAGCACCCCGGCCACGGCCTCGACGATCGCCGGGGCGTGCAACATGCCGGTCTTGATCGCATCCGCCCCGAGGTCCGCCAGCACCACCTCCATCTGCTGGACGACGAAGGCGACGGGCACCTCGTGGACGCCGTGAACGCCGCGGGTGTCCTGGGCGGTGAGCGCCGTGATGGCGGTCGCAGCGTAACCGCCGAGCGCGGTCACGCTCTTGATGTCGGCTTGGATCCCGGCGCCGCCGCCCGAGTCCGAGCCGGCGACGATCAGGACGCGGCCCTTCATGCCGCGCCGGCGGCGCGTTCGAGGGCGGCGACGACGCCGTCGACCGCGTCCTTGACGAGGCGCTGGTCGGTGCCTTCGGCCATGACACGGATGACGGGTTCGGTGCCCGAGGGACGGATCAACAGCCGGCCGGTGTCGGCCAAGCGCCGCTCGGCCTCGCCGATCGCCTTCAGAACGGCCGGATTCCCGAGCGGCGAGCCGTTGGCGTAGCGCACGTTCTTGAGGGTTTGCGGCACCGGATCGAAGCAGCGTCCGATCTCGCTCAGCGATCGCCCGGTCTCGGCCACCAGCCCAAGAATCTGAAGACCGGCGATCAGCCCGTCGCCCGTGGTGGTGAAATCCGACAACACGATGTGGCCCGACTGCTCGCCGCCCAGGTTGCAGCCGAACTCGCGCATCCCCTCGACGACGTAGCGATCCCCGACGGCGACCCGGTGCAGCGCCAGACCGAGCCCCCTGAGATAATGCTCGAGACCCAGGTTCGACATCACGGTGGCGACCACGCCGCGCCCGGTCAGACGTCCCTCACGCTGCCAACGGGCGGCAATGAGACCCATGAGCTGGTCGCCGTCGAGCAGGTGGCCCTTCTCGTCGGCGATCACGACTCGATCCGCATCGCCGTCGAGCGCAATTCCCATGTGGGCGTGATGCGCCACGACCTGCTCGCACATCGTCTGGGTTGAGGTCGATCCACAGTTGCGGTTGATGTTGAAGCCGTCCGGGTTGACGCCGATCGGAATGACTTCGGCCCCCAGCTCCCAGAGCACGGTCGGCGCCACGCGGTAGGCGGCCCCGTGCGCGCAATCGATGACGACGCGCAGGCCGTTGAGCGATCGGTTGGGCAGCGTCGCCTTGACGAACTCCATGTAACGACCCTGCGGATCATCGAGGCGCTGGGCCCGTCCGAGCTTGGCCGAGGCGACCAGGTCGCCGTCGACGCCGTTCTCCATGCGCTCTTCGATCGCCCGTTCGACGTCGTCCGAGAGCTTGCGCCCATCCGGATCGAACAGCTTGATGCCGTTGTCTTCGTAGGGGTTGTGCGAGGCCGAGATCATGACGCCGAGGTCGGCCCGCATCGAGCGCGTGAGCATGGCCACGGCCGGGGTCGGCATCGGCCCGACGAGGATCACGTCCATGCCCATCGAAATGAAGCCGGCGGTGAGGGCGGGCTCGATCATGTAGCCGGAAAGCCGGGTGTCCTTGCCGATGACGACGCGGTGGCGATGGTCGCCACGATAGAACTGCCGCCCGGCGGCCTGACCGAGGCGGAGCGCGACATCGGCCGTCATCGGATGGCGGTTGGCGGTGCCGCGAACGCCGTCGGTGCCAAAGTACTTCCGGGTCATGATGCGAGAATCGTTTTAGCGAGCTTCGCCACGCCCCGCCAACACAAAGTATTACGATGTCTGTCTCGCATCCTGGCCACTTTTGGGCGGTCGAGCATCGTCGCTTAGAGCCGACCGAGTTTGTCGAGGTCAATCCCTGGCTTGAAGCCGAACGAATGCGACCTCGTCTTGGGCGGTGGTGGGCGACGGGTTCGGGTCGATTGATCGAGCCCCGCGCGGATCGTCTCGTTCACGATCTCTTTGAACGGAAGGCCAAGCAAGCGGGCCCGCCGTTTGAGGAGCCCAGCCAAGTCATCGTCGATTGTGAGCGTCGTGCGCATGGCGCATCATGGATAATCGCCATTTTGATGACTAGGCACCACTTTTGACGCGCGACCAGACGATAAGCGCCTGGCGCGTGGCGGCGACATCGTGGACGCGCAGGATCTGGATCCCCTGGCCCACGAGCCATAGCGCGAGCGCGAGCGATCCGGGCAGGCGTTCCTCGGGCGACGCGGCCCCCGCGATCCGGCCGATCAGGCTCTTGCGCGACACCCCGACCAGGAGGGCACAGCCGAGCCCATGGAAGAGCGTCATGTGACGCAACAGGTCGAGGGTGTGCTCGAGCGTCTTGCCAAAACCGATGCCGGGATCGATCACCAGGCGCGCGCGCGGAATGCCCTGGCGTTCACAGGCCGCGATTCGCGCGGCCAAGTAGTCGTACACGTCGAGCACGACATCGTCGTAGCGCGGCGCGTCCTGCATAGTCTTGGGGTCGCCCAGGGCGTGCATGAGCACGATCGGACACGCTCTCGTCGCCGCCGTCGCCAGGCTGGCGGGATCGAAGGTGAGCGCCGAGACGTCGTTGACGATCGCGGCCCCCGCTGTAAGCGCACGATCCATGACGGCGGCTTTTCGCGTGTCGATCGACAACAGCGCAACACCGCGCAGGGCGGAAAGCACCGGTTCGACGCGGGCAAGCTCCTCGGCGGGAGAGACCGCGTCGGCGCCCGGGCGCGTCGATTCGCCCCCGATGTCGATGAGATCGGCCCCTTCGGCTGCGAGTTGCCGGCCGTGCGCGATCGCGGTCGCCGACGCGGCATGGCGACCGCCATCGTAGAAACTATCGGGCGTGACGTTGACGACGCCCATCAGCCGGGGCGTGCCTAGGTCGAGACCGGCCCAGGTCGGACGCGGAGAGGTCGCGGCCAAGCGCCAGGCCTCGAGCGCCGGACGGGTGCCGGTCCGATCCGCCCATTTTTCGAGATCGTCGAGACTGACTTCGACTGTCGGACGCGGTGATCCGCGCGCCAGCAGTCGACACCGCGTGAAGGAAAGCGGCCCGCCGGCCAGCGGCCAGTGTGGCTGCGACCCGCCCATGGCCAATGCGGCCGGCGCGGCGTACACCAGCGACGAAAAACCCCGCGCGAAGGCGGGGTGTTCGTCGAAGACGCGTTCCTCGATTTTGGCGATCACGACCCCGGCTGCGGCGAAGGATCGAGCCCGCCCGGGTTCTTGCGTAGTGTGTCGCGCGGGCCCGACGAGGGGAACGGCGAGGCCGCCGGCGGCTTCGTCGCATCGCCCGCTTCACCGTCTTCGCCGCGCACGATGCGCTCGCCGCGCAGCAGCGCCTTGATCTCTTCGCCGCTGAGCGTTTCGTACTCGAGCAGCCCCTTGGCGAGCGTGTGGAGATTGTCGATTTCGGTCGTCAGGATGTGGCGCGCCTTGGCGTTGGCCGCGTCGATCAGCTGGCGAATCTCCGCGTCGATCACCTCGGCCGTCGCATCGGAGACGTTCTTGCGCTGAGTCACCGAATGGCCGAGGAAGACCTCCTGCTCGTTGTCGTCGAACCGGAGCGGCCCGAGCTTGTCGCTCATGCCCCATTCCGTGACCATGCGGCGCGCGAGATCCGTCGCCATCTTGATGTCGCTGGACGCCCCGGTCGTCACCTTGCCGTGGCCGAAGACCGTTTCCTCGGCGACGCGTCCGCCGAAGGCGATCGCCAACGCCGATTCGAGATACTCGCGTGACTGCGAATAGCGGTCCTGCTCGGGCAGGCGCTGCACGAGCCCGAGTGCGCGACCGCGCGGGATGATCGTAGCCTTGTGGATCGGGTCGGTGGCTGGCACGCGCAGCGTGACGAGGGCGTGGCCGGCCTCGTGGTAGGCGGTCAAACGCTTCTCTTCCTCGGTCATCACGAGCGAGCGCCGCTCGGTGCCCATCATCACCTTGTCCTTGGCGAGTTCGAACTCCTCCATCGTGACGACGCGCTTGGAGCGCCGCGCCGCCAGCAGCGCAGCTTCGTTCACGAGGTTCGCCAGATCGGCGCCCGAGAATCCCGGCGTGCCACGCGCGATGGTGCGGGCGACGACATCGGGGCCGATCGGCACCTTGCGCATGTGGACCTTGAGGATTTTCTCGCGCCCCAGGATGTCGGGGTTCGGGACGACGACCTGACGGTCGAAGCGGCCCGGACGCAACAACGCCGGGTCGAGCACGTCCGGGCGGTTGGTCGCCGCGATCAGGATCACGCCTTCGTTGCTCTCGAAGCCGTCCATCTCGACGAGGAGCTGGTTCAGGGTCTGCTCACGCTCGTCGTTGCCACCGCCGAGACCAGCACCGCGGTGGCGCCCGACGGCGTCGATCTCGTCGATGAACACGATGCACGGCGCGTTTTTCTTGGCCTGCTCGAACATATCGCGCACGCGCGAGGCCCCGACGCCGACGAACATCTCGACGAAGTCCGAGCCCGAAATGGTGAAGAACGGCACGTTGGCCTCGCCGGCGATGGCGCGGGCCAGCAACGTCTTGCCGGTGCCCGGCGGTCCGACAAGCAGCGCGCCCTTCGGAATGCGACCGCCTAGGCGCTGGAATTTCTGTGGGTCTTTGAGGAACTCGACGATCTCTTCGAGTTCTTCCTTGGCCTCGTCGATCCCGGCCACGTCCTCGAACGTCACGCGGCCCTGACGTTCCGTGAGCAGCCGGGCCCGCGACTTGCCGAACCCCATGGCCTTGCCGCCACCGGACTGCATCTGGCGCATGAAAAATATCCACACGCCGATGAGCAGGAGCATCGGAAACCACGAAATCAGAATGCCGAAAAGCGAGGGCACGTTGTCTTCGGCCGGTGCGGCCCGGATGGTCACGCCGCGCTCGTTCAGCCGCTGCACGAGCAACGGATCCTGGGGCGCGTAGGTTCGGAACGCACGGCCATCGGCGTAGGCGCCGCTGATCGAGTTGCCTTTGATGGTGACGTCGCGAACCTGACCCGATTCGACCTCCTGCAGGAACTCCGAGAAGGCAAGGTCGCGTTCCGGCCCGCGGCTCCCGGGCCCCTGGAACAACTGGAATAGGGCGACCACGAGAAGGGCGATGATCGCCCAAAGGGCGAGATTGCGACCTAAATTGTTCACAGAAACGGCTTCCTCGATACGGCTTTACCGGCGATCCGGCGTCTTGCATTAAATAGTGATGATTGCCGATTAGGCAACGGCAAACGGAGCCTCGAGAAGGGCGCGAACCGGGGCAAAGCGGGCATTTACCCTAATTTTCGGGGTCGCCATGCGCCCGCTGGACCATTGCCAAGGGGCGACGAGACGCCGGCCACGAAACAGCGCCGGCAGGCCGAAAGCCACGGGCCCAGGCAGTCCCCCGTCCGCGAGCGGTACCGCTCGGCCGAGGCCGGCGACCCTTAGCCCATGGGCGTCTCCAGCTCGCGTCACTTCGAAGCGACCGTCCCATTGGACCGGAGTGTCGCCATCCAACGAGACCGGCGACCTGAACCCGCGCGCCTCACGTACGACCAGGACGTGGCGCTTCCCTACGATCAGGCGACATCCGGCCAAGGTCAGCGGCCCGCGCGAGGGCCACGACAGACCCTCGGCGGACAACCGTTCGAGGCTGCTCCGCCGCGGCGGGTAACGCCCGCCGCCGATCGAAAGCAGAACGCGGGCCAGGACCCTCTGGACCAACGCCCGAGGCGCCATCACGAGGCGCCGGCGATCGAGGCGGCAGAACCCGGCCGGGTGGGGCTCGGCCACGGCGGCGAGCAGTTTCGCGGTCGCGTGCTCGTCCTGCGCTCGGATGGCGCCGATCCGGCGGGCGGCACGCGTCCAATCGCTCGGATCTCCTAACCGAGGGCGAAGACGCGCTCGCGTGTAGCGCGGATCACGATTGCTCGGGTCCTCGACCCAGGCGATCCCAAGGTGTCGTAAGGTGGCGCGCAATCGTTCCGGCGGAACATCGAGCAGCGGACGCAGCCGACGATGCGATGAAGCTTCGACCTGAGCGGCCATTCCCGCCAAGCCGTCGAAACCGCTCGCGGCCCCGGCGCGCATCACGACGGTCTCGGCCTGATCGCGGCGATGGTGCCCGAGCAGAAGGTGCAGGACATGGTGTTTGCGACACCAACCATCGAGTAGCGCGTAGCGTGCCTCGCGCGCCGCCGCAGCGAGCCCGGTGGTCGGTTTGCGCCCGCGCCACCGCAGAATCACCTGATCGATCCCGAGACGACGCAGGTTTAGCCCGACCTCGCGCGCCTCGGTTTTTGATTCGGGGCGGAGTCCATGGTCGACGGTCAGCGCCGTGACGTGTCCGCCGCGGGCCTGCGCCCAGCGATGCGCGAGCAGGCAGAGCGCGAGGGAATCCGCGCCGCCGGAGACGGCGACCGCGAGGTGGGGCGATGATTCGAACGGGGCGAACCGCGCGATGGCGCGCGCGAATTCGCGCTCGCCGATTGGACGCGGCTTGGCCGATGTCCCCCTAGCGGCAGGCAAGCCGCGAGCGTTCCTGCTCGGCCCGGCGGCGGGTCGCCGCTTCGGCCTGCGGGTAGCCCGACAGCAACTGGCCCCACGAGGCACAGGCTTCGGCGTTGTTGCCGAGGCTGGCGAGCGACATGCCGAGCTTCAAGAGGCTGTCCGGCGCCTTCTGGGCCTTGGGGAAGCGCTTGTAGCCCTCGACGAAGGCCGTGGCGGCTTCACCGAAGTTGCGCTGACCGTAGTAGCTCTCGCCGAGCCAATAGTGCGCATTGGCCGCGAGGTCGTGTTCGCGATGCTTTTGGAGAAACTCGCTGAAGGCCACCTGGGCGCCCGGATAGTCGAGACGCACGAGCGTGGCGCGGGCAAATTCGTATTGCTGTTCGGGCGTGCCGGCAGGCAACACGCTGCGGGGCGGCGGCGCGGCGGGACGCGCCGCTCCCGAGGGCACCTGCAAGGTTCCCGTGGAGGCGCGACGGGCGGCGTCGATCGCCTCGGGACTGTTCGGCCGGGGGGCGTTGGCCGCGGGCGGCGGAGCCGTAGCCGGATTGGCGGGGGCCGCCGCCGTCGTTGTCGGGGCGGGACCCGGAGGCGTGGCCGCGCTCTGCGGCGCTCCGCCCGAGCGTTTCTCGAGCTCGGTCAGGCGAAAATCGATGTCGGCGACGAGCTTGTCGAGCCGGGTTCGGATCTGGCGCAATTCGATCTGCGCGATTTCGACCTGCCCCGTCAATTTCGACATTTCGGACTCGAGGCCGTTGATGCGGTCATCGAGCGCGGTCAGACGCTGGCTTACCGGCCCGCCGATGTCGACATCACGGGTCGATGGCGGCGGCGGCGCCGCCGGACGCTGGGCACCGCCGCTCGGCGGCGTCTCTCCGCGATAGACGGAGCGCTCGACGTCGCGCAATTGACCTTCGAGCTGGTTGAGGCGCTGGACGATGGCGCGCATCTCACCGGCCGACTGTGCGACGGCTGGACCGCCAACGGTGGCCAATGCGGTCACGACCAGCACGAGGAACACGCTTCTAAAGGGGGCGAGGACGATCATCGGTCCACCTGCTACGGGTCATCGAGAGCGAAGCAGAAAAATATGGCCGAACTGGGGTCGGCGCCAAAAAAACAAAACGCCTGCCCCGGTTTCCCGTGGGCAGGCGTCTCGTTTGCAACTGCGTCGTCGGGCGAGGTCGTCTACTGGACGACCGATACGCCGCGGCGGTTCTGAGCCCACGCCGTCTCGTTCGAGCCGAGCGCGACCGGGCGCTCCTTGCCGTACGAGATCATGCGCACGCGACGGGCCTCGATGCCCTGCGAGACGAGGAAGTTCCGCACCGAGTTGGCACGGCGTTCACCGAGCGCCAAGTTGTACTCGCGCGTGCCGCGCTCGTCGGCATGCCCCTCGACCGTGAGGTTGACGTTGGGGAAGCGTTTCAGCCACGCCGCCTGACGCTCGAGCGTCCGGCGCGCTTCCGGCTTCAGGTCGAACTTGTCGTAATCGAAGAAGACCCGATCGCCGACGTTGGCGACCAGATCGGCCTGCGAGCCAGGCGCAGGCGCCGTCGGCGCCGCGGGGCCAGGCGTGGCCTGAGGACCCGGTGCAGGTGCCGTCGTCGCTGGGCGAGCGCCGCCCTGGCCGCCGGCACCGGCGCCCTGTTGTTCCGTGGATT
>VGES01000016.1 GCA_016869765.1 Alphaproteobacteria bacterium
TCGCTCGACGCCGCCGTCCTCTACTCGCCCCGCGCGGAGCGCGCCCTCACGATCGATACCGTGTTCGAAGAGGACCTGCTTCTCGTTGGTCCGCCCGATCACGCCCTGATCGCTCGCGGCCACCTGCGGCTCTTGGACCTGGTGGGCGTGCCGCTCCTGCTTCCCAGCCCGAGCCAAGCTCTGCGCCGGACCGTCGAAGCCGCGGCGCGTAAGGCCGGTACGCGGCTCAACGTCGTGCTCGAGCTCGACACCTTGGCCGTGATGCGCCGCTTGGCGGTCGATGGCCGCGGCCTGACGATCTTGACCAGGACCACCGTGGCGACCGAGATCGCGGCGGGTCGTCTCGGGGTCGCGCGGTTCCGGCCGGGGCTGCGCCGCACCGTGACCATCACGACCGCGACCGGCGCGGCACTATCGCCCGCCGTCCGCCAGGCGCTCGGCACCCTGCGCAAGGTGATGGAGGGGATGGTCCGCGAGGGTCACTGGCAGGGAATCGTGACGCCGCGCCGGCGCGTTGCCGGCCGGTAGCATTCCCGAGTCTCAGGCCCGTCCCACGTACTCGCGAAGGGCGCTGGCCTCGTGTTCGATCTCATCCAGTCGCGTCTTGACGAGATCGCCGATGCTGACGATGCCGCAGAGCGTGCCGTCCTCGACCACCGGCAAGTGGCGAATGCGCCGATCTGTCATGTCACTCATCAGCCGATCGATGCTGTCGGATCGTCGGCAGGTTCGCACCGGACTGGTCATGACCTCGCGCACCGGCTGCGCGAGAATCGCCGCACCGCGCTGTGCCAGCCCCCGCACGACATCGCGTTCCGAGATGATGCCCTCGACGGTGCGACCGTCCCGACTGACCACGACGACGCCGATTCGCCTGGTGTTCAGAAGCGCGACCACGTCCGACACCGGCGAGTCCGGCGAAACGGTGACGACCGACGATCCCTTGCGACGCAAAATGCCTGCGACATCCATAGTGACCTCCTGAAGGTTCCCCCGTCGCACCGTCATCTTAGGCGACCCCACGCGCCGTCGAAATCCCCGGGGGTGGGATGTCCTCAACCGGCCGCGCTCGGTTGGCGCAAGAAGATCAGGAATCCCGCGGCGTACAGGAGATCGCCCAGAGCGACAACGAATGCGGAATCGGGTAGCGCGCCGGTCGCCCAGGCGTGGGCGGCCAAGGCCACGACCCCCAACTTGCCGATAGCGGTGATAAGCACGAGCGCGCGATAACGTTCGGGCGCGCGCGACACCACGAAGAACACCGCTCCAAAGCAAAGCACGAGAAGACCGGTGAGACGGTGAAACAGGACGTCCGGTGGCTCGGCAAACCCGAGGAGTGCGAGCGCGTCCGGCGCCGCCACCAGGAACGTCGCCCCAACGACGACGTTGAACGCCGCCGCCGTGACAAAGAACCTCTTCCAACCAGCCATCGATCGAACCGCCAGGTTTGCCGCGGCTCAGTCTAAGGCGTGGCCCCCCGAAAAGAGAACGCCCACGCCGCCCCGACTCGGCGTGGGCGTGAAGCGTACTAACGGGTGATCTGACCGCGAATCTCGCCGCCGCCGTTGGCCGCGGTGTGAATGTTGACGTAGGTTCGGCCGGCCAGCAGTTCGGTCGCCTGCTGCTCGTTGAGGTTCGCCGTGCCCCGGATCGGCGACGCCGGTGAGGCAAAAGGCACCATGACACCGGCGTTGGCGCCGGCTGCGGCCGGGCCGTGGATGTGTGCGCCGGTCGCCGGGCCGGACAGGCCGGTGTAGGTGATTTCGTACTCGAGGGCGCGCGTCGCCGGGTTGAACGTAAAGGTCGCCGTGCCGTTACCGGCGGTGGTGACGGCGGGCACCTCCTGCGCGCCATTCAGCGTTGCGCGAAGGGAAACGTTCTGGGCCGACGCCGAGGAAATCGCGAGAAGGCCGGCAACTGCGGTCGCCGCGGCCAGACGCACCAAACCAATCTGCATTGCAAGTTCTCCCTAGGATGATCGGCGGCGATGTGCCGTCGGATGGACGCACCTGTGGTGCGCTTCTCACAAACACAGGGATGGTATGGAAAATTCCCGGGTCCGGTCCAGCGCGGAAATCCAGGCCTTTCGCAGCCACGCCATGACGCGCATCATGTCCGACGCCGAATGCCGCGCGAGAATCGCGCCGCATGAGAAACGCGTTCCGGGGCGGCGTCGGGTATTTCGCCGTGGTGTTCGCGGCCGGCTTCGTCCTGGGCACGGTGCGTGTCGTCGTCTTCGCGCCCGCCATCGGCGAGCCGACCGCAACCGTCGTCGAGTTGCCGATCATGCTCGGTATTTCTTGGGTCGCGAGCCATCGCGTCGTGAACAGGTGTCGTGTCGGGGCCTCCAGCCGGGATCGATTGCGGATGGGCGCATCCGCGTTCGTGTTCCTGATGATCGCCGAGGCGGTGTTGTCGCTGGTGCTGTTCGCGCGCAGCCCGGTCGAGCACCTGCGCCATTACGCCGAGCCCATGGCGGCCCTGGGGTTGGCAGGCCAGACGCTGTTCGCGCTGTTCCCCGTGATGCAACGCCCTAGATGAGCGCGCCACCGTCGAGCACGAGCGTCTGCCCGTTGATCGCCCGGGCCTCGTCGGACGCCAGGTAGACGACGAGTTCGCCCACGTCCGCGGGTTCGCCGATCATCTTCAGCGGGGAGACCGCGATCGCCATGTCGTTGCGACGTTTGGTGGCCTCGGGGCCGTTCTTGCGCGCGAAGCGTTCGCCCAGCACATGACCGGGGCAGATCGTATTGACCCGGACGTTGCGCCCGTTGGCGGTTCCTTCGAGCGCGGCGACCGAGCCCAACATGATCATGGCCGCTTTGCACGGCCCGTAGATGCTGGTGACGGTGCCGCCGCGCAGGCCACCTATGGAGGCCATGTTGAGGATGAGCCCGCCACCGGCGCGATCGAACCGGGGCATCGCATGACGCAGGCCGAGAAAACAGGCGTCGATGATCAGGCCCATCTGGTAGTGCAGGTTGTCGAGCGTCAACACCTCGATCGGTCGCGCCACCATCTGGCCGGCGTTGTTTATCAGGCAGTCGAGGCGGCCATAGTTGTCGAAGGCCCGCTCGAGGATGGCCGGCCACTCGTCTTCGACCGTGACGTCCTGGCGCCAATAAACTCCGTGGCCACCCGCTTCGCGCAACAGTTCGACCGTTCGGGCGCCATCGGCCTCGTTGCGGCCCGTCGCAATGACATGGGCCCCTTCGCGTGCCAGGGCGATGGCGCAACCGCGCCCGATACCTGAGGTCGCACCGGTGACCAGAACCACCTTTCCCGCCACGCGTCCGCTCATCGTCCGTACCCCGTACGTCGATTGCCCGCGTCCTCGATCACGAGGTCGGTGCCGGTCAGAAACCGTGCCGCGTCGCTCAGGGCATAGGTCACGGCATGGGCGACATCGAAGGGCGACGGTGAGCCGCGTTCGTCGTCGGCCGTGGCCAAGTCGAGATCGAGGTGGCGCGCCCCGACGAGCACCGCGTTGACCCGCACCTTGGGGTCGCGCGCGGCAAACTCCGCGGCGGTCGATCGGACGAGCAAACGGGTCGCGGCGCCCGACACCGCGAGCGCCCCAAGGCCGGCGCGGGCTTCGAGGCCGTGGGCCGACGACACGACGACCGCCGCCCCATGGCCGTAGATGCGCATGGCCGGCCCGGCGTATTTGAGGCCGAGCCATGGGCCCTGAAGGTTGGGGCGCGTCGCCCGGCGAAAATCGTTCAGCGTCAGGTCTTCGAGGCGGCCCCGCGTCGATGCGAGGTGGGCATAGGCGAACGCGTCCAAGCGATAGAACCGGTTGAGGGTGGCGTCGATCAGCGCGCGCCACTGGTTCTCGTCATCCAGATCGTGTCGGCGGCTCATCGCGGCGCCCCCCGACTGGACGATGCCGGCCGCCGTTTGATCGCCCTCGGCCGGATCCGGGTTGGCGACGACAAGTCGTGCGCCCTCTCGTGCCAGGGTGACCGCACAGGCCCGGGCGATCGCCCCCTGGCCGACGACCAGCGCGACGCGTCCTGCGAAACGTCCAATGTGCGGTTCGGAGGCCATCGTCAAACCGGGGGCAACTTGCGCGGGTCGCCGTCGCGCGCCTGCCCGAGGCGACTCTCGAAGGCCCAGGCGTCCGCCGGGAACTGAAGCACCAGCACTTCCAGGCCGTCGCGGCCGGCGTGCAACGGCGGATCGACGTCATCCTTGCCAATCCAGACGCTGGCCAAGCCTTCGAGAGTCCGATCGCCGTACTGCAGCGTGCCCGCGGTGACGAGATAGAAACGTCCGGCACCGCCGGGATGACTCGGCGGTGCTGTCATCGCGCGCGGCGGTACTCGGACCCGCCAGGCGGCGAGGCCACTCACAATCGGCGGCAGAATGGCGTCGACCGACACATGATCCTGGCCGGGCAACGCCGCTCCGGCTGGTTCCTGGTGCTGTCCGGTGGTCTGACCCTTCGGGATCGTGCGGTCGACCATCTTCGCCGCCTCGGGCAAGAACCACGCCCCGAACTCGGTCACCGGCCGCAACGTGACGTAGGACAACCCGCGGTCGCCGGCGACGATCGGGCCGTAGCCCGTCTGCTGACCGGCGTAATGCACCAGAAGCGGAGCCACGGGATGACGGCCGAGGCGCCCAGCCCCTGCCACCATCACCTGAAATTCGGCGTTGTGGTGAAAGTGCGCGCGTACCTCGCTGCCCGGCGTTTGCTCGATCAAGAACACATGGGGCGAGGGCCGATCGGTTTCGGCGCCACGGATGAGCGTGTGACGGTGGGCCACCCCGTTCAGGAGTGGGAACGTCTCGTGCGTAGGGCCCGCCTCACTCAGGGCACCAACCTGAATCATAGGCCGTCCGATCGTCGAAATCTGCCTATCATCCTAGCGCACGCGGGTCGGTTGTCGTACCTGCGGCAGCCTTGTGGAGCATGAATTGGACAGGAAACAACTCCAGGATCGCGGCATCGCGATTCGGAACGAAGTGTTGGGGCCGGCGTATCACACCAAGTCGCTGGCCGATTTCGACGATTTTACGCGACCGTTTCAGGAGTTTGCCGCTGCCTACTGTTGGGGCGAACTGTGGGGCCGGGACGATCTCCCGCGCAAGACCCGGAGCCTGATCAATGTTGCGCTTCTGGCCGGCCTCAACCGTTTGCCCGAGCTCCGGCTCCATGTGCTGGGGGCGCTGCGCAACGGCTGCACGGAGAAGGAAATTCAGGGGGCCCTTTTACAGTGCATCGTCTATTGCGGTGTTGCGGCGGGAGGTGAGGGATTTCGTGTCGCGCGTGAGGCGATCGCCGAATTCCGGCGCCAGCCGGCGTGACGACCGCCCGGTGTGGCGATCCTGAGGCCGACGCGGCGCATGTACAGCATGCCCTTCAACGGTCACAATGCGCCGCCGTTGGGAGGGACGCAGGGTGATTGATCACGTGCGGTCGGCGGAGCGACCGGGGCGTATCGACGCGTGGCTGTTCGGGTTGTTCTTCGCCTCGGGGCTGTCGGCCCTGACCTATCAGACCGCCTGGCAGCGGATGCTGGGCCTGTTCAGTGGCTCGGACACCGTGTCTGCGACCATCGTCGTCGCGGCGTTTCTGCTCGGTCTCGGGATCGGCAGCCTGGCTGGGAGTTGGATCGCCGACCGCCTCTCCGACCGGCGCGCGATTGTCGCGTTTGCGCTGTGCGAGGTTGGGATCGCCGGTTTTGCGGCGCTGAGCAAACTGGCGTTTTACGACGTCGTATTCGAACGGCTGACGGGTCTTGCGGCGAGCCGGCCGCTCGTGTTTGCGATTGCGTTCGTCGGCCTGCTGGTTCCCACGTTCCTGATGGGCTTGTCGCTGCCGCTGCTCGCGAAGGCGATCGTGCGGAGTATCGCCACGGCCTCGCAACGCATCGGTTGGCTTTATGGCATGAACACGCTGGGAGCGGCCGCGGGCGCGTTCACGGCCGGATGTTTTCTCATCGGGACCATTGGGTTCGAAAGCGCGGTCTATGTCGCGGCCATCGTGAACCTCGTTGTGGCTGCCGGAGCCATTGTTATCGCACCGCGATTCGCCATCGAAACGCCATTTCGCGCGGCGCCGAAGGTGGCGAACCGCGCGAACCGTGAGCTCTGGCGCTGGTGCGTCCTCGTCTTCGTGTCGGGCGCTCTCATCATTTCCCTGGAGATCGTGTGGTTCCGCATTTTCGGCACCATGATGCAGTCGACCGCCTACGCCTTTGCCGTCGTGCTCGGTTGGTTCCTGGTCGGTGATGCGCTCGGAATGATGCTCGGCGCCGCGCTCGTTCGCCGGATGGCGGATCCGGAGCGGGTCTTTCTGCGACTCCAGGGCCTGGTTGCCCTCTATGCGGTCGGGGCTCTGTGGCTTGTCGCCGAAGCCCATGAAGCGACGACGATCGGCCAACGTTTCATCGCCTTCGACTTCTTTCGCACGCCGGCGATCACGGCCGGGCATATCTCCGTCGTGATGGCGATCGCGGCCGCCGCGGTCGTGCCCCCCGCGGCGCTGCTCGGCATGTCGTTTCCGATCACCCAGAAAGCGATTCAGCTCGATCCGGCACTCGTCGGTCAACGGGTGGGCCAGATCCAGGTCGCCAACATCTTCGGCAACGTGGTGGGAAGCGCCGTCACGGGGCTGCTGCTGCTGCAGTGGCTGGGCAGCGCCGACACGCTGCGATTGCTGGTCGGCATCGCGCTCGTTTTGACTTTGCTCGGTGCCCTGCCGTGGCGGCCACCGCGCTTGGCGGCCGTCCCTCGCCTGACCCTCGGGCTCGCCGCGGCGCTCGTCGTCATGATGATCGGATTTCCGGCTTCTGACCGGTTCTGGTCGATGCTGCACGGCGCGACGGCACGGGAAGGGGTGATCGTAGCGGAGGATCATACCGGCGTCGCCGTGCTGCGCCATGGCACGCCGGACACCGCGCTGTTGTTCATCGGCGGCCACGCGCAGAGCAATGTTCCCTTCAGTCCGGTTCACGGCCTGCTCGGCCTAGTCGGCGTGTTGTCTCATGAGCGTCCCGAAACCGTGCTCGTGGTGGGGAGCGGCGCCGGGGGGACACCCTATGGGGCCGGGAGCAACCCGGCGACCCGGCGCATTCACGTCGTCGAGATCGTTGCGCCGGTCTATGACGTCATGAAGCGCTACGTGTCGGTGGGCGGGCGAACGGCCGTCGACCGGCTGTGGCGCGACTCGCGCTACGAGTGGACCGTAGGCGATGCCCGGCGTGTGCTTTACACCAGCACCGCGACCTACGACGTGATCGAGGCCGATGCCATCTTGCCGCGTTCGTCCCACAGCGGCCTTCTCTACTCGACGGAGTACTTCCAACAGTTGCGCGGGCGATTGCGTCCAGGAGGGATCGCGGTCCAGTGGGCGCCAACACCACGTACGATCGCCAGTTTCTTGGCCGTGTTCGATCATGTCGTCGAGCTTCAAGTCGGTTTCGACACGATTCTCCTAGGCAGCGATCGTGCCATGGGGTTCGATCAGGCGCGTCTCATCGGTCGGATGCGCCAAGAGGACGTGGCGGACTATCTCCGTCGTGGCGGTTGGGACAACGAATCGTTGGTGCGTTCGATCCAGGGCGCCCGGGTGCGCGTCTGGTCACCGGCAGACCCGCGTCGTTCGGAGGACGTGAACACCGACCTTTTTCCGAAGGACGAGTTTTATCTCAATCGACGGAAAGCCAGCCTTTTCTGAACCACGATCGTCTTCAACGCCGAGATCGCACCCGTGTGGTCGTGCCAGGCCTGGAACGGGAAAGCCCTACGGACGTGCCGGATCGAGGCGGCGGCAGACATGGGCGGCGATTTGTCGGACACTAATGCCAATGCGCTTTCCCCGTCAGCGTTTGCCGAAACTGGACACGCTCGCGTGACGATCGCCGATCGTCGGGGCTTCATCGTGCGACACACGCGCTTGAGCCCGGTGCCCCATGCGCCGGAGATCGTCCTGCACGTCGCCAACGAGGCCACCTCGCTGTGGCAGACCACCGAGGATCAGTTGGGCGAGATCGGCCTTCCACCGCCCTATTGGGCGTTCGCCTGGGCGGGGGGCCAGGCCCTCGCGCGCTATCTGCTCGACCATCGTCACGAATCCGCGGGGCGTCGGGTTTTCGACTTTGCGTCGGGATCCGGCTTGGCCGGCATTGCCGCGGCGCGCGCCGGTGCGGCCGAGGTCGTGGCGAGCGATGTAGACACGTTCGCGATCGATGCAATCGCGCTCAACGCCGCAGCCAATCGCGTCGTGATCGAGACCATCGAAGACGATTGCGTCGATCGCGACGAGGGCTGGGACGTGATCTTGGCGGGCGACGTATTCTATGAGCGCCCGATGGCCGAGCGGCTGCTGCCATGGTTGCAACGTCTCCACCATCGAGGGGCGCGCGTCTTGATCGGCGATCCTGGTCGAACCTACCTGCCACGGGACAGTCTCGTGCAGTTGGCCGAGTATCAGGTTCCGATGACCGGCGCGCTCGAGGATTCCGAGATCCGCCGCACGGCCGTCTATGCGCTGCGCTGAAGTTCTCGGCGAACCCGCGGCAGGACCTCGCGACCCAGCAACTCCATGGATCGGAACCAACCGGCGCGAGTCTGAGCGTCCGCGTAGTCGAAGCCGATCTGAAGCAGGACCCCGAACCCGCCGGTCAATCGGTACTGTTCGATGATTTGCGAGGCAACCCGCTCGGGATCGCCAACGAACCACGTGCCATGGTCGACGAGGTAGCGGCTGTCGGGTTCGACGTTGGGAGGCGCGCCGCTGCGGCGGAACATGTCGAGGATCCCGAGGCCACCCGCAACGATGCGAAAATGACGATCCCAGAACTCGGCCATGAAGCCATCGAGCACAGCGCGACGGGCCTCGGCCGTCGTGTCGGCCACGTAGATCTCGCGAATTTGGCGCCAGTTGGTGCGTGACGGGCTTCGCCCGGTCTTCGCGCCGCCGGCGCAGACCGAGTCCCAATGCACCGAAACGTGTTCCGGCGCGACATTGAAGCTCATGGGAATGTAGCCGCGCTCGCCAGCGATCGTGAGCGATCCCGACTTGGGCATGAATCCGGCAAACGCCACCCGTGACGTCGGGTCGGAAAACGGCGAAAGGTGCCAGTGGAAGCGGTCGTTGTAGCCGCTCGGTCGGCGGATGGACCAGAAACGACCCTGGAAATCATCGGGCCCGCCCGGCTTCCAGCAGTCGAGGATGATATGCAGCGCTTCGCGTGCCATCTCCTGCTGAACGCCGGATTTGAAATCGAGGCCATACAGCTGGCCGTCGGTGACCGTCCCACCGGCGCCGAACCCGAACATCACGCGACCTCGCGCCAAGTGGTCGAGCTGCAAGAGTTCCGCCGCGAGTCGCACCGGGTGCTGTTGGTAGAGCACCTCGACCCCCGTGCCCAAGCGCAGTTGGGTCGTCTCGCCGAGAGCGCGTGCGATCAACTGCTGTGGTGACGGTACCGGTTCCCACGGGGTGGTGATGTGCTGGCCGATCCACACCTCGTCGTAGCCATAGGCCTCGGCGCGTCGTACGACCTCGAGGTTCCAATCGAGGACGTCGGCGAGCGGCCGGCCGGGCCGCGTCGCCGGCATGAGGAACATGCCGAGACGCATACGGATCGCCGGTTTCGAGCGCGGCCTACTCGGCGGCTTGGGCGACCGGTCGACGTGGCCGCACGGGGCAGCTCGCGGTCTTTTCGACGGTGTCGAGCACGAAGATCATTTTCGCCCATCCGGTGAGGACGGCCGCCGCCACACCCATGTTGTAGATCTGGCCGTCGTCGAAGTGGGCCTTGAGTTCGTCGTGGAGCTCGGGCGACAGCTCGCCCTCCATGTTGGTCAGCGCCATCTGGCGCGCGAACTTGAGCACGGCGCGATGCTTGGGCGAGAAGCAGGGCGCGTCATCGTCCATGATGTGATCGAGTTGTTCATCGGTGATGCCGACCGAGCGGGCGGCTTCGGCATCGCCCATCTGGCAGTAGACGCAACCGTGCTCGTGCGCCAGCCGGTTGCGCAGGATTTCCATGCTGACCACGTCGACGCGCCCGCCGTAGAAGATCTTCTTGTAGAAGCTCTCGTAGTACCACTCGATCACCTCGGGGGCGTTGGCGCCCACCTCGATCTGCGTCGCATCGTCGTAGATGCGCATCGAGCGGTCGAATCGGGTTTGCAGGAACGCATTCATCTCGGCGCGTGGCACGCGTCGCAATAGGGTATTGGGCATCGGAACCTCCGTAACGAATGATTGCGCTATTCCGCCGCCTGCGGCAACGAGCGCGGAAGGCGGACTGGACAGGCCGCGGTCTTTTCGACCAGATCGAGCACAAACAACATCTTGGCGACCCCCGTCAACACCGCCGCACACATAGCGAGGTGATAGATCTGTCCGTCGTCGAAATGCCGCCGCAGGCGATCGTACAACTCCGGACTCAACTCGCCGTCCATCGTCGGCAGGGCCATCTGTTTGGCGAACGTCAGAACCGCTCGCTGGCGGTCGTCGAAGCCGGGATCGTCCTCGTCCATGATCCGATCGAGCTGCGCCTCGGTGAGGCCGGCGTCGCGCGCCGCGGGAGCATCGGCCAACTGGCAATAGGCACAGCCATGTTCGTGGGCGAGCCGATATCGCAGCAACTCCATCGTCAGCGTGTCGACAACGCCGCCGTAGAACATCTCACGATAGAAGCCGTCGTGGTACCAGCGAAACGCGGCGGGCGCATTGGCGCCGATCTCGATCGGGGTCGCGTCATCGAAGAGAGCCATGGTCTTGTCGAAGCGCCGCTGGAACGCGGCGTCCATCTCGGCTCGCGGCACTCGGCGCAACTGGGGGTTAGGCAAGGCGACCCTCCGGCATAGGCTTTTCCCCGCTCGCGGCTCAGCCTAGCATGGTCGCCCGGAGGGTTCATGCAAACCGAAAAGTGGTTCGGCGCGACCGGTCACGGCTGGGTCTTCACGGTCGACGCCCTGCCGGTCGCCTTCGAACACAAGGGCCGAAACGGCAACTACGTCTTCTGCCGGCGAGACGGCAATTCCTGGCGGGCAATTCTCATCGGGCAGGGGAATCTCGAGGAGGCGGTCACGCAAGGCCAGAAGAACCCCTGCATCGCGGCCAAGGGCGCCACCCACGTGCATTGGCGTTTCACCGGTGGCGGTGAACCGATGCGTCGCGAAATCGACCAGGACCTGCGCTCCGGGCACCCTTCGGCCAAAGCCCCGGCCGGGTGCGGCCCGTGATCATGCCTGTGCGACTTCGATCGCCGCGATAGGTTTGCCGATGCCGTCGATCTATGTTGCCAAGAGCCGAACGCTCACCGAGTGGGGTCACAGTGTCGGTCTCACCAAACACCTCTATCTCGTCGCATTCACCGCGGAGAAGCCCGACGCCGCGGTCGCGGCCATGAACGCGGCGGGCTTTGCCGGCCAGTCCGACTGGGTGATCCTGAAGAAAGAGAAGGTCGAAGGCGTCGATCCCGCGGCGGCGCTCGCCAAGCTCTCGGCGCGGGAGAAGATGGTGGATCCCGACATGTACCCGAAGATCAAAGGAGTCCGCGGCATCTTCAAGGTCAAGTTCGAGAACGTCGAGAACCACTTTATGGTCAAACGGGCGCTCGCCGGTACCGCGGAGATCGATCGCAAAACGAAGCCCGCCGACATCGGCACCTACCTGATCCGATCGGCGCTCGACTGAGGAGTGATGATGTCGATTCTGCCCAATCTCGCCGTCGCTCACGACGAAATGATCCGGTGGCGGCGCGATCTTCATGCCCACCCCGAGATCGCCTTCGAGGAGCGCCGCACCTCTGATCTGGTGGCACGCGAACTCGAGCGCTTCGGCATCACGGTCACCCGCGGCCTGGCCAAAACCGGTGTCGTTGGAACGCTGACAACAGGTCGTGGCGATCGGGCGATCGCGCTGCGCGCCGACATGGATGCGCTGCCACTTCAGGAAGCCAACACCTTCTCCCACGCTTCGCAGCACCAAGGAAAAATGCATGCCTGTGGTCACGACGGGCACACGGCGATGCTGCTGGGAGCGGCCAAGCACCTCGCCACGACGCGCAACTTCGACGGCACCGTCCATTTCATCTTTCAGCCGGCCGAAGAGAACGAAGGTGGCGCCCGTGTCATGATCGAGGAGGGGCTGTTCGAGCGTTTTCCCGTCGGCGCGGTCTATGGCATGCACAACGTGCCGGGCATGCCGGCCGGTTCGTTTGCCGCCAAGGCGGGCCCGATGATGGCGGCCTTCGATGTGTTCGAGATCGTCGTCACGGGGCGGGGGTCCCATGCGGCGTTGCCGCATCAAGGGATCGATTCGGTCGTGGTCGCCGCGCATATCGTGACGGCGCTCCAGAGCATCGCGAGCCGCAACGTCGATCCCCTCGACGCCGTCGTGGTCAGCGTCACCCAGGTCCACGCCGGCGATGCCTGGAACATCATCCCCGACCAAGCGGTGCTGCGCGGAACCTGCCGGACATTCACGCCGGCGTTGCACGCCAGCATGGAGAAACGGATCGAGCGCGTGGCCCGAGGCCTCTGCGAGGCGATGGGGGCAACCATGACGCTTCGCTATGAAAAGCGTTACCCACCGACGGTCAACAGCGACCTGGAAACCGCCGCCGCGGTTCGCGCGGCCGAGGCCCTGGTTGGTGCCGAGGGCGTCAACAAGCGACCGGTGCCGATGATGGGTTCGGAGGATTTCGCGTTCATGCTCCAGGCGCGGCCGGGCTGCTACATCTGGATCGGCAACGGCGACGGCGAAGGGAGCTGCATGCTCCACAACCCGCGCTATGACTTCAACGACGCCATCCTGCCGCTCGGGGCGAGCTACTGGGTGCGTCTGGTCGAGCAGGAGTTGGCGCGCGCCTGAAGCCTCCCGCCAATCGATTGACCGGCGTCAAGGTCGCCGGGGTCACATCCTCTAAGGTGTTCTAATGATCAAGACGATCCTCGTGCATCTGCTGCCCGATCGCGAAAGCGACGAGCGGGTAAAAAGCGTCCTTCCTTTGGCTCGGGCGCTCGGCGCCCATGTCAGCGGGGTCTACACGATCGAACCCTATGCGATGCCAGCCGTCTCCGTGGGCCGCAGCGCCTCGGGGACGTTCCTCGCCGAGATGCGGCACATGGCCGAACGCAAGGCCAGCGAGTGTGAACGCACGTTCTCGCAGGTCTGCTCGGCCGCCGGGGTCGCCGCGGACTGGCGCGCCGAACGAGGGCCGGCGGTCGAGATGCTGGCACAACGCATGCATTACGCCGACCTCGCGGTGGTGGGCCAATCCGCGCCGCGAAGTCTCGAAGAGGCCTTCATCGGGTATCCGCCCGATCACTTGGCGATGTTGGCCGACGGGCCGGTCATCATCGTCCCGTCGGGCTTCGCGGGTCCCATCAAGGCCGAGCGCATCCTGCTCGGCTGGAAGCCCTGCCGGGAGGCCGGTCGTGCGGTGCGTGACGCGTTGCCGCTGCTGGCTCGCGCCAAGGTGACGGTCCTATCGGTCGGTGCGACACCCACGCCGCACGACTCCGCGCGCGAACTGCAGCAACGGTTGAAACGGCTCGGCATCAGTGCCGAGGTCCTCGACAGCCCGCGGCACGATGACGACGCGGCCACCGTGATCGAGCACATCATCACCGACCAGAAGAGCGACATGCTGGTCATGGGCGCCTACAGTCGCAGCCGTTGGCGCGAGATTCTGCTCGGCGGCGTCACGCAGCGAATGCTGAGCCAGACCAATATCCCGGTGTTGATGGCACGCTAGCCGCGAAGTGCGGTGTATTCCTCGAGCAACCGCCGGCGTTCGCCGGCTGCGTTCTCGATCGCCATTTCCTTGACCGGCCCGAAACCACGGATGGTCGCCGGCAATGCCGCTATCTGCACGGCCTTGGCGTGATTGGCCGGCGAAAGCGTGCGGCAGAGTTGTTCGATCGTTGCCTCGTACTCGGCGATCAATGCCCGCTCGCGTCGCCGTTCCGCCGTCCGTCCGAACGGGTCGAGCGCCGTCCCGCGTAGGAATTTTCCGCGTGCCAAGACACGGAGGAACGGCAACAACCACTTGCCGA
Source organism: Alphaproteobacteria bacterium (assembly GCA_016869765.1). Classification (GTDB taxonomy): domain Bacteria; phylum Pseudomonadota; class Alphaproteobacteria; order SHVP01; family SHVP01; genus SHVP01. The sequence continues at coordinate 14,032 of VGES01000016.1, forward strand.
AGGCCCGTTTACGCGGCCGCCCGGTACGCTCGTCCGGCGGTCCGCCGAGGATCGGCGGAGCGAGATTGAATTTGATCCGATAGCCGTCCTCGAACTGCGCCGCGAGCGCGGCATGGAAGGCCGGATCGCTCAGGAGGCGCGCGACTTCATACTCGTCCTTGTAGGCCATCAGTTTGAACGCCCCGGCGATGACCGCGTCGGTCAACGTTCGATTGGCCGTGACAGCAGCCTCGGCCGCGCGGACGCGGTCGACCAATGCCCTGTAGCGAGCGGCGTAGGCATCATCCTGGTAGGCGGCCAGAAATGCCATGCGGCGGGCAAGGTGCTCCTCGCGGGACGTGGGCTCCGGACCCGGGACGGCGAGCGGCAACTTCGCTGGATCGTGGGCCAGCACCCGTCCCCAGGCGAACGCCGCCAGGTTGTCGCTCACCCGTGCTCCGTTCAGCCGAATGGCCTGCTCGATCGCGGCGCGCGATAGCGGGATCCAGCCACGCTGCCACGAATAGCCGAGCAGCAACGTGTTGGTCATGGCCGCATCGCCGGTGAGCGCCACTGCGATGTCCGTTGCGGCAAGGTAGGCGATCGCGCCGGCACCAGCGGAACGCTCCAGAAGGACTCGCATCTCGGTGTCGAGGAACGATTGATCCGGGTTGCGGGTGAACTCCCCGGTCATGGTCCGGCGCGTGTTGACGACGCCGACGGTGACCCCGGGCGCCAGCCGTTGGGCGGAGTCGGGCATGGCGCTGACCACGAGATCGGCCCCGATCAGAACCCGGGCCGCCGCCACCGGAACCCGGATCGCCGCGAGCGTGGTTCCCGCCGGCGCCAATGTCACGTGGGACATGACCGGCCCGCCCTTCTGGGCCATGCCGGTGATGTCGTTGACGTTGGCAAGGATGCCATCGATGCGGGCCGCCACTCCGAGCAATGCCCCGATGGTCACCACGCCGGTCCCACCGATACCGGTGACGAGTATGCTGTAGCTTCCACTGAGGGTTGCGCGCGTCGGTTCGGGTACGTCCGGCGGAGCGGCGAGGCCGCGGCCGCGGCGAAGATCGGCGCCCTCGACGGTGACGAAACTCGGACAAAAACCTTTGAGACAGCTGAAGTCCTTGTTGCAGGCGCTTTGATCGATCTGACGCTTGCGCCCGAATTCGGTCTCCACGGGCACGATCGCGACGCAATTCGAAACCTGGCCGCAGTCGCCGCACCCTTCGCAGACCTGTTCGTTGATGACGACTCGACGCTTGGGATCGGGGTAGGCATCGCGCTTCCGCCGTCGCCGTTTCTCCGCGGCGCAGGTCTGGTCGTAGACGATGGCGCTGACCCCCGGGATCCCACGAAGTTCCCGCTGAATCCGGTCCAAAGCATCGCGGTGATCGACGGTGACGCCTGAGGCGAAGGGTTCGTGGTAGCCCGCATACTTCTCCGGTTCGTCACTGACCACGGCGATGCGTGTCACGCCCTCGGCGTGCAACTGGCGTGTGATCTGCGGCACCGTGAACTGGCCTTCGACCGGCTGGCCGCCAGTCATCGCCACCGCGTCGTTGTAGAGGATTTTGAAGGTGATGTTGACGCCCGCAGCGACGGCGGCGCGGATGCCGAGCGAGGCTGAGTGCGTGTAGGTGCCGTCGCCCACGTTCTGAAAGACGTGCGGCCGGTCGGTGAACGGGGCCTGGCCGATCCACGTTGCGCCCTCGCCCCCCATGTGGGTGAAGGTCTGCACGCCGCGATCCATGTAAGCGGCCAGCGTGTGGCACCCGATGCCCCCGATGGTGACGCTGCCCTCGGGCGTCCGGGTCGACGTGTTGTGCGGACAGCCAGCGCAGAAGTACGGGGTTCTGGCAGTGACGACGACCGAGCTGCGCCGGGCCCAACGGGCTTCGACTTCTTGTTTGCGCCCAGCGATCGTCGCGTCCTCTGGAAACACCGTCGCCAGTTGGCGCGCCAGGGCGCTCGCCACCTCCAGGGACTCGAATTCCATGGTCGAGCGAAACAGCGGCCGGCCCGTCTCATCGTCCTTACCGACGACGAGCGGCCGATAGGTCTCGCCGTACAGCGCTTCTTTGACCTGGGCTTCGATGAAGCCGCGCTTCTCCTCGACCACGATGATGCGATCGAGGCCGTGGGCGAAGGCGTGAAGGCCCTGCCGATCGATCGGCCACGTGAGGCCGAGCTTGCGGACCCGTACTCCGAGCACGGCGGCACGCCCGCGATCGATGCCGAGATCCTCGAGCGCTTGGCTCACGTCGAGGGAGGCTTTTCCGGCCGTGAGGATGCCGACGCGCGCGTTCGGAGTATCGAAGAGCGTGCGATCGATGGAGTTGCGCTGCGCAAAGGCCGCAGCCGCTGGCAACCGATGATACTTGACGCGTTCTTCCTGGGCGGCCTGGGCATCGGGCCACCTCAGGTTCAGGCCGCCAGCGGGGAGCGCGAACGACTCCGGGATGGCAAACACCGGAGGTTGATCGGGCACATGAATCGTGCCTGAGCTTTCGGCCACGGATCCGGCCAGCTTGACGCCAACCCACAGGCCGGAGAAGCGCGACAGCGCAAAACCGAACAAACCGAAATCGATGATGTCCTGCAAGGACGCCGGATTGAGCACCGGCATCATGTAGTCGGCGAAGGCGTATTCGCTCTGAACGCCGAACGCCGAGGACTTGCCGGTGTGGTCATCGCCGACCACGCACAGGACGCCGCCACGGGTGGCGGTGCCCGCCGAGTTGGCGTGCCGTATGGCATCGCCGGAGCGGTCGAGCCCTGGGTTCTTGCCGTACCAGATGGCGAACACGCCGTCGTAACGGTTGCCGCCGAACAGGTGCAGTTGCTGCGTGCCCCAAATGGCGGTGGCCGCAAGGTCTTCGTTCAGGCCGGGCTCGAAGTGAACATGGTGGGCCTGGAGGTGCTGCTGCGCCCGCCATAGTTCACGGTCGTACCCACCGACCGGGGAGCCCCGGTAGCCCGAGACGAAACCGGCGGTGTTGAGTCCGCGCGCCTCATCGAACTGGCGCTGCATCATCGGCAGGCGCACGAGCGCTTGCATGGCGCTCAAGAAAAGATCCCCGGAACGCTGGGCGTATTTGTCGTCGAGCGAAAGCGGAAGGACGGTCATCGTCCTTCGATGATGCCACCACCGGTTGGGTGGCGGCTACAGGAAGAAGATGACGGTCATCGGCAGGAACACCGGAATCAACACGGCGCCTGACCACGCCATGTAGCCGAAGAACGACGGCATCTTGATGCCGGACGCCTCGGCGACGGCCTTGACCATGAAGTTCGGAGCGTTGCCGATGTATGTGTTAGCCCCCATGAACACCGACCCGGCGGAGATCGCCAGCAGGGTCGTTGCGAGCGGGCCCATCAGGTGCGCGGCATCGCCGCCCGCAGTGTTGAAGAACACGAGGTAGGTCGGCGCATTGTCGAGGAAGCTCGACAGTAGGCCCGTCAACCAGAAGTACATCGCATTGATGGGCTGGCCGGATTCGTCGGTGACCAAGCGTACGACGCTGGCCAAGGCGCCCTGCTCGCCGGCCCGCAGCATCGCGATTGCCGGGATGATCGTGACGAAAATTCCGGCAAACAACTTCGCGACCTCGAGAATCGGCCCCCAGCTGAAGGCGTTGTCGCTACGGGTCGTCTTCGACGTCTTGGCCCACGACCAGTAGGCGATGAGCAACAGGAGGACATCGCGCAACAGGTTCTGCAGTTCGATCTCGATGTGATAGATCGCGAACGACACGCCGGGCTTCCACACGCCGCTCATCAGGACGGCCCCGACGACGAGAACGAGCAACCCGATATTCGACCAACCCTCGATGCGGAGCTTGCTATCCGGTGTCGGGTCGGGCGGCGGTGGTAGTTGCTCCCGCCGGAAGTAGTAGCTGTCGAGCACGTAGAAGATCGCGAGCACGATGACCGATGCGAACAGCACCGGCAGGGCCATGTGAATCGTCGGCCAGAAAAAGTCGACGCCTTTCAGGAATCCGAGAAACAGCGGTGGGTCGCCCAGTGGAGTCAAACCACCACCGATGTTGGCGACCAGAAACGTGAAGAAGATCAGCACGTGGGCGTTGCGCCGCCGGTTGTCGTTGGCCCGGATCACCGGCCGCACCAGCAGCATTGCGGCGCCGGTCGTCCCGGTGATGCTGGCGATCAACGTTCCGACCCCGAGGAGCGCGGTGTTCGTCTTGGGGCTGCCGTGAAGGTTGCCCCGCAGCATGACACCGCCGGTCACCGTGAACAAGGTTCCGATCAGGATGATAAACGGAACGTAGTCGAGCAGTGCCGTGTGCAGCAGCTCATAGGCAGCGACCGAGGGGCCTTCGACGATCGTGAGCGGCACGAACAACAGCAACGCCCATGCGGCTGCGATCTTGCCGTAGTGATGATGCCAAATCGACGGGGCGGCGAGCGGGAAGACGGCGATCGAGAGCAGCAGACCCACGAACGGGACAACCGCTATGAGTGGGAGCTCCGCGCCTTTCATGGCGGGCGAGTCGGCCCCGGCGGCCAGGGCGGCACCGGCAAGAAACACCAGGGCGATCGCCAGGGCGCACGCAAGAAGGCGGTTCATTACTAGTCCCCAATTTGTCCCCCGCCGGACGCGAGAGTCGCATGTCTTTCTAGCCGTAGCCAAGGATTTTCACGCGTCACTGTCGGGTTGTCGATCGCGCTGCGGATGTCGCCGGCCTAATTCGGTAGAGCGCGCTGGCATTGCGAAAGGCGATCGCTTCCGCGTGGTCGCGCGGGAGTTGCTCGAGCCAGCGACGATGCTCATCGATGAGGCGCGCGTAACTCTCCCACCGCGGCGTGATGTAGGTGTCGCTGCCGATCATGATCCGTTTCGAGTACTTGATTAGGACCTCGCGCCACTCGGCGGACAACGTGCCTCCTGGAGCGATGTCGCCGGAGCGAAACGACACTTCGGTCCAAAGTGTTGGGAAACGCTCGAGCATAGCGGCGACGACGCTCGCTGGTTCGCTCATGCCGGCGTGGGCCCACAGAATCTTGACGCCGGGGTCGACGCGAAAAAGCGCCTCGATTGGTGCGGCGCCAGAATGGACGTGGATCATCACGTCGTACCGCCGCGCGAGCGCCACCGTTCCCCGCACGGTCGGCCCGTCGACCTCGGATGAGTCGAACAAATGGAACTCGCCAATGCCCGCGTAGCGGGTCTTCTTCAGGCGTTCGGCGAGGTACTCGACGACGCCCGGATCGCGGGTCCAATTGCCCGAGCCGATGGTCCCGCGATAGGGCCGGAGAACCGGAGTCACAATGCTCGGCGCATGACGTTGCAGCGTCAGCGACCCATCATCGGGTGTGCTCGAAACCAACGCCTTGGTAACCCCGGCCTCGCGCAGCACGGCGATCGCCTTCTTGGGCGGAAACGGCTTCCAGGCGGGGTTCGAATAGTGCACGTGGGTGTCGAAGATCGGCAGCCGTTCCGCCGCCTGTGCCGACCCCATGAGGGCCAGGGCAGACACGATCACGAGCCACAGCCGATGCACGGCGACCTCCCCTGAGGTCATTGTAGCGAATTTTCGCGATGGTTCTGTAGCGACGCCACTTGGCAAAGTGGTGCGAAGTCCCCTAATCAGACACGGAGAGAAGTCCGATCACCATGTCCGAACAGCAGGATTGGGAAATCCCAGACGACGCAAGGCCACAGGTCGAAGACGTGGCCTTTGACCTCGACCGGACGTTGTCGTCCGTCGTCAACGTGCGTGCCTTGGTGCCGGAGGACGTGTTCACCGCCCCGATTCTCGGCACCGATCGTTATGGCAACGGCGTGGTCATCCGCGAGAACGGCATCGTCCTGACCGTCGGGTATCTCGTCACCGAAGCGGAACAGATCTGGATGACGACGACCGAAGGACGGGTCGTGCCCGGCTCGGTGCTCGCCTACGATCACGAGACGGGGTTCGGACTGATCATGGCGCACGCCCCGCTCCGGACTCCCGTGATGCCTATGGGTAGCGTCCGTGATGTCAGGATCAACGATCCGATGATCGTCGGGGCTGGCGGTGGGCGTCGTCATGCGCTCAACGTTCGCGTTGTCTCGAAGCGGGAGTTCGCGGGCTCGTGGGAGTACCTGCTCGACGAGGCGTTGTTCACCGCCCCGGCCCACCCGTCGTGGGGCGGCGCCGGCTTGATCGATCGTCAGGGCCGGCTGGCGGCGATCGGCTCGCTGTTCGTCCAACAGGCGCGCGAACAGACCGAGCTCGCCGGGAACATGTTCGTGCCGATCGACCTGCTGTCCCCGATCTACGACAACCTGGTGGGTGGGGGACACACAAGGGTCGCGGCCCGGCCGTGGCTCGGCGTCTATCTCGCGCAGTCGGAACGGTCGGTCGTAGTCGTCGGGCTCGCCAACGGCGGCCCGGCGCAGCGTGCCGACGTACGACCCGGCGACCAGATCATCGAGGTGGCCGGGCAGCCGGTCGATGATCTCGCCCGGGCCTTTCGCCTGATCTGGGCTCAGGGCAAGGCTGGAGCCGAGATTCCGTTGACCCTGCGGCGCAACGGCCGCATGCTTCAACTATTCGTTCGCTCCGCCGAGCGCAACAGCATCCTGCGTCGTCCGCGCCGTCACTAGGGCCCTGCCCGCGTCAGGCGGGAGGTGTCGTCCGAGGATTGCGGAAAGGCCTGCTTGGACCAAACGGCTGCTCTTTCGACCAACCGACGTGACGTCAAGGTGATCGGGCTGATCAGTACCGCTCACATGTTCAGTCACGCCTACACCATCGTCCTCCCGCCACTCTACCCTCTGCTCAAGGAGGAGTTCGGCGTTTCCTACGCCGCCCTCGGGTTCGTCATGACGGCGTTCAGTATTGCGAGCGGCATCGGTCAGACTCCAGTGGGCTTTCTCGTCGATCGCATCGGCGGTCGCGGCCTCCTGATCGGCGGGCTCATTCTCATGGCCGCCTCGATTGGTGCGGTCGGTCTGGTCCATTCCTATTGGGCGTTGTTGGCGTTGTTCATGGTGGCAGGGATCGCCAACACCGTTTTTCATCCGGCCGACTACGCGATCCTTTCGGCCTCGGTCGATCGCAGCCGCCTCGGGCGAGCCTTCAGCGTTCACACGTTCTCCGGCAATGTCGGCTGGGCGATCACGCCGACCGTGATTATCGTGCTGACCGCCTGGATGGATTGGCGGACGGCGGTGATCCTGATCGGCGTCGCCGGCATCGTCTGTGCGCTGCTGTTGTGGTCGCAGAGTTCCGTTCTCAGCGACGAAAAGGCGCCCGAGCCCGACGCCAAGCCAAAGTCGCAGGCCGTGGATTCGGGCGGGAGAACCGAGAAGCTCGGGATGGCGCTCCTGCTCTCGCCGCCGATCCTGATGGCGTTCCTGTTCTTTCTCTTGGTTTCTGCCGGTACGGGCGGCCTTCGGGCCTTCCTCGTGTCGGCCTTGGTCGCGGCCGAGCAGACGCCCCTCTCGGTTGCCAACGGGGCCTTGACCGGGTTTCTCGTCGGCGGCGCCGCCGGGATTCTCGCCGGCGGCGTCGTCGTCGATCGGCTGGGCAAGCCCGAACGCACGGCGGTGTTCGGCTTCCTGTTGACGGCCGCCTTCATCGTCCTTGCGGGACTACCCTCGATGCCGTTCGTGATCATGCTTGGGGCCTTGAGCGCCGCCGGCTTCTTCAGCGGCATTGTTCAGCCCAGCCGCGATATCCTGGTGCGCAACGTCACGCCGGAGGGTCAAGCGGGCAAGGTGTTCGGCTTCGTCTCGACCGGCCTATCGATCGGCGGCGCCGTGATTCCTCCGGTGTTCGGCTGGATCATGGACAACTCCGACCCGCGATGGGTTTTCTGGCTCGCCGCCGCGATGGTCCTCGCGAACGTGCTGACGGTGGGCGGCCTCGCCCGCGCGGCGCGCCGCTAGCCGCTCAGAACTCGTATTTGTCGATGCGCGGTTCCTGTTCGGCGTCGCGCCGCCACGTCTGCATGGCGGGCAATTGCTGGATGCTTTGCATGTATTCCTCGCCCACCGGATCAAGGCGGACGCCATAGGTGGCAAAACGCGTCACCACTGGCGCGTAGAAGGCGTCAGCAGCCCCGAATCGGCCGAACAGGAAGTCGCCACCGCTCGGTCGACCATAGCGATTGCGGCATTCTCGCCAGATCGCCGCGATCCGTTCGATGCTCGGTTGGACGTCATTCCCAATGACAAAGTTGGTGTAACGCCGCCGGATGTTCATCGGTAGACGCTCGCGTAGCGGCATGAATCCGGAATGCATCTCGGCGCAAATGCTGCGGGCCAGAGCGCGTTGCTTGGTGTCCTGCGGCCAGATCTGTTTCTCCGGGAAGCGTTCGGCCAGGAACTCGGCGATGGCGAGCGAATCCCAGATCACCTGATCGCCCACCTTGAGGACGGGAACGCGACCGGTCGGTGAATGCTGCTGGATTCGGCTCGTCGTTTCCTCGGTTCCGAGGGGGACCATCACCTCGGTAAAGGGCAGGGCGTTGGCAGCCAGGATCAACCATGGTCGCAACGACCACGACGAATAGTTCTTGCTGCCAATAACGAGTGTCATCGGATCGGCCACGGCTATCTCCTCAATGTCGCTGCCGATGGCGTAGCCAAAGCCGCCGGCCGGGTCAACGTGCCCCCTGTCCGTTTCGCGAAATCGCGCTACTCTCGGCCGCCGTTTCAACGAGGAACCCGTGCCAACCTTCGTGACTCGATCGCGTCAGGCTCAGCCAATCTGGTCGATTGCCGCCGCAGACTATGGATCCTGGCTGAAGACCCAGGCCGTGGACATCCGACAGTGGCTGACCCATACCGGCTTTCGCGCAACTGCCGGCAAGTTCGCCCGCATCCCGGGGGCCGGGCGTCGCCAGCCGGGGGTCCTGCTGATCCTCCCCGACCGCGTCGGCACCTTCGCCTTTGCCGAGCTGCCGCGGGCGCTCGGGGCCGGCGTTTTTCGTCTCGCAACGGCGATGAGCGCCCGCGATGCCACGATGGCCGCCGTCGGTTGGGGTCTCGGCACGTATCGCTACCAGCGCTACAAGCGCAACGGGAACGGCCATGCCTCCCTGGTGTGGCCGGCGAACGCAGACCGCACTCGCGCCGAACACCTGATCGAGGCCCACACGCTCGTCCGCGACCTGATCAACACACCGACCGAGGACATGGGACCAGACGCGCTGGCCGCGAACGTGAAACAGGTGGCCCGGGCCTTCGGTGCCAAGGTCCAGGTCATCGTCGGGGCCGATCTATTGCGGCGCAATTTTCCCGCCATCCATGCCGTCGGACGCGCCGCGGCGCGTGAACCTCGCCTGATCGATCTGCGCTGGGGCCCGGCCGATGCTCCCAAGTTGACCTTGGTCGGCAAGGGCGTGTGTTTCGATTCCGGGGGGCTCGACATCAAACCAGCCTCGGGCATGCGCTGGATGAAGAAGGATATGGGCGGGGCTGCGACGGCGCTCGGCCTCGCACAACTCATCATGGCCTCGCAATTGCGGGTTCGCCTGCGCGTTCTCATCCCGGCCGTCGAAAACGCGATCGCCGGAAACGCCTATCGGCCGGGGGATGTGATCCGCACGCGCAAGGGCCTGTCGGTCGAAATCGGGAACACCGATGCCGAGGGGCGGGTGATCCTGTGCGATGCGCTCGCCCTCGCCGATGAGGAGGCACCGGAGCTGCTGCTCGATTTTGCGACCCTTACCGGCGCTGCCCGCGTGGCGCTCGGGCCAGAATTGGCGGCGCTCTTCACCGATGACGACCAATTGGCCGAGGATGTGACCAGATTCGGATCGAGCCACGACGATCCCGTTTGGCGTCTGCCGCTGTGGGCGCCCTACCGTCGCATGATCGACAGCAAGTTTGCCGACATCACCAACTCCTCCGACAGCGGATTTGGCGGAGCGATCACGGCCGCGTTGTTCCTGAAGGAGTTCGTCACCCGGTCCCAGGCGTGGGCGCACTTCGACCTGTTCGCCTGGAACGACTCCGACAAGCCCGGTCGGCCCTACGGCGGTGAGGCGATGACCATGCGGGCTCTGTTTGGGCTGCTCGAAGATCGCTACGGCTGATGACGAACAACGACCGAGGCCTTCGATCGTGAACGATCTGTTGTTCGTCTATGGCACGCTGCGCCGGGCTGTCGGGGCGCCCGCCCACGAATTGTTCCGCGAACATGCATCGTTCGTGGACGAGGCCATCATTCAGGGCTGTCTCTACGACCTCGGGAATTTTCCCGGGCTCGTGCTGTCCGATCGGTTGACCGACAAGGTGCAGGGCGAGGTCTACCGCCTGTTCACCCCAAAGCCAACGCTCGACCTCCTGGATCAGTACGAGGGGGCCCACGGCGGCACCAAGCCCTGGCCGGCCCAGTACCAGCGGCTGCAGCACACCGTCGCCGGTCGGCAACACGGGCGCCTCGTCGCTTGGGTCTACACCTACGCCCTGGCCGTCAAAGAAGAGCAACGCGTTGTTGGTGGCGACTATGCCGTCCACCTCCGCGGCAAGCCGAATTACCGCCCACCGTCGATCGATCGTCGATCGTAAGCCCGATGCGTCGGGCGCCAGCGTTTTCCCGCCGGTGCTGCTAGATTCCGCCCTATGGACGCTGCCGATCATCAGGCGCTCGAGCGCTGGCTCCACGTGCTCAGCGCTGGTTTGCGGGACAAAGGCCCCGACCTGACCGCACGCCAGACGGCGGTCCTGCTTTCGATCTACCTCACGCCGCCGCCGCACACCGCAGGTCGCCTGGGTCGGGAGCTGGGACTGGCCAAGCCCGCGGTAACGCGTGCCCTCGATGTTCTGGAACAGCTCGAGTTCGTCCGTCGCCTGCCCAACGCCGAGGACGGTCGCAGCCGGTTGCTGCAACGCACGGTGAAGGGCAGCGTCTACCTCGACTCCTTCGCCGCGCGGGTGCGTGCGACTTAGCTAGGTGCGGACGGCGTCGACGTAGCGCACGTCGAGTTCGAAGGCGGCGGCCATCAGGGCCTTCGTATAGTCGGTCTGCGGGTGATCGAAAACCTGCTCCGCCGTTCCGGACTCGACCACGCGACCGTCGCGCATGACGATGACCTCGTCGGCCATCGCCCGGACCACGCGCAGATCGTGACTGATGAACAGGTAGGCGAGGTTGTGCTTCTGCTGCAGGTCGCGCAAGAGATCGACAATCTGAGCCTGCACCGACATGTCCAGCGCCGAGGTGGGTTCGTCCAGGACGACGAACCTCGGCTTCAGGACCATCGCGCGGGCGATGGCGATGCGCTGGCGCTGCCCCCCGGAGAACTCGTGCGGGTAGCGGTCTTGAGTCTCGGGGTCGAGCCCGACCTCGGAAAGGGCCTGGCCGATGACCCGTCGTCGTTCGTCGCGGTCACGCAGGCCGGTGTGAACGAGCAGGCCCTCCTCGATGATCTGGCCAACCGACAGGCGCGGGCTCAAGCTTCCGTACGGGTCCTGAAAAACGATTTGCATGCTGCGCCGGAGCGGTCGCAGGTCACGCCAGCCCAACCCGTCGATCGCCAGTTCCGCGAACACGATCGCGCCCTGGCTGCGCAGCAACCGCAATAGCGCGAGACCGAGCGTGGTCTTGCCTGAACCGCTTTCGCCGACGACGCCGACTGTGTGGCCCTCACGCACCGTGAGACTGACCCCGTCCACCGCCTTGACGTGGGCGACGGTCCGCTTGAACACACCTTTCTTGATCGGGAAGTGTACTTTGACGTCGGTGCCGCGCATCACGGGCCGCGCACCGTCGGGGCGTTGCGGCGGCCGCCCCTTGGGTTCCGCGGCCAGGAGCAATTTCGTATAGGGGTGCTGTGGCGCGCCGAACACCTGCGCGGTGTCGCCCTGCTCGACGATCGCTCCCTGTTGCATCACGCAAACACGCTTGGCGATTTTTCGCACGATGCCGAGATCATGCGTGATCAACAGCATCGCCATGCCGAGTTTTTGCTGCAGCTCGCCCAGGAGCTTGAGCAGTTGCGCTTGGATCGTGACGTCGACGGCGGTCGTCGGCTCGTCGGCGATAAGCAGATCGGGCTTGTTGGCGAGCGCCATCGCGATCATGACGCGCTGGCGTTGGCCGCCCGAGAGCTCGTGGGGGTAGGCTCCGAGACGGCGCTCGGCCTCCTGCAGCCCGACCATGTGCAGGAGTTCGAGCGTCCGGGCGCGTGCCTGGGCGGTACTCATGCCCTGGTGCAGCAACAACACCTCGTTGACCTGCCGCTCCACGGTGTGAACCGGGTTGAGCGACGTCATCGGTTCCTGGAAGACCATGGTGATGCGGTTGCCGCGGATCTTCTGGAGCGTCGTTTCACTGGCGCCGATCATCTCGACACCATCGACCGTGATCGAACCGCTCGGGTGCGAAGCGACCGGGTAGGGCAGCAGCTGCAAGACCGAAAGTGCGGTTACCGATTTTCCAGAGCCCGATTCGCCCACGAGGGCGACGGTCTCCCCCTTGTCGATCTGGAACGACGCGCGTCGGACAGCCGCCACTTCGCCACCGGCGACGCGGAAGTTCACCGAGAGATCGCGAATGTCGAGGAGCGCCATCGCTTATCCGAGGTTCTTGCGTGGATCGAAGGCGTCGCGGACCGCCTCGCCGACGAAGATGAGCAACACCAGCATCACCGCAATCGAGAGGAACGCGGTGAGGCCGAGCCACGGGGCCGTGAGATTGTTCTTGGCCTGGTTCAGGAGTTCGCCGAGCGAGGCCGACCCGGGCGGTAGGCCGAAGCCGAGAAAGTCGAGCGAGGTGAGGATCGTGACCGATCCCGCGAGAATGAACGGGAGGAATGTCAAGGTCGAAACCATGGCGTTGGGCAGCAGGTGCTTGAACATGATCTTGGCATCGCGAACGCCGAGGGCGCGGGCGGCGCGAACGTAGTCGAAATTGCGCGCCCGCAGGAACTCGGCTCGCACCACACCCACCAGGGCATCCCAGGAGAACAGAAGCAGGATTCCCATCAGCATCCAGAACGACGGTTGGATGATGCTGGCGAGGATGATGAGCAGGAACAACACCGGAATCCCGTTCCAGATCTCGATGAAGCGCTGGAACACGAGATCGACGAGCCCGCCGGAATAGCCCTGCCATGCGCCGGCCGCGATGCCGATGATCGAACTGATCAGCGTGAGAACGAGCCCGAACAGCACCGAGATACGGAAGCCGTAGATCAGGCGTGCTACCACATCGCGCCCCTGGTCGTCGGTGCCGAGCCAGTTGTCCACAGACGGCGGTGCCGGGGCCGGAACGCTGAGTTGGTAATTGATCGTCCGGTAGCTGAACGGAACCGCGGGCCACACCGCCCACCCGCGCTCGTCGATCAATCCACGGACGAAGGGGTCGCGGTAGTCGGCCGCGGTCTCGAAATCGCCGCCGAAGCGGGTCTCGGGGTAGTCGACAAGGACCGGAACCAGCCAGCGGCCCTCGAAGGACACCAGCAACGGTCGGTCGTTGGCGATGAACTCGGCAAACAGCGACCCGACGAAGAGAACGGCGAAAACGACCAGCGACCAGAAGCCACGACGGTTGGCGCGAAAATTCCGCAGGCGCCGTCGCGCGAGGGGCGTGAGCCGCAGGCCGAACACATGGTCATCCGCCACGGTTCGCCTGGTCGTGGTGATGACGGCCTCAGACATCGCGCCGCTCGAAATCGATCCGCGGATCGACGAAGTGGTAGGTGAGGTCGCCGATAAGGCGCAGCAACAACCCGATCAGCGTGAAGACGTAGAGCGTCGCGAACATCACCGGATAGTCGCGACTGAGCGTCGCCTCGAAGCCCAGGAGCCCGAGGCCGTCGAGGGAGAAGATGATCTCGATCAGCACCGAGCCGGTGAATAGGATGCCGAGAAACGCACCCGGAAAACCAGCGATCACGATCAGCATGCCGTTGCGGAACACGTGACCGTAGAGCACGCGGCGTTCGCTCAGCCCTTTGGCGCGCGCCGTCGTCACGTATTGCATGTTGATCTGGTCGAGGAACGAGTTCTTCGTGAGCATGGTGAGCCCGGCAAAGCCCCCCAGCACCATGGCCACGACCGGCAACACCATGTGCCAGAGGTAGTCGAAAATCTGAGCGAAGAAGCCGAGTTCGCTCCAATTGTCGGAGACCAGGCCGCGCAGCGGGAAGACCTTGAAGTACGAGCCGCCGGCAAACAGCACGATCAGGAGGACCGCGAAAAGGAACCCCGGGATGGCGTTGCCGATGATGATGATCGTGCTCGACCATACGTCGAATCGCGAACCGTCCCGAACGGCTTTTCGGATTCCGAGCGGGATGCTGATGAGGTAGATCAGCAATGTCGTCCACAGGCCGAGCGAGATCGAGACGGGCAGCTTGTCGATCACCAGGTCGACGACCGAGCGGTCGCGAAAGTAGCTCGTCCCGAAATCGAAGCGGATGTAGTTCCACATCATCAGGGCGAAGCGCTCGTGCACCGGGCGATCGAAGCCATAGAGCTTCTCGATCTCGGCGATGAACTCGCGCGGCAATCCCTGGGCACCACGGTACTGCGACTGGCTCGACTCGCTCGCCCCGCTGGCTTGACCCTGGCCTTGCGCGGTATCGGCGGTGCCGCCCGAAAAGCGGGCCGTCGGGTCGACGGCTGTCCCCTGAATCTGGGCGATCAACTGCTCGACCGGGCCGCCGGGCGCGAACTGCACGATGGCGAAATTGATGACCATGATCCCGAACAGGGTCGGGATGATCAGCAACAGGCGGCGGATGATGTACGCGAGCACGAGGTAAGTGGTTCAGCGTCGGGTGCGGTCGATCTTGGCGGCTTTGGCCTGGTCGATCCACCAGGTATCGAGCACGCCTTGCGCGAATTTTGGCCGAATGGCGGGTCGCGCAAACATGTCCCAATAGGCGAACAGGTCGTTGGCGCGGAACCACTGCGGCACGATGTAGTGGTTCCACAGCAGCGTCCGGTCGAGGGCGCGCGAGGCCGCGCGCAGGGTGGCGCGATCCTGGGCATTGGCGATGCGCTCGAGCATGTCGTCGATCGCCGGATCGGCAATCCCGGCGTAGTTGAGATTGCCCTCGGTCGCGGCCGCGGTCGAACTCCAGAAGTTCCGCTCGCTGATCCCCGGCGTTGTTGGGGTCGCGAAGGCTTTGGTGGTGACATCGAAATCGTAGGTCTGCATGCGGCTGGCGTATTGCGCCGATTCGACCTGACGCATGCGGGCCTCGATCCCGAGGCGTTCGAGATTGCGCACGACCGGCGCAAAGATGCGTTCGAACGTCGGCTCCTCCATCAGGTACTCGATTTCGAACACCTGGCCGCGGGCGTTGCGCGCCTTGCCGTCGCGGACGTTCCAACCGGCGGCGGCGAGCAGGTTGCGCGCCTTGGCGAGTTGGGTCCGGTTGTTGCCGGTGCCGTCCGTGACCGGCGGCTCCCACACCTGGGTGAACACCTCGGGGGGCAGCCTGTCGCGATAGGGGTTGAGGAACTCGAGTTCGAGCCCGTCGGGCAAGCTGCGTGCGGCCATGTCCGAGTTCTGGAACACGCTCTTCGTTCGTTCGTAGATCCCATAGAACAGGTTCTTGTTGGTCCACTCGAAATCGAATGCGAGGGCAAAGGCCTCGCGCACCCGGCGATCGGAGAATTTTTCCCGCCGGCCGTTCAAGACGAAATATTGGCGCGGCGCCGGTGCTTCGTCGGGAATCGTCTCGCGCACCACGCGACCGTCTTTGACGGCCGGAAAGTCGTATTCGGTGGCCCAGGTCTTCGAGGTGAATTCCTCGCGGAAATCGAATTCGCCCGCCTTGAAGGCTTCGAACTCGACCGAGCGGTCGCGATAGAATTCGAGGCGAATCTGGTCGAAGTTCCAGCGACCGCGGTTGACCGCGAGGTCGCGACCCCAATAGTTCTCGACACGCTTGAGAATCAAGGAGCGGCCCGGGACGACCTCGACGATGCGGTAGGGTCCGCTGCCGAGCGGCGGGTCGAGCGTCGTTCGGTCGAACTCGACCCGCGAAAAATGGCTCTTCGACAGGATCGGCATGCCGGCGGCCAGCTGCGGCAGGTCCCGCAGAATGGCGCCGTCGCGAAAACGGAACTGAACGCGGCGACGATCGAGCGCCTCGACGCGTTCGATGTCGCGGTAGAGCAGTCGGTACTGCGGCGCGCCCTTGTCGCGCAGCGTTTCGAAGGAAAACACAACGTCGTTGACCGTGAGCGGAGAGCCGTCGTGCCAACGCACGCTTTCGCGCAGCGCGAACGTCACCGAGCGCCGGTCGGTTGCCACGTCGATCGATTCGGCGATCAGCCCGTAGAAGCTGTCAGGCTCGTCTCCCGCCGCCGTCATGAGCGATTCGAACGGCAACCCGACGATCGTGGCCGACATTCCGGGCAGACGAATTCCCCGCGTGATGAACGGGTTGAGGTTGTCGAACGATCCCTGGCCATGACCGAAGCGAACCTCGCCGCCTTTGGGAGCAATCGGGTTCACGTAGTCGAAATGGGCGAAGTCCTGTCGGTACTTGAGTTCTCCGAACGTCGAGTAGCCATGCCGCGGTTCGGCGGAGGCCGCCGCCGCAAACAGCGTCGCCGTCAGCAGGCCTGAGACTACCCCGGGACGGCGCATCTAGCGGGCCGCCTGTTTGCGTTGCTCGAGGCTTGCGTCCTTGGCGGGATCGATCCACCACGAACCGAGCCCGAGCCCGTACTTGGGCGGTGCGACGGGGCGCCCGAACTTGTCCCAATAGGCGAGGCGGTAGCTTTGGATGTGGAATTGCGGGATCACGAAGTGCTGCGACAGCAGCACGCGGTCGAGGGCGCGGGTCACGGCGATCAACTGCTGGCGATCGGGCGCCTCGATGATCTTCTCGATCAGATCGTCGACCGCCGCCAGTTTGATGCCGGCCAGGTTGCGGCTGCCCTTTTCATCGGCCGCCTTCGAGCCCCAGAAGTCACGCTGTTCGTTCCCCGGAGACAGCGATTGCGCGAATGTCGTGATCACAATGTCGAAATCGAACTCGTCCTCGCGGCGCTGATATTGCGCGGTATCGACCGTGCGCACCCGAGCCTTGACGCCCAGGCGTTCCATGTTCTGGACGACGGGCAAAACGATCCGTTCGAACTGCGGGTCGGCCAGTAGGAACTCGACCTCGAACACCCTGCCCGACTTGGTGTTGGTGAGAACCTTGTCCTTGATCTCCCAGCCGGCGTCCTTGAGCAATTGTGTGGCGCGCCGGAGCCCCTCGCGGTTGTTGCCGCTGCCGTCGGTGACGGGCGCCCTGAACTCGCGTGTGAACACCTCGGCCAGAAGATCCTTGCGATGGGGTTCCAAGTAGCGCAGCTCCTGGGCGTCGGGGAGCCCGGTGGCGGCGAGTTCCGAGTTCGAAAAATAGCTCGCCGTCCGGACGTATTGGCCGAAGAACAGGTTCCGGTTGGACCATTCGAAGTCGAAGGTGTGAGCCAGTGCTTCGCGAACGCGCCGGTCTTGGAACTGCTCGCGTCGCGTGTTGAACACGAACGCCTGCATGCCGGTCGGGTTCTGGTGACGAATTTCCTCGGTCTTCACGACGCCGCGCTGCTTGGCCGGGAAATCGTAGGCGGTCGCCCAATTGCGGGCGGAATTCTCGGCCCGGAAGTCGTACTCGTGTGCCTTGAACGCCTCCAATGCGACCGTCTGGTCGCGGTAATAATCGATGCGGATCGTCCCGAAATTGTGTTGGCCGCGATTGACCGGCAGATCTCTGCCCCAGTAGTCGGAAACGCGCTCGAGAGTCACCGACCGGCCGGCGTCGACAGCCTTTACCCGGTAGGGCCCGCTACCGAGTGGCGGCTCGAGGGAGGTCTCATCGAAATTGACGCGTGTGTAATAGGCCTTCGATAGGACGGGGAGCTCCCCGGCGATCTGCGGCAATTCACGGTTGAGCTTGCCCTCGAAGTGGAACTTGACCCGTCGTTCCCCGAGTTTTTCGGCCTGCGTGACGTTGGCGTAGTAGAAACGATAGTGCGGGTGCCCTTTGGCCTTGAGGATGTCGAAACTGAACACGACATCGTCGGCCGTAACAGGAGTGCCATCGTGCCACCTCGCCTCTGGGCGAAGGTTGTAAATCACCCACGTCAGGTCGGTCGGTGTTTCTACGGACTCGGCGATCTGTCCGTAAACGGTACTCGCCTCGTCAAGAGACCGAGACATCAGCGTCTCGAAGACGCCGCCGATGGCGGCCGCGCGGCCCTTGAGGATGAACGGGTTGAGCGAATCGAACGAGCCGATACCGAATTGGCGGATCGTTCCGCCCTTCGGGGCGTCGGGATTGACATAGTCGAAGTGCTTGAAGTCCGGGCCGTACTTGATGTCTCCGAACAGCGAGAGCGCGTGCGACTTCCGGACATTCTCCTGCGCCGCGGCCACCGTGACCGACAACGCGGCGCCACAGGCAGCACCCACGATCCACCAGCTTCCCCGCGCCATACCGTCGCCTCCTCGAACGTCGTCAAGCCGGAGCATAGGGCATCGCCACGGCGAAGGCATGGCCGGGCCCCATCACTTCGATCGCTATTGCGTGAGAATCCCTGAGGCCGGGACCAGCAACCCCGCGTCCCCTACGGCCAACACGTGTCCGTCGCTGGCTGCCGAGAGGGGCTGCCCAGCCCAATCGCGAATGGCCCCGCCAGCCTCTTCGATCACCGGCACCAGAGCCGCGTAGTCGTAGAACTTGAGCCGCGACTCGACCACGAGATCGATTTGGCCGCTGGCCAGCAGCGCGTAGCCATAGGCATCGCCACCCCAATGGTTCTGGCGAACCGCGCGCTTCAGCCGCTCGAAGGCGACGGCATCAGCGCCTTCGAACATCTCGGGTGAGGTGGCGCTCAAGAGGGCCTGATCGAGCGAAGAAACCCGGCGCGTGCGGACCGCGGCACCGTTCATGGTCGTGCCCCGGCCCACGGCTCCCAGCCAGCGCTCGCCGAGCACCGGCTGATCGATCACCCCGAGGATCGGGCGATTCCGGGATACCAGGGCGATCAGGGTCGCGAACAGGGGTTTGCCCGCGACAAAGGCGCGGGTCCCATCGACCGGATCGAGCACCCAGACGTGTTCGGCATCGGAACGAACCGCAGGAAATTCTTCGCCGATGATGCCGTGATCCGGAAAGCGCCTGCCGATCAAGTCTCGGATCGCCAGCTCCGCCCCGCGATCGGCGACGGTCACGGGGGATTGGTCGGCCTTGGTATCGACGGCGAATGGCGAGCGAAAGTGGCTCCGGATGATGGCGCCGGAGGCATCGGCGAGTTCGTGGGCAAAGGCGCAGAACTCAGCGGGGCACGCACCAGACGCCATGCCGGATTGTCGTTGCCGAGAACTCCGGCCGCAACTCCCTTACGGGGTGGGTAGGGCGGGCGGGTTTTCGTGTTGCCGGCGCAAATAGGCCAATAGATTGGCGCGTTCCTGAGCGCTGCGGATGCCGGCAAACGTCATCTTCGTTCCGGGAACGACTTCTTTGGGCGCCCGCAGGAAGTGGTCGAGATCAGGGTAGCTCCAGGTGCCGGACTTCATACCAGCCGAGTAAGCAAAGCCATCGACCCGGCCGCGGTTGGCGCCGACGACGCCAAACAGGTTGGGCCCGATGCGGTTCGCGCCGCCCTTTTCGAAGGTGTGGCAGGACACACACTTCTTGGCAACCTTTTCGCCCTCGGTCGGATTGGCCGAGGCGAGCAGCACCGGCAAGGGTGCGGCGGCCGGCTCCGGTCCGCCTTTCGGGGTCGCTTCCTCGACGTTGATCGTGCCGTAGACTTGGCTTTCGAGCTTGGTCGGGTGCACCACGCCCTCGCCCACCCGGGCCAGGACGAAGACAAACAGCAACGTCGCCAATATGACTCCGGCGAAACGGTTGATTTCGTACATATCCATGGAGCTCACCGGGCGAAAGACCGGCGCAGAATATCGGCGAATTCCCCAGGGGGCGCAACCGGACGGCTCGCCCGGCCTCGACCACCACCGCGGATTCACCCGTCCTTCCGTCAGCGGAAATAACTGTTAATATTCAATCAGTTATTTGGACGTTCGAAAGGCGGATGGTCGTCGCGGCAATATGTCACGCCGCATCACCTCCGAACGCGCGTGCCCAAGACCCTGATCGTGATCCCGGCCCGCCTCGCGGCCTCCCGGCTGCCGCGTAAACCGCTGGCCGACATCGCGGGCCGTCCGATGATCGTCCACGTTTGGGAGCGTGCGGTCGCGGCGGACGTCGGTCCGGTCGTGGTCGCCTGCGGCGAGCGCGAGATTGCAGACGCCGTCGAACGGGCGGGGGGGCGTGCCGTCCTGACTCGGTCCGACCACGCGACCGGTTCGGATCGCATTGCCGAAGCGCTGCATCGCATCGACGCCGAGCGATCATTCGACAAAGTCGTGAACGTGCAGGGCGATGTGCCGACGATCGAGCCGCGCCTGATCAGCACGGCGGCTCGCTTGCTCGACGATACCGAGACGGACATCGGCACGCTCGTGTCCGAGATCCGCGATGCCGAGGAGATCACCAACCCCAATGTCGTCAAGGCGGCGGTGGGATTTGCCGCCGGCAGCCGCGTCGGCCGGGCGCTCTATTTTTCGCGCAATCCGATACCCTCGGGCGCGGGGCCGTACTTCCACCACATCGGCATTTATGCCTACCGCCGTGAGGTGCTCGAACGTTTCGTGACGATGCCGCCGGCCGTGCTCGAACAACGCGAGCGCCTCGAGCAGCTGCGGGCGCTTGTGGCCGGCTACACCATCACGGCGGCCCTCGTTGACACGATTCCGCTCGGTGTCGATACTCCCGCCGATCTCGAACGCGCCCGGGCGGTCCTACGCCCGGGCGCTTAGTTTGCGACGGCCATGACCAACACCAACGCCGACAACGCGATCGCCTTTCAGGGCGTACTCGGAGCCTATTCCCACAAAGCCTGCCGCGAGGTCTATCCTTCGCTCGCGCCGCTGCCCTGTCAGTCGTTCGAGGACGTGTTCGACGCTGTCAACCAGGGGCGCGCGCGTCTGGCGATGATCCCGATCGAAAACACCGTGGCCGGGCGCGTCGCCGACATTCACCATCTGCTTCCCGACTCGGGCCTCTACATCATCGGCGAGCACTTCTTGCGGGTGAACCACTGCCTGCTCGGTGTGCGTGGGGCCAAACTCGGTGACATCAAGGTCGTGCGTAGCCACGTCCATGCGCTCGGCCAGTGCCGCAACTTCTTGCGGCGTCTCGGGGTCCGGGCGGAGGTCCATGCCGATACGGCCGGCTCAGCCAAGGACACCGCCGCTTCGGGCGAGCGTTCTGCGGCGGCGATTGCCTCGGAGCTTGCGGCCGAAACCTATGGGCTCGAGATCCTGGCCCGCGACATCGAGGACGCCAGCCACAATACGACGCGTTTCGTCATCATGACGCGAACCGCGCAGCGCCCGGTGGTCGGCGCGGGTCCGGCGATCACGACGTTTGTCTTTCAGGTGCGCAACGTGCCGGCGGCGCTCTACAAGGCCATGGGCGGCTTTGCCACCAACGGCGTCAACATGACCAAGCTCGAGAGTTACCAGATCGGCGGCAGCTTCACGGCGACGCAGTTCTACGCCGATATCGAGGGTCACCCGGACGAAAAGAACGTCAGCCTTGCGCTGGAGGAACTCCACTTCTTCACCTCCAAGCTCAAGATCCTCGGCGTCTATCCGGCACATCCCTTCCGTGGTCTCGAGACCAACGAGCCGCGCTAGCGGGATTCGATCGACCACCAGCGTAGCAGTTGATGGGCGATCGCCATCGGCGTTGGCACCACCAATCCGTGCGGGCCGACCCCGGGAACGCTGCCCGGCTTTGCGAACGGATCGGCTGCCGCGCGGGTCACGCGTTCGATGGCCTCGCGAACCGTGGCGCGATCGAACCAGCGCGCGTCTTCGATCTCGCTGAGGTCGATGCGAATCTCGCGACTCGCGGCTTCGGCGAGGCAGCCGATCATCAGTGACGACGGATACGGCCAGGGCTGCGAAGAGTGATAGCGCACGGCGCCGACATGAACGCCGGCTTCTTCGAACACCTCACGACGGACCGCCTCCTCGATCGACTCGCCCGGCTCGATGAACCCGGCGAGTGTGGAGTACATGCCGGACGGGAAACGCCCTTGGCGCCCCATCAGGCATTCGTCACCGTGCGCCACCAACATGATCACCACGGGGTCGGTCCGCGGGAAATGCTGCGCCCGGCACTGCGGGTTCGTGCAGCGGCGCACATAACCTGCATCCTCGGCCCGGCTCGGAGTCCCGCACACCGCGCAGAACCGATGCCGCGCATGCCAATCGATCAGGGCACGGGCTTGAGCGATAACGGCCGCCTCCCCGCGCGGGACTCGCGGTGCCAGGAGGCGCGCCTCCTCGAATGCGACGAGATCGCCGAACGGCGCGGCGTCGTTGTTTGCCGCCAGCGCCGAAGCATCGAGCGCAAAATACGCGCGTTCCTCGGCCGAGCCGAGGTAGATGGCCGACCGTGGATCGAGGCCGGACCCCCCGATTGCCGCCGGCGGCAACCAGGCGAGAGTCGTTTCTCCGTTAGGTCGCACTGGGACCTTGAGGTGCCACAGCGGCAAGAAACAACTCCGCTCGTCACTACAACGTGCATCGAGCCACGCCTCGTCGGTGCGATGGGTCGCGTCACGATCGAGGTGGCTGCCCGCGAAGACGTTGCCGCGGAAGGACGCGCTGTCGAACACCATGGGGACCGGCAGCGTCGCACAGACCGTCCGCTCCGGGCAATTTTTCCTACGCGCCCTTTTGGTGGCGCCCACGCGATACGATATAGTCCCCTCGGGAGGTTGGCGGCGGACAGCGGCGCTCGCCAACCCGGTCAGGTCCGGAAGGAAGCAGCCGTAACGGGCCGCTTCTGGGTCGTTGTCCAGCCTCCCGCCTTCCTTGGTCGCCGCTAGCCGCTGAACCGAACGGATGCCCGCCGACGCCGCCTCGAGCTATCGCGTACTTGCCCGGAAGTACCGGCCTTCGACCTTCGCCGACTTGATCGGCCAGGAGGCGATGATACGGACGCTGGCCAATGCCTTTGCCACCGGCCGGATCGCTCATGCCTTCATTCTCACCGGCGTGCGCGGGGTCGGGAAGACGACGACAGCGCGCATCATCGCGCGCGCCCTGAACTGCGTCGGGACCGACGGCAAAGGGGGACCGACGATCACGCCGTGCGGCCAATGCGAACCCTGCCGTGCGATCGCGGAGGATCGTCACGTCGACGTACTCGAGATCGATGCTGCCAGCCACACCGGGGTCGCCAACATCCGCGAGATCGTCGACAACGTGCGCTACTTGCCGGCGGCCGGGCGCTACAAGGTCTACATCATCGACGAAGTGCACATGCTGTCGACCGCGGCCTTCAATGCGCTGCTCAAGACCCTCGAAGAGCCGCCGCCGCACGTGAAGTTCGTGTTCGCCACGACCGAGATCCGCAAGGTTCCGGTCACCGTGCTGTCGCGCTGCCAGCGCTTCGACCTGAAGCGCCTCGATGGCGAAGCGCTGATCCGTCATCTCGGGGGGATCGCCGAGAAAGAGCAGGTCAAGGCCGACGTGGCGGCGCTGGCCCTGATCGCGCGCGCCGCGGAAGGGTCGGTGCGCGACGGTCTTTCGTTGCTCGATCAGGCGATTGCCTTCGCCGAGGACCGCGTCAGCGAAGAGCAGGTTCGCGACATGCTGGGCCTGGCCGATCGGGGGCTCGTCATCGACCTCACCGACGCCTTGATGAAGGGCGAGATCGCGGCCGCGTTGGCCCTGGTCGATCGCCTGCACTCCCATGGCGCCGATCCGCTCGCGGTGGTCCAGGACCTGCTCGAGTTCGTCCATTGGCTCACGCGCCTCAAGGTCACGAAGGCGGCGGCCGACGACCTGACGGCCTCGGAGGCCGAGCGGGTTCGTGGCCAGGAAATGGCGGCGCGGTTGTCCGTGGCCGAATTGTCGCGCGCTTGGCAAATCCTGCTCAAAGGGTTGACCGAGGTGCAAGGAGCGCCATCCCCCGACGCGGCGCTGGAAATGGTGCTGATTCGCCTCGCCTATGCGGCGACCCTGCCGAGCCCCGGGGAACTGGTACGACAACTTCAGCAGGACGGGCGGCCCGCGACTCCGGCGCCGGTCCGCCAAGCGCCGGCCAGCGAGGGTTCGACAGTTGCCGCGATGGCCCCGCGGGGGAGTGCGGCGGTCGCGACCGGGGCTCCGGCCGTACGGGTGAGCGCTCCGACCCCGCAACCGACGACGGCCGTCAACACGGCACCGTCCATTCGCAGCTTTCAGGACGTGGTCGACCTGGCCGAGAAGCGGACGGAGTTCATCCTGCGCAGCCAGTTGGTGACCAACGTCCACCTGGTGCGATTCGAGCCGGGACGGATCGAAGTGCGGCTCAGCGACCGTGCGCCGGCTCGACTGCCGCATCAGCTCAAGGAGTTTCTCGATCGCGAAACCGGCACGCGCTGGACCGTCACCCTGTCGCGCGAGGCGGGTCAACCGACGTTGCACGAGCTGCGCGAGGCGACCACCCGCAAGATCAAGGCCGAGGCGGAGAGCGATCCGCGCGTGCAAGCCGTGCTCGACGCGTTTCCCGGAGCCAAGGTGCGCGAGGTCGTCGAACGAAACGACGCGGCCGACGTCGGTGAGGCGAGCGAGGTCCCTTCGGTCGAAGACGTGGTAGAGGATGACGCATGAAAAATCTTGGCCAGATGATGAAACAGGCCGCCGAGATGCAGGCCAAGATGGCCGAGTTTCAGGCCCAGCTCGCCCAGGTCGAGATTCCCGGAAAGGCGGGGGGCGGGATGGTCGAGGTGACTCTCAACGGCAAGGGCGAGATGCGACGCCTGCGAATCGACCCGACCTTGGTGCGTCCGGAGGACGCGGCGATTCTCGAGGATCTGGTGGTGGCGGCGCATAACGACGCCCGTGCCAAGGTCGAGCAATACATGGCCGAAGAGATGAAGAAGCTGACCGGCGGCCTCAACCTGCCGGCCGGCCTCAAATTGCCGTTCTAGGGGTGCCGTGGTCGGGCCCGAGATCGAACGGCTGATCCAGATACTCGCCCGTCTGCCCGGCCTGGGGCCGCGCTCCGCGCGCCGGGCCGTCCTCCATCTGTTGAAGCGCCGCGAGACGGTGCTCGTCCCGCTGATGGCGGCGCTCGAAGGTGTGGCCAACGCCGTTCGCGTCTGCTCGACCTGCGGCAACCTCGATACCACGGACCCCTGCGCGGTGTGCAACGATCTGCGGCGCGACCCGAACGTGATCTGTGTCGTCGAGGATGTCGCCGACCTCTGGGCGCTGGAACGGGCCGGCGTGTTCCGCGGGCGGTTTCATGTACTCGGTGGAACCCTTTCGGCCCTCGAAGGCGTCGGCCCTGACGATCTGCGGATCGCCACGCTCGTCGCGCGGGTCAAGTCGGGCGGCGTCAAAGAGGTCATCCTCGCCATGAATGCGACCGTCGACGGCCAGACGACGGCGCATTACGTGACCGACCGTCTCGTTGAGTTCGGAGTTACGGTCTCGCGGCTGGCGCATGGCGTACCGGTCGGCGGTGAGCTCGATTACCTCGATGAAGGCACCCTGTCGGCGGCGATGAAAGCCCGGCGACCCGTCTGAGATGGACCGACCCAAGGCGTTGTTGGCGTGGAGTTCGGGCAAGGATAGTGCCTTTGCGCTGCACGTCGTGCGTGAAGAGGGGGCCGTCGAGGTCGTCGGTCTGCTGACGACCGTCAACGACGTGTACGACCGTGTTGCGATGCATGGTGTTCGCCGTGCATTGCTTTCGGCCCAGGCGGAGGCCGCCGGGCTCCCGCTCACCGTCGTGACCATTCCCTCGCCCTGTCCGAACGAGGTCTACGAGGCTCGCATGGACGTTGCGATGCGTGCGGCGAAGGCCCAAGGCATCGAGCACGTCGTGTTCGGCGATCTGTTTCTCGCCGACATTCGCGCCTACCGCGAGCGTCAGCTGTCGCGTGTCGGCATGCAGGGGGTGTTCCCGCTCTGGCTTCGGGATACATCAAGCTTGGCTCGGGCGATGATCGAATCAGGCCTGCGGGCCCACGTCGTATGCATCGACCCGACCAAGCTCGATCGGCGCTTCGCCGGTCGTACGTTCGACGAGACGTTCCTCGCCGATCTGCCGGCCGGCGTCGATCCGTGTGGCGAGAACGGGGAGTTCCATTCGTTCGCCTTCGCCGGTCCGATGTTCGCTCGGCCCGTGGCCTGCCGCACCGGCATCGTCGTGGAGCGCGACGGTTTCGTGTTCGCCGACGTGGTTCCGACCTAGGCGCTTCGCGTTGGACGATCGATCAACGGCAATTGAGCGGTGGGGTCGGCTTTCTCGGGAGCCTCGATCTCGACCTCGCGGATGCGGGCCCCCCGGCGCGTGATCTTGTCGGTCGAGGTCCGGGCCTGGCGCACGTCCTCGCCCGCTTGATCCAGGTGCTTCTGCATCGCGACGATCCGTTGGTCGAGGCGGTAGACGTCCTCCAACAGAACGGCGACCTCGCGCTGGATGATGTTTGCCTGGGTCCGCATCCGAACGTCCTTGAGGACCGCTCGCACGGTATTGAGCAACGCCCACAACGTCGTCGGCGATACGATCCACACGCGCCGTCGGTAGGAGTCCTCGATCACGTCGCGGAAGTTCGTATGGATCTCGGCGTAGATTGCCTCTGACGGGAGGAACATCAGCGCGGACTCGGCCGTTTCACCGACGACGATGTAGCGCTCGGCGATGTCGCGCACGTGCTTCATCACCGCGAGGCGAAATTCCCGCGCCGCGCGGATCCGCGCCGCCTCGTCGGGCGCCGCCCGCATCGCCTGGTAGCCCTCGAGCGGGAACTTCGAATCGATCGCGATCGGGCCCGGCGGGTTGGGCAGCCGGATCAGGCAATCGGCTCGGCTTCCCGAATTGAGCGTCGCCTGGAGCTCAAAGGCGTCCGGCGGCAGGGCGTTCCGCACCAGGTCGTTCAGTTGGATTTCCCCGAACGCGCCGCGCGCTTGTTTGTTCGCCAACAAATCCTGGAGCCCGACGACCTGCTGCGACAATTCGATGATGTTGCGCTGCGCCTGATCGATCACGGAGAGGTGCTTTTGCAGGGAACCGAGACTCTCGGCGGTCCGCACCGAGGATAGATCGAGCGTTTCCCGCATTTGCGCCGCCATCGTGTCGAGGCGCGCGTTGACGACACGAGTTTGTTCAGATTGGGCGCTCGCCGTGACATCGGAGAGCTGTTTCAGGCGCCCCATAACCTCGGCTTGGGTCTGTGACAGGCCCGAGGCCACCACCGAGAGTTCGACCAGCTTGTGGTCGATGGCGCGCTGACGATCGCGTCGTGCCGCGAACGCGACGAGCGCCAGCAGGACGGCCAAGGCCAGGACCGCCACGAGCAGCCACGGGAGTACGGTTTCGTCGAACGGCAACGTCATCGGTCGCTCTGGCTTGACGGTGACGGGAAGCCCGCCTACCTAGGGGCAGGACGTAGCCCGGATTCGGGCCCACCATATGGCAATCCTCCCGATCATCAAAGCGCCCGACCCGCGACTCAAGCGACGTTCCGAGCCGGTGGCGGTGGTCGACCGCGATGTCCGTCGCCAGCTCGCCGATATGCTGGAGACGATGTACGCCGCTCCCGGGGTTGGCCTCTCGGCGATCCAGGTAGGGGTTGCGCGACGACTGATCGTGATCGATGTCGCCAAGGCCCCAGACGCGCCAGCACCCCTCAAATTGATCAATCCCGAGATCATCGAGCAAAGCGGCGATACGATCTTGACCGAAGAAGGATGCCTGTCGTTTCCCGAGCAGTTCGCCGAGGTGACTCGGCCGACCGCTGTCGTCGTGCGCTACCTCGATGAACAGGGGGAAATCCGCACGCTCCGAGCCGACGGGTTGTTGGCCCGATGTCTGCAACACGAGATCGACCATCTCGAGGGCAAGGTCTTCGTCGAGTACCTCTCGCCACTCAAGCGCGGCATGATTCTGCGCAAGATGGCGAAGGTAAAACGTTTGGCGCCGGCGGAAGCCTAGAACCGCCGTGCGTCTCGTTTTCATGGGGACGCCCGACTTCGCCGTGCCGGCGTTTCGTGCCTTGCATGCGGCGGGTCACGCGATCGTCGCCGTCTACTGCCAACCGCCGCGTCCGGCCGGTCGCGGGTATGACGAGCGCCGCTGTGCCGTCCACGAGGCAGCCGTGGCCCTGGGCCTCCCCGTGCACACGCCAGTCGCGCTGCGCGATGCGGCGATTCAGGCGACGTTCATCGGTCTCGAGGCTGACATCGCCGTCGTCGCGGCCTACGGCTTGATTCTGCCCAAGCCCGTGCTGGCCGCGCCGCGGTTGGGCTGTCTCAACATACACGCCTCGTTGTTGCCACGCTGGCGCGGCGCGGCGCCGATCCATCGGGCAATCATGGCTGGCGACCGCGAGACCGGTGTCTGCATCATGCAGATGGAGGCGGGACTCGACACCGGCCCCGTCCTTCGTACGGCCCGCGTTGCGATCGGACCCAGAACCACGACGGGTGAGCTGCACGACGCGCTGGCCGGACTCGGAGCCTCCTTGGTTGTGGACGTTGTCGCTGATCTGAGCCGCGGCGTGGTCACAGCGACGCCGCAGCCTACCCGAGGCGTCACGTACGCGGCCAAGATCAAGAACGAGGAGACGCGCATCGACTGGCGACTCGAGGCGGTCGTCCTCGATCGCCTGATCCGCGGTCTCAGCCCCGTCCCGGGGGCGTGGTTCCAGCACGCGGGCTTCAGGGTCAAAGTCTTGGCGGCGGAACTGGCGGAGGGACGCGGCGACCCTGGGGTCGTACTCGACGAGCAGCTGACGATCGCTTGCGGGTCGGGGGCGATCCGGTTGCTGCATCTGCAGCGCGATGGCCGCAAGGCGATGGCGGCGGATGCGTACCTGCGCGGCCAGGCGCTGCCGGCTGGCACGCGCGTGGCGTGAGGCAATGCTGCGCTATCGCCTCGATCTCGAATACGATGGGCGGCCCTATGTCGGCTGGCAGCGCCAGGACAACGGTGTGTCGATCCAGGAGGTCCTCGAACGGGCGGTCTTCTCGTTCTGTGGCGAGACGGTCGTCGTGTTCGGCGCTGGGCGCACCGACTCGGGCGTTCACGCTTTGGGTCAAGTCGCGCACATCGACCTCGCCAAGACCGTGGCGCCCGAGACCGTGACCAACGCACTCAACTACTTCCTGCGCCACGACAGCGTCGTGGTGCTGCGCACGACATTGGTCGACGGCGAGTTCCATGCCCGTTTCAGTGCCGTTTGGCGGCGCTACGAGTACCGTATTCTCACGCGTCGCGCCCCGCCCACGTTCGAGCGCGGGCGGGTCTGGCACCTGCCTGGCGGTCTCAACGCGGCGGCCATGAGCCGTGCCGCCAAGGCGCTGGTCGGTCGACACGACTTCACGAGTTTTCGCTCGGCCAATTGTCAGGCGGCCTCGCCGATCAAGACGCTCGATGAACTTCGTGTCATCCGCGACGGAGATCGCATCACGGTGCACGCCAAGGCGAGGTCGTTCCTGCACAACCAGGTTCGCATCATGGTGGGATCGCTGAAACGGGTGGGCGATGGGTCGTGGCCGGAGCACGCGATCCGCGAGATGCTGGCGGCGCGGGATCGCACGAAAGGCGGTCCGACCGCCCCCGCCGAAGGGCTTTTTTTCGTCGCGGTCGGTTACGCGTCCGACGACGCCAGGTAGTCGGTCGTTATCGCGATCGCGAAGTCCAGCGTCAACTGGAGCGCGACGATTCCGACCGCCGTCACGGCCGGAGCTTGGAGCGCCGTACGCGCCACGAACCACTGATAGGCGATGACAATGCCGAGCGCGAAAAAATACGCCACGGCCGAATAGGCGGCGGTCGTCGGCGAACGCATCAACACCATGGCCGGCACGAGCAGCAGCGTCTGCCAGACGACCGCCCAATTGTTGGCAACGATGAACGGTACGTAGCCGCGGCTCAACCGCAGGAGCAGCGCGATCGGAACCATCGCAAGGGGAAAGACCACCCAACCTGCGGCATAACCCACGGCCTGGACGACGACGAATTCCGTGTCGGTTCCACCGTCGGTTTGCGTCAGACGAAAGAAGCCGACGATGGGAAGGCAAAGGAGGGCGGCGAGAAACGATCGCTGGAGCCCGGAGATCGTGAGGTCCAGATCCGCCATGCCACCGGCATCGAAGCGCGCCAGGCGGAGCGCCCCGCGCAACGACGTCGCGACATAGGCCGCGTTCATCGGGCGGCGAAATAGAGGTCGAGAACCCGCTCGTAGATCGTCGTCAAGGCGACGATGTCAGAAAGCTTGGACCGTTCGTCGACCTTGTGCATCGTGGCGCCGACCAGGCCGAACTCGACGACCGGTGCGTAATTCTTGATGAAGCGTGCGTCCGACGTGCCGCCGGTCGTGCTGAGCTCGGGCTCTCGCCCGGTGCAGTCCTTGACCGCTCGGGCCACCAACGAGGACAGCGGCCCGGGCGGCGTGAGAAACGCTTCGCCGGTGATCTGGTGCGTGAACTCATAGGCGCCGCCGACCTCGGCGAAGGTGCGCTCCAGCCACGCTAGGAGAGAGGCCGAGGTGTGGCGGTCGCTGAAGCGAATGTTGAACGCGGCGCGCGCCTCGGCCGCAATGACGTTCGAGGCGGCATTGCCGACATCGATCGTGGTGATCTCCAGGTTCGACGGCTGGAAATGCTCGGTGCCCTGATCGAGGGGCCGCGCCGTGATCGCGTTCAGCATCTTCAGCAATCGTGGGATCGGGTTGTCGGCCAGATGGGGATAGGCGACGTGGCCTTGAGCGCCGAACACGCGCAGTTGGCCCGATACCGAACCGCGACGACCAATCTTGATCATGTCGCCGAGTTCGTTCGGGTTGGTTGGTTCACCGACCAGGCACGCGTCGATTCGCTCGCCGCGCCTGGCTAGGTGTTCGAGGACCTTGCGCGTGCCGTTGACTGCCGGTCCTTCCTCGTCGCCGGTGATCAGGAGGCTGATCGAATCGCCGAATGTCCTGCCGGCGCGGGCGAGAAATCGGCCCGATGCGGCGACGAAACACGCGATACCGGCCTTCATGTCCGAGGCGCCCCGGCCAAAGAGCATGCCGTCCGCGATGACCCCGCCGAAGGGGTCGACGGACCAACGGTCACGGTCGCCGACCGGCACCGTGTCGCTGTGACCGGCGTAGCAGAAATTCCGCCCGCGATCGCCCCAGCGGGCGTAAAGGTTCTCCACGGGAGCGGTTCCCGACTCCTCGAACCGCAGGCGCTCGCACCGGAAGCCGAGCCCACGCAAGGCCTCTTCCAAATGGCCCAGCGTTCCTCCGTCGGCCGGCGTCACGCTGTTGCAGCGGATCATCGCCTGGGCGAGCGCAATCGGATCGATCGAGGTTCCCGACATCGTCGCCCGCTAGTCTCTGAGAAGCTCGTTGATTCCCGTCTTGGCGCGGGTTTGAGCGTCGACCTTCTTGACGATGACGGCGCAATAGAGCGATGGCCCGGGCTGGCCGCTGCTGGTCGGCCGACCGGGCAGCGTGCCGGGCACGACGACGGAGTAGGCCGGCACCCGCCCGTAGTGAATCTCACCGCTCGCCCGATCGACGATCTTGGTCGAGGCCCCGATGTAGACACCCATCGAAAGGACCGACCCGGTTTCGACGACAACGCCTTCGGCGACCTCCGAGCGGGCACCGACGAAGCAGTCGTCCTCGATGATCACCGGGTTGGCTTGAAGCGGTTCCAACACGCCGCCGATTCCGGCGCCGCCCGAAATGTGGCATTTCTTGCCAATCTGGGCGCAGCTTCCGACGGTCGCCCAGGTATCGATCATCGTGCCTTCATCGACATAGGCGCCGACGTTGACGAACGATGGCATCAGGACGACCCCTTTGGCGATGAACGCCGATCGGCGAACGAGGCTGCCCGGGACGGCCCGGAAACCCGCGGCGTTGAACGTCTGGCCGGTCCAGCCCTCGAACTTCGAGGCCACCTTGTCGAACCACGGTGTCGCCGCTCCCGGACCACCGGCGATCGATTGGTTGTCGTTGAGGCGGAAGGACAACAGGACGGCCTTCTTGAGCCACTGATGGACGACCCAACCCGCCGGTGACTTCTCGGCGACCCGCCGCTCCCCGCGGTCGAGCAGCGTGAGGGCCTGGTCGACGGCGTCGCGAATCGCCCCGCGCGTCTGGCCGTTGACCTTGTCCCGGCCATCCCAGGCCTGTTCGATCGTCGCCTGCAGATCCGTCATCGTCGGCTCCCTCCGGTTTGGCGGCAGAACATACCGGCGCAAGGCCGGGAGTCAACGCAGCCGCTCCGCGAGGACCCTTGCGAGCCAATCTTCCAGGTCTGCGACGGGATGATGGACGAAATCCGGCGCTGCATTCGATGGCTCGGGCCGGACCCACACGGTCGTCATGCCGCAGGCGGCGGCCGGGCCCAGGTTGCGCACCGTATCCTCGACCATGACGGTCTTGTTCGGATCGATGATCGCTGTTGCGATCAGGCGTTGGTACGGCTCGGCGAAGGGCTTCGGCCAATAGTCGGCTGCCGCGATGTCGAAGATCGTCGGGAAGTGATGCGTGATGCCAAGCCGGCTCAGGACGCTGACGGCATGGCGCGTCGAGCCATTCGTGTAGATGAGTTTCCGTCCGGGCAGCGCGGCGAGCAGCGTGTCGAGGCGCGCGTTGCGATCGAGCACGCCGTAGTCGATGTCGTGGACGAAATTCAGGAATCCCTCGGGTTCGATGGTGTGTTCGGTCATCAGGCCGCGAAGGGTGCTACCGTGCTCGACGTGAAATCGTCGACGCAGGGTCCGGGACTGTTCGCTGTCCAGGCCGAGGTGCCGTTCGACGAACTGCCCGATCCGGTGATCGACCTGGGTGAATAGGGCGCAGCGCGCTGGATAGAGCGTATTGTCGAGATCGAACACCCAGGTCTCGGCGCCGGCAATGTCGCTTGAGTGGTGAAGGGGCACGTCCCAGTGTGCGAAAGCGGGGCTCGCCGTTCAAGGCCGGGTGAGTCCAAGAGCCAGCAGATTTCGGTTAGGGTGGACGGGTGACCACGACCGTCGTCAAGATCCCGGACGAGTTGACGCTGACGCCGCGCGCGATCGTAGCCGGCTTTCCTGGGCCAGCCCTCCTGCTCGACTCCGGCGGCCATGTCCTGGCGGCCAATCAACCCGGGGCGGAACTGGCCGACGGCGTCCGCTTGGGCAAGACCCCGCGAATCGGGGAGATCGCTCGCGAAGCTGCGGCCCATGGCCGACCGGCCCAGGGCGATATCGAGATCATGCGCGGTGATGACCCGACGACCCTCGATATCATCGCGTTGCCGCTGAGCCACCGAACGACAATGTTCGTCCTGGTCTTGGCCCGCGAATCGACGCTCGAACGGAATTTCATCAACGCCCTTGTGTCCTCGCGTCAGTTGTTCAAGGACCTCGTCAGCTGCTCCTCCGACTTCGCCTGGGAAACCAAAGCCGACGGCACGTTCGCTTTCGTCTCCAACCGCGGGGCCCTTGGCCACGGTGCGCGGGAGTTGTTTGGCCGTTCGCCGGCCAACATGCGGGTCGCGCCCCCCGATGGCAGTGAACCGGGCCCATTTCCCTTCGACAGTCGCGAACCGCTCAACGACATCGAGGTTTGGCTGGAGGACGCCCTGGGGGAACCAGCCTGCCTCTTGACGTCGTGTGTGCCCGTGTTCGACGAGCAACGGGTGTGGCTGGGTGCGCGTGGCGTTTGCCGCGACGTAACCGAGGCGCGCAAGCGCGACTCGGCGCTTCGCCGATTGCGCGACCGCGAACACCTGATCGGTGAGATCGTCAACGCGATCCGCACCGAGGTCGAGCCAGGGGAGATTTTCGATGCCGCAGTTCGCTCGACGGCAACGACGCTGCGTGCGACCCACTGCTGGGTCGTGCGACGCTTCTCCGATGGCCGGTTCACCCGACCGCTGCGTCACGCCGGACCGGGCGGAGAACCGTCCTCGGACTTGTCGGAATCGGTGGCCGCGCAACTCGGCGGCGCCGCCGACGATGTTTTCGTGCGCCTGTCGGATACGACCTGGCATGTGCCAACCGGCCTCGCCCGACATCACAATCTCATGAAAGGTGCGATTTGCGCGGCGCGGGCGGAGGGCGACCAGCCCTGGGACGACGAGGATCGGGCACTGATGGTGGGCGTGAGCGATCACCTCGGAATCGCCATCGCGCAAATCGAGAGCCGTGAACGCCTCGAGGAGTTGTCGTGAACCGACGAGTTGACCAAGTTGTTCAACCGACGGGCCTTCACGGAGGAGGTCGAACGGCGCCTCCATGCCTTGGCGCGGAGCAAGCGTCGGGCCGCGCTGTTCTACGTCGACCTCGACAACTTCAAAAAGGTCAACGACATCCGCGGTCACCAGCAGGGGGACGAGGCCCTGAAAGCGTTGGCGGCAATGCTGGTCCGTACGAGCCGGGCCGGGGACATCGTCGCGCGCCTCGGGGGCGACGAATTCGCGATGTGGCTGGAGGAAACCGACATGCCTTCGGCGCAGGCCAAGGCGGATCTTCTCCTGGGAGAAAGCCGGGTGCTGCGTCCCTATTCCGGCAGTGACGATTTCCCGCTCGGAATTTCGATCGGTGTGGCGATGACGGATCCCGCCTCGGACGAGAAATTCGAGGCCCTGGTGCATCGCGCCGATGAGACGATGTATCACTCGAAACGCGGCGGAAAGGGCCGCTGGGTCATATCCCCGGGTCCCGGATTGCCGACCGTGGAGAGAGCGCGGAGAGAACATGCTTAGTCGGCTGTTTGGTTGGAGCGCGGGACGCAAAAGCCGCCGATCACCTACGATCAGGAGAAGGAGTTGGTGGCGCATCCCGACGCCGAGGTGCGTGCCGACCTCGCCAGTCGTGAGGATGCTCGCCCCGAGATCCTGTATTTTCTCGCGAACGACAAGTCGCCGTCCGTCCGTGCCGAGATCGCCGCCAACGCCTCGACGCCGCGCCAAGCCGACAAGCTTCTGGCCAGCGACGTCGATGACGACGTTAGAAAAATCCTCGCCCGCAAGATCGGTCGCCTGATTCCTGGGTTGTCCGAGCGCGAGGCCGAGCGGCTTCGCAATCTGACCTTCGAAGTGCTGGAGATCCTCGCGGAAGACCACGTCGCCGAGGTCCGCCAGATCGTGGCCGAGGAGATCAAGCATGCGGCCAACGTGCCGCCGCATATCGTCAAGAAGCTCGCCCGTGACATCGAACACATCGTCTCGACGCCGATCCTCCAGTATTCGGTGCTTTTGAGCGATCAGGATTTGCTCGAGATCGTCGCGGGCGGTGGATCGCCCGAGGTTTTGAGCGCGATTTCGCGGCGCCTCAACGTCAGTACGAAGGTGTGCGACGCCATCGTCAGCACCAACGAAACAGCAGGTATCGCGGCCCTGCTGGCCAATCCGAGTGCGCAGATTCGCGAGGAGACGCTCGATTCGCTCATCGACAAGGCCCCGAGCCGGCGCAGTTGGCACGAGCCCCTGGTGCGTCGTCCCAGGCTTTCGCCAAAGGCCGTGCGCCGCATCGCCGGGTTCGTCGCGGCGGCATTGCTCAACGTCCTGAGTGAGCGCGAGGACATCGATGACCATGCCCGCGAAGAGGTGCGACGCGCGGTCAAGAAGCGGCTTGCGGAAGAGCCTGACGAAGCGCCGGCGGAGAAGGAGAAACGGGGTGGCGCCGAGGGTGACGCCGAGGCCGCCAAGCGCGCCAAGAAGCTCCTGGCCGAGGGAAAACTCGACGACGAAGCGATTCGCGCCGCGGCCGAAATGGGTCAACGGCCGTTCGTCAACCATGCGCTCGCGCTTCGCGCCAAACTGCCGGTCGAACTCGCGCGGGCCGTGACGGCGAGCCAGGCTGGAAAACCGATGACGGCGTTGTGCTGGCGCGCCAGTCTTTCGATGCGCACGGCGCTCACCCTGCAGAAGCACCAGGCGAGGATTTCATCCGCCTCGATCGTCAACGCGCGAAACGGCGTCGACTACCCGATGACGGAAGAGGAGATGGCCTGGTTCGTCGACTATTTCGCGAACGCCACCCCGGCCTCAGCCGGCGAACCCGTCAATCGCGGGTGATCATCGTGCCGACGCCGTGTTCGGTGAACACCTCGAGCAGCAGCACGTGTTCGAGGCGACCATCGAGAATGTGGGCCGCCTTCGCGCCCTGACGAACGGCCTGCAGGCAGGTTTCCAGCTTCGGAATCATGCCGCCGCTGATCGTGCCGTCGGCGAGCAGCCGTTCGCATTGCTCCGGGCTCAGGCGGTTGAGGAGCTTCTTCTGTTTGTCGAGCACGCCCGGGACGTCCGTCATCATCAGGAGCTTGCTGGCCTGGAGGGCGCCCGCGATGGCACCGGCGGCGGTGTCGGCGTTGATGTTGTAGGTGTTGCCATCCAAGCCCACGCCGGTCGGGGCGATCACCGGGATGATGTCCGACTGCTCGAGGACCCGGAGCACGTGAGGGTTCACCTTGGTCGGTTCGCCCACGAAACCGAGATCGAGCACCTTTTCGATATTGGAGTCGGGGTCGCGGGCCGTGCGCTTCAACCGCGTGGCCTCGATCAGACGGCCGTCTTTGCCGGAAAGCCCGACCGCCGTGCCGCCGGCAGCGTTGATGCTCGCCACGAGCTGCTTGTTGATGGTGCCAGCCAGGACCATCTCGACGACCTCGACGGTCGCGGCATCCGTGATGCGCAGGCCATCGACGAAGTTGCTCTTGATATTGAGACGCTCGAGCATCTTGCCGATCTGCGGGCCGCCACCGTGGACGACGACCGGATTGATGCCAACCTGTTTGAGCAGCACGATGTCTTCGGCGAACGATCGTCCAAGGCTGTCGTCGCCCATCGCGTGGCCGCCGAACTTGACGACAAACGTGTTCTTGTTGAACTGGCGCATGTAGGGCAACGCTTCGGCCAGCGTGCGCGCCGTTTCCATCAGTCGGCCGTGATCGGGCGGGGCTTGGTTCGTCATGGCGTCGCCTTATAGCGCGTCTCGCGCGCCGGTGGCCAGGGAGGCCAGGTCATCCCGAAGTTCGGCCAATCCGACGTCGCGTCGCACGCTCGTCATCAGGATCGCTGGCAGAACGTTGGCGAACCCCGCCGTAGCGGCCTGGACGGATCGCTGCATCGCAGCGGGGTCTTTGTTGCGGTCGACCTTGGTAAGGACGATCCGTGTCTCCACGGCCAGGGCGGCCAACGATTCGAGCGCGGTCAAGTCGGTCGATTTCAAGCCGACGTAGCCGTCGACCAGCAGACAGACGCGTCGGAGCGCGCGGCGGCTTTCGAAGTATCCCGCCACGAGCCCTTGCCATGAGACCATCGCCGCTCGTCCGGCGGCGGCGAAGCCGTAACCAGGAAGATCGACGAGGGTCAGATCGTGACCGATCCGGTAGAAGGCAATCGTGCGGGTCGTTCCAGGGGTACGCGAGGTTCGGGCCAGGTCGTCACGGCCGACCAGCGCGTTGATCAGGCTCGACTTACCGACGTTCGAACGACCGGCGAAGGCGACCTCGGCGGTTCGTTCCGGTGGCCAGGCGCCGCCGGGACGGACGACGGCGTCGACCCGGCATTCCTGGGCGAACACGGAGCGAGTCCGAGCCGCCATGGCAACGCCTCAGTTCGCGATCGGATTCTTGACGCCCGACTGCCGCATGATGACCCACTGCTGGGCGATCGAGAGGACGTTGTTCCACGTCCAGTAGATCACGAGGCCAGCCGGGAAACTCGCCAGCAGGAACGTGAAGAAGATCGGCAGCAGCATGAAGATCCGCGCCTGAATCGGATCCGTCGGCTGCGGATTCAGCTTCTGCTGCAGGAACATGGAAATGCCCATGAGAATCGGCCACAAGCCGATGATCGGTAGCCACGACGGTGGCCCCCAAGGCACCAGATTGAACAACGTGAACAGGTTGAGGTGGTCGAGTTCGGAGAGATCTGTGATCCAGCCGTAGAACGGCGCGTGCCGCATCTCGATCGTGACGAACAACACCTTGTAGAGCGCGAAGAACACCGGAATCTGCACGACGATCGGCAGACATCCCGACAGGGGATTGGCGCCTTCCTTGCGATATAGCGCCATGACCTCCTGCTGCATGCGCTGGCGATCATCCTTGAAGCGTTCTTGGATTCGCTTCATCTCGGGTGCGAGCACCTTCATTTTGCTCATCGCCCGGTAAGATTTGTTGGCGAGCGGGAAGAACGCGAGTTTGACCAGAACCGTCAGCAGCAAGATCGCCAGTCCAAAGTTCCCGAGGTGCTCGTTGAAGTACCGCAGCGCCAAGAACATTGGTTTCGTGAGAAAGAAGAACCAACCCCAGTCGATGGCGAGATCGAACCGGCTGATGCCGAGCGACCGCTCGTAACCGTCGATGACGCGGACGACTTTGGCGCCGGCGAACAATCGGTCGGTTACCTCGATCGTCGCCCCGGGCTCGACGGCCATCGCGTCGTGACGGAACTCGGCACGAAAGCGGTTTTCGGCCGTGATGTAGCGATAGGCGGTGGTCACCGCCCTGGCTTGATCGGGAATGACTGCGGTCAGCCAATATTTGTCGGTGAACCCGAGCCAGCCCTTGGTATTTCGACGCTCGATCGTGCCTTTCGAACGAATGTTCGAGTAACTCTCTTCCGAGAGCGCGCCGTCGAGTACGCCGAGCCCCCCTTCGTGCAAAATGAAGAACCCCAGCGTTTCGGGTTCGCCGGTACGAGCCACGAAGGCAAATGGGTAGACGACGGCCGCGGTCGCGCCGGTGTTGCGCACCCGCTGCGTCACCTGAAACATGTAGTCGCGGTCGATGGTGATGGTGCGCGAGAACACCAGTCCGGCCCCGTTGTCCCAGGTGAACGTGACGGGTCGTTCCGGCGTTAGGACATCGCCGTCGGTCGCCCACGGGGTGTCGTCGCCGGGGACCGCCACCCCGGGGGAGGCAACCCAACCGAACTTGGCCACGTAGGCATTGGGCGCGCCGGCGGGGGACAGCAACACGACGTTCGGGCTGCCTTCCGTCGGGTGGACGCGGTAGTGGCTCAGCGTCAGATCATCGAGCGAACCGCCGATCTTGGCGATCGAGCCTTTGACGTTCGGCGTTTCGATCAGGACCCGCGGGGACTCGCGCAGGATCGTGGCGCGATCGCGTACGGCGGCGAGGGTCGGTCGCTGTGGCGCACCTACGACCGGGGCCTCCGATGGGGTGCTGCCGGCGGGTGACGTCTGCCCGGGTTGGGTCGTCGCTGTCGGTGCCGTGGTCGCAGGCGGTGGCGCGTCCTGGCGTGACGTTGGAAACAGCAAGTGAAAGCCGAGCAGGATCGCGATCGACAGCGCGATAGCGGCGATGAGGTTCTTCTGGTCCATGATTCAGCGCTCGGGTACCGGGTCGTAGCCGCTGCCGCCCCACGGATGACAGCGCGCGATACGTCGGGCAGCGAGCACAGAACCACGCCAAGCGCCGTGCTTGTCGAGAGCCTCCAGCGCGTAGGCGGAGCAGCTCGGCGCGAAGCGGCATCGTGGACCGAGGAGCGGTGATATCAGACAACGATAGAGGAAAATCGGTACGCGCAAGAACCAGACGCCCAGCGTCATCGCACGGCCTCCAAAGTGTCGGTCCACAGGTGGAGACCCTTGAGCGCTTTTTCCATGTCTTCGCACAGCGCGGCGAATGGACGTGTCAGGGCGTCCGACCGCCCGATCACGACGAAATCTTGCCCAGGCAAGGCGTGATGCTCCAGCACGTGCTCGGCCACCGCGCGCAAGCGTCGTTTGATGCGGTTGCGGGCCACGGCCTTTCCCAAACGTCTGGTGACAGTAAATCCGACCCGCACGGCATCAGTTGGAGCACGGTCGGTCTGCAGCGTCAAACCGGGCGTGACCCATCGCCGATTGCGGCCGGCGATACGCACGAAATCGGCGCGTCGAGTGATACGCCCGACACGGCCACGCACAGGTCACCTAGGTGGGAGTAAGGCGCTTGCGCCCTCTGGCTCGGCGGCGCGACAGAACCTCGCGGCCACCCGCAGTGCTCATGCGCTTGCGGAAACCGTGGCGGCGCTTACGGACCACTTTGCTGGGCTGATAGGTTCGTTTCACGGGTTTGCTCCCACCAAGGCAGGGCGCCCGGCCGGTAAAAACAAG
This sequence comes from Alphaproteobacteria bacterium, assembly GCA_016869765.1. Taxonomy (GTDB): domain Bacteria; phylum Pseudomonadota; class Alphaproteobacteria; order SHVP01; family SHVP01; genus SHVP01. The sequence goes on from VGES01000016.1 coordinate 54,127, forward strand.
GCCCGCTGTATAAGGGTAGGACCGCACCAAGTCAATTGTGACCGGCGGGAAACCGCGACATCTTACCAATAGGGCCATGGGGGCAGGGATGGCAGAAGAGTTCAAGCCCGATATCTGCGTGATCGGCGCCGGGAGCGGCGGTCTCGTCGTCGCGAGCGGCGCCGCCTTGATGGGGGCCTCGGTCGTCTTGGTCGAGAAGCACCGCATGGGCGGCGAATGCTTGAACGTCGGGTGTGTCCCCTCGAAGGCGATGATCGCGGCCGCCGCCATGGCGACGGCCGGCCGCCAGGGTGCGGCGTTTGGCGTCCGGTTTGCTCCTCCCGTCATCGATTTCGCAGCCGTACAGGCGCACGTCAAGAACGTCATCGAGCAGATCGCTCCCAACGATTCCGTCGCCCGCTATCGTGGTCTGGGAGTCGAGGTCGTCGAGGGCGCGGCTCGTTTCACAGGGCCGCGGACCATCGCAGTGGCGGGACGCATGATCAGAGCCCGGCGTTTTGTCGTGGCGACCGGCTCGTCGCCGCTGGTTCCGCCGATCCCAGGTTTGGCCGCAACACCCTACATGACCAACGAATCGGTGTTCGACAACGCGGTGCGGCCCGACCATTTGGTCGTAATCGGTGGTGGGCCCATCGGGCTCGAACTTGCCCAAGCTCATGCCCGATTGGGCGCCCGCGTCACCGTCATCGAGATGGCACGATTTCTTCCCAAAGACGATCCGGAGCTAGTCGAGGTCGTGCTGCGTTCCCAACGGCGCGACGGTGTCGACCTCGTGGACTCGGCGCGTGTGGTGTCGGTGTCCGGGACGGTGGGCGCGATCGTCGTGACGCTCGAGCGTAACGGTCGGCGCGAAGAAATCGTGGGCTCCCACCTGTTGGTCGCCGCCGGGCGTCGCGCCAACGTTGAAGATCTGGGGCTTGATCGCGCCGGAGTCGCCTACTCCGGCAAAGGCATACAAGTCGATTCCCGGCTTCGTACGACGAACCGACACGTCTACGCCGTGGGTGACGTCGTCGGTGGCCTGCAATTCACGCACGTGGCGTCCTTCCAAGCGGGCATCGTTCTGCGGAACATCCTGTTCCGCTTGCCGGCGCGTGTTCGCTACGACTCCGTTCCCTGGGTGACGTACACCTCCCCGGAACTGGCGAGCGTCGGTTTGCAGGAGCACGCGGCCCGCGAAGCGGTCGGAGACATCCGGGTTCTGCGCTGGCCCTTGGCGGAGAACGATCGGGCGGTCGCCGAACGCGATACCGAAGGACTCATCAAGGTGATCACCGATCGCCGCGGGCGCGTCCTGGGCGCGCACATCGTGGCGCGCCATGCCGGGGAGATGGTCCTGCCCTGGGTGATGGCGGTTGCCCGGCGACGCAATGTTCGGGAGTTCGCCGGGACGGTGGTGCCGTATCCGACCGTGGCCGAAGTCGGGAAACGGGCCGCTGGCAGCTTCTTCCTGCCCGCCCTCTCGAGCGAACGGACGCGCCGAATCGTCCGATTCCTGGCCCGATTCGGCTGACGTCTGGCCGCGATCCCAGAATCCTGATATCCCAAGGCATGCCTCTCGATCAGCCACGGGCTGTGCCGTTGGCCCGGAGCCTGTCGGCGAAGCTGCTCGCCCTGACGCTGCTGTTCGTGATGATCGGCGAAGTGTTGATCTATGTTCCTTCGGTCGCGGGCTACCGCCTCGACTACCTGCGTGAGCGAATTGCCGCAGCCCAGTTGGCGTCACTAGCCCTCGTCGCAACCAGCGACCAGCAACTGACCGACGAGCTCGAGAGGGACCTGCTCGATCGGGCGGAAATCCTCGCGGTGATGATCAAGCGCGCCGAGGCAAGATCGCTCATTCTCGGCGGCAACGCGACCTTGCCCGCGGATATCGATGCGCACTTCGATCTTCGCGACACGAATCGATTCACGTCGATCGGTGACGTGTTCACCACCATGGTTACGCCGGGGCGCACGATTCGCGTAACCGGGGCTGCGCTCGAGACGCCCGATACGGTGGTCGAGGTCGTGTTGGACGAATCGGCGTTGCGCCGGGAGCTGTTTCGCTACTCGCGCGGCGTGGTCGTGGTGTCCCTGATCATTTCGGGTTTGACCGGCGGGCTCGTATTCCTGACCTTGCATTGGATCATCGCCCGCCCGTTGCGTCGCTTGGCGGCCGGAATGGTGGCCTTTCGCCGCGACCCCGAGGACGAGGCCGCGCCACCCGCGTTCGGCGAGCGCGGCGATGAGCTTGGCTTGGCCCAGCGCGAACTGACGACCATGCAGGCGGATCTTCGTGCGGCCCTCCGCCAGCGGGCGCGCTTGGCCGATCTCGGCTTGGCGGTCAGCAAGATCAACCACGACCTGCGGAACATTCTCGCGACGGCGCAATTGGTGGTTGATCGCCTCGAACACAGCGGTGATCCAGAAGTGCGTCGCACGCTGCCCGTGCTCGTCGGTGCTATCGATCGCGCCATCGCGCTCTGCACCAGGACATTGCAGGCCGGGCGCACCGACGAACCACCACCCGACCGCGCGCCGTTTGATCTCCATCAGCTCGTGCGGGACGTTGCCGAAGCGCTTGGCGATGGGCGTGAACCCGGACCGATGTGGCAGAACGCGGTCCCCGTCGGGATGACGGTCAGCGCCGATCGCAGCCAGATCTTTCGCGTCCTGATAAACCTGGGCCGTAACGCGATCGAGGCGCTCGAAGGACGGGCGAACGGTCGGATCGTCATTGCGGCCGCAGCCTTGGCGCAGAGCATCGTGATCGAAGTGACCGACAACGGTCCCGGCCTCAGCGATGAGGCGCGGGAGAATCTGTTCAAGCCGTTCCGTGCGACCGCCAAGCCGACTGGGACGGGGCTCGGGCTCGCCATCGCGCGGGATCTGGCCCGTGCGCACGACGGCGATCTCGTCCTGCACCGCAGCGATTCGTTCGGCACGACGTTCCGGATCGAGATTCCGGGCAACATCCAGGAGATTCGGCGTGTCCGCACGCCGGTGCGTCCCGCGGCGGTCGATCGGGCATAGGCGGCGGCTTGGCCTGGGATCCGGACCTCTATCTGCGGTTTGCCCGATTTCGCGAGCAACCGGCGCTCGATCTCCTGGCGCGACTCGAGCCGAGGACGGCGAGCCTCATTTACGACCTCGGTTGTGGAACCGGCGGTGCGGCGCGACGGCTCGCGGATGGTTGGCCGCAGGCCCGGGTGATCGGCCTCGATTCTTCCGCCGAGATGCTCGCCAAAGCGCAGTCCGGTGGTGGCCGTGTCGTCTGGCAACAGGGCGATGCGGCTGGCGCCGCGGCGATCAGCGATGCCGACATTTTGTTCTCGAACGCCGTGTTCAACTGGATCGCGGACCATCCGCGCGTCCTGCCCGCCCTCCTCGCACGCCTGCGCCCCGAGGGACAGTTTGCGTTCCAGATGCCGCGAAACTACGAGCAGCCCTCCCACACGCTCATCGCCGATGTAATCGCCGAAGGGTCCTGGGCAGGTCGCCTCGACAACCATTTGGCGCGGCCCCACGTCATGAAACCCGCAGACTACTACCGTTGCCTCGGGCCACACTGTGCGGATCTCGAGATCTGGGAGACCGACTACGTCCATCGACTCGAGGGGGAGGATCCCGTGTTCGTGTGGTTGAGCGGTACGGCGCTACGGCCGCTGTTGGGCGCGCTCGACCCGGGCGAGCGCCCCGATTTCGAGACGGCGCTCCAGGCGAAACTCCGCCGCGCTTACCCGCGCGGCGACGATGGTTTCACGTTGTTCGCAATGAAACGGCTGTTCATCTACGCCCGCCGCTGAGATCAATCGCCGAGGGCGACCCCGTCCCGTCGCCGATCGGCGCCACCACGCAGACCCCGCGCGGTCACGATGATGCCGTGGAGCCCGCTGTTGAGTTCCTCGACGCTTACGCGATGCCCCATGGCTTTGAGCGGTTCCTGGTGCGCTACCAACGACGTACCGGCTTCGATTTCAGTCTCGCCGTTGCGGTTGACGATGTGCGGTAAGTCGATCGCCTCTTGGATTCCCAGCCGCCAGTCGACCACGCCCATCAGCGTTTGAGCGACATAGGCGATGATGCGAGGTCCGCCCGGTGATCCGATTACCATTTCCAAGCGATCGCGTTCATCGAGCACGATCGTCGGGGCCATCGATGACCTTGGCCGTTTTCCGGGCTCGACTCGGTTGACGGCAAGTTGTCCGTCGCGCCGTGGTCGAAAGGCGAAGTCGGTCATGTGGTTGTTCAGTAGGAAGCCGCGCACCATGAGTCGCGAGCCGAAGGCGCTCTCGATGCTCGCCGTCATGGCCACGGCATTGCCGTTTCGGTCGACGACACTCAGATGCGTCGTACCATTGGCTTCATCGGTGTCGTCGACCGGGGCGGCCGCCTGGCGCCGAAACGGGGGCTCGCCGGGTTCCGCCCGTCGTGCCGCTTTTTTGAGGTCGATCAGGCGGCTGCGCCGCCGCAGGTAGGTCTCGTTGAGCAACCCGCCGGTCGGCACGTCGACGAATGCCGGGTCGGCAATGAAGACGTCGCGATCGGCGTAGGCGAGGCGGCTCGCTTCGGCGAACAGGTGCAGGGTTTCGATCGACTGCGGGTCTCGCCGCGCCATGTCGAAACGACCGAGCTTGGTGAGAATCTGCAACGCGGTGATGCCGCCGGACGACGGTGGCCCCATGCCGCAGACGGTTCGTTTGCGATACGTGCCGCACACCGGTTCGCGCTCCCGTATCTGATAGGCGCCGAGATCCCCAACGGTCATGCGTCCGGGACTCGGATTGCTGGTGCGGATCGCCTCGACCATCGTGTGGGCGAGCGGACCGTCGTAGAAGACGTCGATGCCCTGTCGGGCAACATCACGCAAGGTCTCGGCCAGCGCAGGGTTGCGCAGCCACTCGCCCTGCTGACGTGGCGTACCGTCATTCCGGTAGAAGTGCTCGCGCGATTCACGGAACACCCGGAGCGCACGATCCTCGCGGACGATCGCGGCGGCGAGCCGCGGTGGAACAGCGAAGCCCTCTTCGGCGGCGCTGATCGCCGGCTCGAACAGGGCGTACCAGGGCAAGGCGCCGTGCCTTCGGTGAGCCTCGGCAAACAACCGCAACAGGCCGGGAACACCGACGGAGCGGCCGCCGATGATTGCGTCGGCGAAACGGATCGGTTCTCCGTTGGCATCCAGGAACATGTCGGGTGTTGCCCCCGCCGGGGCCGTTTCGCGCCCGTCGTAGGTCCGCACGGCGCGCGAGGCGGCATCGTAGAAAACCAGGAACGCGCCGCCACCGATTCCCGCGGATTGCGGTTCGACGATGTTGAGCACGAGGGCCGTGGCGATCGCCGCATCGATCGCGTTACCGCCGCGGCGCAATATCGTGCGCCCGGCCTCGGCTGCGAGTGGGTGGGCGGCGGCGACCATATGTTGGCGCGCCGTGACGCCTTGCGCCGGGCGCTCCGCCGCAACACTGGCGGTCGCCAACAGGAACACGAGAGCCAGGGTCGTCAGAGAACGGGTCATGGCGGCTCATTGTGGGGACGGGACGAGCCCGAGGCAATTCGTTGACCGAGTCTGGCGCCGCCCCTAGTGTCGCCGGCGAAACGGGGAGTCTCCGTGCGACCGGGACCGCGCAACACCATTACAGACGTCGATGGCCTCAAGGTCGGCCAGGCCGACGACGCCAGCGCCTGGTCGGGGGTCACCGTCGTTCTGCCGGATGCCAGGGCAGTCGCTGGCGTCGATGTCCGGGGCGGTGCTCCAGGGACCCGTGAAACCGAAGTCCTCGCGCCGAGCAATCTCGTGGACCGCATCGATGCCGTCGTCCTCAGCGGCGGTTCGGCGTTCGGGCTCGACGCCGCGTCGGGCGTCATGGATTGGTTGGTCGAGCGCGGACAGGGCTTTCGGGTCGGTGCCGCCGTCGTTCCGATCGTCCCCGCCGCGATCCTGTTCGATCTGCTCAACGGCGGCGATAAGTCGTGGCGGGAGCCGCCGTATCGCCGGCTCGGCACCGAGGCCTGCCGCAATGCCGCGCTCGAGGTACGGCTCGGAAACGCGGGCGCCGGCTATGGCGCCAAGGCGGGAACGCTGAAAGGTGGCTTGGGCAGTGCCTCGCTGATCAGCGATGACGGCATCCAGGTTGGGGCCCTGGTCGCGGCTAATCCCGCCGGATCGGTGGTGATGCCCGGACAGTCGGCGTTCTGGGCGTGGCCGCTCGAACGCGCGGGTGAATTCGGCGGCGCGATGCCGCGGCGTGCCTTGAGCGATGAGGAGTTGATCGTCGGTCCGACGTCGCCTCTGGCGGCGAACACCACGATCGGGGTTGTCGCGACGAACGTGGCGATCGACAAGGCGATGGCGCAGCGCCTCGCGATCATGGCCCATGACGGGTTGGCGCGCGCGATACGCCCCGTGCACACGCCGTTCGATGGCGATGTCCTGTTTGCCATGTCGACAGGGACGGACTCGCGGCCCGCGACGCCGCAGACTCTGACTCGGGTCGGCTCGATTATGGCCGACTGTGTGGCGCGCGCGATCGCGCGTGGTGTCTACCACGCAGAATCGCTAGGGCCTTATCCGTCGTATCGCGAGAAGTTCGGACACGTCCGCGCTCAGCGAACGTAGAGGTGGACCTCGTTCGTGAACGCCTCGCTGCTCTGGGCCGAGGACAAGTTCACGCGATTGGCCGGCAGTCCCATTTCGACGAGCGACCGCAACACACGCTCGGAATTCTGCTTGGAGCGGTTCGTGTTGAGCGCCACTTCCGCGGGCGTGCCGCGGTTGGGGGCGATCGCCACCAAGTCGAACGCTGCCTGGGCGCGCTGTTCGAGCGCGCGGCTAACCGCGGCATAAAGGGCCTGCTGATAGGGCACGTCCGGACGATCGAAGCGAATGACGACCAGCGGGCGGCGCGCGGCCCCCAACGCCGCCTGATCGGCTGGCGCGGCGGCTGGGGCCGCGAGCCCCGAACGCGGACCGAAGGCGCGGTTGGCCAAGCTCGGTCCGATCAACTCGCCGTTCTGGATCGCGAGCGACATCGTCGTCAGGTTGGCGCGTTCATTGCCGACATAGGCGGTCTGACGGCTGACGTCTTCGCTAAGCTCGTTCAGCAGTCGATCGATCAACACCACCGTGCGATTGGTTTCGTCTTCGAGAATGACGAGCTGACGGTGGTCTTCATCGATGGCGCCCGACAAGCCAAACGCGGCACGGGCGCTCTCGAGCACGAAGGTCGCGAACGCCGAGTCGCTCGCCACCGAGTTGGCCAAGGCGTTGAGCTGGTTGATCTCGCTCGACAACCGGTCGAGTTCGGCCTGAGCGACGTTCCGCTGGTTGACCAGGACGGGATTGCCCGGCGTCGTCCCGACCTGGAGCCGCGACTGAATGGCGGCGATCGTTCCGTGATAGCGCTGCGAGGTCGCGGAAACCTGGTTGCGAATGTCCTGCAGACGCTGGTTCTGGGTGACGATGTTGGACTGAAGCTGCGAAAGCTCCTGCCGCAGCTGCGACACCTTCTGGCCCACGAACGTGCCGGTGTTGACCCCCGGCGTGACCGCTGGCGGTGCGATCGACGTTGCCGTGAGGACCGGTCCCTGCGGCGCTGCGGGGCCATCGGCCGGCCGGGGCGGCAAGGCCGGCGGCGGTGGCGCGGCAGCCGTGGCTGGCGTCGTCGACCGTCTGGGAAACAAGGAATCCGAAACGTAGGAGCAACTCGCCAGGAGGAGTGCCGTCCCCAGCAACACGGCGGTTTTCATGAACATGCCCGGCAATACCGTCAATTTGCCGCGTCGGCCAGTCCCACTTCCCAACCGCCCGATCGACAATCGGGCGACTTTTCGTGATGGGCCAGCGAGATACGGACGAAACGCAGCAGCTTACGTGAAGTAGATCGACCCGGGGCGATCTTAGCCAATCGCCATCCCATGGGACAAGGGCCAATCCCCCGGTATTTCAGGAGCTTCGGCACGGCGCCCGCGAAGGCCGGCCGCGGTGATTGCTTGCGGCGCGGGGGTGATTTGATTAGGTTCCACACCCTCTTCGGGCCGACCAGCATGAGGAATGCCGGTCGAACCGGGGTTTGCGCCCGTAGCTCAGCTGGATAGAGCACTAGACTACGAATCTAGGGGTCGGACGTTCGAATCGTTCCGGGCGCGCCATTTTTTGTCAGATACGAACGCTGGTGGCCGCCGCCTCGACATCAGGGGTGGCCGCCGGCGTTCGGTCCATTTCACTCGGGTTGCAGCTCGCCAGGCTTGGACACGCGTCATCCTATTCGCCCGACTTGAGTTCGCGGCTTTCGCGGTGATGCCAGAGTCTCAGGATGAAAATGGTGGCATCGCGAATCTCGTAGCGCAGCTCGTAGTGGCCCACGAGGATCCGCCTGACCTCGCGCGGGGCGAACGCTTCCAGCTTCTCGCCGATCCTCGGGTATTCGAGCAGCCGATTGGGCGCCCGGGCCAGCTGCTGCACGACCCGCGCCGCCGCATCAAGGGCGACTGGGCGGAGATGCTCGTGTAAACGGACGAGATCGGAGGCCGCCTTTCCGGTCCACGTGATCCTCACGTCTTGGGTGGCAGCAGCACGGCGTCGGTTCCAAGACTATCCGCCCAAGCTTGCACGGCTTGCTGGTCGATGACGCGACCAGCGTCGACGTCTGCCAGGGCTTCGAGCGTCATGCGATGACGCTCTTCCTCCTGGTCCACCCAGGCGGCCAGCGCCTGCTTCATTACCCAGCCGCGCGAACGCTCGAGCCGCACCGCCATCGCTTCCACTTTCTGGGCGAGGGCGATCGGGACGTGTGCGGTAAGCACCTTCGTATCTGTGGGCATAGTTCTCTCTATCAACGTGATTAGAAATTAATCATAGAGTGTGGGAAACGCAATGCGGGGTCGAGTGCGTTTCTGGCAGGCCGCATTCAACGGGCCGGTCTTGGTATGCATCCTTTCATCCGATGAGACGATCGGTCGCGGCCGGCGTCACGAAGCATCAGATGCAGGGCCACCGGTTCTTGACGCAAAGACGTTCGTCGCGGGTTCAAGATCGGCGACCGCACCGAGGAAGCGACACCTGTCTGACAAAGTGAGGACAAGCATTGATGCCGATTCGCTCGCGAGATTTCTCCGGAGCAGTAGGAACGGTAAGACGTATTCGTTATGTTTGCGCCACGCGGGGCACCACCTCGCATGCCGCCTTGCCATCGGCGACGGCATATCCACGGTCGTCTGGGCCTTCGCCCAGAGGTCACGGTCTGCGCCCGTAGCTCAGTTGGATAGAGCACTAGACTTCGAATCTAGGGGTCGGGAGTTCGAATCTTCCCGGGCGCGCCACCGTGACCAGGGGGCAACGTGCTCGACGTGATCGCGAACCGTCTGGCGCCCCACGGCTTGATCGTCCGGGGCGCGTTCCACCCGGACCCGGCCGACGACGTGCCCGTCCTGGCGAGCGGCACGTCAGTAGGGACCGTGGTACTCGTCGGCAACGCCGGATCGGCGATGTGGCGATCCTTCAGCCGGGAGCCACGTCCGATGGAGCGTCATCCGCTCAACGAGTGGATCGAATCGGTCATGGGCGTCTTGGTGCAGGACCTCGGGGCCGAGGTGTGCTACCCGCATCACGGTCCGCCGTTCCGCCCGTTCCTGCACTGGGCCCAACGCGCCGAGCCGATCGCACGGTCGCCCCTCGGGTTGTTCATCCATCCCCGCTTCGGCCTGTGGCACGCGTATCGGGCGGCGCTGCTGTTTTCGGAACGATTGCCGGTGCCGCTGCGCGAGCCCGTGGCGGCGCCGTGTGAAGGCTGCGCCGCGAAGCCGTGCCTCACCGCCTGCCCACTCGCGCACCTGCGCGGGGTCGTCCTGCACGTCGTTGAGTGTGCGACCAGTGACGCTGGTCGTACCTGTCGGGAACAGGGCTGCGCCGCGCGGCGCGCGTGTCCCATTGGCGTGTCCTACCGTTACGAGCCTGCCCATGCGCGCTTCCATATGGAGGCGTTCCTGCGCGGGCCGGCCGAGCAGTCGATCTAGGCCGTCTTCGCGAGGTGGCGTTGGGCGGCGTCGGTATCGGCTTTCGAGGTGAGGAAACTCAGCAGCACGAAGCGTCTGCCGCGACGGACATCCGTTACCTCGTGGAGCAGCGAACACGAAAACACGAGGGCTTCGCCGGCGCGCGGGCGAAACTCGCGCGGCCCGAACTCGGGAAAACGCAGCGAGCCCCCCTCGTATTCCTCTGGGTCGTTGAGCAATAGCGAAACGGCAAATCGACGGTGGGCGGTCGATGGCGAAATGTTGTCGCGGTGGGGCCGAAAGTATCCTCCGGTGGTGCGCTCGTCGAAGTAGCAGCCGATCTTGAACCCGGTGGTGCGGGTGGCCGCGTACTGGAAGGCCTTCGCCACCTCTGGGACGACGCGTCGCCGAAACAGGTCCGCCAATCGTCCATTCAGAGCAGGGTCCATGATTTCGTGATCGCGGCGGCGCTTGATGTCGGCGGCCGCTTGTGCCGCAACATCGGTGTCGGCGCGGCTGTCGACGGTGCCCGTCGCCACGTTGCCGTGCGCCTGCCACCAGTCTTGGAGCTCCTGGCAGAACGCTCGGCTGCACACCCGCGGAATCCACAGGAGCGGCACGCAGCCCGGGCCTGGTCCAACGTCGTGGTGCTCGCGGGTCGCGGCGAAGCAGCGTTCGATATGGGCCTGCGGATCACCACCACGTTCAACCCGCAGAACACGAAGACCCGGGTCGAGCACATAGGTGGTCAGGCCCGGGGCGTTGCGTCCGTCCCCGGCGAACGTGAGACGCCGGGTGACGTCCCCCTTGTCGTTCCGCGAGGACGCCCCAAGGGAGGTTGTGGCGCCGTGCGATCGCTCGGTTCTCCTCGCGAGGAAGCGGCGTAATGATCGAAAGGTCGAACGTCTCCTTGAGGGTGGACGCTGCCGCGGCGAAGGGCGCCAAGTTCCGATCGAACTCGTCGGTGCAAAACACCAGGATCATCGGTCGGCCGCGCGAGTCGATCACGGGCCCGTTGGGTTGGCCCACCACGTCTTCGAGCACGTAGTTGGGGACGGTGTCGCCGGGCTGCAATTCGAACATCGTCATAGCGCGACTCTAAGGGCAACGGTCATGGCGCGATACGAATCTCGCGTGACGTGTCGCCGTTCACCCAGCCTCGCCAAAGGGCGCGATAGGCCGTCTCGAGGTCGCGAGCCAATCGTCGGGGATCGAACAACGGTGTGTTACGGCGCTTCGCATCGATTGCTTCCGCCAGCGTCCGCCGCCTCCCGGCATCGGCCGCAAGGTCGGCGATCAACTGTTCGTAGGCCGCGGACGAAGCGGCGATCAGTTCCGGGACGCCGAGGGCCTGGAGAATCGAAGCCCCTGTACGTTCGGAGTGCGCCGCCCCGGCCAAGGTGACGACGGGGAGTCCGGCCCACAGGGCGTCAAGCGTCGTGACGCCCCCGGTATGAAAGCGGGTGTCGAGCGCGAGATCCGCCAGCCGGTGGCGAGCGAGGTGGCGCGGGTGGTCCAGGCGCCGCGCGAACACCAGGCGATCGCCGGCAACGCCCGAAGCCTCGGCGGCGCGACGGAGATTGGCCATCGCCGTCTCGTGTCCGGCGCGCAACCATAGGACGCTCTCGGGATGGCCGGCCATCACCCGCATCCAGATCGCGAACGTCGCCGGGTCGAACTTGTAGTGGGCGTTGAAGTTGGCGAACACGATGCCGTGGTCCGGCAGCCCCTCGTCGCGGCGGGAGACAGGGGCCTTGTCGATCGTAGCCGGGGTGGCCGCCATGAACGTGTGCGGCAGGTACACGAGACGCTCGCTGCAATGGGGCACCAGTGCCGGCGGCGTGTGAATCCGATCGGTGATGAGCCAAGGAATATAGTCTGCGCCGACCGTCGCGCCGTAGCCGAGGTAATGGGCTTGCACGGGGGCCGGGGTCAGCGCGAACAACTCGAGGCGCGTGCCTCGCGTGTGTCCGGCGAGGTCGATCAGGACGTCGATCCGATCCTCGGCGATTGCATTCGCCGCGTCCGCGACACTCAAACGGCTGACGTCCCTGAAGCGGTGAAACGCCGCCTCCAACTCGCGCCCGAGGGCATCGGGAGGGTCGCTCGACAGTGAATAGCCGAACCACTCGAAGCGCTCGCGATCATGGGCCGCCAGCAGCCCGCGGAATGCGATCGCAACACTGTGGGTGCGAAAGTCCGGTGATACGTAGCCGATGCGCAACGCTCGATCCGGATCTTCGTCATGCGCCTCGCGCAGCGTCGTTCGCGCGAGGCCTGCGACTTGGCGGGCATGCGCGGCAGCCGAGTGACGGGCCACCTTGAGGCGCAGGTCCGGTGACGCGCTCGTCGCGGCCAATGCGAACGGCGGCACAGTACTGCCTCGGCCAGTGCCATCGCACCGTGTCGCGGCCTCGATCGTCATCGCTTCCAGACGTTCGAGGTCCGACCAATCACAGAGGTGGAGGCGGGAGTGCAGCAGGTACGGGGCGACATCCAGCCGTGCGGGGTCGCGCCCAAGGACCTCCACGAACATCGTCGCCGCCTCGGCGTGGCGTCCCAGCGACTGCAGGATGTGGCCGAGGTTCACCTGGATGTCGATCGCTTCGGGGCGCAAGGCGTGGGCCTCGCGACCGCGCGCCAGCGCGTCCTCGTGGCGGCCCTGGGCCTGCAGCGAGACGGCGAGATTGCCGATCGCCGAGGCGTTGCCGGCGTTGCGCGCGATCGCGCGGCGGAACACCTCGATCGCCTCGTCGTGTCGTCCCTCCTTCTGCAAGGCGAGGCCACGGCCGTTCATGGCGTCGTCGTTGCCGGGTTCGCTCGCGAGAGCCGCCGAGAATTCGGCCAGCGCTTCGGCCGTGCGGCCGAGGTCGATCAGGAGGTGGCCGCGATTGATGCGGGCGTGAATCAGGTTCGGGTTGGCCTGAATCGCTGCCGCATAACTCCGTTCGGCCTCCTCGCCCTGGTCCAGGCGGCTGAGGGCGTTGCCGAGCGAGTTGTGGGCTTCGGCAAGACCAGGCTTGAGCGCCACGGCCCGGCGCAGGGGTTCGATGGCGGCCGAGGGCTGTCCAAGTTCGACCAGTGCGGCGCCCAGGTTGTTGAAGATCTCGGCGACGGCGGGGGCCAGCGCGGCCGCGATGCGGTAGACATCGACCGCGGCCTGCATGCGTCCAGCACCGAGATAGAGATTGCCCAGCAGAAAATGCACCTCGGCGTCACGCGGCGACACCTGGCGGCATGCTTCGAGGGCCTTGAGCGCTTCGGCATGTTCCCCCTTGCGCAGGGCCGCCATACCGAGGCCGCGCAGGGCCGCCGCGTCATGGGGGTCTCCGCGCAGGATCCGGCGGAACGCCGCGACGGCCTTGCCCCACTCGCCGTTGGCGAGAAGCGCGTTGGCCGTCGCCAATGCTGTAGCCCGTTTTCCGGTCACGCCGATTCCGCGTCGTCAGTTCGGGGTCGTCGCGTGATATAACGGCGGAACACGCATCCGCGCCAAGCCCCGTCGCATGCTACAGCCCCTTTTTCGCCTGCTGGTCGTGCTGGTCCTCCTGTGGGGCCTGGCTCCGACAGCTGTGGTGGCGCAGCCGGCGGCGCCATCCAGCAGCGCCTCGACCGAGGAGCTCGCATCGATGGTGGCAACGTTGCGCGACCCGGCCGCGCGCGAGCAGCTGATCCGTCAGCTCGAACTCCTGATCGAACTGCGCCGCACCGAGGATCAGGTGCCGGCCCGCGGATTTCTGTCCCAGGCCTTGCAGGAGGTGGGAAGCAGGGCGGCTTCTCTCGGTGATCGACTGAGCGATATCGGATCGAGCTTTGCGCGCACAGGATCGTTCCTGCCCTGGCTCGAACGCCAAATCGCCGAACCGGACCGTCGGGCGTTATGGGGCCGCATCCTCGTTCAGCTCGCGGTCGTCTTTCTCGCTCCGGCACTCCTGTGGTGGGGCGCGCGGCGGCTCATGGTTTGGCCGATCCGGCGCCTCGATCGCTGGTACGACGCCCGTTGGTGGTGGCGTCTCCCGGTGTGGACGTTGCGCACGCTCCTCGAGTTGGTGCCGATCGCGGTGTTCATGGGCGGGGCTTACGCCGCACTCGTATTGCTCAAGCCCGATCAGGTCACGCGGGCTATCGTCATCACGTTGGTGGGCGGCACGGTGCTGGCCTGGTCGATCCTGGTGCTGGTGCGATCGATCGTCGACCCGCTGTCGACGCGCGGCCGCCTCGTGCCGTTGAGCGATTCCCTCGCGGCCTACCTCTACGTTTGGGCGCGGCGCCTCGTCGCCGTGTCCGTGTACAGCTTTTTCGTCATCGAGGTGTTGGCGGTGCTGGGCCTGCCGGCCCCGGGGGTCGATGCGTTGCGCAAGCTGACGGGCCTCATCGTCGCGGGGCTCTTGGTCGTGCTGGTGCTGCAGAACCGACAAGGCGTGAAAAGCTGGATCGGCGGAGCCTTAGGCGAGGGCGTGGTCGTATCGTTCCGCCAACGGCTCGCCGAGGTGTGGCACATCCTCGCGATTCTCTATTTGCTCGGCGCCTACACCATCTGGCTCCTCGAAATCGCCGACGGGTTTCGCTTCGTCGCGACGGCCACGGTGCGCACGTTCGTGATTGCGATTGCAGCATGGGGTTTGATGACCGGGTTGGATCGCGCTGTCGGATTGCTGTTTCGCGTCAGCCGCGACCTGCAGGACCGCTACCCGCTCCTTGAGCACAGTGCGAACCGCTATCTGTCGATCCTACAGCGGGCGCTCCGCATCATTATCGCGGTCGTAGCGCTCCTGCTGATCTTGGACAGTTGGCACGTGCGGCTTCTGTCGCTGCTCGCGACGGGGCGCGGTGCCGACGTCGTCTCCCGTGGTTTCAGCATCGTGCTGATCATCGTGCTGGCGACCCTGGCCTGGGAGTTGGGCTCGGCCGCGCTCGACCGCCTGCTCGCGCGTTCTCCGGGCGGCGCGAGTGCGAGTGGCTCGCGCCTGCGGACCATCCATCCGTTGGCGCGTAACGCGCTTTTCGTCGTTGTCCTGCTCGTTTCGGCGATCGCCATCCTCTCGGAGCTCGGCGTCAACGTTGCGCCACTCCTCGCTGGCGCCGGTGTCGTCGGGCTGGCGATCGGCTTTGGCGCGCAGACCCTAGTCAAGGATGTCATCACCGGGGCGTTCATCGTGTTCGAAAACTCGATCGGCTTGGGCGACGTCGTGACGGTCGCGGGTCGTACCGGCACAATCGAGGCGATTTCAATCCGCACGATTCGCGTGCGCGACGCCCAGGGCACGATTCACACTATTCCGTTCAGCGCCGTCGATACGGTGACCAACCAGACTCGTGATTTCTCTAATGTCGTGGTCGAGGTTTCGGTCGCACACCGCGAGAACGTCGATCGTGTCTTCGACATCCTGCGCTCGATCGGCGAGGCGATGCGAAGCGCCCCCGACTTTGCCGTCGACATGCTCGAACCTTTGGAGGTCCTTGGCATCGATCGCATCACCGACACGGCCGTTGTGCTTCAGGTCAAACTCAAGACCGCGCCGGGGCGACAATGGGTGGTGCGACGGGAATTCGTGCTGCGCATGAAGCGGGCCTTCGACGCCGAAGGCATCGCCGTCCCGATGCCGCAGAGCGTGGTCTACTACCGCGGTTCCGAGGGGCTTCCGAGCCCGCCCTGATCCTCGGCGCTTGGCTCCAGAAGTGGCGGAAATCTGGGGTTTTTCTCGCTTTTCTGGGGGCGGTGGACGTTGACACGCCCAACCCCGGTCACCATACTCACGCGCTTTCTCGCGAACAGGCCGTTTCGGCCCGGGAGAGCACGTGACCAACGCCGTAATGCCGACCTATGCCCGCGCCGACGTGGCGTTCGAGCGGGGCGAGGGGCCTTATATCTTTGATACGAACGGCCGCCGCTACCTCGACTTTGGGGCGGGGATCGCGGTGAACGTGCTCGGCCATGCGCATCCGACGCTGGTCAAGGCGCTGAACGCGGCCGGTTCCAAGCTTTGGCACACCTCGAACCTGTATCGCATTCCCGCGCAAGAGAACTTGGCGGCCACGCTCACCGCCCATTCGTTCGCCGACATGGCCTTCTTCGGAAATTCGGGGGCCGAGGCCAACGAGGGGGCGATCAAGGTCGTGCGCAAGTACCAGAGTGCGAACGGCCGGCCCGAGCGCTATCGCATCATCACCTTCGAGGGTGCGTTCCATGGCCGCACGCTCGCCACCCTGGCGGCGGGACGCCAGCAGAAACATCTCGCGGGCTTCGGTCCGGTGGTCGACGGGTTCGACCAGGTTCCATACGGCGACCTAGCCGCGGCCAAGGCCGCGATCACGCGCGAGACGGCCGGCTTTTTGGTCGAGCCGATCCAGGGGGAAAGCGGCATTCGCGTGCCACCGCCCGGTTTTCTCAAGGGCCTGCGTGCGCTGGCCGACGAGCACGACCTGTTGCTCGCGTTCGATGAGGTGCAGACCGGCCTGGGCCGCACCGGGAAATTGTTCGGTTACGAATATGACGGGGTGAAGCCCGACGTGATGGCGTTGGCCAAGGCGTTGGGCGGGGGCTTCCCGATCGGCGCGGTGCTCGCGACCATGAAGGCGGGCGTCGGCATGACCGCCGGCACGCACGGTTCGACCTTCGGCGGCAATCCGTTGGCGGCGGCCGTCGCCAATGCCGTGATGTCGGAGATCCTCGCGCCGGGTTTCATCGAACGCGCGGCCAAGGTCGGTGAACGCTTGAAGTCGGGTCTCGACGACCTGATGCGCAAGCACGGCAACAAGCTGACAGAGGTGCGCGGCCGCGGTTTGATGCTGGGGCTCAAAGTCCAGGGCGACATGGGCAAGTTGATCGACGTGCTGCGCGGGAACGGGCTTCTCGTCGTATCCGCTGGCGACAACGTGATCCGTCTCCTGCCGCCCTTGATCATCGACGAGGCGCACGTGAGCGAAGGGCTTGGCATCCTCGATCGCTCGCTCCGCGACTTCACGCCATGAGCACGCCGCGGCATTTTCTCGACATTCATCGACTGGACCGCGCGGCCTTGCGCGGCATCCTCGACGATGCCCGCCGGCGCAAGCAACAGCGCAACGGTCGGGGACGCGGGGACGTCGACGACGATCGGCCCCTCCAGGGCAAGATCCTGGCGATGATCTTCGAGAAGCCCTCGACCCGCACACGCGTTTCCTTCGACGTGGCCGTGCGCCAGCTCGGGGGCCAAAGCCTCCTGATGACCAGCGCCGACATGCAGATCGGCCGCGGCGAGACCATCGCCGACACGGCGCGCACCCTTTCACGTTATGTCGACATGATCATGATCAGGACGACGCGCCATCAGATCCTGCTCGATCTGGCCGAGCATGCCGAGGTCCCGGTGATCAACGGCCTCACCGACCTGAGCCACCCCTGTCAGGTGCTGGCCGACGTTCTGACGTTCGAGGAGCGCCGCGGCCCCATCGCCGGGCGGCGGATCGCGTGGTCGGGCGACGGCAACAACGTCGCGGTGTCGTGGATCCACGCCGCCGTTCAATTCGACTGCGAACTCCGTCTGGCCTGTCCGCGCGAGTTGGCACCGCCGGCCGAGGTCATGGCGTGGGCCCAGGCCAAGGGCGGCAGGATCAATCTGTTCGAAGATCCGGCCGAGGCCGTGCGTGATGCCGACTGCGTGATCACCGATGTCTGGGTGTCGATGGGCCTGTCGGGTGATCAGGTGCGCCAGAAGCGCCACAACCTGCTCGCGCCTTATCAGGTCAACGAACGCCTCATGGCGCGCGCGCGTCCGGACGCCGTGTTCATGCACTGTCTCCCCGCGCACCGCGGCGAGGAGGTCGCCGAAGCGGTGATCGACGGGCCGCAGTCGGTGGTGTGGGACGAAGCCGAGAACCGCCTCCACGCCCAGAAGGGTATCCTCGCCTGGTGCCTGACGGCATGACGTCGGCCAGGAGGCCGCGCGATCTCGTCCAGCCTTTTGTCGTCGAGGCGCTCGGCCTGCGCGGCCGCTTGGTGCGGCTCGACGATGCGATCGACGAGATTCTCGGCCGCCACGACTATCCGCCCGCCGTCTCGCACCTCCTGGGCGAGGTCGTGACGCTCGCCGCCGTGTTGGCGAGCGCCCTCAAGGTCGACGGCATTTTCACGCTGCAGATCAAGGGCGACGGTCCCGTGAAGACGCTGGTCGCCGATCTCGAGTCGCCGGGCACGTTGCGCGGCTACGCCCGCTACGAGCCCGTGGCCGCAGCGCTGCGTGAAACGGCTCCGCTCGGCGATGTCGTCGGACGCGGTTATCTCGCCTGGACGGTCGACCCCAAGGCCGGCGAACGCCACCAGGGGATCGTCGCGCTCGAGGGCCGAACCGTGGCCGAGTGCACAGAAAGCTATTTTCACCAATCCGAACAACTGCGCGCCGCCATCCGCGTCGGCATCGGACACCAGACCGAGGGTGGGTCCCAACGCTGGCGCTCGGGCGCCATGATGATCCAGCGCATCGCGGCGGCCGGTGGCATCAACGCCGAGAGCAACGCCGAGCTCATCGAGGAACACTGGCGGCATGGCCGGGCCTTGACGGCCACGCTGACACCAGCCGAGTTGATCGATCCCGCCTTGAGCGAAGAGGCGCTGCTCTACCGGCTGTTCCACGAGGTCGGCGTCGCGGTCGCCGAGCCTCAGGCGCTCAAGGCCGGCTGTCGTTGCAGCGAGAGCCGGGTCCGGACCGTGTTATCGCGGTTTTCGCCTGACGAAATCCGCGACATGGTGGTGGCCGATGCCATCGAGGCGCGCTGCGAGTTCTGCAATAGCGTCTATCGTTTCCGCCCACACGAGTTCGTCGCCATGCCGGTCGTTCACTGAGGCCACGTGACGGCCGCGCACCGTTCAGGCATGATTCGGTCCGGGGAGGGCTGAAAGGAACGCGATGAGCCCATTGGTTTCGCGCCGCTCGGCGTTGTTGCTCGGTACCGCGACGGTCTTGGTCGCCTGCCAAGGTCAACCGTTGCCACCGCCGATCCCCGAACTCAGCTTCAATCACATGCCGGTGATTCGCCTCGCGGTCGGATCGATCGAATACCGCGAGGAGTACGAGCCCCCTTTAAAGCCGCCCAACGTCGAACACCTGTTCCCGACCTCGCCGCAGAGTGCCGCGCGGCGCTGGGCCGAGGATCGCCTGCGCGCAGCGGGCGGGCCGGGGCGCGCGGTGTTCGTGATCCGCAGGGCCCCGGTGGTCGAGGCCAAACTCGCACGATCGACCGGCGTGCGCAGCCTGTTCACGGTCGATCAGGCCGAACGCTACGACGCCGAACTCGATGTCGCCCTCGAGATCCGCGACGAGCGCGGCTTCCAGGAAGCCTTCGCCACCGCCCAGGCCGAGCGCAATCGCACGGTGCCCGAGAACGCCACGCTCTATCAGCGTGAGCGCGCCTTCTTCGAGATGACCGAAGGGCTGATGAAGGACATTTCCGCTCAGCTCGACGCCAACATCCAGCGCTATCTCGCCAAGTACTTGCGCTGATCGCCCTCACCCGGCGCTTCGCATCTTTCGCCGCTTGCAGCGACAAGCGCCGCAAGAAGCGCGAGAGGGCCGGGCGCCGCAGGCGCGAAGGCGAGGGGCGCGGTGAGCGGGTGAGGGTCAACCCCGCGCGGCGAAGTCGATCAAGCGCGTCAGGAACGCCTCGCCGGCCGCAACCTGTTCGAGCGTGATGAACTCATCGGGCTTGTGCGCCTGCTCGATCGAGCCCGGACCGCAGACCACGGTCGGGCATTCGGCCGCCTGGAAAAGCCCTGCTTCGGTGCCGAAGGATACGGCACCCACGCGGTTGCTCCCGGCCAACGCCAACACGAGGGTTTCGGCCGGTGAACCGTGCTCGGCCTTGAGCGGCGGGACATGGGCGATCGTCTGGGTTTCGATCGCCGCGCCGGGATGGGCGACGCGCATGCGCCCCTGGACATCGGCAGCAAGAGTCGCGAATCGGCGCGGCACGTCGTCTGGGTCGTGACCGGGCAAAAGCCGGAACTCCCACAGGAACTTGCATTGCCGCGGCACGATGTTGAGTGCGGTGCCGCCTTCGATCTTGCCGATCTGGATCGTGGTCGTCGGCGGCACAAAACGCTCGTCGCGCACCGGTCCCGTGGCGATGTCGCTCGCGATCGCACCCAGGCCCGCGATCAGCTCGGCGGCGTGGACGATCGCGTTGACGCCCAACTGCGGCGCGCTCGAATGCGCTTCGACGCCCGTCACCGTGGTGCGGAAGGCGTGGATGCCCTTGTGGGCGTTGACGACCGTCATCTCGGTGGGTTCCCCGACGATGACGGCCCGCGGTTCGAGATGTTCGGCGACGATGCGCTCGATCAGCGCCGGCACGCCGAGACAGCCCACCTCCTCGTCGTAACTGAACGCGAGATGAATGGGCAGGCGCAGGTCCTTCGCCACCATGTCCGGCACTTGGGCGAGCGCGAGCGCGATGAAGGTCTTCATGTCGCAGGTGCCACGGCCGAACAGCTTGCCGTCGCGTTCGGTCAGCGTGAACGGATCGCTGGTCCATGGTTGACCGTCGACGGGGACGACATCGCTGTGACCGGACAACACGATGCCGCCCGGGCGCCGCGGTCCGATGGTGGCAAGCAGGTTTGCCTTGGCGCCGTCCGCGCTCGGCAGGATCCGGGCGGCAACACCGTGGCGGCCGAGATAATCGGCGATGAAGCCGATCAGCGCGAGATTGGAGTCCCGGCTCGTCGTGTCGAAGCCGATCAGCGTCCGCAGCAGGTCAATCGCGGCCGGTGCGGGCACGGTTCCCCGCTGCCCGCCTAGACCGGCTCGCCCGGCGGCTTGCCGATGATGTTGAGGAACTCGCGCCGGGTCATCGGGTCGCTGCGGAAGTCGCCCAGCATGCGGCTCGTCACCATGGTGACACCGGGCTTGTGGACGCCGCGCATGGTCATGCACTGGTGCGCCGCCTCGACGACGACGCCGACGCCCTTGGGCCTCAGCACCTCGGCGATGCAGTTGGCGATCTGGGCCGTGAGTTTTTCCTGCACCTGCAGGCGCTTGGCGTAGGCATCGACGACTCGGGCGAGCTTCGAGATACCGACGACGCGCTTGTCGGGCAGGTACCCGACATGGGCGCGGCCGATGATCGGCAGCATGTGGTGCTCGCAGTGTGATTCGACGCGAATGTCGCGCAACACGACCATCTCGTCGTAGCCGTCGGTCTCCTCGAAGGTGCGCTGCAGATACGTCACCGGATCGTCGGCATAGCCGGCATAGAACTCATCGTAGGAACGCACGACGCGGCCCGGGGTATCGGCCAGGCCTTCGCGCGCCGGATCGTCTCCGGCGTAGCGCAGCAAGATCCGCACCGCGTCCTCGGCATCGTTGCGGCTCGGACGCGGTGCGCCGTCGGCGGCGAGCAACAGTTTCGTGTGACGGCCCTTGGCGGTTGTACTCATGAGACTCCCTCAGCCTTGAGCGCCGGAGCTAGTTGACGGTGACCCGGGTGTGCGGGCTGTCGAGCGAGAACGCCGGGATGGCGACGTCGAAACGTTCACCGGCGCGGGTTTGCATTTCGTAGGTACCGACCATGATGCCCGAGGGGGTCGAGAGCGGCGTGCCGCTCGTGTATTCGAACGACTCGCCCGGGGCCAGCACCGGCTGCTCGCCGACGACGCCCGGCCCGCGCACTTCCTTGACCTGGCCGAACGCGTCGGTGATCCGCCAGTAGCGGTTGATCAACTGCACGGTCTGCCCGCCGCCGTTCTCGATCCGAACCTTGTAGGCCCAGACGTAGTGGTTCTGGTCCGGTTCCGATTGATCGTCGAGGAACATCGGCTTGACGGTGACGGTGATGTCTTTGGTCGTTTCGTTGTACATGGCTTGATGACGCTATTTTAGCAAAAGCCGCCCGCGGGCGCATCCGGCCTATCCCTGGGCGGGACGGGCCGGGGTGGCAACCAGCGTTAGACCTTGGCCAAGGCTTGGTGGATGTCGTCGAGCAGATCGTCGACATCCTCGAGACCGGCGGAGAGACGTACGGTGCCGGCATGGATGCCGAGCGCCTCGCGCTCCTTGACGTCGATGCGCTGGTGCGTGGTCGTCGCCGGGTGGGTGATCAGACTCTTGCTGTCGCCCAGGTTGTTCGAGATATCGACGATCTTGAGCGCGTTCAGGAACCGGAACGCGCCGGCTTTGGCCCCGGCGATGTCGAACGTGATCATGCCGCCGCCCGCGTCCATTTGCTTCATTGCGAGCGCGTGCTGCGGATGGCTGGCAAGCCCGGGGTACAGCGTTCGCGTCACCTTGCCGTGTCTGGCCAGGGCCTCGGCGATCTTCTGGGCGTTGGCGCAATGCTGGCTGACGCGGAGGTCGAGCGTCTCCAGGCCTTTGAGCAGGACCCAGGCGTTGAACGGCGACAACGAGGGGCCGGTATGGCGCAGGTAGGGCTTCAACGTGTTCTCGATGAAGGCATGGCCGGCCAGCACGGCGCCGCCCAGGGTGCGACCCTGGCCGTCGATGTGCTTGGTCGCCGAGTACACCACGACGTCGGCGCCGAACTCCATCGGTCGCTGCAGGGCGGGGGTCGTGAACGCGTTGTCGACGACGAGCTTGGCGCCCGCCTCATGAAGAATGCCGGCGACGGCCTTGACGTCGATCACCTCGAGCATGGGGTTCGACGGCGACTCGAGGAATCCGCACACCGTGCCGGGTCGGGCGGCCTTCCTCCATTGATCGAGGTCGGGACCATCGACCAGCGTCACCTTGACGCCGAAGCGCGGCAGGATGTCGTCCACGATGTAGCGGCACGAGCCGAACAGCGCGCGCGCCGAGACGACGTGATCGCCGGCCTTGAGCTGGCACATCAGCGAGGCGTTGACCGCGGCCATGCCGGTGGCGGTCGCCATGGCGCGCTCGGCGCCCTCCATCAGCGCGATGCGCTCTTCGAACATGCCGACGGTCGGGTTCGAAAACCGGGAATAGATGAAGCCGTCGTCCTCGCCCTTGAAGCGGGCCTCGGCGTCCTCGGCCTGGGCGTAGACGTAGCCCGAGGTCAGGAACAAGGCCTCGCTGGTCTCGCCGAAGTTCGAGCGCGCCTGCCCGCCGCGCACGGCGAGGGTGCGCCGCCGCCAGCCTTTGGGGGATTTCCTGCGTCCGTTGTCTGCCATCTGCGACTCCAACAAAAAACCCGGCACAAAAGGGGCCGGGTTGGCACCGACCTTTTAGACATTTGTTTTACGTGGCCGCAAGCCGGTCGGCTCAAATACGCCACAACGTGGGCCGACTCTTAGGCCCGCCCGGGGGTTAGGTCAAGCACCCCTCACCCGCGCTTCGCCCCTCACCCTCGGCTTGCCCCTCACCCCACCCTCTCCCGGTTCCGGGGAGAGGGAGCGCGAAGCGCGGGTGATGGCCGCTAGATCGCCGGTTCGAAATGCTCGGGCCTAGATTTCCTAGCCTTCAACAGGTGCTGAAGCGCGTAGGTCACCGACAAGGCATCGTCGAGAGCGTCGTGCCCGCGAAGAGTCGGGTGATCGATCCCGAAGTACCTGCACAATTCGTTGCTGCGGGTCTTGGCAAGATCCTGTTCCGGCATTCCGGCGCGAAGGAAGAGTTTGCAAGCGTTGTCGAAACGCTTGGCCGGAATCGACGGTGCGACACCGGCGACGTAACAACTGATCGCCATCATGTTGAGCTCGTCCTTGCCCCAGGACCAAAGCTGGGCTCCCGCCGCAAAACGTTCGAGGTGGGCGAGGGCGCTTGCGAGCGACACGCCCTGTTGTGCGATGTGGTCGGACGTGATTCCGGTCAGCGCAGTGAAGAAGGGTGGAATCTCGTACGCGTTCCCGTAGCGATCCATGGGTTGCACGTAGATTCGTACGCGATCGACGATTTCGTGCTCGCCGCGGAGGCTGAGCCTGACGGCGCCGATCTGGGCAATGACCGGGTCTGGGTCGACCGGGGCGCACCAATACCGCCGCTGAGACCCTTCCAAGCAAAGGAACTCGCAGTCGAAGATGATGGCGGTGTCGGGCATTCCTCTTGCTCCCCGGTCGTTTCGGCGTGAAACGGCGGGTGGCGGCCGTTTGGCCGCGCCCTTGCGCCGCTCCCAAAGGACGATATCTTGTAGCGGCGCGCTGGGGAACGCGGGTGTAGCTCAATGGTAGAGCAGAAGCTTCCCAAGCTTACGACGAGGGTTCGATTCCCTTCACCCGCTCCAAGCGCCTCAACCTAATCAAGACTTTGCGACACGCCGAGTCGCTGGACCCATCGTCCAGTAGGAGCATTTTGCCACGTTCAGTGTGGCAAGCGTGTGGCAGGAAACTAATTGCTCGGATCGCCGTTGCTCGGCGTCTGAACCACCGCAGGGGTGGGGTAGGGGGTGGGGGGAAAAATCGTTTCTTCTCTTTCAGTCAGTTAGCCGCCCCCCAAAATTTTTCCAAAAATTGGAGCCGACACAAAAGGGACGCAATTCAAATCAATGCTCAACAGGCAATAGCTAGTGCTTGGCAGTTTGGGGAAACGGCGATGAACGGTGCACGCTGGGCGACATGGCTAGCGGTCCTTTTTCTCGCGGTGGTACCCAGTGCCGATGCAAGCGAGAGGCGCATCGCGTGGGCTGGAATGGGAATGGCCAACTGC
>VGES01000017.1 GCA_016869765.1 Alphaproteobacteria bacterium
GCGCCATCGCTGCTGGCCTCCAATCCAGCCAGCATCTTGAATCACGAATCCCCGACCAAGGGAATCCCCGCCGATTCAACCTTTCAGAAACGCGCTCTAGGGGCGACGATCCGTGAGGCGTTGCGCGCCTCGCGCTACCTGATTGTCATCTGCTCTCCAGCGGCCGCCCAATCGCGCTGGGTGAACGGAGAGATTGCGACCTTCAAGGCCTTGGTTGGGGAGGGACGCGTCCTTTGCCTCATCGTCGATGGCGAGCCCAACGCCAGCGATCGCGGCGAAGGCGCGACACAAGAGTGTTTTCCTGAGGCGCTTCGCTTCCGTTCAGCGGCCCCGGGGGAGGTGCGCGAGCGCGCCGAACCGATCGCAGCGGATGCCCGGCGCGGCAAGGACGGTCGAGCCGATGCCTTGCTCAAGATGATCGCTGGCCTGCTTGGCGTCGACTATGACGAACTCAAGCAGCGCGACCGCCGTCGTCGGCGTTGGCGTCGCGTTCGATTTGCTGCGGCCGTCTTCGTCGCGGCATTGCTGGTTGCGGTCGTCGCGGCCTATATCGACGCCCGCGATTCGCGCGAGCGCTACCACGATGCGGGGGTGCGCGAATTGATGAACGAGCGCCCCGACCGGGCCGCGCCATATCTTGCGGCGGCCTATGGCCTCGGCAAGGACGATCCGTTGCTCCGCCTTCAACTCGGTCACGCACTGCGCACGATCGACATCAAGCAGGCCCTCGTCGCCGGTCATGAGGCGGGCGTGCTTGCGATTCGCTTCAGCGATGACGGGACCAACTTCGTAAGTGCGAGTGCGGATCGGACCGCCCGCGTATGGACAGCCGCGGGGCGACCCCTCCAGAGCTTGCGCGGCCACACCGACAGCGTGGTCGACGCGGCCTTCGATGCCGATGGTCGGCGGATCGTCACCTCGAGCCTCGACGGGACGGTCGTCGTATGGGACGCGGCTAGCGGGCGGCGGCAGCTCACGATAGCCGGCGCCGGTGGTGGCACGGCGGTGTTCGCGCCCGACGGGCGGCGCATCGTGACGGCTGCGCACGAGTCCGTCCACGTGTGGGATGCAGCAAGCGGGGCGCAGCTGCACGCGTTTCCCGTTCGCTTCACCTTTGGCCTCATCCTCGATCGTGCGTCCTTCGACCGTGGTGGCGAGCGCCTTGTGTTGCCGGGACCCGGGCCATCGGCGCGGGTGTGGGATCTCGCGACCGGGGAGGCGCGAGTGACAATGACCGCCGAGGACGGCGTCGTCCTGGTCGCGCGTTATGACGAAGCCGGTGAGCGGATCGTCACCGCGGGAGACCAGGCGATCGTCTGGGACGCGCGGACCGGGGATCGCCTCAAACTCCTGCAGGGGCACGAGGGCCGAGTCGTCGATGCCGTGTTTGGGCCCGAAGGCCAGCTCGCGACCGCAAGTTGGGATGGCACCGCCAAGCTGTGGGACACCGACTACACGGTTCGGAACAGCTTGGGCGGACATCGCCCGAACCTGAAGGCCGTGCGATTCGGTCAGGCGGCCGGAGTAGTGGTCACGCATGACGCCACTGGGGTCAAGATTTGGGACGCATCGAGTGGTCGATTGCGCGCCGAATACGAAACTGGTCCGTTCCTGACGGCGATCGCGCCCGATGTCGACCTCGTCGCCTCCCCGACGGATCGGGCGATTCGGCTTCTCATCGTGCCCGACAATGGCTGGCTCGGCGGTTATCCCACGACGGGGGCGCTGCGCGGCTTCTCGGCGTCGTCCGATCGATTGGCGGTGGCCGATCGCCGACGCGTCGCCATCTGGGACCCTGCGGCAGGCCAGACCACGACCCTCACCGAGGCGGCCGTCACGGCGATCGAGTTGAGTGCCGATGGTCGGCGGGCCATGACCATCGAGGAGGGGGCGGTCCGGGTGTGGGACGTTCGAGAGTCGCGAACCAATGCGTCGTTTACGCCGCCTGTCGAGGCGGGCGGTTTCGCCTCCGGAATGCTTCGCGGCAGCTTGTCCCCCGACGGTCGACGAGCGGCGATCGTCGGCACGGGCCGCAACGCCACCGTGTGGGATGCCGAGACCGGAACGCGGCTGCTGGCACTCAGTCACGTTACCCACGACGTCGGCATTGTTCGATTCGACCCGACCGGTGGAACACTGGTCACAGCCGCGAGTCGCGGACTTCACCTCTGGGATGCGTCGGGCCGAGGTCTTGCCTCAGCCGACGGCCAAGGCGGTTTCATCGAACGCGTCACGTTCAGCGCCGATGGACGCCTCCTTGCGAGTGTCGACGACCAGGGAGTGGTCCGGATCTGGGATGCGCCGAGCCTGAGGATCGCGAGTTCCTTGCGCAACCCCGTTCCGGCGGTCGCCGCGGCGTTTCATCCTCGGATGGCGCTCGTTGCCACGGCGCACACCGACGGCAGGGTACGCTTCTGGGAGTTGCCCTCCGGCCGCGCGGTGTTCGAGCTTGATGCCGCAGCGCCAGGGCGCAGTTCACGCGACCGCCCGATCCACGATCTCGCGTTTTCCGGCGACGGGCTCTGGCTCGCGGTCGCCATGGCGGGACAGGTCGACCTTTGGGAAACCGCTCTCGAGGATCGTCCGCCCGCTGCAGTAGCGCGGGCTGTCCGCTGTCTCGCGCCGTGGCAGATCCGGGGCGGGCGCCTTGAGCCCGCGCCGCTGAGCGACGAAGATTGCGACTAGCGAGGGCAGCGCCATAGAGGAGCGCCGATGAGCGCGGGTTACGTCCATCTCGATACGCTGACGATGCCCTTCGCCGGGGTCGACTCGAATCCCGGCGCGCGCCAGCAGGTGTTGTGGCGCGACGCGCAAACAGGGGCCACCGTCGCCATGAACTACGGGCCCGCCGGGTTCTCGCCCGCGCATGCCAAGCTTCTGGACGAGCACGGGACGCATCGCCACTACCACGCGACCGTCAACGAACGTCACTATGCGATGGGCGGGGACTATCCGATCTGGCATTGGGCGGCGCCCGAGTCTGAACCGACTCTGACCCTGATGCGGCGCCACATGTATGTCGAGAATCCGCCGCGCACGTTGCACGGTTCGCAACCACACCGGCGGCCGCAGATCGCGACCCAGATGCTGGTGTGGAACACCGGTGGTGGCACGTCGATCTTTGCGGCCGACGCCAAACACGAGACCCACGAGTTCCCGCCCGGTACCCGCGCGCCCGACAACGGGCCGTGGGCGCGACCGCGGATCGTCGCCGTTGATCTACAGTCGTGGCGCCAGCATCCGACCCTCTTGGGCGCCAAGATTCGCGCCGTGGCGCCGACCGATGGTGATCAACCGGCGGTCATGGTGGTCAGCGTCCCGCCCGAGTCGATTGCGCCGGCCAGTCTGAAGCCGGTGCCGGGGGCGTCACGCCGATGGCTTTTTCTCCTGTCGGGTGATTTGCGCCTGCGGCTTACCACTCCAGCGGCAGTGGAGGACATCGTCGCGCACGAGGGACATTTCGTGCATTGGGCCGACGCCGCGCTGACGCCTGGCCCGGGCATGGTGAGCGAGGGCGGCGCGGTCGTCCTGTGTGTTGGCCACGATCTGGCGCGGTCGATCGAATAACACGCAATTGAGAGCCGCCGCCGCCGCCGAATTTGCTAGAGTGGCGGCCATTGCCGGGCTGCAACAACCGGCCGCAAGGGGAGACCACAGCATCATGACACGTCGTTATTCGGCCGCCCTGCTCGGGGCGGTGGCCGCCGCCACGGTGCTCGCGCCAGTCGGCGAGGCATCCGCCCAGCAACTGCAGGACGACACGATTCGTTTCGCCACGGCCAGCATCTCGCCGGCCTTCGGCCGCCCGGAACAGGGCACGGCCTCGCCCAGCGTCTACACACTGTGGCCGCTCTATGACTCGCTCACCATGGTCAATGCCAAGGGCGATGTCTCGGGCTTGCTGGCGGAAAGCTGGAAGAACCTCGACAAGGGCACCTGGCAGGTGGCGCTCAGGAAGGGCGTCAAGTTCCACAACGGCAAAGAGCTGAAGGCGCAACACGTCGCAGCCCAGTTTGCCTTCGTCATCGACGACAAGTCCTCGGCCGGTACGGTTGCCAACTCGACCAACAAGCAGCAGGCGTTTATCACCAGCGCCCACGCGATCGACGACTACACGGTCGAGTTCAAGACCTCGAGCCCGAACCCGGAGATTCCGCGCCAACTCGCCGGTTTCTGGATTCCGGAAACCACGGTTCGCGACGAACTGGGCACCGCCGACTTTTCGCGGAAACCCGTCGGTACCGGTCCGTACATGAACCCACAGTGGACGGGCGGCGTCGACGGATCGGTCGACTGGGTTGCGTTCCCGGACGCGTTGCGCAAACCGAAGGTCAAGAACCTCAGGATCGTCGCCCTCGGCGAATCCGCGACCCGCGTTGCCGGCGTCCTCTCGAACCAGATCGACATCGCCCAGGGCGTGCCGTTCGACGCCAAGGGCCGCCTGGAGACGGCCGGCCACAAGATGGACATCGCCGATCGTCCCTCGGTGCTCGGCTGGCGCTTCATGTCGGTGCGCGAAAAGAGCCCGTTCCGGGACAAGCGCGTGCGCCAGGCGGCGAACTACGCGATCGATCGCGCTGGCATGGCCAGCAGCCTGCTTGGCAACACCTCGGTGCCGCAGGGTCAGTGCGCGACGCGCAACACCTTCGGCTTCAATCCGGCGGTCACCGCCTATCCGTACGATCCGGCCAAGGCCAAGGCGCTGCTCGCGGAAGCGGGTTACCCGAACGGCTTCAAGACCGAGGTCGAGACCGTGGTGGGGTCTTTCCCGGCGGACAGCGAGATCTATCAGCTCGCCGGCCTGCAGCTCTCGGCCGTCGGGATTGACACCAAGGTGACGCCGATCACCTTCCCGGACTGGCTCGACAAGTGGTTCGGTCGCAAGAAGGCGCCGGACGGCACGATGGGCTTCACCGACATCTTCTCGAACGCGTGTCACAACTTCAACGCGATCCCGTTCGACGCTTATCCGAACATGACCTGCAAGAAAGAACTGGCTTCGCATTGCGATCGGGATGAGACCGCGTTGCTCGATCGCGCCATGGGCGAATTCGACGTCGACAAGCGTCGCGGGCTGATCCAGGAGCTGATGGCGGTCAACAAAGATCAGGCGCAGAATCTGTTCTTCGTCGAGTTGACCGACCTGACCGGCATTCACCGCCGCGTGCAGGGCTTCACCAACACGATTCAGCGTTTCTCCTTCGAGAACATCACGCTGACTCGCTAACCCCAGGGGGAACCCGGTCGCCCCATGGGTGGCCGGGTTCTGGTCCGACAATGGCCATCACGATCTATCACAATCCGCGGTGCTCCAAGTCGCGGGCGACGCTCGCGTTGTTGCGCGACCGTGGCATCGAACCGGCGGTGATCGAATATCTCGACACGCCGCCCAGCCGCGAGGAACTGAAGGCGCTGCTGAAGAAGCTCGGGCGCAGCGCGCGGGACGTGGTGCGGACGAGCGAAGCGCCGTACCGCGACCTCAAGCTCGCCCAGGCGAACGACGAGCAACTGATCGCGGCGATGGCCGAGCATCCGATCCTGATCGAGCGGCCGATCGTCGTGAATGGCGCCAAGGCGGCGCTCGGCCGTCCACCCGAAACGGTGCTCGAAATCATCTGAGGCGGATCAGGCGTGGCGGCCCGCCGCTTGACACGGCAAGGCCAGGACGCCGACCATCGCGATCATCCCCGTGGCCAAGACGATGGCTGCGTTTCGCTTGTGAAATCCTAGGCAAACACCGTGTCGAACGTCGTGCTCCATCTGTCCTTCGAATCGAAAACGGGGACCGACCGGCGCGCGGTCGTCGTCGACCACGCGGTGATCGCCGGCTGGACCGGGCGCGACACCGCGGCGCTCGAAAAGCACATCAAGGAACTCGAAGAACTCGGCGTCAAACGCCCGGCGATGACGCCCATCTTCTATCGCATCGCCGCGCGCCGGCTCACCACCGATGACGCGATCGAGGTGCTCGGGGCCAAGTCGGGCGGCGAGGTCGAGTTCGTCCTGCTGCAGTCGGGCGATCGCCTGTGGGTCGGCGTCGGGTCCGATCACACCGACCGCGAGGTCGAGGCCTACGGCGTCACGGTCTCCAAGCAGATGTGCGACAAGCCGATCGGAACGACGTTCTGGCCGATGAGCGAGGTGGCGGCGCACTGGGACCGCTTGGTCCTGCGTTCGCACGTTTACGAGAACGGTCGCGAG
This sequence comes from Alphaproteobacteria bacterium, assembly GCA_016869765.1. Taxonomy (GTDB): domain Bacteria; phylum Pseudomonadota; class Alphaproteobacteria; order SHVP01; family SHVP01; genus SHVP01. The sequence continues at coordinate 6,202 of VGES01000017.1, forward strand.
GTGCTGTATCAGGAGGGACTGGCGAGCGCGATGCGCGCGCCCGACGATCTCATTCGTCGCTATCGCGGCGGCGATCGTCTGAGCAACGGCACGCTGATGTTCGGCGGCACGCTCGCAGCCAAGGGCGGGGTACGCGCGACGACCGCCATCACACTCGAACTCGAAGACCCGGTCCTCGGCCGCCGCCTGCGCCATCGCTATCGCAGCGTTAGCCTGCCCATCGCCGGCTGAACCTTCTTCCACGGAGAGCGCCATGCCGTTCAACAAGCCACACCTCGAATTCCATCGCCTCGACATGGGCACGGGCTGGGCGACGCCGCCCGGCTATCCCGCCGGCATCAAACAGAAGATCCTGGCGAGCGACATCGACGAAACAAAGAAATCCGGCAGTCGCACCCGCCTTCTGCGCTTCGATCCGGGCGTCTACACGACCGAACCGTTCGTCCACGACCACTGGGAAGAGGTCTACCTGATCTCGGGCGACCTCACGGTGGGCAGCGACAAGCAAGGCAAGGGCGGCGAGCCGTTCCACGCGCCGACCTACGCCTGCCGCCCGCCCGGGGCGCTGCACGGGCCGTTCAAATCGAGCGCCGGCTGCCTGCTGTATGAGATGCACTACTACGACGAGACCAAGAACAAGAAATAGTCGCACTCACGCCAAGGGTGGTCCATGAAGCTCGCCGTCCCCGATCTGATCTCCAATTCGTATTTTCCGGCCGTCGCCGCCGTCGAACTCGGCATGTTCAAGAACGAGGGGCTCGACGTGTCCCTCGAAATGGTGTTTCCGGTCGACAAAGCGTACGGCCAGATGCGGGACGGCCAGGTCGACATCGTCGGTGGCTCGGCGCATTCGATCCTCTCGGCGTTCCCCGAGTTCCAGGGCGCCAAGCTGCTGTGCGCCCAGGGCCAGGGCATGTACTGGTTCCTGGTCATGCGCGCCGACCTGAAGGCGAAGAAGGGCGACCTCTCGGTCGTCAAAGGGAAGAGCATCGGCGCTGCCCCGTGGGTCGAGATGGGCCTGCGCCGTCTCTTGATCGAGGCGGGGTACGATCTCGCCCGCGATGGCATCAAGATCGCGCCGGTGCCGGGGTCGCTCAACGCCGGGGTCAACTTCGGCGTGACCGCCGCCAAGGCCCTCGAAGAGGGGAAGATCGACGGCTTCTGGGCCAACGGCATGGGCACCGAGGTGGCGGTACGCAAGGGCATCGGCACGGTGGTGCTCGACGTGCGCCGCGGCGATGGCCCCAAGAAATGCTTCGACTTCACGATGGCCTCGATCGCGGTCACCGATCGGCTCATTGAGCGTTCGCCCAAGACAGCGGCGGCGATCGTGCGGGCGATCGTCGCCACCCACCGCGCCCTCAAGGACGACCCGGGCCGTGCGACGGCAATCGGGCGCAAGCTGTTCCCGGCGAGTGAAGCGGAATTGATCGCCGAGCTGATCCGGCGCGACCTGCCGTTCTACGATCCGGCAATCTCGGAAAGTTTCGTCGCTGGCATGACAGACTTCGCGCGCGACTTGGGGATCCTCAAGGGCCGCCCCAGCTATGACCAGGTGGTGGCGCCGCAGTTCCGGCATCTGTGGCGGGGCTAACGGGTCCATTCGCGATCCCCAACGTGACTCCATTTTCTGCGTGCCCCTCACCCGGCACGCTTCGCGTGCCACCCTCTCCCGCATCTTGCGGGAGAGGGCAGAGCGCCGAAGGCGCGAGGGTGAGGGCGCCTCGCGGGGGGCGGAAGCGAACGACGTGAGCGGGTGAGGGGTGAGGGGGCTAACTCTCGATCAGTTCGATATATTCGCCTGAGGAGCCGAGACAGGTCCCGTCGTAGGGCGCGCCTCGACGTGGCCGCGGCGCCCCGCGACCTCGATCTGCAGGGGCTACGACGGCATGCGCTGAAGGGGGATCGGGCGGGGCAACGGGCCGTGTCGGTGTCGGGCCGGTGGCGGATCGTGTTCCGCTTCGCGGATGGCCACGCCCATGGCGTGACCTTGATCGACTATCACTAGGAGTACCCGTCGTGCCGATGAAACAACCGCCGCATCCAGGTCAATCGATCTTGCTCGATTGCATCGAACCGCTCGGTCTCACGGTTACGGAGACCGCTCGCCAATTGGGCATAAGCCGCAAACAGTTGTCCGAGGTGATCAATGGACGGGCCGGAATCTCGCCCGAAATGGCGATCCGGCTGGACAAGGCCTTTGGCGGCGGGGCCGATACCTGGTTGCGTCTCCAGGTGGCCTATGACCTTGCCAACGCTATGAAACGAGCGCGACACATCAAAGTGCGGCGGCTGACCAAGGCAGCCTAAGGGGGCGCCGCCCTTTGAACCCCCGATCGACCCGCCCATAATGGGCGGAGCCGGAGGTCGCCATGGACAACGTTCCCAATATCGATGACGTGGTGCAGCCCACGCACGACGAGCACTCGCGTCAACGTTTCGTTTCGGTGTTGCGCAAGCACGTGCTCACCGAGTTCGCGGCCGATGTCCGCACCGTCTACGACAAACGCGCGGCACCGCGCTTCACCCGCAAGCATGGCCGTGCGCCCAAGACCGGTCTCGAAATTCGCAAGGAGATGAAAGACGAACCGGCATTCCAGGAATGGATCGCGCTGATGCAGCAGGCGCAGTACATGACCTGGTGGTCGGTGCAGCCGGCGATCGAGCGCAGGATTCCGGAGCTCGTGCAGGTGGCCAGGGCCGCGGCGGCGGCCAACCCGACCGGTGGCTCGCTACGCCTCGATCCCTCGGTCGAGATTCCGAAGACCGTGACCGAGCTCGACGTGCATCTGATGCCCGGGTGTTTCCACACCGAGCACGTCACCGACGACGTCGCCCAGGGCGCGCTTTACCATTTCGGCACGCAGGTGTTTTCGGGCGGCCTCAGTCATCGTTTGCGCGGCGGCTGGGGCGCAACGACGGCGCAATTCCTCAAGATTCGTTATCCCCACTTCCGGCCGGCGAAATACCTCGACCTCGGCTGCACCGTTGGGCGCGAGATGTTCTCGATCATGGATGCGTTTCCGGCGGCGGAAACCTTTGCCGTCGACGTCGCTGCGCCGGCGTTGCGCTACGCCCACGCCCGCGCCCAGGCGCTCGGCAAGACGGTGCATTTCAGCCAGCAGAACGCCGAGCGGCTCGATTTCCCGGACAACAGCTTCGACCTCGTGACGACGAGTTTTTTCTATCACGAGATCAGCGTGCAATCGGGGCGCAAGATCGCCAAGGAAGCGTTCCGCGTCCTGAAGCCCGGCGGGTTGATGATCAACCAGGAAATGATGCCGGTCGCCGCCGCCAAGGATCCGTACTACGACTTCACCGCCGACACGTGGAACGAGTTCTACAACAACGAACCGTTCGTCGGTGCGTTCCGTCGCCAGAACCTGCGCAAGGTGTTTACCGACGCGGGCTTCAAGGCCGCCAACTATCTCGAGATCAAGTTGCCGAACTACGGCACCTGGCCCGACGCGGTGTTCGCCGCCTGCGTGCGCGGCGAAGCCGTGCCGCCGGAGGTCGAGAACGGCCAGGCGTGGTTCTCGTTCGGCGCCTGGAAGTAGCCCGGTCATGGTGTCGCTGCCGCGGCGGGCGAAGGGGCCCAAACGGCCGATCTTCGCCGATCCGGTCACCGAACACCTGATGGCGATGGTGGTGGCGCTGACCGGCGAGTTGTCGGTGGCGCGCGAACGCCTCGACACCGTCGAACGCCTGCTCGATCGGCGCGGCGTGCTCAAACGCACCGAGGTCGAAGCCTTCCGCCCCGATGCCGCCATCGAAGGGGAGCGGTTCAAGGAGCGCGACGAACTGATCGGCCGCGTGTTCCAGGTGCTGCACGAAGAGGCCGAACGCGCCACGCTCGAAGCCGAGCGCAGCACCGTGAAGCGCCCGCCCGCCAAACGCCGCAAGCGATAGGTCGCGCTCCGCGATGAGTATTCGCCGAGAGGACTTGGACGCGGGACGTGTCGACTTTCGTGGCCAGATCACGGAGCGCCGGTTACCACTGGTCCATCCCGGTCGAATTCTGCGCCGGGAGTTCCTCGAGCCTCTCGACCTCAGCGTCTATGCGCTCGCCAAAGCGATCAAAGTCCCTCGCTCGCGGATCAACGACATCGTGCTTGGTCGTCGCGCCATCACGATCGATACGGCGCTTCGGCTCGGTCGGTACTTCGGCACGACACCGGAGTTCTGGACCAATCTGCAGCTTCGCAACGACTTGGAAGTGGCCAAGGGGCCGCTGGCTCGTTGCATCGCGCGCGAAGTGGCGCCACGCGCCGCGTGATCACCCGAGGCGCGCCTCACCCGGCACGCTTCGCGTGCCACCCTCTCCCGCATCTTGTGGGAGAGGGCAGAGCGCCGAAGGCGCGAGGGTGAGGGCAGCTAACTTTCGATCAGCTCGATGTATTCGCCCGAGGAGCCGAGGCAGGTGCCGACGCGCCGGCCATCGTAGGGCGCGCCGTGGATCGGCCGCGGCGGAGCGATGAACGGCAGCTTCACCTTGGCGAGCGAATCGACGGCAAACGACACCATGCCGACGCCGGGCGGCAGGGCGCCCGGGTCGCGCGGCCGCTCGCGGGCCACCGACGGATAGTTGTCGATCTCGATCAGGCATTGTCCGTCGAGCACGACCGTGCAGATCTGCATCGGGGTGTCCTCGGGCAGGTCGTTGGCCCGATTGAAGAACCCGATCACGGCCGGCCGGTCGACGTTGGGTTTGGTGTCGAAGTGTGTCGTGTAGAAGTCGCGCGCTGCCGTCATGCTGCGGCTGCCGAGCACCATGATGAAAATCCGGTCGATGAACGACTTGGCGGTCGGCAGGTAGGGGCGCGACGGGTCCTTGAGAATCCGCGTCAGATAGAGCACCTCGTTGCACGGTCCTTCGAACTGTGCGGCGCGGATGAAACCCGAGGTGCCGACCTCTTTGGGCCCACCGATATGGACGAAAGGCGAACCCTGGAGGTGTCCGGGCGTCGCCTCGACGTCCGTGATGACGATCTCCATCGAGTGCCAGCCATGGGTCGTCATCGCCTTGTAACCGGGAACGCGGGGTCCTTCGACGAAGCGAATCCATGTCGCATCGCCGCTCGCCGGCCGGGTGACCGCAAAGCGGCGCCCGGTCATGGCCGGGGTGCCCCACGCGCCGGCCGCCTCAACCTCGATCCTACCGGTGGCGATCGCGCGGTAGCCCAAATAGCGGTCGTAGGCGGCAATGGTCGCGTCGAAGTCCGGCGCGAGCACGGTCGCGCCAGCGATCGGCCCGAGACATGGTTTGTCGGACATGGCCCCTCCCCAGGGTTTGGTGCGGCACTCTAGCCCACGACGGCGCGGGCGCGGTCGGCGAAATTGTGGGGCGGCCTCTGGTTACGGCGCGCGAAGAACGTTAAGACGACCGGTCATGCGCCACGCTTCACCGTTTGCCAACCTGAGTCTGCCACTGATCGCAGCGCCGATGTTATTCAAAGAGCGTCATCGCCTGTTGCGGCCGGGTGAGCGGATGATCCAGCGGGACGGGCGAGAACTCGTCCGGCGCCCCCTCCCATGACGTTCCATGCGGACCAGGACCGAGTCGTCGTGGTGGGGGCCGGCATCGGGGGGCTCGCCACCGCGCTCAAGCTCGCGCCGATGCCGGTCACCGTCCTGAGCGCGGCGCCCATTGGCCAGGGCGCTGCAACCGCCTGGGCGCAAGGCGGGATCGCCGCCGCCATCGGGCCCGACGACAGCGCCGCCCGCCATCGCGACGACACGTTGGCGGTTGCTTGCGGCATCGCCGACCCCGAGGTGGTGGCCGTGGTGGCCGGGGAAGCGCCGGGGTGTGTCGCCGAACTGATGGCCCTCGGCGTGCCATTCGATCGCGCCGCCGACGGGGCCTTTCACCTGGGGCGGGAAGGCGGCCACAGCCGCCGGCGCGTGCTGCATGCCGTGGGCGATCGCAGTGGCGCCGAGATCCTGCGGGTGCTCTTGGCGGTGGCCCGCGCGCATCCGTCGATCACGCTCGTCGGCAACAGCGAGGCCGAAGTGCTGCTCCAGGATGAGGGACGCGTCGCGGGTGTCGTCATGCGCCATGGCAGCGAGCGCACGGCGATTGCCGGTCGGGCGGTGGTGCTCGCGACCGGCGGCATCGGCGGTCTCTACCGCTACACCACGAACCCGACGACCGCGAGGGGGCGCGGCGTGGCGCTGGCCGCCCGCGCCGGGGCGACGCTCGCCGATCTCGAGTTCATCCAGTTCCATCCCACGGCGCTGCGGGTCGATCGCGATCCGATGCCGCTCGTGACCGAGGCCCTGCGCGGCGAAGGGGCGGTGCTGATCGACGAGCATGGGCGGCGCCTGATGACGGGGCGGCATCCGTTGGCCGACCTCGCGCCGCGCGACATCGTGGCGCGCGCGATCTGGCGTCATCGGCGGAATGGGGGCGAGGTCTATCTCGATGCGCGTCAGGTCGCAGGCGGGGCGTTCCCCGAGCACTTCCCGACCGTGTATGCCGCGTGCATCGCGGCCGGGATCGATCCGACCGAGACCGCGATCCCGGTGGCCCCCGCGGCGCATTACCAGATGGGCGGGGTCAAGATCGACATCGATGGGAGATCGTCTGTCGCAGGCCTGTGGGCGGTGGGCGAGGTGTCGGCCTCTGGCCTGCATGGCGCCAACCGGCTGGCCTCGAATTCGCTTTTGGAGGCGCTGGTGTTCGCGCGGCGGGCCGCCTCGGCCATCAAGAGCGAAACGAGCGCGCGCGTCCGGCCGATGCCGCCGCCGCCGGATGGGCCGCCGATCGCGGCCGCCGACCGGGCGTTGATCGCGCGCCTGCGGACGACGATGAACGATGCCGTAGGGCTCGAACGCCAGGCCGACGACCTCGTGGCGGCGGCCAAGTCGATGCGCGGACTTGCCGAGGAAGCACAGACGCTCGCCCGCGCGACCCAGGACGCCGTGCTGGTCGGTCGGTTGGTCACCTGCGCCGCCGAGCGCCGTCGCGAGAGCCGGGGCGCCCACTACCGCCGCGACTTCCCCGACACCGTCCCGGCCGCGGCACATCGCTCGGTCCTGTCGCTCGCTGATCTCGACGCCTGACGTCGCGCTTGCCAGCGCGGGCGGGCGCGCTCAAAGTCGATCATCCCCGCCGATCGGGCGTTCGTTCCGTTCATGTCCCTGCGTCATACGCTGTCCCGTCGCCTCGCGCTGTTCCGTCAGCCGGAGTTCCGTCGCCTCTGGCTCGTCGGCACGCTGGCCGAGGGCATGCGCTGGGTCGAGATGTTGACGATGAGCGTCTACATCTACGAAGTGACGCGGTCGGCCCTCGCGGTCGCGTTCTTCAACTTCCTGCGCCTGATCCCGCTGCTCCTCATGGGCGCGTTCACCGGTTCGCTCGCCGAGCGTCTCGATCGCAAGCGCCTGTATGTGGGTGGGCTCGCGATCACGACCATGGCGACCGGCTTCGTCGGCGTGCTCGCGCTGTTCGACCGGATCGAGCTTTGGCACATCGCATTGGCGACGCTCATCGGAGGCATCGCCTTCACGACCGAGTTCCCCGTACGCCGCAATCTCCTGGCCGACGTCGCGGGCGAACAGAACGTCGGCGCGGCGATAGGCATCGACAGCATCACGCGGCAGTGCATGCGCATGGCGGGACCCGCCGCAGGTGGCATTCTGCTCCAGGAGACCGGTCTTGCCGGGACCTACCTCACCGAAACCGTGGTCTACGCCCTCTGTCTCGTGCTGGTGATCAGAATGCGCGAGCGGCGCAGCCCCGCAACGGCCGTGCCGCCGACCACGCGGCCGAGCCTCATCGCCGACACCATTGCGGGCATTCGCACGGTGCGGGCCCATCGCGCGCTCGCCGGTATCCTGCTCGTGAGCCTCGTCGCGCAAATCCTGCTGTTTCCCTATGGCCGGCTGATCCCGGTGATCGGCAAGGACGTTCTCGAACTGACCCCCGCGCTCGTCGGGGTGCTTGCCTCGGCAGAAGGGATGGGCGCCCTCGTGGGCGCCAGCCTTTGCACCGCCTTCATCGAGCCGCGCCACTATCGCCAGGCGTACTTCATTGGCAGCGCGGGCTTCGGCATCGGCATCATCGCGTTCTCCCTGGCGCCGACCTTTGGCTTGGCGATCGCGGCGCTGTTCGTGGCCGGGCTCGGCATCGGCTTTTTCTCGAACATGCAGGTGACATTGCCGCAGTTCCGCTCGCCCCCGGGCATGCGCGGCCGGATGATGGGGCTCCTCAGCGTCGTCATCGGCATCGGCCCGTTCGGCGTGCTCTACGCCGGTGGACTCGCCGAATGGCTGGGCACCCAGAACGCGATTACCCTCATCGGCGTACAGGCGTTGATCGCGCTCGGCGCCCTCGCGCTCTACTGGAACGGGCGTAGCGACCGCGCGGTTCCATAACCTCTGGCATTCGTGCGGCAAAACGGGTCTGCTGGTGCGCCCCAAGCGAAGGAGCGTTCGGTGTTGGTCATTGTGCAGGTGTCGTGGTCGGTCGAGGCGTTGGCCGGCGAGGTCAAGGCGCTGATCGAGGTCGCGAGGCGCCACACGGGCGGCGATCCGCTGGTGCTGCTGCCGCTCGCCGCGGCCTCAGGCGCGCCACCGGAAACCAAGGTGAGCGAGGCGTTGGTCGCGCTGGCGCGCGCCACGAGCACAACCATCGCGGCCGCGGCGCTCGTCGCCGCGCCGGGCGGCGAGCGCCGCACGGTCGCCTTCCTGGCTTCGGGCGCAGGCCTGCTGCTGCGCACGCCCAAGGTGACACCCGATCTCATCGAGGGCTACACGGATTCGACCAGTGCGCTCACCGAGCCAGCCGCCTTCGCGATCGCCAAGACGGCGCACGGCCACATTGCGCTGTTGCCGGGCGAAGACGTCTTGATGCCGCACCTCGTGCGCGCCGCCGCGCTCAACGGGGCCGAGCTGGTCTTGAATTCGATGCGCGAGCAGACCGACGACGGCTTCGAGATTCGCCAGATCGTCCGTCGGGCGCGGGCCTACGAGAACACGATGTATCTGGCGCACGCCGCGCCCGCCGAAGTCGCCCAGGACGGTGTGCGGGTGCGTTTGCCGGCGGCTTCGGCACTGTGTGATTGGACCGGCAAGGGTGTTCGCGCCGAAGGCGGTGAGACGTTCCTGTTCTGCGACTACGACCTGCAGAAGCTGCGCCGCGTCCGCCGCGCCCCGGGCGCCAACTTCCCGGCGATCGTACGCACTGGCGTCTATGCGCCCGGCTATCGCGAACGGGCCAAGGTGAACCGGCCGCCGGCCCCAGGATCGAAGGGCGCATGGGTCGAGGAGGGCAAGCGCCGCGCCCAAGCCAATGCCAGGCCGAGCGCGCATCAGGTGCAGACCAACTACCCGATCGTCATCGCCCAACACGTCGTGCACATTCTGCGCACCGCCGGTGCAGCCGAGGAGATCAAGATGCGCAACGTGGCGAGTGCGTTGTCCTTGATCGAGCCCCGGGTCGGACGCACCGGCGCCCGGCTCGCGATCTTCCCAGAGTTCTTCGTCACCGGCGCGCAGGTGCCGCGGGGTCCCGAGGTGTGGGCCAAGATTGGCGTGCGCTTCCCCGGGCCCGAGGCCGATGCGCTCGCGGCCTTCGCCCAGAAGCACAAGATCTACATCGCGGGCGGCGTGTTCGAGGTCGACGATGCCTGGCCCGGGCGGTTCTTCAACACCGCGTTCATCTTCGATGATTCCGGCAACCTCGTGCATCGCTACCGCAAGATCCACTGTGCCGATCTGATGGGCACGTTGCCGGTGACCACGCCGGGCAGCGTGTTCACCCGATACGTCGACAAGTACGGTTACGACCACCTGTTCCCCGTCGCCGACACGCCTATAGGACGGATCGGCACGATGATCTGCTTCGACATCAATTTCCCGGAGACGGCGCGGGCCCTGGTCGCCAACGGGGCCGAGATTCTCCTGCATCCCACGTCCGAGCCGCACAACGCCGGGCGCGCCGCCTGGGAGTTCGGTCGCCGTTCGCGCGCGTTCGAGAACACGGCCTACGTGGTGTCAGCCGCCATGGGTGGGGAATACCTGAACGAGGGCGACACCGTGCCCAACCTCTATTCGCGCGGGCATGCGAAGCTCGTCAACTTCGACGGTTCGGTACAGGCCGTCGCCGATGGGCCGGGGCGGATCGCGCTCGACGGCCGTATCGATCTTGTCGCCCTGCGACGGGCAAGAGCGAACCCGAGAGTCAATCTGGCGTTGTGGGACGAGCCAGCCGTGTACGCGGGAATCTACGATTTGGGGCGGGGGATGCCCAATGATCTGTGGGCCGATCCGTCGTCCCCTTATCCCTACCGCGGCATGCAACCCACCAAGGATGTGATCGCCCGCTACGAACGGGACGGCCTCTACGCGCCGCCGGGCTGACCCGCGTTCTCCTCCGCAAATGGCCCGGACGGTCGGTTCGTCCCGTCGGTGAGGAAATCGCGAGCTGCGAAAGCGGGACCGAATTCAGTCGCTTCGATCGAATGCCGCCCAAACGAGTTCATCGATGGCGACGTCGAACGTCGTTGCGCCGGAAAGACGAGAGATCACGCCTGGCGGATAGGGCCGTCCGGGAATCGTGTGCCCGCCGCCCTCGACACGACATGCAATGACACGCCCCCCGAACCTCGCGCACCGCTCGCTCAAGGACAGCCATACCCTCGTTCCGTCGTCCGGCGACCTATCGGGGAGCTGAACGACGACCGGCTCTTCCGTGCAACCGTTCGCACGGCGCCAAAATGCCGCCGTGTCGTTCGCGGATACGACCTCGCCTCGATCCCGCATGCCCATCGGAACGACCCGTCCGCCTTCCCATGGCATAAGCGTATCCTTCGTTCCCGCGACAAGAAGGACCGTCAATCCCGCCTGCGGCGCGCAGCTCCCCAGAAGCGGCCGGGGCATGTGTGCGACGATCGCTCCAATTCCGGCAAATCGCGTGGTCCGCTCGCAGGCCAACCGCATGGCCATCATTCCGCCGTTCGAGACGCCGAGAACGACCACCTTTCGTGGATCGGCCACGCCATGGGAGACGAGATGGGTAACGAGATCCTCGATGAACGCGACATCGTCGATCGGGCCGTGGCCCGGGCGATTGACTTCGACCTCGCGTCCAACATTCCAGACGCCGTCGATACCGTCGGGATAGGCGACGGCGAACCCGCGCGACGACGCGGATGGGCTTAGTCCCATCAAACTCCGCATTTGTCGACTGTTTCCCCCGCCGCCATGCAATACAATTAGGAGCGGCGCAGGGAGCGGTTTCGCCGGCACGTCGATGATGAATGTCCGCGGCGGCCCGGAGGGGCGTGTCAGGATCGACGCGTCTTGGGCGAGGACAGATACGGGAAGCGTCACTGCACAAACAAAGAGGAAGGCTATTACTTGGCGCGCGGACACTTCAACCGACATTCCCCAAATGGACCCCTGGAACGATGCAAACCCTAGCAGTTTGGCCGGTTCCGGGGAATCCATGGGCGGGCATCTAAATCGGTCTTGCAAGGTTCCGTGAGACCTTGCCCCACCGGTGGACGACGAGCGGCGCCGCCCGCCAACGAGAGGATCGAAGATGCGTTTCGGCTACATGCACCTGATGCCCTATTCGGAGATCGCCGAGAGCGGGCAGGACTGGCCGGTGGCCAATTGGCGTTTCGATCCGGTGCGCGGCGCCGAACTCTACGACGCCTACATCGCCAACATGGCGCATGCCGAGCGCTGCGGTTTCGACTGGGTCGGGTGCAACGAGCACCACATGAGCCCCTACGGCCTGATGTCGAACCCCAACATCATCGGCGCCGCCTTGATTCAGCGCACCAAGCGGATCGAGATCGCGATCGTCGGGTCGCTCGTGCCGCTGCTCAATCCGCTGCGCGTGGCGGAGGAGTACGCCATGCTCGACGTGATGTCGCGCGGGCGCCTGATCGCCGGGCTGCTGCGCGGCATTCCCCACGAATATGTCGCCTACAACATCGCGCCCGATGAGTCCCACGAGCGCTTGGAAGAGGCGGTGACGCTCATCAAAAAAGCATGGACCGCGGCCGAACCCTTCGGCTGGGAGGGCAAGTACTACCAGTTCCGCGCCGTTTCGATCTGGCCGCGGCCGTTCTCCAAGCCCCATCCCCGCATCCTGATGTCGGGCTCGAACGAGCAGTCGGCCGAGATGTGCGCCCGCCACGGCGCCATGTTGGGTCTCGTGGCGCTCGAAGACCTGGAGCGCGCCCGGCATCTCATCAAGGTCTACCGCGATGCCGCCAAGGGGTTCGGCTGGGAGCCGACGCCCGACGACATCCTGGTTGGCCTCTCCATGAGCCTTTCGGAGGACCGCGAGGAGGCCAAGGAGCGCATGGCCAAGGGCCGCAAGTACTTCGGCGAGGTACTGGGCGGCGGCATTCGCACGGCACAGAAGCTCGTCGTGCAGAAGACGCGCTACTTCGACGATTCGACCAAGGGGCGCTGGAAGGACATCGCGGCCCAGATGCGCACGACGACCATGGACGACCTGATCGCCCGGCGCACGATCCTGTGCGGCACACCGGAAGACGTCGTCACCCAGATCAAGGACATCCACAAGGCGATCGGCCACGGCCGCATGAACCTCAACATGAAGATCGGCAACATCGCCAACGACGTGACCACCTCGGGCCTCGAATTGTTCGGCCAGCGCGTGCTGCCGCACGTCCGCGATCTCTAGAGCCGCGCAAAACCGTTGCGTCCTGGCGGGAAACCGCTAGGTTCCGCCGCCGTGACCGTTGCCAACGTGATGACCGACCCGAAAGAGGCGCCCGCCGCGGCGTGGGCCGGGCGGCGCACGTTCGCGATCATCTCGCACCCCGACGCCGGCAAGACGACGCTGACCGAGAAACTCCTGTTGTTCTCGGGCGCGGTGCACCTGGCCGGCCAGGTCAAGGCGCGCGGCGATCGTCGCCGCGCGCGCTCGGACTGGATGGAGATCGAGCGCGCCCGCGGCATCTCGGTCACGAGTTCGGTCATGACGTTCGAGCGCGGCCAGGTGACCTTCAACCTCCTGGACACGCCGGGCCACCAGGACTTCAGCGAGGACACCTACCGTACGCTCACCGCCGTCGATTCGGCGATCATGGTGATCGACGCCGCCAAGGGGATCGAGAGCCAGACCCGCAAGCTGTTCGAGGTCTGCCGGCTGCGCGATATTCCGATCGTCACCTTCATCAACAAGGTGGATCGCGAGGGTCGTGATCCGTTTTCGTTGTTGGACGAAATCGAGAGCACGCTGGCGCTCGACGTCTGCCCGATGACCTGGCCCGTCGGCATGGGCGGCGAGTTCCACGGCGTCTATGACCTCGTCGGCCATCGTTTCCTGTCCGATGGTGCGGGCACGGTGCCCGGGGTCCCCGGCCTGTCGTGCACAGGACCGGACGATCCCAAGCTGGCGCAGCGCGTCTCCGAAAGCGTCCTCGCCGCGTTTCGCGAAGGCGCGACGCTCGCGGCCGAAGCCTACCCGGCGCTCGATATCGCGGCTTATCGCGGCGGGCGGATGACCCCGGTGTTCTTCGGCTCGGCCCTCAAAGACTATGCGGTGGCCGAGCTGTTGGGCGCGCTCGAAACACTGGCACCACCGCCGCGGTCCCAGCCGGCCGAGCCAAAGCCGATCGATCCGGCGTCGCCCAAGGTCGCGGGCTTCGTGTTCAAGGTCCAGGCCAACATGGACCCCAACCACCGCGACCGCGTCGCCTTCGTGCGGCTGTGTTCGGGCCGGTTCAAGCGCGGCATGAAGCTGTTTCACGTGCGCTCGGGAAAACTGATGACGATCCAGGCGCCGATCTTCTTTTTCGCCCAGGAACGCGAGCGCGCCGAGGAGGCGCTGCCCGGCGACATCATCGGCATTCCGAACCACGGCACGCTGCGCGTCGGCGATGCGTTGACCGAGGGCGAGGCGGTGCGCTTCACCGGCATTCCGAACTTTGCGCCCGAGATCCTGCGCCGCGTACGGTTGGACGACCCGATGAAGGCGAAACAGTTGCGCCGGGCGCTCGAAGACCTGGCCGAAGAGGGGGCGACCCAGGTGTTCCGCCCAGTGATCGGCACGGCGTGGATCGTGGGCGTCGTCGGGCCATTGCAATTGGACGTGCTGGCGGCGCGAATCGAGGCGGAATACAAGATCGCGATGGGTTTCGAGGAAGCGCCCTACGAAACCGCGCGCTGGGTGGTGGGCGAGCCCGCCAAGGTCAAGGCGTTCATCGAACGTCTGCGGGGGAGTGTGGCCGAGGATCGCGACAACGCCACCGTGTTCCTCGCCCGCAACCAATGGGAACTCAATAGGACCATCGAGGAGTGGCCCGAGCTGCGGTTCGAAAAGACGCGCGAGCGCGCCTGAGCGCTCAGTGCTCGGCGAGGAGCCGGCCGTAACCCGGCACCTTGTCCTTGATTCCGGCGCGCCGGAGGATGTTCCAGAACGTGGCCGTCACCGAACTGATCACCGGTTTGCCGGTGGTCTTTTCGAGCAAGTCGATCACGTCCAAGGTGTTGAAATCGGTGCAGCAGATCAGGATGCCGTCGACCTCCGGACGATCGACCGATAGCGCGTGCTCGAACACCTTGGGCGGCGGCACGCGGCTCATTTCGCCGACGTGCTCGGGCGTGTCGAGTCCGAGGCCGGCCATCGCCACCACCTCGATGCCGTGACGGGCGAGGTACCCCGCTTCCTTCTTGTTTGACTCCTGGCGGTAGGGCGAGGCCATGCCGATTTTCTTGAGGCCGAGCGCACGCAGGGCCGCGACGATGGCGTCCGCCGTCGAGATCGCGCTCGCCTTCGAATTGTTCTCGATCGCCGGGATCAGTTTGTCCGCCGGGCAGGCCATTGAATCGGCGGTGCAGGCGAAGGCGATGCCCGAGACCCGCGCCATGGCCAGGCCCTTTGCCGCGTCGGTCGCCTCCTGCACGATGTGGGCAATGGGGTCGCCGTCGCGGCTCGCTTTGGGCGGCATGCGGATGAAGTGAAACGACACGCCCTCGGGGCTCAGGCGGTTGAACTCGGCCTCGCACACCGTGTTGGTCATCGGCACGGCAACGCCGAGCCGGGCGCGCCAGCCGATGGCTTTGCGGTCACGCAGCGTGGCGGGAAGGGCGGTCAAGGTCGTACGCATCGCTCTCGAAAACGCCGTGTCGGTGGCGGGGCTCCTGCTCCTCACCGAGGCCACCATGACCGAAGTGCAGGAGCCCAAGAAGGATCGCGCGACGCCGGGGATGGAACCCGACATCGCGGCCTGAGCGTCAGGGCGCAAGGGCGGCGAGGCGACCCAGGCAACCGCTGTTCGTCACGGGCAGCGCCTCGTACCGAGGCAACCCGCTCGCGTCACCGCGAGGTTACGGCGTTCGCGAGTGTCGGGCCAAGGGCGCCGATGGTCCGCGTGCTTCACTCGTTGCGGCGCGTTGACTCGGGCTCGAAGGATGCCATCAGCTGGGGCCGGATTCTTAGCGACCACAGCCACACGATGAGCGTGAGCGCCGCCGCGACGTAGAGCGGCGGTTGCAAGCCGGCCCACGAGGCGACCGAACCCAGCAGAAACGCGCCTGCCGCGGGACCACCGTTGAAGATCAGGGTGTTGAGGCTCATGACGCGGCCACGCATCTGCGGGTCGACCGCATTCTGCATCAGCGTCTGGACGCTCGTGCCGCGTAGCGACATGGAAACGCCCATGAGCACGACGCTGCCGATGCCGACCCAGACATCGTGGCTTCCGGCGAGTCCGAGCAGCGCGATGACCGACAGCGGACTGCCCCAGATGGCGATGGTCACCAGCCCCCGATCGGCCCCGCGCCAGGCGAGCCAGATGCCGCTCACCGTTGCGCCGATGCCGGTCATCGCCATCATCAGGCCGAACAGGTCGGCGCCGCCCTCGTAGATCTTGCCGACGAAGGCGGGCAGCAATTCGAGGACGGGCCGGAGCAGGAACGCGGCCGCGAGGCTCAGGATCAGCATCGGACCGATGCCGCGGTGGCGGAAGGCGTAGCGATACCCGGCGAGGATGTCGGTGAAGACGCTGGTCGCGACCCGCGGCGGCGGCGCCTCGTCCGCGAGGCGGACGAGCGCCAGCGACACCAGCATGGCGCCGTAGGTGAGGGCGACGAAGCCGAAGGCCGCCCCGGCTTCGCCGAAATGAATCAGGAACCCGGCGATGCTCGGGCCCACGATGCGCGTGACGTTGAACAACACCGAGCTCATCGCCACGGCGGCCGAAAGGTCTTCGCGGCGAACCAGCGAAGTGATGATCGATTGGCGGGCCGGATGGTTGAAGCCGGTGAAGACGCCGAGAACCACGGTGAGCGCGAGCAGCGTCTCGATCGACAGAAGCCCGGCAAACGACAGCGCTGCGGTGACGACGGCATGAACGAGCAAGAGCGCCTGCAGGATCACGAGGAGCCGCACGCGGTTGTGACGGTCGGCCAACACACCGGCGAACGGGCTCGATATCACCGCCGGCAGCAGGTCGCCCGAAGCGACGATCCCGACCCAGAACGGGTCGTGCGTGATCTCCCACGCGAGCCAGCCGGCGGCAGCGCGCTGCACCCAGCCGCCGATCTGCGACAGGGCCGAACCCACCGTGAAGACGCGATAATTGCGGTTCGAAAACGCGCGGCCGATGCCGCCCAACGCAGGATGAGCCATGACCAACCGTGATGCCGCATCCGGGCGGAGCCCGTCTGCGTCGTCGTCATCCTAGTGGGTCGCGGGGGCGCCGGGGCAAGAAAACATCGTTGCTCGCATCAAGCCTCGATCAACTCGATCAGCGCGCCGGCGGGGCTCGAGACGGTCGTCAGGCGCGCCTCGCCGAACGGAGCCAGGGCGACGGAGGTTGGTCCTGAAAGCACCTCGGAACGATGCCGGATCGCCGCCGCCACATCGGAATCGACCGCCCAGCGAATCGCCAAGTGGCCGCGATTGGGCGGACGGCAGCGCGACGCGAGATCACGGCCAGTGAAAATCCGCCACTGCACGATCTCGACCTGGCCGTAGGCCTCTGGTCTGGCATGGGCGAGCACGACGTTCTTGGGCACCCGCCCGGCGTAGTTGGCGGGCATGTTGAACTGGTTGATGGCCAATGTGGCCTCCCCGTCGTACCAGGTGCCCCAGCCGAGTTTGTCGACGAAGAACGCACGGGATGCTCGCGAGTCGCGCACCATCATCTGGGCGGTGAACGGCATGCCGAACATCTGGGTGCCGGGCGCCGGTTTTTCCGCCTCGTAGAGTCCGAAGCATACGCCGTCGGGCGCGCGCAGGACGACGTTGCGATTGACGTGCGTCGAGAAGCGCATCACGTCGATGTCGTTGAACGAGTTCCAGCCGATTTCGTAGGCCTTGGCCAGCACGGTCTCGATCGCCCGTGTCCGGATGAGCAGCGAGAAAATTCCGCCGGTGTCCCACGCCTGGGCGCCACCACGCATCGTGGTGCGGGCCACGCCGTCGAAGCGAACCAGCCTGATCCAGCGCGGTTCATCGCCCGGCGCCCGCAACACGGCCTCCTCGGCCGTGGCGCCTGAACCGAGTTGCCAGTGGGCGAGCAGGCGCCGATCGGCGGCGCCGCGATGTTGCACCGTCCAGTCCCCGAGGGCGGCGAAGGCCTCGATCCAGCGGCCAAGATCGCCGACCGAGATCACCGCCTCCTGCCACCCGGTATCGCGCTGCCACATCTTCGCCCCCCTTACAGTTCTTCGGCACGGTGGCACGCCGCGAGCCGTCCGTCATCGAAAGACCGCAAGTTGGGAGTTTCCTCCCGGCAGCGATCGACGGCGTGGGGACAGCGCGGGTGGAAGTGGCATCCGGTGGGCCGGTTCACGGCCGAGGGGATCTCGCCGCGCGGCGCCTGCGGTTCGCGCGCCCGCGCGGGATCGGGGCGCGGACTCGCGTCGAGCAACGAGCGGGTATAGGGATGGCGCGGTCGATCGAGCAGCGTTTCGGCCGGGCCCTGTTCGACGATGCGGCCCAGATACAGGACCACGACGCGGTCAGCGATGGCTCGGGCGACGCCGAGATCGTGCGTGATCAGGAGACACGCCAATCCGCGTTCGTGTTGGAGGCGTTGCAGTAGGCGCAGGATGTGCGCCCGCACCGAGACATCGAGGGCCGAGACCGGTTCGTCGGCGATCAGGACTTCGGGGTCGACGGCGATGGCGCGTGCGATCGCCACGCGCTGGCGCTGGCCGCCCGACAACTCGTGCGGCAGGCGATCGCGGTACTGCGCCGGCGGCATCCCGACGTTCTCCAGGAGTTCGTCGACCCGGGTGTACAGGGCGGTGCCCCTGAGACCGAGATGGCCTTCGAGGCCGGTGGCAACGGCCGATGCAACGCTGCGCCTGGGGTTGAGCGAGGCCGCGGGATCCTGGAACACGACCTGTGCCGCGCGGCGGAACGCGCGCCAGGCTTCGCCGCGCAACGCGGCGAGGTCCTGGCCGCGGTAGGTGACCTGCCCCCGGCTCGGGGTCTGGAGACCCACGAGCAGGCGGCCGAGCGTCGTCTTGCCCGAGCCCGACTCGCCCACGAGCGCGATGGTCTCGTTGCGACCGAGGTCGAGCGACACGCCGTCGAGCGCATAGAGCGGCCGCCGCGCGAAGAGGCCGGTGCGCATCGCAAACACATGCTGAAGGTCGTGGGCCGCGATTACGGAGGCGTTCATGCGGCCGACGCACTCCAGGTCGTCCTGGCCGCCGGATCGTGGGCGCGATGGCAGGCCACGGATCCGCTATCGTAGGACACGAGTTCGGGGCTTTGCCCCATGCACTTGGCGATCGCGATCGGACAACGCGGATGGAAGCGGCAGCCGGCGGGGGGCGAATCCGGCGAGGGCACCTGACCCGGGATCGAGAACAGCGCCTCGCGCCGGTCGGGGCGCAACGTCGCCTTGATCAAGCCCTGGCTGTAGGGATGGCGCGGGGTGGCGAACAGGCTCGCGGTCGTGTTGCTCTCGACGATCCGCCCGGCGTACATGACGTAGACCCGATCGCAGGTTTCGGCGATCACGCCCAGATCGTGCGTGATCAGGAGGACGCCGATGCCCAACTGGCGGCGCAGGCGTCGCAGCAGATCGAGGATCGCGGCCTGGATCGTGACATCGAGCGCGGTGGTCGGCTCGTCGGCGATCAGGAGCTTCGGGTTCATCGCGAGCGCCGCGGCGATCAATGCCCGCTGGCGTTGGCCGCCCGAGAGCTCATGGGGAAAACGCCGGACGGCTAAGGCAGGATCGGGAATCTCCATCAGGGTCAGAAGCTCGAGGACTCGGGCGTCGACGTCGCCCGCAAAATCATGCTCGCGCAAAGCCTCGGCGATCTGATGCCCGATGGGTAGCAGAGGATCCAGGTACGTGTTCGGGTCCTGGAACACCATGCCGATCTCGGCCCCGCGAATCCGCCGCATCGCGGCGGGCGGCAGACCATCGAGCCGGCGACCGCCATGGAACGTCACGGTGCCGCCGGCCAGGTGTGCCGCGGGCGTTGGGAACAGATTGACGAGGCCGAAGGCCGTCATCGATTTGCCGCAGCCCGATTCGCCCACGAGACCGACGAACTCCCCCGGTGCGATCGCGAGCGACACCCCATCGACGACGCTGACCTCGCGGCCCGATCGCCGGAGCGAGACGCGAAGATCACGCACGTCGAGCAGGGGTTCGGTCATGGCGCGTCGCGCAGCCGCGGGTTGAGGGCGTCGTTGAGCGCATCCCCCAGCAGATTGAAGGCAAGCACCACGACCGTGATCGCCAGTCCGGGGAACACTGACATCCACCAGGCTTGACGCAGATACTGCTGCGCCTGGTTGAGCATGCCGCCCCAGGACACGAGGTTCGGGTCTCCCAGGCCGAAGAATCCGAGCCCGGCCTCGAGCAGGATCGCAGCCGCGACGTCGAGCGAGCCGGTAACGACGATGGGCGCGATGACGTTGGGCAGAATCTCGCGCACGACGATCGCGGTGTCGCTCTTGCCGCCGAGCCTGGCCGCCTCGACGAACGCGGCCGATCGCAGCGTGATGACGCCCGCCCGAACCAAACGCGCGGTCTGCGGCCAGGACAGGATCGCGATCACGATGATGACGTGAAGGACGCTCGAACCGAAGAACGCGATGGTGACGATGGCGAGCACGAAGCGGGGCAGGGTCTGGAAGAACTCGGCCAGCCGCATCAGGGCGTTGTCGAGCACGCCGCCGACGTAGCCGGCGATGGCACCGATCGCGGTGCCGATCAGGACGGCGCTCGCGGCAGCCAGGATGCCGACCGCGAGCGAGACGCGGGCGCCATAGACGAGCTGCGACCACAGATCGCGCCCGAGGTGGTCGGTGCCGAGCGGATGGCCGGGCGACAATGGCGGCAACAGGGAGGCGGCGCTGCCGCTGAAGGGGTCGCGTAGCGCGAGGAGCGGTGCGGCGATCGCCACCAACACGCTGATCGCGATCGCTGCCATGGCCAGCGTCGCACCGGGGCGCCGACGCAGGCGCGACCACAGGGTGTTGCGCGGGGCGAGGGCCAATCCGGTCATGGGCGGCGCACCCGCGGGTCGAGCGCGGCATGAAACAGGTCGGCGATCAGGTTGGCGAGCACGACGCCGAGCGACACGAACAGGAGGATCGCCGTCATCACCGGGTAGTCGCGTCGGGTGATCGATTCGAACAGCAGGCGGCCGATGCCGGGCCAGCCGAACACGGTCTCGATCAGCGCCGAGCCGGCGAGGACGAACCCGAAATCATAGGCGATCGCGGTGACGATCGGTGGCGCAGCGTTGCGCAGGGCATGCGCGAGCAGCACCGTCCGTTCGCGGGCGCCGCGGGCGCGGGATGCCAGGATGTAGTCGGCGTTCATCACTTCGAGCAGGCTGGCGCGTGTGATCCGTGAGATGAGCGCGATGTAGCGCAGCGAGAGCGCGAAGGCGGGCAGCGCCAGATAGCGGAGCCCGTCGAGGAACGCAGCAAAGCCCTCTGGCGGGGCGCGCAGCGAGCGGGCGCCCTGCGAGGGCAACAGGTCGAGGCCGAGGGCGAACACCAGAATGAGTATCTGACCGAGCCAGAACTCGGGCACCGAATAGCCGGTCATCGAGAACAGCCGCGTGCCGTGGTCGAGGGGCGAATCGCGACGACGGGCGGCGAGGATGCCGAGGCCGACGCCGAGCACGATGGCGATCGCGAGCGCGGTCAGCATGAGGCGCAGCGTCGCTGGCAGGCGCTCGAGGATGAGTTCGCCCACGTCCTTGCGATGCGCGAACGAATACCCGAGGTTGCCGTGCCCGACCTGCCAGAGGTACCGGCCGAGTTGCTCGGGGATCGGGCGGTCCAGGCCGAATTCGGCCCGTACCTGTTCGACGTAACCTGGCGGCGCCGGGTAGTCGCCGATCAGCGCCGTCGTCGGGTCGCCCGGGGCGAGCTGGATCAGCGTGAAGTTGACGACGACGACGCCGATGACGAGCGGAATCGCCGCCACCAGGCGTCGCAGCGTCAGCAGTGCGAGTTCGTGCGGCCCCACGTCCCGGGAACGACCCGCCGGATCAGCGGGTCATCCACACCTCGCTCCAGCGATCGCGGCCGTCGACGCCCTTCCACAGGCCGTTCAACTTGCGCGAGGCGAGGTCGGTGCCGACCTCGTCGTAGAGCACGAGGGTTGGAACGTCTTCGTTGAGGATGCCCTGCGCTTCGCGATAGAGCCGCGCGCGCGTCGCCTGATCGGCCGCCGTCGCGGCCTGGCCCAGGAGGTCGTCCACCGCCTTGTTGGAATAGCCGCTGGCGTTGAGGAATTGCGCCCGCGTCTCGTTCGTGAGGTAGATGCGGTGGTAGCCGATCGAGGGATCGCCGCTCGAGGAGAACGACTGCAACGTGAGATCGAAGTCGCGTTCGGTGAAGACCTTCTGGATCATGACCGATCGTTCGAGCGGCACCAGGTTCACGTTGAGGCCGACCTGGCGCAGGTTGTCGCGAATGATCTGGCCGCCGGCGTTGAACATCGGCCGCGCCGGGTCGAACACCAGGTTCAGCGTCGTGTTCGGCGCGACCTTGGCCTGATCGAGCAGCGCCTTGGCCTTGCTCGGATCGAGCGGGTACTTCTTGGCGTAGGCCGCATCGGCATTCACGAGCCACGGGAAACCGTCACCGAACGCGCCGTAGCCAGGTCGGGCGTGGCCGTCCATGGCCTGGGCCACCTGCAGGTCGCGATTGATCGCCGTGGCCAGCGCTTGGCGCGCCTCCTTGGTGGCCAACGCCGGCCGGGCGGTGTTCATCATCAAGAAGTACACGGCCGGCGTCGCCGAGCCGCGCTTGGCCTGGATGCGGTTGTTGTCGGCCAGGCGTTTGACGTCGGGGCGCGAGACGTAGAACTGGTAGAGGAAGTCGACCTCGCCGGTTTCGAGCGCCGTCGAGCGGTTGGGACCCTGCGGGATGATCTGGAAGACCAGCGCGTCGAGGTAGGGTTTGCCCGCTTCCCAGTAGGCGTCGTTGCGCACCAGGCGCACCGCCTGGCCGCGGTTCCATTCCGCGAACTTGAACGGACCGGTGCCGATCGGTTTCTCGTTGGCCGTGTTGGCCTTGATGTCGCTGCCGGCGTAGACGTGACGCGGAATCATCGGCGCCTCGAAGGGCGTCTGGATGTTGATGAACGGCGCGTAGGTCTCCTTCAGCTTGAAGACCACGGTGTTGGCATCGGGCGTCTCGATCTCGGGCGCCAAGCGGCGTAGCGTCGTCTGGGTTCGCGGATGGAGCTTGGCCAGCGCCTCGTCGTAGGTGAACTTGACGTCGGCGCTCGAGAAGTCCCGACCGTCGTGCCATTTGACGCCGCGGCGCAGGGTGAACGTGTAGGTCTTCTGATCCTGACTCACCGTCCACTGCGTAGCGAGCGAGGGCTGCGGCTTGTAGTCGGGGTCGACCCACACCAGGCCCTCGAACAGCTTGGCCCCGATATCGCCTGGCGCGTTGCCGGTGGTGATGGCCGCGTTCAGCGTTTCGGGGTCCGAGTCGATGACGATGACGGCGGTCCCGCCCCGCGTCTGGGCGGACAGGTTCGTTGCGGCGAGGAGGGTCGTGCCGGCGAGCACGGTGCCGGTCAGCAAACGGCGGAGGAACGAGCGGTGGGTCATACGGTCTCCTTGGTGGCCCTCGATCGGGCGATCTCGCGGGTGAATTCCCGGCGCAGCGACTGTTTTTCCCCGGGATCGAGCCAGGAGGCGTCGATGCCGTTGAGCGCGATCTGCGTGAGCGTTTGGTCGCTGAACCCGACCTTGTCACGGCCGATCGCAAATTCGCGGGCAAGCGTCGTCGGGAACATCGTCGGGTCGTCGGCGCCCAGCACCAAACGCAGCCCCGCCTCGTGCATCGCCTTGATCGAGCGTCGCCGCCACGCGCGCCATGACCGGCGCGAGGTGGTGAACGAACAGGTGAAATGGATGCCGGCGTCGCGACACCGTGCGACGACGGCGGGGTCGTGCAGGATGAAGTAGCCGTGGTCCAGACGATCGCAGGCGAGTACGTCGAGACAGGTGACGATGTTGCGGGCGTGCGGATCGTGTTCGGCGGTATGGGCCGTCCGTTTCAGGCCGGCGCGCCGGGCCATCGCGAAGGCCTCGGCGAACTTCTCTGGTGGCCCCGCGGTCTCCAGGTTGTCGAGGCCGATGCCGAGGATCTCGTCGCGACGCTCGGCGATGACGATCTCCAGGAGTTCGCGCGCGAGCGCCGCCGATTCGGCGCGGTTGATCGCGGCGATCAGGCGCGAGCGAATGCCATAGGCTCGCTCCGCCGCCCGGAAGCCCTCGATGAGGCCGTCCGTGATCGTGGCGAAGGAGACGCCCTGCGGGAAAAACGTCGTCGGGTCGTAGAACAGTTCGAGATAGCGTACGTTGCTCTCTCGCGCCGCATCCTCGGCGATCTCGTAGCCCAGGCGGACGAAGTCGTCGTCGGTCACGACCGATCGCGCCGCGGTGTCGTAGATCGTGAGCAGGCTGAACGACGGATCGGGATAGACCTCGTCCGGATCGGGCGCCATGGAGACAACGGCGTGGGCGTAGGCCGCCGGGTCGGCCGGCCTGGAATTCATGTTCGCGTAGATCAACTCGGGGTCGGCGGGCAAGGCGATTCCGTTCTTGTGTGCGAGTTCACGCCAAGTCGAGGCGCGCATCGCCCCGATCAGGTGGCAATGAAGCTCCACCTTGGGCATCGCCCGCAGCCAGTCGTCCGACCCCGCCAACCCGCCACTCCCTGGGACGCTTCCCGTCGCCCCGCAACGCGGGCGGAACCTATCACGGGGCAAGGTCGTGCTGAAGCAGGCCCTCACCCTCGCGCCTTCGGCGCTCCACCCTCTCCCGCGGAGCGGGAGAGGGTGGCCCGTAGGGCCGGGTGAGGGGCGTGGGCCGGGTGAGGAAGCCTAGATGCAGTAGGTCTTCAACGGTTCGAAGCCGTTGAAAGCGACCGAGGCGTAGGTCGAGGTGTAGGCGCCGCAGGCGCGAATCTCGATCTTGTCGCCGATCTCCAAGTCCTCGGGCAGGCGGTAGTCCGCCTTTTCGTAGAGAATGTCCATCGAGTCGCAGGTCGGGCCGGCCAGGATCACCGAGCGCGGCGTGCCTTTGCGCGAGGTCGTGATCGGGTACTGGATCGACTCGTCCATGGTTTCGGCCAAGCCGCCGAACTTGCCGACGTCGAGGTAGACCCAGCGCTTGGTGTCGCGATCCGACTTCTTCGATATCAAGACGACCTCGCTCTGGATCACGCCTGCCGAACCCACCATCTGGCGGCCCGGCTCGACGATGATGTCGGGGATGCGGTTGCCGAAGTGCTTGTGCAACGACTCCTCGATCGAGGCGCCGTACTCGGGCATCGTCGGAATCGAGCGCCGATAGCGCGTCGGGAAGCCGCCGCCGATGTTGAGCATCGAGAGCGTCACGCCTGCGTTTTCGCATTCGCTGAACAGCCAAGCGGCCTGGCCGACGGCAGCGTCCCACTGGCCCGGGTCGCGCTGCTGCGAACCGACGTGGAACGACACGCCGATCGGGATGACGCCGCGCTGGGCGGCAGCGATAAGCAGTTTCTTGGCCATGGCGACGTCGCAGCCGAACTTGCGCGACAACGGCCAATCGGCGTTGGCGCCCGAGGTCAGAATGCGGCAGAACACCTTGGAGCCCGGCGCGGCATCGGCGATCTTGTTGAGCTCGGGCTCGGAGTCGAGCGCATAGAGTTTCACGCCGCGGCTGAACGCCGCCGCGATGTCGGCCTTCTTCTTGATCGTGTTGCCGTAGGAGATGCGGTCGGCCGAAGCGCCGGTCGCCAGCACCATGTCGATCTCGTTGACGCTGGCGGTGTCGAAGCTCGACCCCAGGCCTTCCAGCACCGTGAGGATCTCGGGCGCCGGGTTGGCTTTGACGGCGTAGTAGATCGCCGCCCGCGGCACCGCGGTGCGAAGCTTCCGATAGTTGTCGGCGATCACGTCGAGGTCGATCACCAGGCACGGCGTGCGCGGTTGTCGCTCGGCGAGAAATCGGTCGATCTTCTTGGTCATCCTGTCGGTACTCCTCTACGTGGTCAGGCGACGCGAAAATTCTTGAACTGCCAGGGGTCGGTCGGGTCGACCTCTTCGGGGAAGAGGCGGCCGCGGTCGACCAGCGGCGACCAGTCGGAGCGCACGCCCACGACTTCGCCCAAGTAGGGGCGGGCGATTTCCATGACGCGCGCATGATCCATCTGGTCGGGCTCGATGATGCCGGCCGCGGGGTTCTCGATCGCCCAGATGACGCCGGCCAGCACGCCCGCGGTGACCTGCAGGCTGGTGGCGTTGTTGTGCGGCACGAGCGTGCGGGCTTCTTCGATCGACAGCCGCGAGCCGTACCAGTAGCTCGAATGCTTGGGGCCCATCAGCAGGACACCCAGCTCGTCGAGGCCGCGCGTGATCTCGCGCATCATCAGGCGCTTTTCGGATTGCAGCGACCAGTTCTTGCCGGCGAGCTCGTGGAGCGACAGCACGGCGTCGTCGCACGGGTGATAGGCGTAGTGCACGGTCGGCCGATAGCGCACGGTGCCGCCTTCGGCCAAGGTGTAGTAGTCGGCGATCGAGATCGCTTCGTTGTGGGTCACGAGAAAGCCGTGGAACGGCCCTTCGAGCGGCGTCCAGGTGCGCACGCGCGTGGATGCGCCCGGGCGCATGAGATAGATCGCCGCGTCGCAACCGAACTCGTGGCGCTTGCCGTCTTGCGGGAAGTGTCGCTCGTGGCTGCCCCAGCCGAGTTCGGCGGGCTGCGAGCCCTCCGAGACGAAGCCGTCGATCGACCAGGTGTTGACGAACTCGCCCGGCCGCTTCGACTGGTTCGCCACCTGGGTGTCGCGTTCGGCGATGTGGATCACGCGCACGTCGAGGTCGCGCGCCAGGAGCGCCCAACCGATGCGATCGCGCGGGGCGCGGGCGCCGGGCTTGGTGGTCGCGGCGAGCTCGAGCAGGGCTTCCTTGACGAAGTGCGAGACGAGACCCGGGTTGGCGCCGTGGGTGAGCACGGCGGTCGGGCCGCCGGCGTACTTCGGCACCAGGGTCAAGGCACGTTCGCGGAGGGCGTAGTTCGAGCGCTGCGAGGGCGTGAGGCCGGGGTCGGTGTAGCCGCCCGCCCACGGCTCGATGCAGGTGTCGAGGTAGAAGGCACCCTTCTCCTGGGCGAGGTGGACGAGCGCGACGGTCTCGACCTCGACCGAGAGGTTGAGCAGGAAGTCGCCCTTGCGCAGCAACGGCTCCAGCACCTGGCGGTAGTTGCCCTGGACGAGCGCGACCTGGCGGAAGTCGACGCCGAATTCGGCCGCAACCTCGCGACCGCGCTCCTCGGCCGTGACGATGACGATGTGTTCCCGCGGCATTTCGACGTGGCGAAGGAGGAGCGGGAGAACCCCCTGGCCGATGGACCCGAAGCCGACCATGACGAGGCGGCCGGGATAGGACACGTGCTTCTTGAACTTGGACATCGTTACGGATCACCACCTGCCGTCGCATCCGCGCGGCGTCGCTTTAGGCGCAGGTCTTCCGATCCCTTGGTAGAGACCAGGGAGAACCCATTCAAAAACATGCGGAATCGAGGCCCCGACGAGTGGCGACCGCGGCGTTTTCGGCCGATCGTCATCTACCTGTCGTGGCGTGGGATGGGCGCAGGACTATGCCCGGTCATCGATCCACTTCCCTTAAGGTGCTGGCCCACGGTGACCAGCTCTCCCGAAAAGGACGCGTTGACGTCGTTGCTTGACCAACTAATAGGCCACGGGCACGTGCGATTAGCGTCTAATTGTCCCTAATGGGGTGATTCGGATTTCGATTCAAGAAAAAATTTGGGTCAGGGGCCGACCCGAAAAAATCGTTCGAGTCATGTTGCGTGAAGGACACAGATTCGCGTGACGACGGTCACGTTGGCGGGTCCGGCGCCGGAGTCGCCCCCGCGCGTTCTCCGAACTTGGTTATCATCGCCGCCGTCGCAACGGAAGATATAAACAGGAGGAGAGCGTCGTGGCGTTTCGTCTGCTGAGTTCGGATCTGAAGGATGGCGAGTTCCTCAAGTCGGATCACATCCTGAGCGCGGCCTATGGCTTCGGCTGTCTGGGCGGCAACCGCTCGCCCGCGCTGTCGTGGGAGAATCCGCCGGCCGGCACGGAATCCTTCACGCTCACCATGTACGACCCCGATGCACCGACCGGCTCGGGCTTTTGGCATTGGCTGGTGTGCAACCTGCCGGCCGATTGCCGGGCGCTGCCGGCGGGGATCGGCATGGGCGGCAAGCTGCCGGCGGGCGCCATCGAAACGCGCACGGACTTCGGCAAGCCCGGGTATGGCGGCCCGTGTCCGCCCGAAGGCGACCACCCGCACCGTTACCTGTTTGCCTTGCACGCGGTCAAAGGCAAGGTGCAGGTGACGGCCGACACGCCGGCGGCGCAGATCGGCTTTCAGCTCCACTTCATGACGATCGGCAGGGCGACGCTGATGGGGCTGTTCAAGCGCTAGCGGGCGCCTCGGCCCGGCCGGGGGCCGCAATTCGGCCGCAGAGCCGTGTTTTCCTTTGGCCTTCGTCGAAGGGAGAGGACCATGCGGCGCAGACTCCGGGGGGTGTTGGCAGGCGTTCTCCTGACGCGCAGACTTTTCTTCGCCGCCCTCGCCGCAGGGTTCGTGCTGCTTCCGGTCGAGTGGTCCGGGCTGGCGACGGCGCAGCCTGGGGGTGAAACCTACCGCCTCGGCCCATTCACGATCGGGCCGCCCCGTACGGTCGACGATTCCGACTTTGGCTGGATCAGCGTGTCGCTTGGTCGGCGCACGGCGAGGATTGAGACGAGATTCTACGGAGACACTTCACGCGAAAGTCTCTGGGCGCAGACGATGAAGGCTGTCGTTTGGCAAGACGGTTTTTTGATGGTGCGGGGCCAAAATGGGGGCAACGCGTGGCGCGAAGAAGCCATGCATGTGTTCCTCGAGAAGGACGGCCGTCTGCACCATCTCGGAGAGGCGATGGAATACGAGGGCGGAACCTTCTACGACATTTATGACCACTGGGAGTTCGTCCTATGCCACGCCTGCTCGCCTGCCCTTCGACTTCACCTCGAAGTCCGGTTCGGCATCTTCGTGGTGAATCGCCAAGCGACCTGCGAGCAACCGCTCAAAGAATCCATCCAATGGCCACAGTGGGTTCGCGACTCCGAAGCGGCTGAACCGCTGACCAGGGATTGGGACACCGACCGCCCGGGTGGATGGGCGTCGATGCTGTACTACATGGCCCTGGTTTCGGCCTACTGCGATGCCCTCCCGGCATTCGAGGCTGCCCTGGCGCCGATTGTTGCGGCGGCGGATCCAGTTCATCTCAGTCGCCTCTTGGAACATGCTCGGATGCGACTGCCCGATCGTGCCGAAGACGAGGACAAGCAAAGAGGCTTCTACTATCGCCATGACGTTGAGTTCCGGGACGAGCGCTGACGCGGGCTTGCAAACGAGCCGGAGGACGCAATGAGGCGACGGGTGGGCAGGACGATTGAGCGTTTGTGGAGCCTCTCGGGCGTTTGCGTAGTTGTCGGGCCACTTGCGCGGACACCCGCCGCGGTTTGAGAGCGATACGTCGCCGCTTCGTCGTGAACAAGGACGAGCGCTGATTCAGGCCCGTTTGCGCGCCAGCTTCAGGCGGTCAGCGAAGTGTTTGCGCAGTTTCAGCACCTTGGGCGCGGCCGTGTAGGCGATGTAGGGCTGGTAGGGGTGGAGCGCCGCGTAGTTCTGGTGGTAGTCCTCGCCGACGAAGAACTTCTCCAACGGTTCGAGGGTGGTGACGATCGGCGCGCCGAACACCTTGGCCGCGTCCAATTGCCGGATATAGGCCTCTGCAACGCGTTTCTGTTCCTTGTCGGCATAGAAAATCGCCGAACGGTACTGCGTACCCACGTCATTGCCCTGGCGATTGAGCTGGGTCGGATCATGGGCAACCGCAAAGAAGATCTTGAGCAGTTGCCCAAAGCTCACGCGCGCGGCGTCGTACTTGATCTGCACCACTTCGGCGTGATCGGTCTCGCCCGAACACACCGCATCGTAGTTGGCTGTGGCTTCATCGTCGCCGGCGTAGCCCGAGACCACCTCGATCACGCCGTCGAGTTCGCGGTAGACCGCCTCGACGCACCAGAAGCAGCCACCGGCGAACACCGCCCAGCGCTCGCCCTTGCCGGGGGCGAGATCGAGGTCGGGATCGGGAAACTTGTCGGGCGCGATTCGGGCCATGGCTACCTCGTCGTTGCCACCAGCATAACCCAGTCGGGCGACGGATTGCGCTCTCCGGCCCGTGATAAACAAGGGGGACAACCATGAACAGATTGGCAATAGGGCTCGGTCTTGTTGCCGGCCTTTGGGCGGGGAGCGCGGCCATCGCCCACGACGGGCTTCCCATTGGCGATGGCAAGATCGCGCGCGAGCCGCGGGTCGGCCACGTTTTCGTCTGTGAGACTCGCTTTGGCGGTGGGGGGGCCCAGCGGGTCGGGCCCTGGGTGCGCGAAGGCTTCTGGTTCGCCGGCGAAAAGATCGCCGTGCGCGGCAACGTCCCATGGCCCAACGCGCGGTTCTCGATCGCGGTCGAAGGGCGGGATCGCGTCATCCGCGCCAACAACCTGCCGAACCATGCGTCAGGGCAATTTCCGGTGCGGGCCGACGACCCGGCGTACGCCTATGACCGCAACCCGAACACTATCCGTGAACAGGGAATCGTTTGGCGCCTGCCGGCGCAGCCCGTGCCCGCCGCTCACCCCACGTGCGTACCGATGGGCCAGATCGGAATCGCGCTCTCGGGCGTCGCGATTTACAACGCGCTCGACGGGCTTGGGCGGGACGCCCCGGCCTACGAGATTCAAGACGCCTGCGGAGGCCATCCCGAGCGTTCCGGGCAGTATCACTACCACGATCTGTCGCCCTGTCTCGACGATCGCGAGGGCAAGGCCGGACGGCACAGTGCACTCCTCGGTTACGCGCTCGATGGTTTCGGGATTTTCGGGCCCGTCGGCGACGACGGGAAGGAGGTCGGCAACGCCGCACTCGATGCCTGCCATGGACACGTCCACGAGGTGCCGTGGGACGGGCGTCGCGTGACGATCTACCACTACCACTTCACGCGTGAATACCCCTACACGCTCGGCTGTTTTCGTGGCGCGGTCGATCGCACGCTTTTTGCAGGCGGCGGGGGTGCTGGCGGCGGCCCGCCGAACGGTCAGCGTCCACCCGGTCCGCCGCCCGGTGGCGGTCGGCCGGCCGGGCCGCCTCCGCGCTAGGCGACCTCGCGGAGAACGACCGCCGTTGACGATCCCCTGGGCGGTCATCATGGTTCCCAGAATCGGAGTACGCGCGATGATGACCATGCGCTTCCCGGCGACGCTCCTCTGGCTCGCGTTCCTCTTCGCTTCGTCGCCCCTCCTTGCTCAGGGCACACGTCAGGTGTTGGTGACCACCAACGGTTGGCATAGCGGCATTGTCATCGCCCGGGACGACCTACCGGGAAACGCGATCCCGGAGACCGAGGATTTCCCGGAGGCTGCTTTCTACGAGTTCGGCTGGGGCGACGCCGACTACTACCCGGCACCGCGCCCGACCCTGGGGCTAGCGCTCGGCACGGTGCTACCGGGACCGGCGGTGCTACACATGTCCGGGTTGCCTGCTCATCCGAGCGAGGTCTTCGTCAAGGTCACGGTGCTCCGGCTTGATCTCGATTCCGAGCAATTCGCGAAGCTGGTTGGCTATCTCGCCGACAGTTTCCAGCGCGATGGCGCGGCGCGCGTCGCCTCGAGCGCCAAGGGGCTTTACAGCTTCAGCGCCTTCTACCCAGCGACCGGTGCGTTTCACCTGTTCAACACCTGCAACACGTGGACCGTTCGGGCGCTCGCGTCGGCTGGCCTGCCCATCGAAGCGAGTGGCGTGCAGACCGCCGATGAATTGCTGCGACGGGTACGGCCGTTCGCCGTGGCGCCCTAGGGCGCCACCAGACTAAGACGCGAACCCGCGGAGAAACCCGACGACATGCTGGGCGTACTCTGCGGCGCACACCCGCGGGGCTGTGTGTCCGCCGGTGGGCAGGCGAACGAACCGGGCGCCGGCAATGCCGGCCGCCAACTCCTCCTGGTAGTGGATTGGCGTCACCATGTCATCGGCCGCCCCGATAACGAACGTTGGGCAATGGATATCGCGGAGGTGCGCCCGGCCGTCGAAACTCATGAATGCGGCGATGCGCTGCTCCAGAATCCATTGGTCGTCGACGTTGGCGGGTAGGCGCTCGGCCGCCGCGAGTTGCTCGGCGTGACGGCTCACCCACCACGGCGGATAGAGCACGTTGTTGACGGCATGGCGGTAGGCGTTGAAGCCGGCGGCGCGCAACAACGCAAGCCGCGTCGCGAACGTACGATCGATATAGGGATCGGGTCCTGCCCACGTCGAACTCAAGACCAGGGCGCGCAGGCGCTCGGGGTGGCGGCGCGCGATCATCTGGCCAATGGCGCCGCCAGCCGAATGGCCGGCGTAGAGCACCTGGTTCAGACCGGCCGCTGTCATAAAGGCGACAACGTCGGCGACGATC
Organism: Alphaproteobacteria bacterium; assembly: GCA_016869765.1. Classification (GTDB taxonomy): domain Bacteria; phylum Pseudomonadota; class Alphaproteobacteria; order SHVP01; family SHVP01; genus SHVP01. Next base: position 38,206 of record VGES01000017.1, read on the forward strand.
GAGTCGAGCGTCACTGGTTGGCGTGTCCGCGGGTTGGCACCGCAACCGCGGTGATCGAGGGCATAGGTGCGAAAATGCGGGCTGAGCAAAGCCAATTGCTCGGTCCAGAACACAGCATCGCCGCCCAATCCCGGCACGAGCAGGAGCGCAGGGCCGGCGCCCGCTTCGAGGTAATGAAACGGCTCGCCACTGACGGTGACGGATTTCTTCTCCAGCGCCATTCAGCGGTCGCCGCCGAAATAGGTGAGCCCTGAGGCCGCGGCGAGCGCACTCGAGTCGGTCGGTCGCTCGAAGGGCGAAGGTGCGGGCTCTCCCGGCCGACGGGGCCGTCCCACCTGGTCGAAGAACTTCTCGGCGCCGGGCGGGGTCTGGAGCCACAGCATGGTGAGCGGCTGGTCGGCATCGTTGACCACCGAATGGCGGACTCCGGGGCCGATCAGGCATGCGGTGCGGGGCGCGAAGGCGCGCTCTTGGCCGTCATACACCAACCGGCCCGCACCCTCGATGCACACCAACATCTCGACGAGGTCGGTGTGCAGATGTTCGCGAATGTGCGAATGCGGTGCGATCGTCTGAAAGCCCTGGACGAAACCGTCAAAGCCGGTGAGCGCAGGCGACAGGCCCACCTCGATGAAACCGTTGGCCGGCCGTGGTTGCCAGAACGATTGGCCGCCGTCGGGCGCCACCACCACGACGCGTCCCGCCATCGCTGCGTTGCTCGCCATCGCGCGCTCCCTCGCTGCTCGGGCCTTAGCCTAGCATGGGCGCGGGTGGCGAGGTTTGGGCTGCCGCCACAGGTTGGTTATGCTGACGTCCCTAGGAAGCCCATGACCGACGAGTTTCCCACCGATGCCATCGACGTGACGTTGCGCTACGTCGCGGCCCTGCTCGCGTGCGGTTTCATCATCGTTGGCGTCAAGAAATGGCTGCCCATGGCTGAGGCGCGACGCGCGGTGTTGGTGTCGTTGTGGCCGCGCTTCGCTGTCTGGGTCCTGGCGGCATTCTTGTTCTTGTCGGGTACGGGCTTCGGGCTGTTGTTGCTCGGCGCAGCCCTCGCGGTGCTCGGCTGGCAGGCGGCGCGGGAAGTGGCCGCGGTCGCGCGTTCGGCAGCGTTGGCCGCCGACGGCCGGCTTTCCTCGATCGCGGCCGCCGCGATCGTACTCGCGGCGCTCGTCGCCGGGGGACGCGGCCTGACCGGAGCGCTGATCGTGGCGCTCCTCGGCGCCGCGGCCGCCGGCATCGTGCGGACCCGCGAAGACTCGGCGGCGACGTTCGCCGCGATCGCCGGCAAGGTGTTCAGCATTCTCTACGTCGCGGTACCGCTCGGCCTGTTGGTGCTGCTCCGCGGGCGCGCCGATGGATTCGCGACCGTGGCCTGGTTGCTCCTGGTCGTCATCCTCACCGACCTCCTCGGCACGCTCGGCGACCTCGTGTTCGGGCGGGCCCCCGTGACCCCGCGTCTGCTGCCCGGGCGCAGCGTCGCCGGGCTGATCGCGGCATTCGTTGGCGCCCTGCTCGGGGGAATCCTCATGCACGGCGCGATCCTCGGCGCGCCGCTGGCGCTCTTTGTCCTCGGCTCACTGTTCGTCGGCGCCGCCGTCGTGCTCGGTGATGCCCTCGCCGCCGCCCTCAAGCGCTCGGCCAACGTCGCGACCTTCGGCCGCGCGCTGGCTGCCTCCGGCGGTGTTATGGACCGGATCGGCGGCTTGCTCGTGGCTGCGCCGGTCGCCTACGGCATCGTCGCTCTGATGCACTGAGCGCCGTGACGTTCAGCCCTTGACGCAGACGATCTGTTTCAGCGTGTGCACGACCTCGACGAGGTCGCGCTGCGCCGCGATGACTTGATCGATGTCCTTGTAGGCCATCGGCGTTTCGTCGATTACGCCCGCGTCCTTGCGGCATTCGACTCCGGCGGTCGCGCGCTCATGGTCGGCCACGGTGAAGCGCCGCTGAGCCTGGGTTCGCGACATCGTCCGACCAGCGCCATGCGAGCAGGAGTGGAACGACGCCGGGTTGCCCTTGCCACGGACGATGTAGGAGCGCGCGCCCATCGACCCCGGAATGATGCCGAGGTCGCCCACCCGCGCCCGCAGCGCCCCCTTGCGGGTGACCCACACTTTGGCGCCGAAGTGCTCTTCTTCGACGACGTAGTTGTGGTGGCAATTGATCGCGGTTTCCCCCAACCGGAAGTCGGTGAGGTGGGTTCGCAGCGTTTCGATGATGCGCGCCATCATCAGGTCGCGGTTGGTGCGGGCGAAGGCCTGCGCCCAGCCCACCGCCTCCAGGTAGTCGTCGAACAACGGCGTGCCCTCGGGAAGCCACGAGAGATCGCGATCGGGAAGCTGGATGTGCCAACGCTCGGCCTCGCGTTTGGCACGCTCGATGAAGTAGCTGCCGATGCGGTTGCCGATTCCGCGCGAGCCCGAGTGGAGCATGATCCACAGGTGATCGTGCTCGTCGAGGCAGAGCTCGATGAAATGATTGCCGGTTCCGAGCGTCCCGAGATGATGAACGCTGTTGGCCTGGGCCAGGGCCGGGTGACGCGCGATCAACCGTTCGAGCCCTTGGCGCAGGGTGCCGTCTGCGTAGGACGCGTCCTGCCAGTGGCCGGCGACGTCGTTCGGGACCTCCTGCCAGGAGCCGCGGTCCTTGGCCGGGTCGTGGCTCGTGCGCCCATGGGGCACGGTGGCCTCGATCGCGCTGCGCAGCGGGGCCAGTGCGTCGGGAAGTTGGTGCGAGGTCAGCCCGGTCTCGATCGCCATCATGCCGCATCCGATATCGACGCCGACGGCCGCGGGCACGATCGCACCCTTGCATGGGATGACGCTCCCGACGGTGGCACCCTTGCCCCAATGCACGTCGGGCATCACCGCGACGTGGCTATGGACGAACGGGAGCGCCGCCACGTTGTGCAGCTGGGTCATTGCCTGGGGTTCGATGGGCAGTCCGCGGGTCCAGGCCTTGATCGGGACGCCCTTGGTCGGAATGTAGTCGTATTCGGTCACACCAAACCTTATGCACGGATCAGGCGCAAAATTGTGGCGGCCGTTTGAGCTGGGTTTGTGCTCCAATAACCCGTTCGAAGGAGGGGTCCATGACGCCGGTACGTGAAATCGCCCGCGGGCTCCAGTTTCCCGAGGGTCCGATCGCCATGCCCGATGGCACGTTCCTGGTTGTCGAGATCGCCCGCGAGACCCTGACGCGCGTTCTTCCCGATGGTCGCACGGAGGTCGTGGCGACGCCCGGCGGGGGGCCGAACGGCGCCGCCATCGGTCCGGATGGCGCCTGCTACGTGTGCAACAACGGCGGTTTCGAGTGGGTGCGGCATGCCGGCCGCGGGCCGATGCCTTCGGGCCAGGCCAAGAACTATTCGGGCGGCCGCATCGAGCGGATCGATCTGAGGACGGGCAAGGTCGAGGTGCTGTATTCCCGTAGCGATCAGGCGCCGCTCAAGGGGCCCAACGACCTCGCGTTCGACTCCCACGGCGGCTTTTGGTTCACCGATCTCGGAAAGTCGCGGGCGCGCGACATGGATCGCGGCGCGGTGTGCTACGCCACGGCCGACGGGCGCACGATCAAAGAGGTGATCCAGCCGCTGTTCATGCCGAACGGCATTGGTCTGTCGCCCAACGAAGATCGCCTTTACGTCGCCGAGACACCGACAGGTCGCGTCTGGGCCTGGGACGTGGTGGCGCCGGGCGAGATCCGGCGCAAACCCGCGCCCGCGGTCCACGGCGCCGATCTTCTGCTGGGGTTGCCCGGCTACCAGATGTTCGATTCGATGGCCGTCGATTCGGCGGGCAACGTGTGTGTCGCCACGCTTCATACCGGAGCGATCACCGTGATCGCGCCCGATGCCAGCGGCTACACGCAGGTACCGCTTCCCGATCCGACCACGACCAACATCTGTTTCGGCGGCCCGGGCCTCACCACGGCCTACGCGACACTCTCCTCGAGCGGAACGTTGGTCGCCTTCGATTGGCCACGGCCCGGCGCACCGCTGCCTTATTTGAATCGCTGAAGCGCGCGGCCGCGGGCTTCGACGCTCAGGCGCGTCCGAGCGGCAGCAGGCGTTGCCCGAGCAACCGACCGAACGTCAGCGCCGGGGTGAGGTCCAATGGTTGTTTCATGGTCCTCCATTGCGTCCGATCACCATAGCGCAGAGGTGCGCGTCGGGCGCCAGTCCGCTAGGCTCAGGCCACTGGGGAGGCGTAGCGATGAAGTTCGCGTTCTTTCACCTGATGCCCTACACGCACACGACCGTCGAGCCGCAGGATTGGCCGGTGGCCAACAAAGCGTTCGACCCGGAGAAGGGCACCGAGCTCTACAAGACGTATCTCGACACGCTGGTCTATGCCGAGGAGTGCGGCTTCGACTGGATCGGCTGCAACGAACATCACATGAGCCCGTTTGGCCTGATGTCGAACCCGAACATCATCGGCGCGGCGCTCATCCCGCGAACCTCGAAGGCGAAACTGGCGATCGTCGGCAACCTGATCCCGTTGGTGAACCCGATCCGAGTCGCCGAAGAGTACGCCATGCTGGATGTGATGTCGGGCGGGCGGCTCCTGGCCGGCATGCTGCGGGGCATCCCGCACGAGTACGTCGCCTACAACATCGCAGGCGACGAATCCCGCGGCCGGTTGATCGAGGCGATGGCTCTCATCCGTAAAGCGTGGACCGAGCCCGAACCGTTCGGCTGGGAGGGCGAGTACTATCAGTTCCGTGCCGTCTCGATCTGGCCACGGCCGCGGCAACGTCCGCATCCGCCGATCATCATGTCGGGTTCGAACGAGGCTTCGGCGCGACTGGCGGGCGAGATGGGGGCGACGCTCGGCATTGCCGCCGTCAGCGACCTCAAGGGCGCCAAGAAACAAATCGAAGCCTACAAGGACGCTGCACGATCGGCTGGCTGGGAGCCCAAGCCTGAGAACGTCTTGATCGGCATGATTTGCCACGTCGCGGAATCTTCGAGCCAAGCCAAGGAAGAACTCGAATCCGGTCGGCAATATTTCCAGAAGGTGCTGACCGGCGGCGTACGCACGGCGCAACGGCTCGTGTTGCAGAAAACGCGCTATTACGCTGCCGAAGACATGGTCGAGTTCAAGGACGTGCGCATCAGGTTCGGTGCGACGGTGCAGGAGCAACTCGACAACGGCACCATGTTGTGCGGCACGCCTGAAGAGGTGGTCGAACAGATCAAAGCGCAGCATGCCGAGCTCGGCTACGGCGTGCTCAACGTCAATATGAAGATCGGCAACCTGCCGGACGCAGCGATCCTCAAGGGGATGAAGCTGTTTTCCCAGCGGGTGATGCCGAAGGTCCGGAATTTGTAGTTTGGTGGCGCAAATTCCTCCCGACCGGGGAGGGGTGAGGAGGGGAGGGCCATACCTCCGCTCACGTCGTTCGCAGCTCGCCCCGCGTGGGGCGAGGATCAGAAAGGTTCAGGAAAAAAGACGTCATGACCAAAGCCCAAGTCCTGTACAAAGCGGGCCCGCCCGATTCCTTCAAATGGGAGGATCGTGAGGTTGGGCAGCCCGCCGCGGGCCAAGTGCGGCTCAAGCACACTGCGATCGGTCTCAACTTCGCCGAGACCCAAGTGCGCAAGGGCCTGAGGCCCTATCCGTTGCCAGGCGTGATCGGCGGCGAGGGCGCGGGCGTCATCACCGCCGTCGGCCAGGGCGTATCGGGCTTCAGGGTGGGCGATCGTGTCGCCTATTTCGGCCCGCAGGGCTCGTACGCCGAGGAGCGACTGATCCCGGCCGACGCGCTCTACCTGTTGCCCAAGGGCGTCTCCGACGAAGTCGCCGCCACCAGCATGCTCAAGGGCGCAACCGCGCACTATCTCGTGCATCGCACGTTCCCGGTGAAGAAGGGGCACGTCGTGCTCTATCACGCGGCCGCGGGTGGTGTCGGCCTGATCGCCTGTCAATGGGCCAAGCACTACGGCGCCACCGTGATCGGCACCGTGAGCAGCGAGGATAAGGTCGCGGTCGCCAAGAGCCACGGCTGCGATCACGTCATCAACTACAAGGACGGCAAGTTCGCCGATCAGGTGAAAGCGTTGACCGGTGGACGCGGTGCCAATGTCGTCTTCGACGCGGTCGGCGTCACGACCTGGGACGAGTCGATCAAGTCGACGGCGGTGTTCGGCATGATCGTGCTGTTCGGCAATCCGTCGGGCGACGTGACGCCGGAGCAATACGCGCGCATCCCGCTCGACCGCTACTTCATCCACCCGACGCTGCCCGCCTACATGGCCAAGAGGGAGGATCGCGACAAGGCGATCCACGATCTTCTGTCGGCTATCGACAAGGGAATCCTCAAGGTCGAGGTACGCCAACGCTACCCGTTGAAAGATGCGGCGCGTGCCCACACCGACCTCGAAGCGCGCCGAACCATCGGCGCTTCCGTCCTCGTGCCCTAAGGGGAGGCTTCCATGCCGGCCGGCTATCTGTTCGTCAACGGAGCGTTCTGGGACAACGATAAGCGCGACCGGTACTCGAAGGCGTTGCCGCCGATCTACAAGCAGTTCGGCGGCCACTACATCGCTTACGGTGGGCCGATCGAGGTCATCGAAGGCGTGTGGGCGCCGCGCGGATCGCTGATCGCGCAATTCGACTCGCCCGAACTGGTCGAACGCTTCTGGTGGTGCCCGGAGTACCGTGCGGCAGCCACCATTCGCCAGGGCGGCGGCGCCTTCACGGTTCTCAAGCTGGATGGGCGGTTACCAGCGATGCGCCCACCCCAGGGCTCGGCGTTCCTGATCATGTTCGCCAAAGTCCGCGACGAGAGTGCGCTCAACCTCATTCAGGGGACGATCGAGGCGATCGCCGGCAGAGTCGGGGGCGAAACGCTGGCGGTGGCGCCGGCCAACAGCCTGCGGCCGCTCGAGGGCGCGTTCTACGACACGGCGATCCACCTCTCGCGGTGGCCGAGCATGGCGGCCCTCAAAGGATTCCTCGCCGATCCCCACTATGCCGCGCTCGCCGCCGAGCGACGAGCCCTGGGCGACATCGTGGTCCTTGCCAGACCGGCGCTCGACAACCCGCCGTTCTGAGCGCTCGACCCGGTTGCCCATGCCGCGGCGATAGGGGATAAAGAGAAAACAGTGCGCCGGGCAACGGCGCCACAGGGGACGGGGGGACCACGTGGACGCGACGCTGCAGACCTTGCGGCGACTGGATCGTTGGGCCGAGATCGGCCTCTACTACCTTTCTGCGCTGCTGATCCTGCTCATCACCGGGCTGGTCATCTACACGGTGGTCGCCCGTTACTTTTTCAATGCGGCCCCGATCTGGTCGGAAGAAGTGCCACGCGTCCTGTTCTATTGGGTGACATTTATCGCCTGCGCGGTGGCCACCAAGCGTGGCCAGAACCTTCGGGTTACGCTCGTGCTCGAACGGTTGTCGCCGACGGGCCGACTGTTGCTCGAGAATACGATGCACGTGCTCGTCATCATCATGGCGCTGCTCATCGCGTACTACAGCTGGCCGCTGGTGCGGCTCGGCATGCGAACGCACATGCTCTCGACCGGTTGGCCCAACGTCGTCGGGATCATTCCGGTCACGATCGGCTGCGTGATGATGGCGTTCTACCAGTTGGGCCTGATGGCCAAGTCGGTCGACGAGTACCGCAAGGCGCGAGCCCGCTGATGCTCCTCATCGTCCTCATCCTCGTCGTCATCGTCCTATCGATCATCGGCATGGAGATCGCGTGGGCGATCGCCATGGCCTGCCTCGCGTTCATCTTCATGACCCAAATGGGTTGGTGGGATCGCGAGATTCCGCTCGTGTTGTTCGCCCAGTCGATGCGGGAGGGCCTCAACAGCTTCGTGCTGCTGGCCATCCCGTTGTTCGTCTTTGCCGGCGAACTCATGAACGCCTCCGGTGTCACGCATCGGATGGTACGGGTCGCCTCGGTGTTGGTGGGTCACCGGTCGGGCGGACTCGCCAACGTCGGCGTCACCGCCAATTTCATCATGTCGGGCGTGTCCGGTTCCGCGGTGGCCGACGCGGCGGCGACCGGCACGGTCCTCGTCCCCGAGATGACCAAGCGTGGGTTTCCTCCGACGTTTTCGAGCGCGGTGATCGCTTCGGCAGCGACGGTTGGGCCGATCATTCCGCCCTCGCTCGTCTTCGTGCTGCTGGGCGCGATCGTCGAGGTCTCGGTCGGTCGCCTGTTCCTGGCTGGAGTTCTTCCCGGCGTTATCATGTTCGTGGCGATGTTCCTTACGACGTGGTGGATCTGCCGCGCCCGCGGCTTCCCCGTGGAACCGCGGGCGACGCGTCAGGAGAAGGTGTCGGCGGCCTTCGACGGGCTGTTCGCCCTGCTGGCTCCGATCATCATCGTCGGTTCGATCGTGGGTGGCGTCGCTACCCCGACGGAAGGCGCTGCGGTCGCTGTCGCCTACACCCTGGTCCTGGGCTTCGTCGTTTACCGATCGCTCACGATCAAGGCGGTGATCGAAGCGGCCGGCGCGACGGCGATCGCTTCCGGCGTCATCATGCTCACGGTGGCAACCTCGCAGATTTTCGCCTGGCTCGCGGTGCAGGCGCGCATGGGCGAAATTCTCACGGAGTGGATGCTGTCGATCAGCGATAACGTGTGGGTGCTCCTCGGCCTCGCCAACATCATCATGCTGGTGCTCGGCACGTTCATGGAGCTGCTGCCGATCATGTTGATTCTGGCGCCGATCTTGTTCCCGCTGTTCGCCGGCATGGGCATCGACCCGGTGCACCTCGGCGTCGTGATGGTGCTGAACCTGATGATCGGCATGATCACACCGCCGATCGGCCTCAATCTGTTCGTGCTGGCGGCGATCTCCAAACAAGGCGTCTTCGAAATATTCCGCGAGGCGTTGCCCTATTTCGTCACGTTGATGATTGTTCTCGCGCTCATCACCTACGTTCCCATGCTAACCTTGACCATACCCACGTTCGTGATGCCAAAGTGACCACAGGGAGGAACCCGTCATGAAGCTAACCCGTCGTCAGTTCGGAGGCGCCGTTGCCGCCGCCGCCATCGTGTCCCAGGTCGGACTGTCCAAGCCTGCCAAGGCCAAGGTGTCGCTCAAGTGCGGCAGCGCCGCCAACGACCAGTATGTCGGTGTCAAGTTCACCCGTGCTTGGCTCGAAGAGTTGAAGAAGCGCACCAACGGCGAGATCGAAGGCACGGTGTTCGCTGGCACGTTGGGCGGAGAGCAGGCGATGCTCGAAGGCATGGCCGTCGGCACGCTCGACCTCTACCAGGGCGCCTACACCGGTACCCGTGAGTTCGACATTTTCTATACCGCCAACTTTTTCCGCAACTACGACCACGCGGTGAAGGTGGTCAACAATCCGGCGATCCGTGCGCGTCTCGAGAAGGTGCTGTCCGACAAGTACCAGGGGCAGATGATCGGGGTCGGTCGCGCCGGGGCCTTCGGCCTCTACATGCGGGCGAATATCAACTCGTGGGCTGACCTGCGAAACAAGAAGATCCGGGCCGGCGCAATCGAGGGCGTGCTCGAAGGATTGAAGGCTTTCGGTGCCAACCCGACGCCGATTCCGTTCAACGAGGTCTATTCGGCGTTGCAGCAGGGCGTCGTCGAGGGCCAGGTAACACTGTCCTCGCTTGTCATCGTCCAGAAGTACTACGAGGTCTGCAAATACGCGGTGAACAACGAGTTCGGCCTCGGCCTCGACAAGTTCGTTATCGCCAATCGCGTGTGGCGCCAGATTTCGCCGGCGCACCAGAAGATCATGATCGACACGTTCAGCGAGATGGAGCCGGCGGGTTACGACAAGCCGGTGCGCGAAGAGCGTGAAGAAAACTTCAAGAAGTGGGAAGGCTTCAACGGCGCCGGCAGCGTCATCAAATTGGACGACGCCGAGGGGCGTCGTTTGACCTCGCCGGTGGCCGAGCGTCTGGCCAACGACGTGCTCGGCGCGGGCGCCTGGAAGAGCATCCAGGACACCGTGTAGGCACGATCCGACCGGTTCGGAGGAGGGGGCCTGCGGGCCCCCTCTTTTTTCGCTCTTCGCTTGGCTTGGCGAACGCGCCGGTGTAACCCTCGGACCACCGACAAGGGGGACCCATGGCCGTGCTCAACATCAAGGAAGACGCCCAGCGCGCCTTCGCCGTCCTGAAAAACGGCGGCATCGCGATCCTGCCGATGGACGTCGGCTACTCGCTGATCGGCGGTTCTGCGGCCTCGCTCAAGAAGATCTTTGACACCAAGCGCCGAGCACCGTCGAAGCTCAACGCCATGGTCGGGAACGACGCGTTGCATCGCGAGTTGCACGTCATCAGTCCGCGCGCCCGCGACATCTATCAGGCGATCTGCTTCGACTACGACCTGCCGCTCGGGTTGATCGCCCCGTGTCGTCCGGAGCATCCGTTGTTGAAGCGTCTCGATGCCGATACCTACGAGCGCTCGACCAAGGGCAACACGCTCCTCATGCTGCTTAACGCCGGTCGGTTCCATGCCGAGATCACGCGGCTTTCGCACGAGGCGGGACACCTGCTGTTCGGCTCGTCCGCCAACCTGACGCTCACCGGAACCAAGTTCCAGGTCAGCGACATGGAGCCCGAGATCACCGGTATCGCCGACATCATCATCGACTACGGGCTGATGAAGTATCATCTGTGGGGATTGTCCTCGACTCTGCTCGACGTCGAAACCTGCACCGTGCATCGTTTCGGATCGTGCTACGAGAACATCGCCGCGATCCTTAGGCGCCACTTCAAGGTCGAGCTGCCGCCCAAGCCCGCCAAGGCCTAGGCGCATTGTCGCCGCATCCGCGCCACAAAGTCTGGCCAAGCTGGGGCCTGTCCGGACCGTTCCACGCGCCGGCTGGCAGGCCCCTGAGCCGTGGTTGCCCCACAGCGAAGCGGTCGGTGGACGACGACGTCGGGCGCCGTCGCCAGCGCGGCGCCTGACACTGGGGTCAACCGCCCCAGTTGCCGCGACCCCCGATGGGCCGTTGACCTGCATCATGGCGGGTCGGTTGTGCTGGTGATCCCTTGTTCGCCTCAGCATTCCAAGGAGGACTCCATGCGTCGAGCAAAGGGGTGGTTGGTTGGACTTCTGGCGGCGACAGCCGTGGGCGGCCTGGTCGCCGCGGCGGACGCGCAACCCCGAATGGGTCCCGGTCGCATGACCGACGGCGAGCGCCAGTTGTTTCACTTCGGCCAGATCGATGCCGATCACGACGGCGTCGTCACGCAAGCCGAGTATTTCGCCTACCGCGACAAGATGTTCGCCGCGATGGACAAGGACAAGAGCGGCTCGATCTCGATGCCCGAGCACGGTGGTCCGTCGCCCGGGCGCGGCATGGAGCGACACTTCAAAGGAGTCAATCGTTCCAGCTCCGGTCAGATCACGAAGCAGGAATGGACGCAGGAAAGCCAGGAGATGTTTGCCGAACGCGACAAGAACAAGGACGGCAAACTGACGCCCGATGAATTCGGCCCCCTGATGCGTCACGGCCGGAGGATGTAGTCGCTGGCGACCTAGCGCCAACACCCGAGTGCCGCCAGAGGCTTTGTCGCCCCTGCGGCGAGGGTGACCTTTGACCATGGCGAGACGTACAGGCTAGGCTTCGGCCTCGTTGTTCCAGGGGCGAGGGAGCCGATCGATGCCGTTGCTGTCCGAACTGAAGAAGAACGCCAAACGGGAACGCAAATTCACCGCTGACCCGCTCGATTCGTGGACGCTGCCTCCACACTACTATTACGACCCGGCGATCTACGAAAAAGAGAAGCGCGAGATCTGGTTCAAGACGTGGCAATACGTCGGCCTCGTGGCCGACCTGAAGAACGTCGGCGACTACTTCACGACCCAGATTCTGGATCAGAAGCTGTTCGTCATCCGCTCCAAGGACGGCAAGATTCGAACCTTCTACAACGTCTGCCAGCACCGCGGGCACACGCTGTTCGACCCGGACACGCGCGGGAACGCCTTGCAGATCACATGCAAGTTCCACGCTTGGTCCTACGACACGTTCGGCAACCTCCGGAATGCCCCGATGTCCGAGGTGGTCCGGAACTTCCATAACGAGGACTTCTGCGTTCCCGAGATTCGTACCGAAATGCTCGGGCCGATGATCTTCGTCAACCTGGACGACTCGGCCGCGCCGTTGATGGATCAAGGCGGCAAGCTGCTCCAGCGGTTCCGCGATGCGGTGGTCGGCTTCGATGATCTGTTGCTGGCGCGCCGCGAGGGCTTCCAGGTCAAGGCGAACTGGAAGTTCATCCTCGACGGCCTGGAGTGCTACCACTGTCCCTACATCCATCCGCAGTCGATGGGCCGCCGGGACTCGACCACGACCAAGACCTGGGACGCTCATATCGAGGGCATTTGGCAGGCGCACAGGACGCTCGGCAACTACGAGTTGATGGACAAGCATCCCGAGAAGTTCCCGTACCCGATCACCAACGCCACCAATCGCGACATCTACGTCTGGTTCATGTTCCCGAACCTTGTGTTCGTGTCGCGCCAAGGACCGCCCAATTTCCAGATCCTGCACGCCATGCCCCAGGGGCCCGAGCAGTCGATCCGCTATCAGATCAACTTCTGCCCGAACGACCCGCCGAACGAGTTCGACCTCGGCCACATGAATCACTATCGCGATGTGGTATGGCCGCAGGATTGCGAGGCGATGGAAAAACAGATGTCGGGCATCAAGTCGCTCGGCTTCCGCCGCGGCCGCCTGATGACCGACGAATCGTCATCCTGGTGGAGCGAGGAGGGCACGCACCACTTCAATCATCTGGTCTGGAAGTCGCTCAACGGCGAGCACTACGCGTAGGTCGTCGCTCGGCGCCCCACACCCTAGCCTCTCCCCTCCGCGGAGAGGGAGCGCGCAGCGCGGGTGAGGGGCAGCGAGCCAAGAGGCGTACCCCTCTGCTCGCCCGGCTGTCGCACGCTCTCTCTCTCCCTCCTTTCGGGGAGACCTCGCAACTCTCGGACACCCATGTTGGTTCGTTTTCTCGATCTCGGTGGCTATCGCACCCGCACCTACGTCGCCGGCTCGGGGCCGGCGCTGATCCTGGTTCATGGCGGCGGGGCGTCGGCTGATGCGTACGTGCGCAACATCGAGGTGTTGGCCGAGCGCCACACGGTCTACGCCCCGGACCTGCTCGGCCATGGCTTCGCCGACTGGCCCGACCCGAGGGGTAGGACGCCGCAGGAACTCCAGGTCGAACACCTCGGGCGCTTCGTCGATGCGCTCGGCCTCACGCGTTACACGCTGGCGGGCTGGTCGTTCGGCGGATTGGTCGTCGGACTCCATGCCCTTGCGCGACCGAACCAGGTCGAGCGCCTGATCTTCATCGGCTCGAGTTCGGTGTTTCACCCGCTCGATCAGCGCAGGGAAATCCACCAGGCGGTCTTCGACAATCAGATCAAGGCGCTGGAGAACCCGAGCCGCGATTCCATTCGCAAGCGCAACACCGGATCGAATCACCGCAAGGACGATCCCTTCGAGGAGATCGTCCTGACACAGCTTACGTTCTTCGCCTGGCCCCAGCGCCAGGAGGCTTTCCGCTACACGATCGAAGGATTGCAGCGCGCGACCGCGATGCCCGAACACCAGATGTTTCCGCGCCTCGAAGCGATCAGCGTGCCGACGCTGGTGATCACCGGCCGCAACGACCCACGGGCCAAATGGGACGTGGTCGACGCCAACGTCCGCCGCATCAAAGGGGCCCGCCACGAGATCATGGAGGGCTGCGGCCACAAGCCGTTCTCCGAGGACCCCGAGACGTTCAATCGCCTGGTGAAGGCGTTTCTCGCCGGCTAGATCACGCCGGCCTTGCGCAGGGCAGTGATCTCGTTCGTCGCGAGACCGGCTTCGCGCAGAATTTCGTCCGTGTGCTGTCCATGTTCGGGCGCAGTCGCTTCGGGGTAGGCCATACCCGCCATCTGGATCGGGCTCGCCAGCAGTTGCACGGTCTTGCCGTCGGGGCGTTTCTGCGTGCGGATGCGCCCGCGGCGACGGACGAACGGATTCTCCAGGGCGCCGGCGACGTCGCGTAGCGGCGCCGCGGGCACCTGTCCGGCGAAGCGGTCGATCCAGTCGTCGGTCGTGCGTGCGGCCAATGCCTGATCGAGCATGTCGCTCACCTCGTCACGGCGCTCGAAGCGATCCTTGAACGTGGCAAACCGTGGATCGCTCGCCCATTCCGGGCGGCTGATGATCTCGCACAGGCGGCCCCAGAACTTCTCCTTGTTGCACATCAGGAAGATCCAGCCGTCCTTGGTCTTGACGAGCTGGCAGGGGACGAGCGAGGGATGGGCCGAGCGCGGCCGGCGCCGCTCGTTGTGGCCGGCGGCCAGGTACCAATGCGCGACGTAACTCAGGTTGTAGAGCGCGGTGTCGAACAGGGTCACGTCGACATCACGTCCCTGGCCGGTGGTGCGCGCCGACAGGACGGCGGCGACCAAGCCGTACGACATCGACAGGCCGGTCATCATGTCGACGATCGACAGCCCCATGCGGGCCGGCGGTCCGTCCGGCTCGCCGGTGAGCGACAGGTAGCCGGCCTCGGCCTGCATCAAGTAGTCGTAGCCCGGCCAGGTTGCCCGCTCGTTGTCGCGGCCGTAGGCCGTGAGGTGCGCGCAAACGATACGCGGGTTGGCTGTCTTGAGGTCATCGTAGGTGAGCTTGAGCTTGCCCGGCACGTCGCCCCGCAGGTTGTGACACACCGCATCGGCGTTCTTCACCAGCAGGCGAAACACGCGCTGGCCTTCTGCGCTTTTGAGGTCGAGCGTGAGCGAACGTTTGGCGCGGTTGTTGCTCTGGAAGAACAGGCTGGCCGCGGAGTCCTGGGCGCCGTCGACGAAATACGGTCCGACGTGGCGGCCGACGTCGCCCTCCTTGGGGTTTTCGACCTTGATGATGTCGGCGCCGAGGTCCGACAGGTACTGCGTTCCGAACGGCCCGGCGCCGTATTGCTCGACCGCGAGGACGCGCACGCCCGCGAGGGGAAGAGGGAGGGTCATGGATGAAACCTAGTAGTTGGCGGTGTCGCCGACGGCATGCCCGCGCTTGGGCACCAAGAAAACACGCTCGTAGGTGATGACGGCGGTGCCGTCCTCCTTGCGACCGGTGGTGCGGATTCGGACGACGCCTGCCGTCGGTCGCGACTTCGACTCGCGCTTCTCCAGCACCTCCGACTCCGAGTACAGCGTGTCGCCGGCGAACACCGGGGCCAGCATCTTGATCTTGTCCCAGCCGAGGTTGGCGATCGCCTTCTGGCTCGTGTCGCTCACGCTCATGCCGCTCACCACCGAGAGAATCATGCTCGAGTTGACCACCATGCGGCCGAACTCGCTCTTGCGCGCGTACGCGGCGTCGAAGTGGAGCGGATGGGTGTTCATGGTGAGGATCGAGAACCAGATGTGATCCGATTCGGTGATCGTGCGGCCCGGGCGATGTTCGTAGACGTCGCCCACCGTGAAGTCGTCGTAGTAGCGCCCGAGATCTTCACGGTAGCGATTGGGGCCGACCTTCTTGCTGCCATAACTCATGGATGGTTCCTTGCATCAAACCGATCGCCCGGCGGCGGCGAGCGTTCGCCGCGCGCGGGTAACCAGCGGCACATCGATCATGCGACCGTCGACGGTGGTGACACCGCCCTAGCCGCCCGCCAACGCCAGGGTGCGTCGCGCGCGGGTCACGAGCGGCAGATCGATCATGCGGCCGTCGACCGTCACCACGCCCCCCTTGGCGGCCTCGAACGCTTCGACGATTCGTCGGGCCCGCGTGATGTCGTCCTCGCTCGGCCGCAACGCCCCGTGAATGGGCGCGACCTGCTTGGGGTGGATCGTCGCCTTGCTGCGAAAGCCGAGTTCGGCCACGCGCCTGGTTTCGGCGACCAAGCCCGCCTCATCGTCGAGCGCGAGCCACACGCCGTCGGTGGCGACGATTCCGGCGCGGGCCGCGGCAAACGCGATCTGGCTGCGTGCCACCAGCAGACCGTCCCAGCTTTGCTCGCCGCCGGTCTCGGCGGTGAAATCGGCGGCTCCGAAACCGAGCGCCTCGAGCCTCGGCGAGGCGCCGGCGATGGTGCCGGCGTTGGCGAGCCCTTCCGTGGTTTCGATCACCGCCGACAGGCGGATTTCCGGGAACCTTGCTCCGAGCAACCCGTCGACCCAGCGCACCTCCTCGACCGATCCCACCATCGGGATGACGACGCCATCGGGCCCGGCCGGGGCCTCCAGTAGAGCCGCCAAGTCACGAACGCCGTGGACGGTCTTGGGCGAGTTGATGCGGACAAAACGCCGCGCGCCGTGGGTTGACGGTCTGGCGAGGTAGTCGATCACGCCGCGCCGGGCCATGTCTTTTTCAGGTGGCGCCACGGCGTCTTCGAGGTCGAGCGCGACCACGTCGGCGCCCGATTGCACCGCCTTGTCGAAGCGGTCGGGCCGCGATCCGGGGACGAACAGGAGGGTGCGAAAAAGACTCGGCATCGGCCGACCTCGTTGGAACGGCCCGGAGCATCGATGTTCGGTCGGCCTCGGTCAACGCATTTTCCGCGGTTCGCGGCACGGCCGCAGCGGTCGGCGGAACCCGGGTATTTTCGAAAATATCCATCGGCTGCATTAAGGATGGAGCCTTTTTTGCCGGCATTCGCCGGCCCGGACTCCGCAACATTCGAAAATCTGGTACCCTAGGCCATGACCAAGACCCGTCAGGAATCCGCGACGACCGACCGCGGAATAGGCCCAACCGACGGGGCAGTGGCGACCATCAACGAGGTCGTCTACCAGCGTCTCCGCGCCGACATCATTGCCGGAGGCTATGCCCCGGACGAGCGCCTCCGTTTCGATGAGTTGCGCCGCCGCTATGGCGCCGGCATCGGCTCCTTGCGCGAGGCCCTGTCGCGGATCATCGCTGACGGCCTTGCGACGACCGAGAGCCACAAGGGCGTTCGCGTGGCATCCATGAACCGGCGCGACTTGTTGGACCTGGTGGCGGTCCGCAAGGTGGTCGAGACGGCCGCTCTGCGAAGCGCCATCGAGCAGGGTGGCGCCCGATGGGAAGCCGACATTGTCGCGGCCTTCGCGCGCTATGAGCGGGTCGTGCGACGCGACAAACGGCGCTCCGCTGACAACGAGCGCATCGCTCGTCACAACGCCTTTCATGCGGCCCTCGTTTCTGGTTCGCCTTCGAAGCGACTGCTGCAGATGCGAGCAACGCTGTACGCCCAAGCATGGCGCTATCTCGAGATGGCGTTCAAAAAAAGAACGCAGGATTCGGCGCTAACACTGGCCGAACACGAGCGCCTGATGCGGGCGACGCTGGAACGGCGCGCGGCATTGGCGTGCGCGTTGGCCGAGGAGCACATCGAAAATGCGGCACAGCTCTTGTTGCCGTCGTTACCCGAGGGTCCGGAGGCGATCATTGCCTCGACCGCTGTCGCCGAAGGATCGAAAACCGGAGGCAAAGATGAACACTAGGTCGGTTCTTTCTTTTTTGGTCGTTGGCCTGACCGTTCCCCTTCTAACGGCCACCCCGGTGCAGTCGCAGTCGTCGCGGCCCGACACGCTTCGAATAGCAATTCCCAGTGTGCCCACCGATCGCGGCAACCCGTTCAACTCTGCGGTAACGCCGACCATTTTTACCGGTTCGGCGATCTTCGATCCGCTTGTCCTCGTTAACGAGAGCGGGCAGTTGGTTGCTCAGCTCGCGCGGGAGTGGCGGATCACCGAGGATCGGCAGGTCTGGCGTTTCTCGCTTCGGCCCAACATCCGCTTCCAAAACGGCGAACCGCTTACCGCCCAGGCGTTCGCGTCGGCGATCGAGTATCTCGTCAAGGACGAAAAGGGCAAGACTTGGCGATCGGCGCCGGACGTGGTCGGAGTCGACAGCGCCCGTGCGGTCGACGACCTCACCCTCGAAGTCCGGACCAAGGCGCCAGACCCGATCCTGCCGAAGCGCCTCTCGCAGGTCCTGGCGCCGGCACCGAAAGCTTGGATGGACCTCGGATTCGATAAGTTCGTCGCCACACCCGTGGGAACCGGCCCCTATGTCGTCGAAAGTTGGTCGCGGGAAGTGGTTGCGCTTGCGGCGCATGGCGGTTCCTGGCGGGCCACCAAAATCCCGCGCATCGAAATCGTCGGACTGCCGGAGCCGGCGACCCGAGCGGCCGCCCTGATCACCAACCAAATCGACGTGGCCGGCAATCTGAATTTCGATGACATCAAGCGGATTCGTGACTCGGGGTACACCGTCGTTGTGGGACCCGCCTATCAGATGCTGTCGCTTGCGCTCTCGAACGTTGCCAAGAAGGATAGCCCGTTCAACGATCGCCGCGTGCGACAGGCCGCGAACTACGCGGTCAACAAACAGGCGATCGCCGATGGCATCTTCCAAGGCCAGACCAGGGTCTCGGCCGGCCAGGGGGCGAGCCCGGGTGTCGTCGGTTTCAACCCGGCGCTTCAACCCTACCCGCAGAATGCCGAGCGAGCCAAAGCGTTGCTGGCCGAGGCTGGCTTTGCCAACGGGTTCAAGGGTGTGGCGGAGATCGCCGTTGGCTCGTTCACCGGGGACTCCG
The DNA here is from genome assembly GCA_016869765.1 of Alphaproteobacteria bacterium. Taxonomy (GTDB): domain Bacteria; phylum Pseudomonadota; class Alphaproteobacteria; order SHVP01; family SHVP01; genus SHVP01. The sequence continues at coordinate 56,752 of VGES01000017.1, forward strand.
AACTCTACCAGCAGGTCGGACAGGATCTCGCCCGCGTCGGCATCAACCTCGAGATGCGGCAGGTGGTGTTCGCCGATTGGCAGCGCAAGCGCCTGACCAACACTTGGGACGGGATCGTGCACAACCTCTCTTGGTTTGCCGAACCGTATGTCGATGCGGCGCGGTTCTGGACTGCGTTCTCGTGCTTGTCGCGACCCGTGTATGCCTGCGACGAAGAGATCCAGAAGGTGATCGCCGCGTCGAATCAGGAGTTCGATCCGGTCCGGCGAGAACGGCTCCTACAGGAGGTGATGGCCCGCTACCGTGAGGATCCACCGGCGCTCTACTTGGTCGAAGCCATCAACACGTTCGGCCTCGCGAAGCGAGTCCGCAATTTCAACCGCCACCACCGGTGGCTGATCTACAACGATATGAGCCTCGATGGCTGACGCCGCCCGCTCCTCGCCTCCCGCGCGCGACCAGGTCGGCGCGGGAGGCCGATATCTCGGCTATGCCGCCGGGACGATCTCGGCGACAACGCGCTTCGTCACCGATCTCCCCTACAAGGTCACGAAGACCGAAAACGGTGTCATTCCGCTGAAGGACGGGACCGAGATCGCAATCACGGTTTGGCAGCCCGACGGGCCCGGAACGATGCGACTGCCAGCCATTCTCGACGTCATCGCCTATGGCAAAGGCACCATGACGTACCTCGGCGACGAACGCATCTACGGATATCTCGCGGGGCATGGATACGTCTGTGTGCGTGCCGACATTCGTGGCAACGGCGAGTCGACCGGCAGCATGCAGACTTTCATGGACGCGCCGGAGTGGACCGATACGGCGGAAATGATCGGCTGGATCGCGCGCCAGCCGTGGTGCGACGGCAACGTCGGAATGTTAGGCTACTCGTGGGGCGCGATCAGCGCCTACTATACGGCGATCCACGAAAAGCCGCGCGAACTCAAGGCGATCGCGATCGGCGGCTTTGTCACCAACCGCTTCCATCGCGGCGGCGTGGTCACTCGCCATCTGCCGACCTTCTTGGTCACGCTCCTGGCGATGCGATCTCGTCCACCCGATCCGCAGATCGTCGGTGAGTCCTGGCGCCGCCGCTGGTTCGAGCGCCTCGACAGTCTCGAGCCGATTGTCGACAAGGTGATCGCTCACCAACGCTTCGACTCGTACTGGAACGCCTCGGCCGTCAATCATCGGGTCGCTGAACTCGGCGTGCCAGCATTCGTCGTTTCGGGAATAGCGGAACCCGTGATGTCGTCCCACGACACGGCGATCGTGGCCGGTGCGCGGACGCCGGTGTTTGGAATCGTCGGCCCTTGGGGGCATAAGCGGCCGCACGACGGCGTTCCGGGGCCGGCAATCGGTTATCTGCAGGAGGTCCTGCGCTGGTTCGACCATTGGCTCAAAGGGCAGAACAAAGACGTTCTCCGATGGCCGAAGATGCGGCTATGGATGCCCGAGGGAATCCCCGCCAAGAACTACTATCGCGACAATCCTGGGCGATGGCTCGCTGAGCGCGAGTGGCCGAGCCCAGCCGTCGAATCGCTTGCCTACTACCTCGCGCCGCGGGCGTTGGTGAGCGACACACCGGAGCCGGCCCAGCTCTCGCACCGCTCGGTCCTGAGCGTCGGCCTGCGCTCGGGCGAATGGAGCCCATTTCTCGCCTACAGCCCCAGCCCCGAACTGCCCGGCGATCAGCGTGACGATGACGCCAAATCGCTCTGTTTCGACAGCGAGCCCTTGCGCGAGCGCCTCGAGATCGTCGGTCGGCCATCCCTGACCCTCGATCTCGCGGCCGATCGGCGCAACGGCTTCATTTGCGTGCGTCTGTGTGACGTCGCGCCGGATGGAGCGTCAAGTCGTGTTACCTTCGCGCTCCTCAACCTCACCCACCGCGACGATAACATCCAGCCGAAGGCGCTCGAACCGGGGCGGCGCTATCGCATTACGATCGAACTCGAGTTCGCCTCCTACGCGTTTCGTCCCGGCCATCGCATCCGACTGGCGATTTCCACTTCCTACTGGCCGACGTGCTGGCCGACACCCGACCCGGCAACGATCACGGTCGACTGCGGCGGCAGCCGTCTTTCCTTGCCTGTCCGTCGGCCGCGCAGCGACGACGCCGCGATCCAGTTCGACGGAGTCGAAACCGCTCCGCCGCCGCAATTCAGCTCGATCGGGCCGTCCTACCGCAGAGATCGTCTCATCGAGCACCTCGATACGGGTCTGCTGGAAATAACCACCGAGGAAACCAGCCTTACGAGGCTCGAGCACAATCAGTTGGTCTATGGCATGACGCGGCGGCAACGAGCGGCGCTTCGCGAGGGCGACCCTCTATCCGCGGTTCAGGAGGTCGACATCACCTGGCGGATCGAACGCGACACCTGGAAGACGCGAACGGAGACGCGGTTTCGCATGGCCGCGAACGCCACCGACTTCCTGGTCGATATCGGGGTTGACGCGTACGAAAACGAGAAACGTGTACGAGCGCGCGATTGGCACTTCACGATCCCGCGCGATCTGCTTTGAAACGAAACGCTGGGAAAGGACGATCCAATGACCGTGAAGATGACCGAGGCCGACACCGGGCCGAAAATCGACTACCGCACGCGGCGCATCGGCCACGTCAATCTGTTCGTCTCCAACATGGAGCGGACCCAGGATTTCGTGCGTGACATCTGCGGCTTCGAACGCACGGCGATCATCCCCTCGGCCCGCGCCTCGTTCTTTTCGAACGGCAACACGCATCACGACATCGGCATCGTCGAGGCCAAGGGCCATGCCGCGGTTCGCAAGAAGTTTCCCGATCCGAACGAGCCCGAGGGGCGCGGATCGATTCCGGGGCTCAACCACTTCGGTTGGGAACTCGAAAACGAATACGATCTCGTGCAGGCGCACGATCGGGCCGCCGCCGCCGGCATGAAGCCGCGGGTCACCAACAACGGCACGTCCTATTCCGACTACCTGTTCGCCCGCGATGGGAGTTGCCATCAGTTCTATGCCGACAACGAACTCGACTGGCGGGGGCAGTATACGGGCGGGGAGTGCGAGCATCTCCATCGCTCGGTGAAGTGGGTGCCGGGCGAAAAATCGCCGAGCAAAGAGCCCTTCTACAACCCGAATGCCGTGATTCGCCGGGTCGAAGCGGCGCCGCTGCACCCGATGCGGGTTACGCACGCGGTGATGGTGTCGAACACCTTCGCCCAGTCGCTGCAGTTCTACACCGATGTCGCGGGCTTTCGCGTGGTCGAGCGCGGTTCCGGGGATTCCTTCGTCTACCTCGCGGGATCGGCCGCCCCGTACTCCATCGTCCTGCTACCGGAGCGCGATGGGCGCGTGAACGGCATGCACCACGTGAGTTTCGAACTGTGGCCTCACGAGGACGTGACCAAGTCGGTGGCAGCGCTCAAGGCGCGCGGCGCAAAGATTCTTGCCGATCTCGATCTGCCGCACAAACGGAGTGTCTGTATCGCCGATCCGGACGGCATTCGCTTCGAGTTTTTCGTCCGTCGCCCGGGTGGCTTCGCCGCCGTCGCAGCGCGGCGGGGCGAGGATCAGGCCTACGCGGCGTGAGACGCAGTTTTCTGCACCTTTGCGCCCGGCCGGTTCGTTGACGCGTTGAGCGGGTGTCTCTAGCATCCGGTCCGGACAAGAAGGGTGAGGCCGCCCCGTCGGGGCGTCGATCACCAAGCCACATTCCAGGGGAGGACTACATGCAGCGTAAGGATTGGTATCTCGGATTGCCGGTCGTGCTCGCGTTCGGGGTGAGCGCGATCGCGCTCCAGCCGGGTGAAGCACGCGCCCAGGCCAACGAACTCAAGATCGCGGTGTCGACGTTCGCGACCGAAACGCTCGACGCGGTCGACGGCGGCGTCGGTTCGTTCTCGTACCAACTGCCGCTCTACGACCATCTCGTAACGCTCAATACGCGCCGCCAGATGGTCCCGGGGCTGGCCGAAAGCTGGACCGTAACGCCGGACGGCAAGATCTACACCTTCAAGCTGCGCCGCGGCGTCAAGTTCCACAACGGCGACGACTTCTCGGCCGCCGATGTCATCAATCACTTCACGGTGCGATTGCCGAAGTCGAAGCAAGGAATCTTCGCGAGCGAAATTGCCGGCCTGACGGAATCGATGCAGGCCCCGGATCCGATGACCGTGGTCTGGACCCTGAAGAAAGCGGACGCCGACTTCTTCGGCAAACTGACGCCCTCGGATACGACGATCGGCGGCATCACGCCCAAAAAGGCGACCGACGACCTCGGCACCGAAAAGTTCGCCGACATGCCGATCGGCACCGGCCCATTCAAGATCGTCGATCGCAAGAAGGGCGCCTCGATGCACTTCGATCGCGTTACGGCGCACGCCTATCGACCGGTGCCCAAGTTCGAGAAGCTACGCATCTCGCGCATCCCGGAAGAAGCGACGCGCGTCGCCATGTTGCAGCGTGGCGAGGCCGATATCGGCGAAGTCGACGTCGAGGCCGCGAAGACCGTGGTCGGGCACGGCGGTCAGGTCTTCGAGATTCCCAACGCCTATGTCGCGTTCATCAGCTTCATCGGCGCCTGGGAACAGAAGGCCAAAGACAACAAGGTTCCTGCGGCCGATGTCCGCGTACGCAAGGCGCTCGCGATGGCGATCAACCGCCAGGAACTGCTCGACATCATGCTCGACAAGCGCGGGCAGCTGATCAACGCCTTCCTGACGTTCCAAGGGGGCCTGGGCTACGACGAGGCTTGGGAGAAGGCCAACGGCACGGCGTTCGATCCGGCCGGCGCGAAGCGGTTGCTCGCGGAAGCGGGTTATCCCAACGGCTTCAAGCAGAAGCTGTGGGCGATGCCGCTCGCCGGTGCGCCATGGTTCCCGAAGGCCACCGAGGTCATCGCCGACTACTGGCGGGCGATCGGCGTCGAAGTGACGTTCCAGCAGACCGACTTCGGGGCGCTCGGTCCGCAGATCTACAGCCGGGCCGAAGGGGCGCTCGGGGACGCGTACAATTTGCGTACCGGTCGCACCGACTTCGCCATCGGCAAGCTCAACAACTACATGACCACGGACGGGCGCAACAAGGTCGCCAACATCAATTGGAACACGGAGTGGAACGCGGCCAACGACGTGCTCGATCCGAAGGCTCGCGAAGCGGCGTTCCAGAAGTTGGCGCGCGACTTCCGCGAGACCTACACGCTGATCCCGCTGTTCAACACGGGTGCGTTGTACGGCGCGCGGCGCGACATCGAAGGTTGGGAACCGACTCAAGGTTGGCCCAACATCTCGATGCGCTACGAGTATCTCGGCCGTCGTAGCTAGCCCTCGTTTGCCCCCGGCCCGCGGGAGGCTCCCTCCCGCGCCTCACCCTCCCTCTCCCCTCCGGGGAGAGGGAGCGAGCGAAGCGTGCGGGTGAGGGGAGCGCTTGGGGGAACGTCCCGATGACCCGCTACGTCGCCGAGCGATTGTTTCAAGCGTTGCTGACGCTGCTCCTGCTGTCGGCGATCATCTTCTTCTTGTCGCGGGTCCTGGGCGACCCGGTCATGTTCCTGCTGCCCATGGATGCGCGCCAGGACGACGTCGATCGTCTGCGCGAAATCTACGGTTTCAACCGGCCGCTCATCGTCCAGTACCTCGACATGCTGGGGCAGATGCTGCAGGGCGACTTCGGCGAGTCGTTGCGACTGCGCGATCCCGTCATCGACCTGATTGCCGAACGCTGGCTCGCGTCGGTGCAGCTGATCCTGATCGGCATGTCGTGGGCGATCGTCGCGGCGTTGATCCTGGGCGTATTGTCGGCGGTCTACCGCGGCCGCCCGATCGACTGGATCGCCCGCACGCTGGCGGTGATCGGCCAATCGGCGCCGTCGTTCTGGATCGGGCTCATTCTCATCCAGCTGTTCTCGGTGCGCCTCGAGTGGTTGCCCTCGGCGGGGTACGGCGGTTTCGCCCACATGGTGCTGCCGTCGTTTGCGCTCGGCGTGTTCGCGCTCGCCGGCATGACCCGGCTCCTGCGCTCCTCGATGCTCGACGTGCTCGATTCCGACTACGTCAAGAAGGCCCGCATCATGGGCGTCCCGGAGTGGCGCGTGATCACCAAGCACGCGCTCAAGAACGCGATCCTTCCGGTGCTGACCTTTGCCGGCGAATACTTCGCGCTCCTGGTGACGGCGGGGGTCGTGGTCGAGACCGTTTACGCTTGGCCCGGCATGGGCACGCTCGCCGTCGATGCCGTCGTCAACCGCGACTTTCCGCTGATCCAGGGCGTGACGACGATGATCGCGGTCATCGTCATGAGCATGAACCTGATCGTCGATCTCTTGTATGCCTCCATCGATCCGAGGATTCGCCTTGGCCGCCGTTGACAAGCCGACGTCCGTTCGTGGCCCTTTGGCGTGGTTCGCCGCCCGGCGTCGGCGTCGCTTGCCGCCGCTGCCGCTGATCCTGTTCCTGGCGCTCATCGTATTTGCCGCGTTGTTCGCCGATCTGGTCGCGCCCCACGATCCCAACGTCGCGGGGCTGCGCTTCCGCTTTCGCCCCCCGGTGTGGGAGGAGGGCGGCAGCTGGCAGTTCATCCTCGGTACCGACGCCCTGGGGCGGGACATTCTCTCGCGCATCATCCACGGCACGCGGATATCCCTGCTCGTCGGGTTGTTCTCCGTGGGCGTCGCGGGGTCGGTCGGCATCCTGCTCGGCATGGTCGCGGGCTATATGGGCGGGGTGGTGGATGCCGTGATCATGCGCCTCACCGACGCCACGTCGGCCGTGCCCTTGCTGCTGGTCGCGCTCCTGTTCGTCGTCACCCTCGGGCCGTCGTTCGGCAACCTGATCCTCGCCCTGGCGCTGCTCCTGTGGTCGCGTTACACGCGCGTCGTCCGTTCCGAGGTGCTGTCGCTCAAGGAACGCGACTTCGTCGCGCTCGCCCGCGTCGCCGGCGCCTCCAACGCCTGGATCATCGCGCGGCATATTTTCCCCAACATCGTCAACACGGCGATGGTCATGCTGACGCTGCAACTGGGCACGGTGATCGTCGTCGAAGCGGCGCTGAGCTTCCTCGGCGCCGGCGTGCCACCGCCGACCCCTGCCTGGGGCAGCATGGTGGCCGACGGCCGCAACTACATCGCGACGCGGTGGTGGATCGCATTCTTCCCCGGCATGGCGATCCTGCTCACGGTCATGACCTTCAACCTGTTCGGCGATTGGCTGCGCGATCGCCTCGATCCCAAGCTGCGGCAGCTCTAGATGGACGCGATCACGCACCCACTGCTCGACGTACGCGACCTCAAGGTCTCGATTTTCACCCGCTGGGGCGAGGTCAAGGCGGCGAACGGCGTAAGCTTCACGTTGGCGCGCGGACGGACGCTCGGCGTCGTCGGCGAATCGGGTTCGGGCAAGAGCATCACCTGCCTTTCGCTGTTGCAGTTGTTGCCGGCAGGCGGGCGCATCGTCGGCGGCGAGGTCCTGTTCGACGGCCAGAATCTGGCGGCCAAGTCGCAGCGCGAGATGCGCCAGATCCGCGGCAAGCGTATCGCCATGATCTTGCAGGACCCGATGACGTCGCTCAATCCGGTCTACACCATCGGCAACCAGGTCGACGAGCCGGTGCGCCTGCATCAGCCGCTGGTCGGCGAGGCGATCCGGGCCAAGGCGATCCAAGCGCTCCGCCTGCTGCGCATCCCGGTGCCGGAGGTTCGCGTCCGCGACTTTCCGCACCAGATGTCGGGCGGCATGCGCCAGCGGGTGGTCGGCGCCATCGCCATGTCGTGCGAGCCCGATCTCCTGATCGCCGACGAGCCGACGACCTCGCTCGACACAACGGTGCAGGCGCAGTACCTCGATCTGTTGCGCGAGGTCCAGGAGGAACGCGGCGTGTCGATGATCTTCGTGACGCACGATCTGGGCATCGTCGCCAAGATGTGTCACCGCGTCGCCGTGATGTACGCGGGCCGCGTCGTCGAGTTCGTCTCGGTCGAGGGTTTGTTCGACGATCCGCGCCATCCCTACACCAAGGCGTTGTTGGCGTCGGTCCCGCGCCATGATCGGCGCGAGCGCCGGTTGGCGGCGATCGACGGGCAGCCCCCGGTGCTGCACGAGAAGCTCCCCGCCTGTCCGTTCGCGCCGCGCTGCGCGATGGCCGACTCGCGGTGTTTCAACGAAGAACCGCCGGAGGTCTCGGCGGGCGGCGACCACATGGCGCGGTGCTGGAAGGTATGAGCGACACGCCGATTATCGCGCTCGACGGCGCCCAACGACACTTTCCGGTGCGCAGCGCCTCGCTCCTCGGCGGCACGGTCGGGCATGTCCGGGCCGTGGACGGCATCTCGCTCGAATTGCGGGCGGGCAAGACGCTCAGCCTCGTGGGCGAGTCGGGTTGCGGCAAGACGACGACGATCAAGCTGATCCTGGCCCTCGAACGCCCGACGGCCGGACGGGTGTTGTTCGAAGGCCGCGACATCGCCGCGCTCGACCCGGCTGGCCGCGCCGAGTACCGGCGTTCCGTCCAAGCCGTATTCCAGGACCCGCAAAGCTCGCTCAACCCGCGCATGCGGGTGGGGGCGATCATCGCCGAGCCGCTGCGCGTCAACGGCATCGGCCGTGACGAGGCGCGCGTGAAGGTGGGCGAACTCCTGCATCAGGTCGGGCTGCGGCCGGAGTACGCCGAACGGTATCCGCACGAGTTCTCCGGCGGTCAGCGTCAGCGCATCGCGGTCGCCCGCGCGCTCGCCTTGAAACCGCGCCTGATCGTGCTCGATGAGCCGGTGTCGGCGCTCGACGTTTCGATTCGGGCGCAGATCATCAACCTGCTCAAGGATCTGCAGGAGCAACTCGGGCTCTCGTATCTCTTCGTCGCCCATCACCTCGCGACGGTGTGGACGGTGAGCGACACGGTGGCGGTCATGTACCTCGGGCGCGTCGTCGAACGGGCCGAGAGCGAACAGCTGCGCACCAATCCGCTGCATCCCTACACGCAAGGACTGTTCGCCGCAGCCCTGCCGGCGCACCCGCGCGACCGCGATCGCACCGCGCTTCTCGGGGGCGAGGTCCCGTCGCCGATCAACCCGCCGCCCGGCTGTCGGTTTCATACGCGATGCTCCAAGGCGATGGACGTCTGCCGTTCCGCCGATCCGGTCCTGCGCGAAGAGCTTCCCGGCCAATGGGTGGCCTGCCACCTGTACGGGGAGTCGCGATGACCGCGTTGCTCGACCCGGTGTCCCGCACGACGATCTTCACGCGCAACATGGAGCGCGCCCTCGCGTTCTATCGCGACCTGATGGGCCTCGCCGTCTTCATCGACAACCGGATTCCCAACCCCGGCGCGAGCCAGATACTCGGTCAGCCGTGCGAGGCGATCCGTGTCGTCATCCTGCGGGCGCGCGATACCGCGATCGGCAACATCGGATTGGCCGAGGCGATCGGCGCCAGGCCGCCACTGCCAATACAGCCGGTGGCGCGCGGCGTCACGATCGGCGAGCCGTGTCTGGTGATTCGCACCGATCATCTGAAGACGCTGTTGCCCAAACTCCGGGCCTTCGGCGTTGCCATCATCAGCGAACCGACGAAGCTCGTCCTCCCGATCAAGGACGAGGTGTGGGAGATGTTCCTGCGCGATCCCGACGGCACGCTGCTCAATCTTTCGTTCCACGGCGCCTGGCAGGGGTAGGGCATGCAGGTTCGGTTCGTCGATCTCGGCGGGGGCGTGCGCACCCGCTGTTACGTGGCGGGCACCGCTGGCCCGAATCTCGTGCTGGTTCACGGTGGCGGCGCGGCGGCCGACACGTGGGTGCGGGTGATCGAGGCCCTGGCGCAGCACGCCCGCGTCTACGCGCCCGATTTGATCGGTCACGGCTTTGCCGACTATGTCGCGCCCGGCCCTGGCGAGACGCCACAGCGTTTCCAACTTCGCCATCTGCTCAGGTTCCTCGATGCGCTCGAACTCGACCGCTACGTCGTCGCCGGCTCCTCGTTCGGCGGGTTGATCGCGGCGCTGCTCTATTTCGAGCGACCCAAGGCGATGGAGAAGCTGATCCTGGTCGGCTCCTCGTCCGTGTTCCACCCGCCCGAAAAGAAGGGCGGGTCGGTGTCGGACGCCGCGGCCAACCAGTTGCCGGCGCTGACCAATCCATCGCGGGAGTCGATCCGCAAGCGCAACGTCGGCTCCAATTTCGACAAGAGCGACGTGTTCGAGGAGATCGTCCTGGCGCAGCTCACGGCCTTCGGGCTGCCGGGCCGGGTCGAGATGTTCCAGTACACGACCAACGGCCTGCGCGAATCGGCGAACCAGCCGGCGCACCAGGTCTACGCCCGGCTGGAACAGATCGCCGTGCCGACCCTGGTGATCAGCGGTCGCGACGATCCGCGCGCCGACTGGCGCGTGGTCGAGGCCGAGGCCAAGCGCCTGCCCAAGGCGACCGTGGCGCTGTTCGATCGCTGCGGTCACAAACCGTTCTCCGAGCAGGCGCCCCTGTTCATCGAAACGGTGGCGCGCTTTCTGAAGACCTGAGGATCCTCCCCCGCCTGCGGGGGAGGTTGTGAGACCGGAGCGGAGCGACGGTCGAACGGAGGGGGTTGCGTGTCCGGTGCTCGCCAAGACTGGTTCTCGCACGCGGCCCCCCTCTTACTCCCCCGCGTCGCTTCGCTTTGCGGGGGGAGAGTTCAAGGAATCCTCCCCCGCGGAACGGGGGAGGCGGTGAGACCGGAGCGGAGCGACGGTCGAACGGAGGGGGCGAGCGGAGGGGGTTGCGCCCGGCTGTTCGCCGAAACCATTTCCCACTCGCGGCCCCCCTCTTACTCCCCCCGCGCCGCTTCGCTTTGCAGGGGGAGAGTTCAAGGAATCCTCCCCCGGAACGGGGGAGGCGGTGAGACCGGAGCGGAGCGACGGTCGAACGGAGGGGGCGAGCGGAGCCGAGTGCAGCCGACCATAGCTCGGCTCGAAAGCGGGTTCGGACATCCGGTCGGCGTTGGAAGGATCGCGAAGGCCCCGCTCGTGTTGACCGACTAGAAAACAAAAACGGCGGCCCTGCGGCCGCCGTTTCGTAACGCTGAAGTAGGCTCTAGGCCGACTTCAAATTGGTCGCCGCGGACTTGCCGCGTTCGGTCGTGATCTCGTAGCTGACCTTCTGACCTTCGTTCAGGCTGCCCATCCCGGCGCGTTCGACCGCGCTGATGTGCACGAACACGTCCTTGCCGCCGTCCGACGGCTGGATGAACCCAAAACCTTTGGCCGGGTTAAACCATTTCACTGTTCCTACGGGCATCGCTCACTCTCCTTGGTTTTCTCTTAGGGTCTTGAATTTTGTCTTTCGAACAAACGACGGCTGGGCCGCCGTTCGGTGTGAAGTAGCGCTCAGGCCGACTTCAGATTCGCCGCGGAGGGCTTGCCGCGTTCGTTGGTGATGTCGAAGCTCACCTTCTGTCCTTCGGTCAGGCGCCCGAGCCCCGCCCGCTCGACCGCGCTGATATGGACGAACACGTCCTTACCACCGTCGGCCGGCTGGATGAAGCCGTAGCCTTTCGCCGGGTTAAACCACTTCACAGTTCCAGTAGCCATCAATCGTTCTCCGTTAGTACGCCTCAGGCCCCCGCGGTACTCGACCGACGAGGGGATCAAACTCGGGTTTTTGGAGAGAGTGCTTGGGCGCCATGGGCGCAGTGTCGGCAATCAGGCCAAAACGCCGGTAGTCGCCGACAGAAATAAGGGTTCCCTCCCGAAGTTACAAGGGGGTGTCGGGCCGCAGAATCGGCCGAATCTCAGCGCGGACGGCGCTTGGCCCGGGCGGTCGGCGGGGCGGAAAACGGGTTCTCGGGCCAGGGATGGCGCGGGTAACGGCCGCGCAACTCGCCGCGGACCGCCGGATAGCCGGTTCGCCAGAAATTGACCAGGTCCTGGGTGACCTGCACCGGACGCCCGGCGGGCGACAACAGATGCAGGACCACCGGCACGCGACCATCGACGACGCTGGGGGTGGCCGTGGCGCCGAACATCTCCTGCAACTTGACCGCGAGCACCGGCCGTTCGCCCGCATAGTCGAGGCGCTTGTGCGAGCCCGAGGGCACCGTGAGGTGCGTCGGCGCCAGCCGATCCAGGCGCTGGCGTTGCGACCAATCGAGCCGGGCGGACAACGCGTCGAGCAACGAAACGCGGGCAATATCGGCGAGCCGTCGCGCCGCGCCGAGGAACGGCGCCAGCCAGTCGGCGAGACTCGTCATCAGCGCCGGATCACGGACATCGGGCCAGTGGCCCTCCGGGTCGTGGCGGCGCAGGAAGAGCACACGCGCCTGCCAGGCGCGTGCCTCGTCATTCCATGGCAGGGCCGCGGCGCCGGCGCGGCGCAACCCCTCGATCAGGGCCGACGTGATCGCCTCGGGCGAAGGTTCGTTCAGCGGCTTGTCGTCGAGCACCAGCGCTCCCAGGCGGCGCTGGCGGCGCGCCAGGACAGCGCCGGTGCGCTCGTCCCATTCGACAATCTCGCTCTCGGCGATGGCCGACGCGAACAGCGCCTCGATCGTCGTCGCGGCAATCGCGGCGGCCAGGAACACCCGCGCGTTCTGCGCCCCGTCATCGAGGCTGGCGATCGCGATGTAGGGTTCGCGGGCGAGGGGATCGCGTTCGCCCAACACGGCGCCGCGGCCGTTGCGCAGACGAAAGCCGGCGCCGCGCCGTTGCGCCACCCGGTCGGGGTAGGCGAGCGCCACCAGGAGGCCCACATCGGGGTTCCCGTCGCCCTTCACCTGGAGCCGTCGCCGCCAGTCCTCGCTCGCGCGTCGGCACAGGCGAACGGCGTTGCGGTCGATCGTGTAACCCGCAGGGGGAGCGCGGTCGTGGCGGATCGCCTCGAGGCGCCACGTCAGGTCCGCGTCGCGATCGAACCCGGATGTGCGGGCCACGTCGCGCTCGGACAACAGCGCGGCCAGATCACAGGCGGCGCCGCCCATGTCGTGCTCGCGACCGCGCACCATCATGTGGGCGAGACGCGGATGCGCGCCCAACGCGACGATCGCCCGACCATGGGTGGTGATCGCGCCGGAATCGTCCGCCGCTTCGAGATCGCGGAGGAGGGCGCCCGCCTGTTCGACCGCCACCGCCGGCGGCGGGTCGAGCCAGGCCAGCGCGCGCGGATCGCGCGTGCCCCAGGCGGCGAGTTCGAGCACCAGGCCGGCCAAGTCGGCGCCCTGGATTTCCGGCGGATCGAATGGCCGCAAGCCGCGATCCTCGGGCTCGGCCCATAGCCGATAGCAGACGCCGGGGCCGGTGCGGCCGGCGCGGCCGCGGCGCTGCTCGGCGCCCGCCCGCGAGACGCGCACGGTTTCGAGCCCGCTCATGCCCGAACGCAGGTCGAAGCGCGGCTGGCGCGACAGGCCAGAATCGATCACGACGCGCACACCCTCGATGGTGAGCGAGGTTTCGGCGATGGCGGTGGCGAGCACCACCTTGCGTTTGCCCGGGAGCGAGGGGCGGATCGCCTCGTCCTGTTGCGCGCGGTCGAGCGCGCCATAGAGCGGCATCACGCGGCAATCGGGCGCGGGCGCGCGTTCGCCGAGCAGTGTCGCGGTGCGGCGGATCTCCGCTTCGCCCGGCAGGAACGCGAGCACGTCGCCCGGTTCCTCGCGCAGCGCCTGGAGGATGGCCTCGGTCATGCGCGCCTCGATCCGTACACCTTGGGCGGCGGCACCGAGATAGCGCGTCTCGACCGGATAACTCCGTCCGGTGCTGACGAGCACCGGCGCGCCACCCAAGAGCGCGGCAATCGGGCTTGGCTCGAGCGTCGCCGACATGACGACAATCCGCAGGTCTTGGCGCAGGTTGTGCTGGGCGTCGATGGCGAGCGCGAGCCCGAGGTCGGCCTGCAGGCTGCGCTCGTGAAACTCGTCGAACAGCAGCACGCCCGCGTCCTCGAGCGCCGGATCGTTCTGCAGGCGGCGGGTCAGGATGCCCTCGGTGACGACCTCGATGCGGGTCTGGCGGCTTACCTTCGAATCGAGTCGTGTTCGATAGCCGACGCGCTGCCCCACGTCCTCGCCGAGCAGTGTCGCCATGCGGTTCGCCGCGGCGCGCGCCGCCAGCCGCCGCGGTTCGAGCATGACGATACGGCGGGACCCGAGCCATGGCGCATCGAGGAGCGCGAGCGGCACCTGCGTCGTCTTGCCGGCGCCGGGCGGCGCCTGCAGGACGAGCGCGGTGTGCTGCGCCAGGGTCTCGCGGACTTGGCTCAGCACCTCGGCGATCGGCAGGGCGGGATCGAACGGACCGTTCATCGCCCCGGAGTGATAGCAGAGCGCCGCGCTCCGTTCGCCCCCAACAATCGCCGATCGCCACCTCCCGTTGACGAGCCCTCGCTCGCGCGCCATGGTGCCCGATGGCACTCACGATCTACGGTTCGCCGCGGTCGCGAACCATGCGAACCCTGTGGATGGCCGAGGAGTGCGGCCTTTCCTACACCCATATCCCCTATGCCTACGAAGATCCGGTGCTGAAAGAGCCCGCGTTCCTGACGCTCAATCCGGCCGGCGCGATCCCGACAATCGACGATGACGGGGTCGTGGTGGCCGAGTCGCTGGCGATCAACCTTTACTTGGCGAAAAAATACCGGGCGCAGGGCCACGATCCGCTCTATCCGCGCGAGCCGGCAGGGGAGGCCAGGACTTGGCAATGGACGCTGTGGGCGCAGGCGCACCTCGAACCTTGGGTGCAGCAGGACCGGCTGTTGGAAGAGCTGCGGACAGCCATCGCCGCGCCTGCCCGGCCGGTCGTCGCGCAGTCGCTCGCCGTGCTTGAACGAACGCTGCAGCAGCGAGGATGGCTCGTTGGCGAACACTTCTCCGTCGCCGACCTCAACGTCGCCGGGGTGCTGTCGCCGTCGCGTGCCCGCACGCTCGACTTGAGGCCGTTCCCCGCGGTCGCCGATTGGCTCGCGCGCTGCTACGCCCGGCCGGCGGCCGTCGCTGTCCGGCAGCGGTTTGCAAACTGGGCGGGATGACGCGGGCCTTGTCCGAGGATTGCCTCGGTCGCCGCGGGATGGGACGCTGGGCGATCCTCGTGCGTGAGGTCCTCAGGAGTTCCGATGTCCGCCCCATCCTCGCCCCTCCGGCTCGTCTATCAGTCGATGACGGACTTCCGCAGCGTCTCGGCCTACGCCCAAGCGTTGCAGCGTCACGCCGCGGCCGTGGTGAGCGCGGGCACAACGGTCACGTTCCTGGGCGTTCGGCCGGAGGCTTACGGCGCGCTCGTGCCGGGGGACGTGTTCCCCTATCCCTACCTCAAGCACTTGATCCAGGACGAGGCGCTCGAGTCCTGCTGGCAGGCGGCCGAGCAGGGGGCCGACGCGTTCGTCATCGGCAGCTTCTCCGAGCCCCACCTGCGGCAGTGCCGGTCTGCGGTCGACATCCCGGTGCTGTCGCTGCCGGCGAGCGCGTTTCTCGCCGCGTGCGGCCTCGCCGAGCGGTTCGCGCTCGTCACGCTGTCGCCCAAGTACGCGCGTCGACTCTCCGAGGTCGTCGAGCGGCACGACATGGCGAAGCGGGTCGCCGGCCTGTTTCCGCTGGGCGAAGATCTCACCGAGCGCGAGTTGAACGAGGCCCTGACCCATCCGGCACCGCTGCTGATGTTGTTCGAAAAAGCCGCGGCGGTCGCGGTTGCCGCGGGCGCCGACCTCCTGATCCCGGCCGAAGGGATCCTGAACGAAGTGCTCTACCACCAGGGGATTCGCCACGCCGCGGGCGCGGTCGTGATGGACGCGGTCGGGGTCACGCTGCTCGACGCCGAACGGCATGTGGCGATGAAACGTCGGCTCGGGCTCGGTGTCGGTCGGGTGTGGAGCTATCCGATGGCCCCGCGTGCCATGACCGAGGAGATTCGCCGCCGCACGCGCGGTGATTGATCGCGGTCAGGGGCGGGGAACACGGACGTCGTCCCACGGCGCGCATGCGCGATAGCGTCGGACGTCTCCGGGGCTGCCGCTCCGTTCGGCGAGCCCCTCCGTCGTCAACCACTGCAGATGGGCGATCGTCTCGGCGAGCGCGAGGCGCACATGGCCGCGTTCGGCGGCGCGCGGGAAGACCTGGGCCGCGACCGAGGCCGCGCTATCGGGCTCGCCGATCAGGTCGTGCATGCGTTTTAGCCTGTTGCGGTGGTGCTCGGCCGTCGCCTGGACGCGGGCCTGAAGCCCGCGAAACGGCCGACCGTGCGAGGGCAACACCATGGTGTCGGCGGGCAGGCGGTGGAACCGCTCGAGCGAGCGGAAATAGGCCTGCAGCGGGTTGGCCTCGGGCTCGTTCGGCCACACGCCGATGATCGGCGTGATGCGTTCCAACACCTCGTCGCCCGCGATCAGCACGCGCCGTTCGTCGTTGAACAGCGCCATGTGTTCGGGCGAATGACCGGTGCCGATGATCGCCTGCCAGCGCGATCCGCCGATCTTCAGAGACTCGTGGTCGCTCAGGCGATAAAATTCGTAGGGCGGCAGCGCGCGATGGAACGCCGACATGTCGACCGGCTGGCGATCGAGGAGGTCGATGGTCGAGGGCGCGACGCCGTGGTGATGCAGGAACGCGCGCGCCGACGGGGAGGATCCGGCGGTCGCCTCCAGGTGACGAACCCGGCCGTGCAGCCACTCGCCCAGGGTGGTGCAGAACACGGCACCGGTGCGTCGCGTCAACTCGCCGGCGATGCCGAGATGATCGGGATGGGCGTGGGTGTTGACGACGCGGCGGACGCGCCGTCCGGCGAGGGGGCCGGACAGCAGCGCCTCCCACGCCGCGCGCACCTCGGGCGTATCGAGGCCGCAGTCGACCAGGGTCCAGCCGTCGTCGTCGGCCAGCGCCCAGGCGTTGACGTGATCGAAGCCGAGCGGCAGCTCGAAGCGCAGCCAGAACACCCCCGGCGCAAGTTCGACCATCGCGCCCGGCTTGGGGGCGGCGGCATCGACGAGTTCGATTTCGTGCGGTGAACGATCCACGGGCGATACGCGATCCAGGACGGGTGGGCGGTCTTAACCCAAGGTTGGTCCGGCCACAACCCGCCGCGCCGCCGCCCATGGAGCGAAAGGTGGCCAAAGCGGCTTCAGCAGCGCTTCGTTGCCAATGGCGGTGGTCGCTACTTCTAGAGGATGCGAACCGTCACTGTCAGGACGCTCGGGCGCCGATTGGGCGCGTACCTCCGCATGGTCGCGTCGGGGGAGACCGTGCTGATCACGGACCGCAACGGCGTGGTAGCGGAGCTGGTGCCACCAGGCACGACGACGCGCCCAGTCGAGTCCGATGCCCAACTCGTGGATGGCGTGCGCGAGGGGTGGCTCACGCCGCCGACGCTGCGCACCGGCAACCCGCCACCGCGGCTTCCTGTGGCGACGTGGGAAGAGCTCTCGGTCGAGATCGACGTTGATCGCCGCGACCGGTGACCTCGGTCGACACCCGCGCGCTCGACTGGTTCGAAGCGAACGGACGTCCTGCCGGTCAAGGGGCTTTCGCAGAAGCGGAGATCAGCGCGTCCGCCGGCACGCGAAGGCGCTTGTGCAGCCGCCAGATCATCGCGAGCGTGAGCCCGCGCTTACCGTGGAGAACTTCACTGACCCGGCTGCGTGTTCCCAATATCGGAACGAGATCCGCAGGGGTTAGGCCGTGCTCGTCCATCACATATCGGATGAGGTCCGCGGTCGACACAGGCGCTGGCGGCCAACGGGTCACCTCGTAGGCCTCGAGCAGCAGAGCCTGGGCACGCAATCTAGCCACGTCCTTGGCCCGTTTCGAACGGCCGAGCGACGCCACAAGCTTGCGAGCGGTATCGAGGTCCCGCTCGTTCTCGACGACGATGACTTCGGTTTTCATACGGTCTCCGCGTCAATCCGATCGTAGTCCTCGGTCTTCCAAGGAAGCGCGCGTATCCAGGTGTGCCCGTCGGCCGCCGGTTCATGCCAAATCGGGGTGGCGTTGGGCACGGCGCTGCGGCGCGCGACCCCAGCATCACGTGCGACGAGGGCCGCCGCACGTTCCACCGCCCAATAGACTCCGCCGTGTGCGACGATCAGCACCGGGCCGGGCAGCTGCAGCGCGTCGTTGAGTCCGCGAGCGGCGCGGGCAAGGAACGCGGACAAACTCTCGGCGCCGTCAGGGATCGTTCGGCCCGTGCGCCATTCGTCGTACCAGCCCGAGAACGGATGGCCCTCGCGCACACCGAAGCCGCACTCACGTAGGTCGTCGATGATCCGCGGAACGATCCCTGCCTTCGCAGCCATGATGTCCGCCGTCTGGCGAGCGCGGCGCAGCGGACTTGTGACGATCGTGCGAACGCGAGTCCAATTGATGGTCATGGCGGCCAGCTCGGCTTGGGCCAGGCCGCGTTCGTTGAGGGTGATGTCGGTCGAACCTTGGCATAGGCCGTCGCGGTTCCAGTCGGTTTCGCCGTGGCGCAGGTACCAGAATGCCCGCCGATGCAGCGGCGCGAGCACCGTCAGGTCCGGTTGCTCGGATTGTGGTAGGGGCGGCCCAGCCGCCGGCTCCATTCGCCGTAGAAGTTGCGCAACCCTGCATCGTCCTGCGCGGTGAGGTTCTCCTGCCGCGCGATCGTCTGATAACGCGCCGCGCCGGGCCCGAAGGTCATGGCACAGGCTTCGGCGGCGAAGGCATCTTCCGGGATGTTGCGCCCGAGCGGTCCCCAGAACTGGTTGTGGTGGCTGTTGCGCTGCCGGCGCTGCTCGGGCGTGTCGCCCTTCATCCCGAGGCCGCGGAACTCGACCACGGTGTGCTCGATGTCGATCGGCACGATCGTATCGAGGCGGATGATGGTGCCGCGCGACAGCACGAGCGCATTGGGCCACAGATGCACGGTGCGCATCTCCGTGGCATCGAGCCCGGGGAGCGCGAGGGACTGGTCGCGGTTCGCCCACCCGGCGTAATTCGCGTACGTCATCTTCTGTCCGCCGCCGCCGGTATGACCGTTGGGATAAACCGTGATGCGCCGGGTCGTGTCGACCTGGGTCTTGCGCAAACCGACGTGCATGAACGTGTGGTAGGCATCGACGTTGGTCTCCATCCACGCCTTCCAATTGGCCTTCAGCACCTGGCGGCTGTAGTGGAGCACCTCGAGGTTGCCGTGAGACATGACATTCTCGAAGCGATCGAGCGCCGGCCCGAGAAAATCGGCGAGCGGCTCGGCCGCATCGTCCATGTTGATGAACACGAGCCCGAGCCTGGTCTCGGTCCGCACTTCACGCAGTCCGCAGTCCTCCTTGCGCAAGCCCGTCTTGGCGTAGCCGTCCTCGCGCGGGATGTCGATACATGTGCCGGCGGTGTCGTAGGCCCACAGGTGATAGAAGCAGACGAAGCGCTCGACGTTGCCGGCGATCTCCTGCACCAGCGTGGCGCCGCGGTGCGAACAGACGTTGAGGAACGTGCGGATCCGCCCGTCCTTGCCGCGCACCGTGACGAGCGGCATGCCGACGTGGTCGTAGGTGCGGAAATCGCCGGGCGCCGGCAACTCGCTCTCATGGCAGGCCATCCGCCAGGTGCGAAAGAAGATCTTCTCGCGTTCCTCGGCGAAGATCGCGGGGTCGGTGTACACCGCCCCGCTGACATAGTGGGTTTCCGGTACGCGTGGCGGCTCGAGCCACTGCGCCGCGTTCTTGGCCGGCATGTCGACGCCCGTGTTGCTGGAAAAGCCTAGCGCAGCCGATGGCCCGGCGGCAAACCGCGCGCTAGGTTAGGGCGGTCGGGTACGTTCGCGGTCCGAGGAGTACGTCCTATGTCGCGTCGATGGGAGGGCTACGTCTACCTCCTGGCCTTTGGCCTGTGCGTGCCTGCCTCGAATTGGCTGATCGGCAACGTCGGCACCGTGTGCGTGCCGGACGGCCCATGCATGATACCGGTGGCGCCCGGCCTGATGGCGCCATCCGCGGTGATCACCGTGGGGCTCGCCCTGGTGCTGCGCGATCTCGTGCAGCGGCGCCTGGGCAAATGGTGGTCGGTGGGCGCGATCCTGGCCGGCGCCGTGCTGTCGGCCGCGGTGGCACCACCCGCCTTGGTGCTGGCCTCGGCGACCGCCTTCCTCGTATCCGAGTTGGCCGACTTCGCCGTCTACACCCCGCTCGCGCGCCGCGGCCTTGTGCTCGCGGTGTTCGCCTCCAGCATCGTCGGCCTCGTGGTCGACAGCGTGATTTTCCTCTCGCTCGCCTTCGGCAATCTCGACTTTCTCTTGGGTCAGGTCGTCGGCAAGGCGTGGATGGTGGTCCTGGCGCTTCCGCTCATGCGGTGGATCGAAATGCGCGATCGCCGCGCCGGCGTCCAGCCGGCGTGAGTGGTGCGCTGGGGTGGCCGCGGAGCCTATTGGCGGACAACCGTCGGGACGGCGCCAAAGAAGCGGCCGTGTTCCAAGTCGTAGACCGCATCGCATAGACTAGCTGGCCTTAGTTCCGCCACGACGCTTGGCGATGATGCGTTCGGCGGTGCGGTGAGGAATGCGAAGATGGCGACCTGGGTACGCGTGCTCCTCGTGGTCGTGCCGCTGTTAGGACTCGTGAAGTCGAGCCTCACCTTTGTCGCGTTGCCCCACGACGCCTACATCTGGCAACGACGGTGGACTCCGGCGTTGCAAACCGCGATCGAGCAATCGACCGAGATGGTGCGCGCGTGGCGCATTCTCGCCGCGCACGTCGACGGTCGTGGCCGCCTGGTATCGGTGGCGATCGACCGAACGGTGCTCGCCGCATCGGGCCGGCCGGTCGTTCTCGTCGTGTTCCCCGTCAGCACCCCTGAGACAGATTGATGTGTTTGGCTAGCGGAGGATTTTCGGCTCATCGTCACCGTTGAAGGGGATGAGGATGAGACCGATGAAACAGACGCCGCCGAACGGCACGGCTGAGCAGCATGTCCGCGAGATCCGCCGCCAGACCCGCAAGAAGTACTCGTCGGAAGAGAAGATCCGGATTGTGATCTCGGGGCTTCGCGGCGAACACTCGATCGCCGAGCTATGCCGGC